>NZ_JBXUHP010000019.1:0-1582 GCF_057179845.1 Stenotrophomonas maltophilia group sp. SKK55
ACGCGCCTGTGCCGGCCTTCCGAACTGGTGCTGGATATCCTGCCGAAGCTTCCCGGACCATTCCGGAAGGAAGATGGAGAGTTGGTGGCCGAGCACAGGGGAGGCCCGGCGACCTAATCTGGGTGCTGGGCCGGGCTGGCCGCCTTTGAGAACAACCGGAGATCCTGCCCCATGCCGACGCTCCATCCCGCAAAAAGCGAAAGTGCGTGGCGTGACTTTCTGGTGTTCCTATGACTGGGACTGACCTCGTTCGGTGGCCCGATTGCCCATCTGAGCTACTTCCGCCTCGAGTTTGTCGAGCGCCGCCGGTGGCTGACGGACCGTAGCTACTCGGATCTGGTGGCCTTGTGCCAGTTGCTTCCAGGCCCAGCCAGCAGCCAGGTTGGGGTGTTGCTGGGCTTGGCCCGCGCCGGCTGGCTTGGCCTGCTGGCCGCCTGGGCAGGTTAATCGCATGGGTCAGGTCGCGTTGGCGCTGCACCAGTTCGGCTACGCGCGCCGCCATGCGGTTGGAATGTTCGATGATGACCCGGATCTGCGAGCGCGGCGAGACCGGGCAGCGTCGAATCCCCGCTAGGAAGCGGATCCTGCCAGATCGGAGGGCAGCTGTCGGCCAGAAGTGGATACTGCAATCATTGCTGCCCGAGCCCACTCCCCAAAGGCAAGGGGGAGCGCCTGCTGTTCGCCCGCTGTCACATCAACTGCGACTAGCTGAAATCTTTGATCGCCTACCTGGCAGGGCAATCCGCGCACCAGCATCCTGTTCGATCTGATGACTAATGATTCTCAGGACTTGCTGCGGTACCGGTGTGCGGCTACCTCGCTATCACTACTTGATCAGGAAGTCATTCAGTGATTTTCCACTTGCTACCAGCTCGGCTATCCATCGCGGTTGCCGCCCTCGACCGGACCACGTCTGGCCGCGCACTGCAGGATTGCGGTACTTGGGAGCGATCTTGGACACTGTCGATTTGGCAGGCCTCCGATCACCTCGCTTCTTGGCGGTTTCGGAGGGCACGATCACTGAAGCGCCGTAGAGTTCCTCTATCGTGTATCCATGATCCTTGACGTACTTGTTGATCTTGGCGCGCATCGCTGTGGCCTTAGGGCGTGACAGCACCTTGGACTGCTGCTTCTCCGCCTGAGCAATCAGTGAGCGAAGTTCCTTGGCAGAAAGGCCGCTGATATCAATAGTCATGAATTCTTCCCCGATGTCGAGGCCCTAGCCTATTCTCAAATGACATTGCGTGTCACTCCATGTCCACTATGAGTCGCTCAATCTCAGGATCGACTACTAAAAAGTGGATCGTGTTAGCTACTCTCTCACTACACATGATTTTCACGTGGCATATGGACCTGAGGACTAAAGACGCGCCGTGAGTGATTGCTGTGGCGTTGCCAAGAGTTCTTTGAGATCGCCAGTTTGAGGCATTGGATGAATCGACGTTAGACTCAAGCGCTTTCCGTAGCAGATCAGGGAGGCAAGACGCATAACCGTGAGATCAATTCCCTTCATTGTCGCTGCCGCGTTGGCGGGAACTTCGCTGGCTGCAGATGCTTCTGAGGATAACCTCCATAGAGATCC
>NZ_JBXUHP010000020.1:0-1860 GCF_057179845.1 Stenotrophomonas maltophilia group sp. SKK55
TCCGCAAACGGAGCAGTGGTATTGGTGATTGCCGGACTGCTGGTGGGTTACGGAACTCGCCTTGGCGCTGGCTGTACCAGTGGGCACGGTGTCTGCGGCCTGGGCAGGGGATCGTCGCGGTCGGTGGTGGCTACCTGCGTGTTCATGCTCATGGGCATGGCCACGGCGACCCTGGTACGGATTGTGGCGGGGGGCACGGCATGATCCGTCTCGCCGCGTTCCTGTGCGGCGCACTCTTCGGACTGGGACTGGTCGTATCCGGTATGGCCAACCCAGCCCGCGTGCTTGCTTTCCTTGATGTGAGCGACGCCTGGGACCCCTCCCTGGCGCTGGTCATGCTGGGCGCACTGATCCCTTCCGGCGCAGCCTACCTGTGGATACGCGCCCGCAGAACGCCGCTGCTTGCCGTATCGCTGCACATTCCCACCCATCGCATCATCGATCGGCGCCTGGTGATCGGTGCGGCGATATTCGGCCTGGGTTGGGGTCTGGCCGGACTATGTCCCGGCCCAGCCATCGCGTTGCTGGGAACCGGCCAGCCCTTCGCGATCATCTTCGCCACGGCAATGATCGCTGGCGTGCTCCTGCATGGCCTCATTCACCGCCCCACTGCAACTACGGGAAAACCATGAACCTCAAGCCACTCTCCGCTAGCCTCAAGGTGTCCGGCCAGCTCCTGCCAAAGGACATTGAAGCCCTGAAGGAGCAGGGCTTTGCGAGCGTGATCTGCAACCGCCCCGACGATGAACAGCCGGAGCAGCCCAGTCACCATGCGCTGCAGGCCGCCTGCCACCAGGCGGGCATGCAGTTTGCCTATCTTCCTGCGCTGCCTGGCGTCATTACCGATGATCAGGTGCATACCTTTGCCAAGTTGATCGAAGCGCTGCCAAGCCCTGTTGCCGCGTACTGCAGAACCGGCACCCGTGCTGCGATGCTTTGGGCGCTGTCGGAAGTCGTTCACAATGGAGCGGCGTTTGACCACGTCCTGTCTGTTGCTTCGGATGCAGGCTATGACCTTTCTTCCATCGCAACACGGCTGCAGCAAGGCCCGGCGTCCGGCGACTGACATATGGAAGCGCTATCTCTGCTGCAGTTGGTTCTGGGCGGCCTGTCTGGCGTCCTGGTCGGTTTCGTCCTGGGCGTGGTCGGTGGGGGCGGATCCATCCTGGCGGTACCACTGATGCTCTACGTGGTCGGAGTGGGAGATCCGCATGTGGCTATCGGCACCAGCGCCCTGGCAGTAGCGGTCAATGCGGTGTCGAATCTGGTGATACATGCCCGTAGAGGGAACGTTCGCTGGCCTTGTGCCTCGGTCTTCGCTCTGGCGGGGATCGCGGGCGCATACCTGGGTTCCAGCTTGGGCAAGGCGTTCGACGGCAGGAGCCTGTTGGCGCTGTTTGCTGTGGCTATGATCGTTGTCGGCATCGCCATGCTTCGCAGGCGCAACACGCCTGGACTCACGGACGCTCGGCTCGGCAGAGGCAACGCGCCCGCGCTGATTGGGCTGGGCGCCACCGCCGGCGGGCTTTCTGGCTTCTTTGGCATTGGCGGAGGCTTTCTCATCGTGCCCGCACTGGTGGCCGCGACGGGCATGCCGATGATCGCCGCAGTCGGAAGCTCGCTCGTCGCCGTCGCCGCATTTGGCATGACCACCGCACTGAACTACGCGCGTACAGGTCTGGTCAACTGGAAGCTCGCGGCAGTTTTCGTCGTTGCCGGCGTGGCTGGCGGTATTGCAGGTGCAGCAACTTCGACGAAGCTGGCCAACTATCGTGGAGCTCTGAACACGGTATTTGCAGTACTGATCTTCATTACTGCCGCATACATGCTGTGGAAGGTGAGCTGACCGGATGTGCTCCA
>NZ_JBXUHP010000021.1:0-328 GCF_057179845.1 Stenotrophomonas maltophilia group sp. SKK55
TGACCGCCGTTGATGCGCTCGACCGGGTAGTGATGAAGCTGCGCGAGCACGGCGCGACCGTTGAGGTGTTCGGTCTCAACGATGCAAGTGAGACCTTGGTAGACCGCTTGGGAAAGCATCGTACGCCAGGCGCCACACGGTCGTCGGGCCATTGAACAGATGAGCGAAGCGGGCACCGAGGGGTGCCCGCTTCCTTTTCGGCAGTCATCGAGTTGACATATGGCAAGGCAATACTTCGATTATTCTAGATAAATGGTTGCGATGACATGCGTCCCCTGAATGTTCTGTTCCTTTGCACAGGCAACTCGGCGCGCAGCATTCTTGCCGA
>NZ_JBXUHP010000022.1:0-1253 GCF_057179845.1 Stenotrophomonas maltophilia group sp. SKK55
CTGATCTGGCCCCCTGAAAACGGACGCCATGAAGCCGTTTCAGGCGGCAGCCCGGAGCTGCCGGGCGTAGTTGTTAGGCGAGTGGTAGCCCAGCGCCGAGTGTAGCCGGGCTGGATTGTAGAAGCCGTGGATGTAAGCAGCGATGGACTGGCTGGCTTGTTCTCTACTGGCGTAAGGCTCGGCAGCCTCTTCTGTCTTGAGCGTGGCAAAGAAGCTCTCGGCCACCGCGTTGTCCCAGCAATTGCCAGGCCGGCTCATGCTTTGGACCACCTCATGGGACTGCAGCAGCTGGCGAAACTGGTTCCCCCAGTACTGCCCACCACGATCTGAATGGAAGATCAGGCCGGGTCGTTGTGGATGCAGAGCCCAAGCATTGGCAAATGCTTTCACCACCAGCTCTTCAGTCAGACGCTTGGAAACACTGTAGCCCAGCACCTGCCGGGTCTGGACGCTGATGACCACGGCCAGATGCAGCCATCCCTGGCGGGTGGGGACATACGTGATATCCCCGACCCAGGCCGTCGGTCCGGTTCCGGGGGCAAATTGCCGATCCAGCAGGTTGGGGGCGAGCTGAGATGATCCGCCGGAGGATTTGGGTCGGAATCGGCCTTTGGTCTTGCCCTGGATTCGCTCCTCGGCCATTAACCGTGCCACGCGCTTGTGGCCGACTGGATGATTCCTGGCTCGTAAGGCCCTGACCAGCCGACGTCGCCCATAACTGCGCTTGCTGGTCACATGAATGGCCCGAAGCTCGGTACGGAGGGCCGAATCGACATCGCACGTTTGGGCACACTGCCGGCGCAGGTAGTCATGGAATCCAGAGACAGAAACCCCAAGAACCCGACACAGCAACCTGGTCGGGTAGTGAGTCCTTTGACTGGCGACGAAGGCGTACCTCACTTGGACTCTCTGGCAAAGAACGCCGCCGCTTTTTTTAGGATTTCCCGCTCCATCTTCAGATTGGCGTTCTCGGCCCGAAGGCGGCTGATCTCGCTTTCCAGGTCGGTGGCTGGCCTGCGAGCCTCAGAGGTCAACGACCGGCCAGCACGGACCGCGTCAAGCCAATTTGCCAGCGTCTTGACCGACATCTCCAGCTGACGGGCCGCTGCGGCAGGTCCGAGCGACTCGGCCAACTCCACGGCTTGGTGCTTGAACTCATCGGTGTAGCTACGACGGGTGATACGGGACATAAGGGACCTCCAAGTGCGATCAAAGTATCGCTTCTTGGCGTCCGCTGACGGGGGGCCAGATCA
>NZ_JBXUHP010000023.1:0-1860 GCF_057179845.1 Stenotrophomonas maltophilia group sp. SKK55
TCCGCAAACGGAGCAGTGGTATTGGTGATTGCCGGACTGCTGGTGGGTTACGGAACTCGCCTTGGCGCTGGCTGTACCAGTGGGCACGGTGTCTGCGGACTAGGCCGGGCATCGCCGCGTTCGGTGGTGGCGACCTGCGTGTTCATGCTCGTGGGCATGGCCACGGCAACCCTGGTACAGATTGCGACCGGAGGCCCGGCATGATCCGTCTTGCCGCGTTCCTGTGCGGCGCACTCTTCGGATTGGGCCTGGTCGTATCCGATATGGCCAACCCAGCCCGCGTGCTTGCTTTCCTGGATGTGAGCGACGCCTGGGACCCCTCCCTGGCGCTGGTCATGCTGGGCGCACTGATTCCTTCCGGCGCAGCCTACCTGTGGATACGCGCCCGAGGAACACCACTGCTTGCCGCATCGCTGCACATTCCCACCCTTCGCATCATCGATCGGCGCCTGGTCATCGGTGCGGCGATATTCGGCCTGGGTTGGGGACTGGCCGGAGTGTGTCCCGGCCCGGCCATCGCGTTGCTGGGAACCGGCCAGCCCTTCGCGATCATCTTTGCCACGGCAATGATCGCTGGCGTGCTCCTGCATGGCCTCATTCATCGCCCCACCGCAACTACGGGACAACCATGAACCTCAAGCCACTCTCTGCCAGCCTCAAGGTGTCCGGTCAGCTCCTGCCAAAGGACATTGAAGCCCTGAAGGAGCAGGCCTTTGCGAGCGTGATCTGCAACCGGCCCGACGACGAACAGCCGGAGCAGCCCAGTCACCATGCGCTGCAGGCTGCCTGCGACCAGGCGGGCATGCAGTTTGCCTATCTTCCGGTAGTGCCTGGTGTTATTACCGATGATCAGGTGCATACCTTTGCCAAGTTGATCGACGCGCTGCCACGCCCTGTTGTCGCGTACTGCAGAACCGGCACCCGTGCTGCGATGCTGTGGGCGCTGTCGGAAGTCGTTCACAATGGAGCGGCATTTGCTGACGTCCTGTCTGTTGCTTCGGACGCAGGCTACGACCTTTCCTCCATCGCAACACGGCTGCAGCAAGGTCCGGCGTCCGCCGACTGACATATGGAAACGCTATCTATGCTGCAGTGGGTGCTGGGCGGCCTGTCTGGCGTCCTGGTCGGCTTCGTCCTTGGCGTGGTTGGTGGGGGCGGATCCATCCTTGCGGTACCACTGATGCTCTACGTGGTCGGGGTGGAAGATCCGCATGTGGCTATCGGCACCAGCGCCCTGGCAGTGGCGGTCAATGCGGTGTCGAATCTGGTGATGCATGCCCGTAAAGGGAATGTTCGCTGGCCCTGTGCCTCGGTCTTCGCCTTGGCGGGGATCGCGGGCGCCTACCTGGGTTCCAGCTTGGGCAAGGCGTTCGACGGCAAGAGACTGCTGGCTCTGTTTGCTGTGGTCATGGTCATTGTCGGCATCGCCATGCTTCGCAGGCGCAACACGCTTGGCTTCGCGGACGCTCGGCTCGGCAGGCGCAATGCACCCGCACTGATTGGGCTGGGCGCCACTGCCGGTGGGCTTTCTGGCTTCTTTGGCATTGGCGGAGGTTTCCTCATCGTGCCCGCACTTGTGGCCGCGACGGGAATGCCGATCATTGCCGCAGTCGGAAGCTCGCTCCTCGCCGTCGCCGCATTCGGCATGACCACCGCACTGAACTACGCGCATGCAGGCCTGATCAACTGGAAGCTCGCGGCAGTGTTCGTCGTTGCCGGGATGGCTGGCGGTACTGCAGGAGCAGCAATTTCGACGAAGCTTGCCAACTATCGTGGAGCTCTGAACACGGTATTTGCAGTACTGATCTTCATTACTGCCGCATACATGCTGTGGAAGGTGAGCTGACCGGATGTGCTCCA
>NZ_JBXUHP010000024.1:0-618 GCF_057179845.1 Stenotrophomonas maltophilia group sp. SKK55
CGGCCATAAGCAGACATCCACCCCATCCCTGATAAACATCCCTAGGCCGCAGCAGACCTCGAGCCTGCTGCGGTCAATTGGTTTTGGGGCAGACTACGCCGATGGCCTAAATTCCCCTAGGTCAGTGAGTCTAGCCCGTCCCTTCTAGACGCCTTAGGCCACTTCAAGTTGATGTATCGTCCGCACAGAAGATCCCATGCATCGCGCCCAGCAGTGCTGCAACGCGCGGGTCTGCCATGCGGTAGACGATCGACCGCGATTCCCGTCGGGTCGCTACAAGCTTTCGTTGGCGGAGTTCGGCCAGTTGCTGGGAGAGCGCCGGCTGTCGGATGCCGGTGGCGTCCTCCAGTCCGCTCACCGTCATTTCACCTTGGGCGAGCTGGCACAGCAGCAACAGGCGGGAGGGAGTGGCCATGAAGCGCAGCAACTCGGCCACTTCGGGCACGCGCTCCTTCATCGTGGCTAGGTCTGACGGGCTGAATGGGGGGCTGGTCACGGGTAAGGGCAACTTGGCCGGGTGATGTGATGCAAACACCATGGGGAAGGCGCCCAGTCTAGCATGCTTCTATAGTTGCACACCTTATGTAACTATGTAAGTATTAAGCAACCAATCCCCCC
>NZ_JBXUHP010000025.1:0-2606 GCF_057179845.1 Stenotrophomonas maltophilia group sp. SKK55
GGCCATAGAAGGTGATAGCCCTGTATCTGAAAGGGCCATTTCAGTGAAGACGAGTAGGGCGGGGCACGTGAAACCCTGTCTGAACATGGGGGGACCATCCTCCAAGGCTAAATACTACTGACCGACCGATAGTGAACCAGTACCGTGAGGGAAAGGCGAAAAGAACCCCGGAGAGGGGAGTGAAATAGAACCTGAAACCGTGTGCGTACAAGCAGTAGGAGCTCCGCAAGGAGTGACTGCGTACCTTTTGTATAATGGGTCAGCGACTTACTGTTCGTGGCAAGCTTAACCGTATAGGGGAGGCGAAGGGAAACCGAGTCTGATAAGGGCGCATAGTCGCGGGCAGTAGACCCGAAACCGGGTGATCTAGTCATGCCCAGGGTGAAGGTGCGGTAACACGCACTGGAGGCCCGAACCCACTCCCGTTGCAAAGGTAGGGGATGAGGTGTGATTAGGAGTGAAAAGCTAATCGAACCCGGAGATAGCTGGTTCTCCTCGAAAGCTATTTAGGTAGCGCCTCATATGTATCCTCTCGGGGGTAGAGCACTGTTATGGCTAGGGGGTCATCGCGACTTACCAAACCATTGCAAACTCCGAATACCGAGACGGACTGTATGGGAGACACACGGCGGGTGCTAACGTCCGTCGTGAAAAGGGAAACAACCCAGACCCACAGCTAAGGTCCCAAATTTTGTGCTAAGTGGAAAACCATGTGGAAAGGCACAGACAGCCAGGAGGTTGGCTTAGAAGCAGCCACCCTTTAAAGAAAGCGTAATAGCTCACTGGTCGAGTCGGTCTGCGGGGAAGATTTAACGGGGCTAAGCACAGAACCGAAGCTTGGGGTGCATAACTTTGTTATGCGCGGTAGAGGAGCGTTCCGTAAGCCGTTGAAGGTGGATTGAGAAGTCTGCTGGAGGTATCGGAAGTGCGAATGCTGACATGAGTAACGATAATGCGGGTGAAAAACCCGCACGCCGAAAGCCCAAGGTTTCCTTGCGCAACGTTAATCGGCGCAGGGTGAGTCGGCCCCTAAGGCGAGGACGAAAGTCGTAGTCGATGGGAAGCAGGTTAATATTCCTGCACCTCGCGTAAGTGCGATGGAGGGACGGAGAAGGTTAGGTGTACCAGGCGTTGGTTGTCCTGGGGAAAGGCGGTAGGTTTGGATCTTTGGCAAATCCGGGATCCTTTAAGACCGAGCACCGAGACGAGCCTTTATGGCAAAGTCACTGATACCACGCTTCCAGGAAAAGCTCCTAAGCTTCAGCTTACGCAGACCGTACCGTAAACCGACACAGGTGGGTAGGATGAGAATTCTCAGGCGCTTGAGAGAACTCGGGTGAAGGAACTAGGCAACATGGCACCGTAACTTCGGGAGAAGGTGCACCCTTTTTGGTGGCTCGTGCGAGCTATAGCTGAAGAGGGTCGCAGTAACCAGGCCGCTGCGACTGTTTATCAAAAACACAGCACTCTGCAAACACGAAAGTGGACGTATAGGGTGTGACGCCTGCCCGGTGCTGGAAGGTTAATTGATGGGGTCAGCCGCAAGGCGAAGCTCTTGATCGAAGCCCCAGTAAACGGCGGCCGTAACTATAACGGTCCTAAGGTAGCGAAATTCCTTGTCGGGTAAGTTCCGACCTGCACGAATGGCGTAACGACAGCGGCGCTGTCTCCACCCGAGACTCAGTGAAATTGAAATCGCTGTGAAGATGCAGCGTTCCCGTGGCAAGACGGAAAGACCCCGTGAACCTTTACTATAGCTTTACACTGAACGTTGAGTTCGTCTGTGTAGGATAGGTGGGAGGCTATGAAACCATGGCGCTAGCTGTGGTGGAGCCATCCTTGAAATACCACCCTGTCGTGCTTGACGTTCTAACCTGGGCCCATTATCTGGGTCGGGGACCGTGTATGGTGGGTAGTTTGACTGGGGCGGTCTCCTCCTAAAGAGTAACGGAGGAGCTCGAAGGTACGCTCAGCGCGGTCGGACATCGCGCACTGTGTGCAAAGGCATAAGCGTGCTTGACTGCAAGATCGACGGATCAAGCAGGTAGGAAACTAGGACTTAGTGATCCGGTGGTTCTGTATGGAAGGGCCATCGCTCAACGGATAAAAGGTACTCCGGGGATAACAGGCTGATACCGCCCAAGAGTTCATATCGACGGCGGTGTTTGGCACCTCGATGTCGGCTCATCACATCCTGGGGCTGTAGTCGGTCCCAAGGGTATGGCTGTTCGCCATTTAAAGTGGTACGCGAGCTGGGTTCAGAACGTCGTGAGACAGTTCGGTCCCTATCTGCCATGGGCGTTGGAGATTTGAGAGGGGCTGCTCCTAGTACGAGAGGACCGGAGTGGACGAACCTCTGGTGTTCCGGTTGTCACGCCAGTGGCATTGCCGGGTAGCTATGTTCGGAAGCGATAACCGCTGAAAGCATCTAAGCGGGAAGCGCGCCTCAAGATGAGATCTCCCGGGGCACAAGCCCCCTGAAGGAACCATGTAGACTACGTGGTTGATAGGTCAGGTGTGTAAGTACAGCAATGTATTGAGCTAACTGATACTAATGATCCGTGCGGCTTGACCATATAACCTCAAGTTGCCTTGGCTTTACGACA
>NZ_JBXUHP010000026.1:0-2749 GCF_057179845.1 Stenotrophomonas maltophilia group sp. SKK55
GAGCAGATCGACAAGAGCTTGGCCTGGATGCAAGTGGCGCTGTCGAGCATTGATGGCATCAAGATCCTGAATGATCCAGGGTTGCAGGCGGACAAGACCCGGGCGCTGTGGTTCATCGGCCTGGGCACGGGCGGCCCGGCGGTCACCGCTGGTGCGATGTTGCTGCTCTACGAGGTCGCGCTGGCGCTGTTCATCGGCCTGGGTCCCTTGTTCATTCTGTGTCTGCTGTTCGACCAGACCAAGCAGCTGTTCCAGCGATGGCTGTTCTACGGCATCGGCACGATGTTCTCGATGGCGGTACTGGCAGCGATGGTATCGATCGCGCTGGACATGGTGATCCGTGTCTCGACCGCGTTCTGGTCCACCGCCTTGGTCAACAAGTTCCTACTCGAAGGCGCCTCCAGCGACGGCATGACCAGCCAGGCGATGCAGCAGGGCGGCATGGGCCTGATCCTCACGACCCTGATTCTGACTGCGCCCCCAATGGCGGCCATGTTCTTCCAGGGGACCTTGGGTGGTTTCGCGCCATACTCCCAGATCGGTGGATCGGCAGCGGGCCAGCCGGGTCCACAGGGCCAGCCGCCGGGTTCGTATACGCCGGCAGCGCCTTCGAATAATGACGTGCGGCAGACCGAGGTTCATTCAGGAAGTATGGTGAGGAACTCGATGCCTCCGAGCTCGACCGGCGAAGCAAGAACTGCCCCGAGTACGATAGGTGCTGCCAGATCTAATGATTAGTGCTATTAGTGACATCCGTTGAAGGTGCGTAGCCATGCCAAAAAAATCAGTTGGAAAGTTGATTTCCAAATTACTCGTTCTTTCGGCACTTTTTCTTGTTGCTGAATCCTCTGTGGCAGAAGGGCGATGCCCGCCTGGCCAGTACCCGATAGGTGACAGTCGGGCACCGGGATGTGCGCCAATTCCTGCGGGTAGCAGCGGAGACGCTGGACCCAGAGCGACGGGCCGGTGGATCAAGACTTGGGGCGCCATCGCAATGTCCAATTCTGGGGCATCAGGTGTTTCGGTCGGGAAGGTAAAGAAGAGGGAGGCTGAAAAGGCAGCAATGGTTGAGTGCGAGGCGACCGGCGCACGTGATTGCGACATCGCCTTTACGTACAAGCACCAGTGTGCGGCGGCCGCGACTGCGAGCTCGGGCACTCAAGGTACGAACTTTGGGAGCGGAGAGACTGTTGATGTTGCCAAGAAGGTCGCTACTGAACTCTGTCAGTCTCGAGGGGGACGGGGTTGTGGTGTCGTGTATTCGGCATGCACAGAACCAAAGTTCGAGGCTTTCTAGATAATTTTTTTGCAGCCGCACCGCGACAGTAGGCGCGTTGAAGGGGGATTCTCGGCATCTTGATCGGATGCGATCTGCCTTCAAGCTTGAGAAGAGAATTTCATGAGGGCTATTTTTATTTTGTTGTTGTGCCTAGTGCCATTCTTGACTTTTGCCGAGGGCAGATGTCCTCCTGGCCAGTATCCAATAGGGGACAGCCGCGCTCCAGGCTGCGCTCCAATCCCTGCTGGTGGTGGCGGAGCTGCGGAAGGGCCGCGTGCCACCGGCCGTTGGATAAAAACATGGGGAGCGATTGCAACTTCTTCTACCGGCGCCTCGGGAACAGTCACTGGTGAGGTTAAGAAATCAGATGCCGCGAAGAATGCAGTTTCTGAATGTGCTAGCTCAGGGGCGCGTGATTGCCGAGTTTCGTTTACCTATAAGAATCAGTGCGCTGCGGCGGCTGTTCCTAGCTCTGGAACCCCTGGGACTAGCTTTGGCACTGCAGCTACGGAAGAGCTTGCCAAAAGCGTAGCTACTAAATTGTGCGATTCCCGCGGCGGACGTGGCTGTGATGTTGTTTACTCAGCCTGCACAGAGCCAAAATTCGAAGCGTTTTAACGCATCGATAGCTGGCATCCCGATGGTGGCGCTGGCTGCAGCGCCCATAATGGCGAACTTCTTCCTGACTGGCAGCGATGATCTCAATCGCGCTGTACATGGCGTCTCGGCAGCGCTCTGATCGACTGCGTCGGTCACAAGTTCCTGCTCGACGGTGCCTCCAGCGACGGCATGACCAGCCAGGCGATGCCGCAGGGCGGCATGGGATTGATCCTGACGACCTTGATTCTGACTGCACCCCCAATGGCGGCCATGTTCTTCCAGGGCACGCTGGGTAGCTTCATGGCATATTCGCAGATAGATGGCAGCCCGGCTGCTGCTGCGCCGGGACCTAATGGACAGCCGCCGGGTAGCTATTACACGCCGGATAAACCTTCAACGAGCGGTGGCAGTCAATCGGGTGGATCGACTTCAGTTGGGAGCAATGTCGTAGTCACTGGCAGCAACTCCACAGCTGGGTCGGGCAATTCTGATACTGGCCGTAAAGGCTTAGCTTCGAACTAGAGGCCGGAGATGAAGTCAATTCGTGTCTATTCAGGTGCAGTAATCCTGCTGGGTCTGGGAATCATTGCCTGCCAATTGCCACAGACGGCCAACGCAGAAGGTAGGTGTCCTCCTGGTCAGTATCCAATTGGTGGTCAGGGAGTCGGCGGCTGTGCTCCCATCCCAGGTGGTACCACTGGAGCAGGCCAAGCGTCGCCTGTTGCGACAGGGCGTTGGATCAAAACTTGGGGGGCCATCGCTTTAGCGAAGAGGGGCGATGTCGGCGTGGCTCTCGGTAAGCGAAGGAAGAGGGATGCGGCTTCGGAGTCCCTTGCTAATTGCGCACAGCGGGGGGCTACGGATTGCAGG
>NZ_JBXUHP010000027.1:0-311 GCF_057179845.1 Stenotrophomonas maltophilia group sp. SKK55
GTCACCGCTGGTGCGATGTTGCTGCTCTACGAGGTCGCGCTGGCGCTGTTCATCGGCCTGGGTCCCTTGTTCATTCTGTGTCTGCTGTTCGACCAGACCAAGCAGCTGTTCCAGCGATGGCTGTTCTACGGCATCGGCACGATGTTCTCGATGGCGGTACTGGCAGCGATGGTATCGATCGCGCTGGACATGGTGATCCGTGTCTCGACCGCGTTCTGGTCCACCGCCTTGGTCAACAAGTTCCTACTCGAAGGCGCCTCCAGCGACGGCATGACCAGCCAGGCGATGCAGCAGGGCGGCATGGGCCTGAT
>NZ_JBXUHP010000028.1:0-719 GCF_057179845.1 Stenotrophomonas maltophilia group sp. SKK55
CTGCAATTTATCCCCTGCGCCAGCAATGGCTCGGTAACATCCGTGGTGACCTGCTGTCGGGCATTGTCGTTGCGCTAGCCCTGATTCCTGAGGCAATCGCGTTTTCCATCATCGCCGGCGTCGACCCAAAGGTAGGTTTGTATGCCTCGTTCTGCATCGCCGTCATCACCGCCATCGCCGGTGGCCGCCCTGGCATGATCTCGGCTGCGACCGGCGCCATGGCGTTGGTGATGGTCACGCTGGTGCGCGAGCACGGCATTCAGTATCTGTTTGCCGCCACCATCCTGGCCGGCGTCCTGCAGATGCTGGCCGGCGCCCTGCGGTTGGGCTCGCTGATGCGCTTTGTGTCGCGCTCGGTGGTGACCGGATTTGTGAATGCACTGGCGATTCTCATTTTCATGGCGCAGCTTCCCGAGCTCATCGGCATGCCGTGGATGGTGTATGCGATCTGTGCTGTGGGTCTGGCAATCATCTACCTGCTGCCGCTGCTGACCAAAGCCGTTCCTTCGGCATTGGTGGCGATCGTGGTTCTCACGGCCGCTTCCATGTATTTCGGCTTCCAGGTACGCACCGTAGGCGACATGGGGGCGCTGCCTGACAGCCTGCCGTCGTTCCTGATTCCGGATGTGCCATTCACCTGGGAAACACTCCAGATCCTGCTGCCGGTTTCGGCGACTTTGGCGGTCGTTGGCTTGTTGGAATCGCTGATGACCGCGCAG
>NZ_JBXUHP010000029.1:0-1111 GCF_057179845.1 Stenotrophomonas maltophilia group sp. SKK55
CTTCAGCGTGCGCCATCATCGACAGCGTCCTTGACTTCGACATGGCCGCAGCCCGCACCTCCACTGCCTCCGCATCGGCGTTGGTGGACTACGTGCGGGCCGAGCGCCTACAGGTGCAATGGTTGCTGGAAACCCACGCGCATGCCGACCACCTGTCCGCGGCTCCATGGCTGCAGGAGCAGGTGGGAGGCGCGCTGGCTATTGGCGAACACATCACCGCAGTCCAGGAAACCTTCGGCAAGGTCTTCAACGCCGGCACTGCATTCAAGCGGGATGGCAGCCAGTTCGATCGCCTGTTCGCCGACGGTGCCTCCTTCCGCATCGGTAATCTGCACGCGATGTCGCTGCACGTGCCAGGCCATACCCCGGCTTGTCTGGCGTACGTGATCGGCGACGCCGTATTTCCTGGAGACACGCTGTTCATGCCGGACTACGGCACCGCCCGATGCGACTTTCCAGGTGGCTCGGCGCGCCAGTTGTATCGCTCGATCCAGCGCCTGCTGTCCCTGCCCGACGCCGCCCGCGTATTCCTGTGCCATGACTACAAAGCCACCGGCCGGGACCATTTCGCATGGGAAACAACCATCGGTGCCGAAAGGACAACAAACATGCATGTGCACGAGGGCGTGAGTGAAGCCATGTTCGTGGAACTGCGGGAGGCTCGTGATGCCACGCTTCCGATGCCACGGCTGATCCTGCCGTCAGTGCAGGTCAACATGTGCGCCGGCCATCTGCCCGAACCCGAAGAAAACGGCGTGCGCTACCTCAAGCTGCCGGTGGACCTGCTATGACGCTCTCTCATCTGGCCTGGTATTGGCCGCTCGCTGGCGGTGCGATGATCGGAACAGCGGCCGGAGCCTATCTACTCCTTCTCGGGCGCGTTGCTGGCATCTCGGGTCTGCTTGCCAGGACACTGGGCATGCCGGGTGACGGCGGACGCAGCAGTGCTGCCCTGTTCCTGGCGGGACTTGCCCTGGCGTCAGGCTTGGCAATGGTGGCCAGGCCCATACCCCTGCCGGCGCTCTCCGCAAACGGAGCAGTGGTATTGGTGATTGCCGGACTGCTGGTGGGTTACGGAACTCGCCTTGGCGCTGGCTGTACCAGTGGGCAC
>NZ_JBXUHP010000030.1:0-344 GCF_057179845.1 Stenotrophomonas maltophilia group sp. SKK55
GCCTTCCTGGCCGACGATGTCGACGGGCGCGTTCTGTTCGCACGCGCAACCGAGAAGTGGAGGGCTCAGCAGGAAGGACGCGAGCCGGATATTCAGCGAGATGGTTTTGGCGACATCGTGATGGTGCCGCCGGTGGTGGACGCACGGCGCCGCGGCGTACTGGTCTCCATGCCGCCACCCGTCCGTTTCACCGCCACCGGCATGCAGTGGGCAGATGGCAGCGAACGCAACTTCGACGCGGTGATATGGTGCACCGGCTTCCGGCCGGTATTGTCGCACCTGGAAGGACTGGGCATTGTCAACGCTCGTGGTCGGATCGACGTGGATGACACCCAGGTTCGGTC
>NZ_JBXUHP010000031.1:0-2108 GCF_057179845.1 Stenotrophomonas maltophilia group sp. SKK55
GGAATGAGGAACTTCAGGAACGCGCCCGCCAACGCCGTGATGATGCCTAGGGCGCCATACAGGGTCGAGCGGAACCACATCCGCTTTGTAACTTTGCTGGCTGCAAGCCTCAATCTGGTGAGCATGGGCTACTTCCTGGGAAGTTCGACCATCAATAGCACGGCCGGGCGCCGAGGCCACGTCAACGCA
Source organism: Stenotrophomonas maltophilia group sp. SKK55 (assembly GCF_057179845.1). Classification (NCBI taxonomy): domain Bacteria; kingdom Pseudomonadati; phylum Pseudomonadota; class Gammaproteobacteria; order Lysobacterales; family Lysobacteraceae; genus Stenotrophomonas; species Stenotrophomonas maltophilia group sp. SKK55. Next base: position 190 of record NZ_JBXUHP010000031.1, read on the forward strand.
GGGTCATGCCCGACCCAAGGCAGATGCCGCTACTCCGGGCGGCATCTGTGTGCAGATTCTACGAGCGCACCTTGTCCAGGAACTGACGGTGGCGCTCGTATTGATCGAGCACATCGTGGATGAGTTGAACCTTGGTCCATCCCATGACGTCGTAGTCCTGCCCGCCCTCCCGCAGATAGACCTCCGCACGGTAATGACGGGTACCCTCGCTGACCGGCCGACGGGGATCCTGCAGGGCGAACGTCGGCGGCTCATAGGGCTGGGGCCGTACCGAGTAGAAGAAGTCCATCTCCTCGCCATGGCCAACCTGCAGCCACGCACGACCATCCTCCCCCTTGGAAACTTGGACCGGCAGATCCTGCTTGCGCAGCTCAGCCGCAACCTCTTCCAATGCTGGGATGACACGCTGCTCGATGAAGCCGGTCACCTCGATCTTCAACGGATTGTGCGCCAGCAGGCGCAGGCGCGCCCGCCAATCCTCGCTGGTACCCGGCAAGATACGTGCCTCGCGCAGGATCGAGCGCTTGGTTGCATCCAGATGCATGGCCTTCAGCAGTCCCCAGCACATCAGGATCATGACGATCGTAAATGGCAACGCACTGGCAATGGTGGCCGCCTGCAATGATTCCAAGCCGCCGGCCACCAGCAGGGCAATCGCAAGGCCGCCGACCAGCAGCGCCCAGAAGATCCGCTGCCAGACCGGCGATTCCTCCTCACCCTTCGAGGTAAGCATGTCGATTACCAGGGCACCGGAGTCCGCTGAGGTTACGAAGAACAGCGCAACCAGGATGACCGCCAGCGAAGAGGTCAGCATGGTCAGCGGCAGGTGCTCCAGGAACTCGAAGAGCGCCATCGAGCTGTCGGTTGAGACCGCCTGCACCAACTGCTGGATGCCCTCCGCCCGCACCATGTGCAACGCGGTGTTGCCGTAGATGGTCATCCAGAGGAATGTGAAGCCAAGCGGCACAAGCAACACCCCCACCACGAACTCACGGACGGTGCGTCCACGTGAGATGCGCGCGATGAACATGCCAACGAAGGGCGACCAGGCAATCCACCAGCCCCAGTAGAACAGCGTCCAGCCACCCAGCCAACCCGTGGGTTCGTAGGCATAAAGGTTGAAGGTCATCGAGAACAGCTGGGAAACGTACATGCCGGTGTTCTGCACCAGTGCCTGCATCAGGTGCACGGTGGGTCCACAGACCAGCACGAAGGCCAGCAACGCTGCCGCCAGGATCATGTTGAGCTCGGACAGCCTGCGTACGCCGCTGTCCAGGCCAGCCACGACCGAGCCGGTCGCCACCAGTGTGATGACGGTGATCAAGCCAACCTGGACGAGCGTACTGACCTCCAGGCCGAACAGGTAGTTCAGGCCGGCGTTGATCTGCATGACGCCCAGCCCCAGCGAGGTGGCCAGGCCGAAGATGGTACCCAGCGCGGCGAACGTGTCTACAGCATGCCCCAACGGGCCGTGGATACGATCGCCGATGAGCGGATACAGTGCGGATCGGACACGCAGCGGGAGATTGTGCCGGTAGGCAAAGTACGCCAGCGACAGCGCTACCACTGCGTAGATCGCCCATGCGTGGATGCCCCAGTGGAAGAAGGTGATGCGCATGGCCTGGCGGGCAGCTGCGGCCGACTCGGGCGAGCCGACCGGCGGCGTGGCGTAGTGCATGATGGGCTCGGCAACGCCGAAGAACATCAGACCGATGCCCATGCCGGCAGCGAACAACATGGCGAACCAGGAGCCGTAGCTGTAGTCCGGCGTACTGTGGTCAGGGCCGAGTTTGATGCGGCCGTAACTGCTGATGGCGACGCCGACGACGAAGACCAGGAAGCCGGCCACCGCAAGGATGGTGAACCAGCCTGCATCATTGGCAGCCCATGACTTGGCCGCGGTGAACCACCGCGTGGCT
>NZ_JBXUHP010000032.1:0-778 GCF_057179845.1 Stenotrophomonas maltophilia group sp. SKK55
ACCACCTACGCACGCTTTACGCCCAGTAATTCCGAGTAACGCTTGCACCCTTCGTATTACCGCGGCTGCTGGCACGAAGTTAGCCGGTGCTTATTCTTTGGGTACCGTCATCCCAACCGGGTATTAGCCAGCTGGATTTCTTTCCCAACAAAAGGGCTTTACAACCCGAAGGCCTTCTTCACCCACGCGGTATGGCTGGATCAGGCTTGCGCCCATTGTCCAATATTCCCCACTGCTGCCTCCCGTAGGAGTCTGGACCGTGTCTCAGTTCCAGTGTGGCTGATCATCCTCTCAGACCAGCTACGGATCGTCGCCTTGGTGGGCCTTTACCCCGCCAACTAGCTAATCCGACATCGGCTCATTCAATCGCGCAAGGCCCGAAGGTCCCCTGCTTTCACCCGTAGGTCGTATGCGGTATTAGCGTAAGTTTCCCTACGTTATCCCCCACGACAGAGTAGATTCCGATGTATTCCTCACCCGTCCGCCACTCGCCACCCAGAGAGCAAGCTCTCCTGTGCTGCCGTTCGACTTGCATGTGTTAGGCCTACCGCCAGCGTTCACTCTGAGCCAGGATCAAACTCTTCACTTAAAACTGCATGATCCGAAGATCAAAATTTAAAGCTGCAGATGATTGATTCTGGCAACGTATCGCTTGCTTTAAAACAATTAATAGTTGCTTGATCAAACGTCTGCAAGATGGACAATCATCCTTCCTGCAGGCGCCTTCACAAGATACCTGCGCATACTTTCAAAGATCCGGGGAAGTGGCCTCAGCGCC
>NZ_JBXUHP010000033.1:0-16722 GCF_057179845.1 Stenotrophomonas maltophilia group sp. SKK55
AAGCGCTCGGCACCGATCTTGGTCAGTGCGGCGGTCAGCGTGGTCTTGCCGTGGTCGACGTGACCGATGGTGCCGACGTTGACGTGCGGCTTGGTGCGTTCGAACTTACCCTTTGCCATTGTTCTATACCTTGATTGTTCGTAAGTGGTTTCAAGAGAGGCTGAGCGAGGCTCAGCCCTTCTTCATGACGGCTTCGGCGATGTTGGTCGGAGCCGGCTCGTAGTGATCGAATTCCATGGTGAAGGTGGCGCGGCCCTGGGTCTGCGAACGCAGCGCAGTGGCGTAGCCGAACATTTCACCCAGCGGGATCATCGCGTTGATGATGCTGGCCGAACCGTCACCGGTGGTGTCGGAACCCTGCAGCACGCCGCGACGACGGCTGACGTCGCCCATCACGTCACCCTGGTAATCCTCCGGGGTCACGATCTCAACCTTCATGATCGGCTCCAGCAGCACCGGCTTGGCCTTGGCGAAGCCCTGCTTGAAGGCCATCGACGAAGCCAGCTTGAACGCCATTTCCGAGGAGTCGACGTCGTGGTACGAACCGAACACCAGCTTCACCTTGACGTCCACGACCGGGAAGCCAGCCAGCGGGCCGCTGGTGATGGTTTCGCGCAGGCCCTTCTCGACCGACGGGATGAATTCCTTCGGGATCACGCCGCCGGTGATGTCGTTGATGAACAGGAAGTCGTCCTTGATCATCGGAGCGATCTTCGGATCGGCACGGTCGGCAGCGGTGATCGGCGACAGCTCGATCACGACGTGACCGTACTGACCCTTACCACCGGACTGCTTGGCGTGCTTGTAGTCCGACTTGACGTCGGCCAGGGTGATGGTTTCGCGGTAGGCCACCTGCGGCGCGCCGACGTTGGCTTCAACGTTGAACTCGCGCTTCAGGCGGTCAACGATGATGTCCAGGTGCAGCTCGCCCATGCCCGAGATGATGGTCTGGCCGGATTCTTCGTCGGTCTTGACGCGGAACGACGGATCTTCCTGCGCCAGGCGGCCCAGGGCCAGGCCCATCTTTTCCTGGTCCGACTTGGTCTTCGGCTCGACGGCCATCGAGATCACCGGCTCCGGGAACGTCATGCGCTCCAGGATGATCGGGGCGTCCACGGCGCACAGGGTGTCACCGGTGGTGGTGTCCTTCAGGCCCACGGCAGCGGCGATGTCACCAGCCAGAACTTCCTTGATTTCCTCGCGGTTGTTCGAGTGCATCTGCAGGATGCGGCCGATGCGCTCCTTCTTGCCCTTCACCGAGTTCAGCACGGTGTCGCCACCGTTCAGGGTGCCCGAGTAGACACGGAAGAAGGTCAGCGCGCCGACGAACGGGTCGGTGATGATCTTGAAGGCCAGCGACGAGAACGGAGCCTTGTCGTCCGACTTGCGGGTCATTTCGACGGTGTCGTCGTCAACGTCCACGCCCTTCACGTCCGGCACGTCGACCGGCGACGGCAGCAGCTGGATCACGCCGTCCAGCATGGCCTGCACGCCCTTGTTCTTGAAGGCCGAGCCGCAGTACATCGGCACGATCTCGGTGGCCAGGGTGCGGGTACGCAGCGCGTTGATGATTTCAGCCTCGGCCAGCTCTTCGCCGCCCAGGTACTTTTCCATCAGCTCTTCGCTGGCTTCGGCAGCGGTCTCGACCATGAACTGGCGAGCCTCTTCAGCCGGGCCCTGCAGTTCGGCCGGGATGTCGCTGTATTCGAACTTCATGCCCTGCGAAGCTTCATCCCAGTGGATGGCCTTCATCTTCAGCAGGTCGACGACGCCCTTGAAGTTGTCTTCAGCGCCGATCGGCAGCTGCATCGGCACGGCAACGGCGCCCAGCTTGGCCTTCAGCTGGCCGACGACCTTCTGGAAGTTGGCACCGGTACGGTCCATCTTGTTGACGAACGCGATGCGCGGCACGTGGTACTTGTTGGCCTGGCGCCACACGGTTTCCGACTGCGGCTGCACGCCACCGACGGCGCACAGGACGAAGACGGCACCGTCGAGCACGCGCAGCGAACGCTCCACTTCGATGGTGAAGTCGACGTGCCCGGGGGTGTCGATGATGTTGAAGCGGTGCTCCGGCAGGGACTTGTCCATGCCCTTCCAGAACGCGGTGGTGGCAGCGGACTGGATCGTGATGCCACGCTCCTGCTCCTGCTCCATCCAGTCCATGGTGGCGGCGCCGTCGTGCACTTCACCGATCTTGTGGCTCTTGCCGGTGTAGAACAGGATGCGCTCGGACGTGGTGGTCTTGCCGGCATCGATGTGAGCCATGATGCCGAAGTTACGGTAACGCTCGATGGGAGTGGAACGGGCCACGGGAGCCTCTCAGATTTCTTGGATTTCGGATGGCCGAACGCCGCCTTTCGGCGGCCTTCGGATTGGCGCAGTCCTTCTGGGACCGCGAGGCAGCACGCACCGAAGTGGTGCTGCCCTGCCTGTTTTACAAGGCCGTCAAACTCACCAGCGGTAGTGGGCGAATGCCTTGTTGGCTTCGGCCATGCGGTGGGTTTCTTCGCGCTTCTTGATGGCGCCGCCGCGGTTTTCCGAGGCGTCGATCAGTTCAGCAGCCAGCTTCTTCGGCATGGTGTTCTCACCACGCTTGCGCGCGGAGTCGATCAGCCAGCGCATGGCCAGGGCCATCTTGCGCGACGAACGCACTTCGACCGGCACCTGGTAGGTGGCACCACCGACGCGGCGCGACTTGACTTCGACCGCCGGAGCGACGTTGTCCAGAGCCTTCTGCACCAGTTCAATGGCGTTGGCGCTGCTGTTCTTCTCGGTGATCACGTCCATGGCGCCGTACACGATCTTTTCGGCGACGGACTTCTTGCCGCTCTGCATGACCATGTTGATGAAACGGGCGATGGTTTCGCTTCCGTGCTTCGGATCGGGCAGGACGGAACGCTGCGGAGTATTACCCTTACGCGACATAGTGCTCTCTCCTTATGCCTTCGGACGCTTGGCGCCGTACTTGGAACGGGCCTGGCGACGCTTGGCAACGCCGGCGGCGTCGAGCGAGCCACGAACGGTGTGGTAACGCACACCCGGCAGGTCCTTGACGCGACCGCCGCGGATCAGGACCACGGAGTGCTCCTGCAGGTTGTGGCCTTCACCACCGATGTAGGAAATCACTTCTTCCTGGTTGGTCAGGCGGACCTTGGCAACCTTGCGCAGAGCCGAGTTCGGCTTCTTCGGAGTGGTGGTGTAGACACGGGTGCAGACGCCACGGCGCTGCGGGCACTTGTCGAGCGCCGGCGAGGCACTCTTGTAGGTGGTCGCTTGCCGCGGCTTGCGGACCAGCTGGTTGATCGTCGCCATCAGTAGGTTCTTCTGATTGGTGGCCGGAAAATCCGGCCAGAGATGCGGAAATGTTAAAGCAGGCCGAAATTTTGGCCTGCTGAGACAGACGATTGTAGCAACCTGCAAGGAAAGCAGTCAAACGCCTCCTGTCAAGCCCGTCCCTGATCCCGGGACGTTACTGGGGGGCCTCCATGTACCCCGTTCAGGTTGGCTGGGTCGATCGCAGATGATCTCCCCTGCCCTTTCCCAATCCCATCGATGGACCGATGGGGTGGTCCGGCCTTGCGGCCGGACCGGATACCTCATTCTTCGCCCGAGGCCTGTTCAGCTTCGGCTTCAACCACCGGGGACTCGACCGCAGCCGGGGTGCCGGCCAGGGTCTGCATTTCCGAGTCGGTGAGACCGGAAGCGCCGCGACGGCGGCTGCTGTGGTAGGACAGGCCGGTACCGGCCGGAATCAGGCGGCCGACGATGACGTTTTCCTTCAGGCCACGCAGGTTGTCCTTGGTACCGCGGACGGCAGCCTCGGTCAGCACTCGGGTGGTCTCCTGGAAGGAGGCCGCCGAGATGAACGATTCGGTCGCCAGCGAGGCCTTGGTGATACCCAGCAGGACCGGATCGAAGCGCGCCGGCAGTTCGTTGCGGGTCGACAGGCGCGCATTCTCCTCGATAACGCGCTGGCGCTCCACCTGTTCGCCGTTCAGGAACTTGCTGCTGCCCTGGTCGGTGATCTCGACCTTGCGCAGCATCTGGCGGGTGATCACCTCGATGTGCTTGTCGTTGATCTTCACGCCCTGCAGGCGGTACACGTCCTGGATTTCCTTGACCAGGTAGGCAGCCAGCGGCTCGACACCCAGCAGGCGCAGGATGTCCTGCGGGCTCGGCTCGCCGTCCACGATGGTTTCACCCTTGGTGACATGCTCGCCTTCGAACACGATGACCTGGCGGTACTTCGGGATCAGCTCTTCGTGCTCCGAACCATCAGTGTCCTTGATGATCAGGCGCTGCTTGCCCTTGGTGTCCTTGCCGAAGCTGATGATGCCCGAACGCTCGGCCAGCACCGCCGGATCCTTCGGCTTGCGCGCTTCGAACAGGTCGGCCACGCGCGGCAGACCACCGGTGATGTCGCGGGTCTTCGACGCTTCCTGCGGGATCTTGGCGACGACGTCGCCCACGCCCACCGGGGCGCCGTCCTGCAGATTGACGATCGAACGCGGCGGCAGCAGGTACTGCGCCGGCAGGTCGGTGCCCGGGATCGACAGGTCGTTGCCCTTGGCGTCGACGATGCGCACGATCGGGCGCAGGTCCTTGGCCTGGGTACCACGACGCTTCGGATCGGTGATTTCGCGCGAGGCCAGGCCGGTCAGCTCGTCGGTCTTCTCGATGACGGTGACGCCATCGACGAAGTCGATGAAGCGGATGAAGCCGGCCACTTCCGACACGATCGGGTGATTATGCGGATCCCAGTTGGCCACGGTCTGGCCAGCCTTGATCGCATCACCGTCCTTGGACGTGATGGTCGCACCGTACGGCAGCTTGTAACGCTCACGCTCACGGCCGTGCGCATCGAGCACCGAGATTTCGCCCGAGCGCGACACCGCCACCAGCGAGCCGTTGGCGTGCTCCACGGACTTGAGGTTGCTGAACTTGACCGAGCCGGTGGTCTTGACGGTGATGTTGTCGACCGCAGCAGCTCGCGACGCCGCACCACCGATGTGGAACGTACGCATGGTCAGCTGGGTACCCGGCTCACCGATGGACTGGGCGGCGATGACGCCGACCGCCTCACCGATGTTGACCAGGTGGCCACGCGCCAGGTCGCGGCCGTAGCAGCGCGAGCAGACACCGAAAGCCGATTCACAGGAGATGGTCGAGCGGACCTTGATGGTCTGCACGCCGGCATCTTCCAGCTTGGCAACCCAGGCTTCGTCCAGCAGGGTGTTGCGGGTGACGATCGGATCTTCGTCGTTGCCCGGCAGGAACACGTCCTCGGCAACCACGCGGCCCAGCACGCGATCCTTCAGCGGCTCGACCACGTCGCCGCCTTCCACGATCGGGGTCATGATCAGGCCTTCGGTGGTACCGCAATCCACTTCGGTGATCACCACGTCCTGCGCCACGTCGACCAGGCGACGGGTCAGGTAACCCGAGTTCGCGGTCTTCAGCGCGGTATCGGCCAGACCCTTACGGGCACCGTGGGTGGAGTTGAAGTACTCCTGCACGTTCAGGCCTTCGCGGAAGTTCGCCTTGATGGGCGTCTCGATGATCGAGCCGTCCGGGCGGGCCATCAGGCCACGCATGCCGGCCAGCTGACGGATCTGCGCCTGCGAACCACGCGCACCGGAGTCGGCCATGATGTACAGCGAGTTCATCGACTTCTGGTCGATGGTCTCGCCCTTGGCATTGACGACCTTCTCGGTACCGATGGTGTCCATCATCGCCTTGGCGATGCGCTCGTTGGTGCGCGACCAGATGTCGACCACCTTGTTGTAGCGCTCGCCGGCGGTGACCAGGCCCGACTGGTACTGCTCTTGGATTTCCAGCACTTCGGCTTCGGCCTCGGTGAGGATGCCCTTCTTCTCGTCCGGGATCAGCATGTCGTCGATGCCGATCGAGACGCCGGCGCGGGTCGCATAGGCGAAGCCGGTGTACATCAGCTTGTCGGCGAACACGACCGTGTCCTTCAGGCCGAGCTGGCGGTAGCTGGAGTTGATCAGGCGGCTGATGTTCTTCTTGGTCAGCTCGACATTGGCCAGCGCGAACGGCAGGCCTTCCGGCAGGATTTCAGCCAGCAGGGCGCGACCGATCGTGGTGTCCACGATCGAGGTCTTGTTCTGCTTGTTGCCGTCTTCGTCGGTCACCACCTCGGTAATGCGGACCTTGACCTTGGCGTGCAGTTCCACCACGCGGTTGTCGTAGGCGCGCTTGACTTCGGCGATGTTGGCGAAGGCCATGCCCTCGCCCTTCTTGTTCTCCAGCGAGCGGGTCATGTAGTACAGACCCAGCACGACGTCCTGCGACGGCACGATGATCGGCTCGCCGTTGGCCGGCGACAGGATGTTGTTGGTCGACATCATCAGCGCACGCGCTTCCAGCTGGGCTTCCAGCGAGAGCGGCACGTGGACGGCCATCTGGTCACCGTCGAAGTCGGCGTTGAACGCGGTGCAGACCAGCGGGTGCAGCTGGATGGCCTTGCCTTCGATCAGCACCGGCTCGAACGCCTGGATGCCCAGGCGGTGCAGGGTCGGCGCACGGTTCAGCATCACCGGATGCTCGCGGATGACCTCTTCCAGGATGTCCCAGACTTCGGCTTCTTCGCGCTCGACCAGCTTCTTGGCAGCCTTGATGGTGGTGGCCAGGCCACGACGCTGCAGCTTGGCGAAGACGAACGGCTTGAACAGCTCGAGCGCCATCTTCTTCGGCAGGCCGCACTGGTGCAGGCGCAGGTACGGACCGACCACGATGACCGAACGGCCAGAGTAGTCGACGCGCTTGCCGAGCAGGTTCTGGCGGAAGCGACCCTGCTTGCCCTTGATCATGTCGGCCAGCGACTTCAGCGGGCGCTTGTTGGTGCCGGTGATGGCACGGCCGCGACGGCCGTTGTCCAGCAGCGCATCGACCGATTCCTGCAGCATGCGCTTTTCATTGCGCACGATGATGTCCGGCGCGCTCAGTTCGAGCAGGCGGCGCAGGCGGTTGTTGCGGTTGATGACGCGGCGGTACAGGTCGTTCAGGTCGGAGGTCGCGAAGCGGCCGCCATCCAGCGGAACCAGCGGACGCAGGTCCGGCGGCAGCACCGGCAGCACGGTCATGACCATCCATTCCGGACGGTTGCCCGATTCCAGGAAGGCTTCGATCAGCTTGATGCGCTTGGTGAGGCGCTTGAGCTTGGTTTCCGAACCGGTAGCAGCGATTTCCTCGCGCAGGCGGGTCATCTCCGACTGCAGGTCGATCGTGCGCAGCAGTTCGTAGACGGCCTCGGCGCCCATCGCGGCGTCGAAGTCGTCGCCGTGCTCCTGGCGGGCCTGCAGGTACTGTTCTTCGGTCAGCAGCTGGCGGCGCTCCAGGGCGGTCAGGCCCGGCTCGGTCACCACGTACGCTTCGAAGTACAGCACGCGCTCGATGTCGCGCAGGGTCATGTCCAGCATCAGGCCAATGCGCGACGGCAGCGACTTGAGGAACCAGATGTGCGCGACCGGCGAAGCCAGGTCGATGTGGCCCATGCGCTCACGACGCACCTTGGCCAGGGTCACTTCGGTGCCGCACTTTTCGCAGACCACGCCGCGGTGCTTCATGCGCTTGTACTTGCCGCACAGGCACTCGTAGTCCTTCACCGGGCCGAAGATGGCGGCGCAGAACAGGCCGTCGCGTTCCGGCTTGAAGGTACGGTAGTTGATGGTTTCCGGCTTCTTCACTTCGCCGAAGGACCACGAACGGATCAGGTCCGGCGAGGCCAGCGCGATCTTGATCGCGTCGAAGTCCAGCGTCTGGCGCTGCTGGTTGAAGAGGTTGAGCAGGTCTTTCATGGTGTTCTCCAGAAGGAGGAATGCTGTGTCGATGGGCTTTCAGTTCACTGCCAGCGGCGCGGCGGCGGACCGCCGCGCCGGCATGGATCAGTTGTCTTCCAGTTCCATGTTGATGGCCAGCGAGCGGATTTCCTTCACGAGCACGTTGAAGGATTCCGGCATGCCCGCGACCATCTCGTGCTCGCCGTCGACGATGTTCTTGTACATCTGGTTGCGGCCCTGCACGTCATCGGACTTCACCGTCAGCATTTCCTGCAGGGTGTAGGCCGCGCCGTAGGCTTCCAGCGCCCAGACTTCCATTTCACCGAAGCGCTGGCCGCCGAACTGCGCCTTGCCGCCCAGCGGCTGCTGGGTGACGAGCGAGTACGGACCGGTCGAACGGGCGTGCATCTTGTCGTCGACCAGGTGGTTCAGCTTCAGGTAGTGCATGTAACCGACGGTGGTATGGCGGTCGAAGGCTTCACCGGTGCGGCCGTCGTACAGCTGGGTCTGGCCACTGCTCGGCAGGTCGGCCAGTTCCAGCATGCGCTTGATTTCCGCTTCGGTGGCGCCGTCGAAGACCGGGGTGGCCATCGGCACGCCGTCGGTCAGGTTGCGGGCCAGGCGCAGCAGTTCCTCGTCGCTGAACTGCGACAGGTCGACACGGTTGGCCACGTTGGTGTCGTCGTGGTTGTAGATGTCGTCCAGGAACTTGCGCAGGTCGGCCACCGCGGCCTGGGCTTCCAGCATCGCCTGGATCTTGCGACCCAGGCCCTTGGCGGCCCAGCCCAGGTGCACTTCCAGGATCTGGCCGATGTTCATACGCGACGGCACGCCCAGCGGGTTCAGCACGATGTCCACGGTCTCGCCCGAGGCCATGTACGGCATGTCCTCGACCGGCACCACGTTGGACACCACACCCTTGTTGCCGTGGCGGCCTGCCATCTTGTCGCCCGGCTGGATGCGGCGCTTCACCGCCAGGAACACCTTGACCATCTTCAGCACGCCCGGGGCGAGGTCGTCGCCCGCGGTGATCTTGCCGCGCTTGTCGGCGAAGCGACGCTCGAATTCCTTCTCGTGCGCCTGGATCTGCTTCTGGGCGCGCTCGATGGCTTCCGAGGCGTCCTCGTCCTTCATGCGCAGGGCGAACCAGTCAGACTTCTTCAGGCCGTCGAGGAAGGCGTCGGTGATCACGTCACCCTTCTTCAGGCCAGCACCACCATTGACCACCTTGCCCACGATCTGCGAACGCAGACGCATGTAGATGGCCGCTTCCAGGATGCGGAACTGGTCATCGAAGTCCTTCTTGACGCGCTTGATTTCGGACTCTTCGATCTGGCGGGCGCGCTTGTCCTTCTCGATGCCGTCGCGGGTGAAGACCTGCACGTCGATGACGGTGCCGTCCATGCCCGGCGGAACGCGCAGCGAGCTGTCCTTAACGTCCGAAGCCTTCTCGCCGAAGATCGCGCGCAGCAGCTTCTCTTCCGGGGTCAGCTGGCTTTCGCCCTTCGGGGTGACCTTGCCGACCAGGATGTCGCCGGCGCGCACTTCGGCACCGATGTACACCACGCCGCTCTCGTCCAGGCGGTTCAGCGCCTGCTCGGAGACGTTCGGGATGTCGGCGGAGATTTCCTCCGGCCCCAGCTTGGTGTCACGCGCGACGCAGGTCAGCTCTTCGATGTGGATCGTGGTGTAGCGATCCTCTTCCACCACGCGCTCGGAGAGCAGGATGGAGTCTTCGAAGTTGTAGCCGTTCCACGGCATGAACGCGATCAGCATGTTCTGGCCCAGGGCCAGCTCGCCGATGTCGGTGGACGGACCGTCGGCCAGCACGTCACCGCGGGCGATGACGTCACCCACCTGGACCAGCGGACGCTGGTTGATGCAGGTGTTCTGGTTCGACCGGGTGTACTTGACCAGGTTGTAGATGTCCACGCCGGCGTCGGTGGCGCCAACGATCTCTTCCTCATTGACCTTGACCACGATGCGGGCGGCGTCGATCTGCACGATCTCACCACCACGACGGGCGTTCACGGTCACACCCGAGTCACGCGCCACGGCGCGCTCGATGCCGGTACCGACCAGCGGCTTCTGCGAACGCAGGGTCGGCACGGCCTGACGCTGCATGTTGGCGCCCATCAGTGCGCGGTTCGCGTCATCGTGCTCCAGGAACGGAACCAGCGCGGCCGCGATCGAGACGGTCTGCATCGGCGAAACGTCCATGAAGTGGACTTCCGCCGGCGGCTTCAGCAGCGATTCGCCCTGGAAGCGGCACGGAACGAACTGCTCGGTCAGGGTGCCCTTGGCGTCGGTCAGCGCGTTGGCCTGCGCAATGACGTACTCGTTCTCTTCAATGGCCGACAGGAACTCGACTTCGTCATAGACCTTGCCGTCCACGACCTTGCGGTACGGGGTCTCGAGGAAACCGTACTTGTTGGTGCGGGCGTACACGGCCAGCGAGTTGATCAGGCCGATGTTCGGGCCTTCCGGGGTTTCGATGGTGCAGACGCGGCCGTAATGGGTCGGGTGCACGTCGCGCACTTCGAAGCCGGCGCGCTCACGGGTCAGGCCGCCCGGGCCCAGGGCCGAGACGCGACGCTTGTGCGTCACTTCCGACAGCGGGTTGTTCTGGTCCATGAACTGCGACAGCTGCGAGGAGCCGAAGAACTCCTTGATGGCAGCGGCGACCGGCTTGGCGTTGATCAGTTCCTGCGGGGTCAGGCCTTCCGATTCGGCCATCGACAGGCGCTCCTTGACCGCACGCTCGACGCGGACCAGGCCGACGCGGAACACGTTCTCGGCCATTTCGCCGACCGAACGCACGCGACGGTTGCCCAGGTGATCGATGTCGTCGACCACGCCGCGACCGTTGCGGATCTCGGTCAGGACCTTGATCACGTCCAGGATGTCGGAGCTTTCGCCGTGGGCAGCGACCAGGCGCTTGGACTCTTCGTCGTTGCGCTCGCCGAAGTACTTGCTGTCGTACAGCACGGCTTCGCCGGTGGTTTCCTTGCGGCCCACGCGACGGTTGAACTTCATGCGGCCGACCGCGGACAGGTCGTAGCGCTCGAAGGTGAAGAACAGGTTGTGGAACAGGTTCTGCGCGGCATCCTTGGTCGGCGGCTCGCCCGGACGCATCATGCGGTAGATCTCGACCAGGGCTTCCAGCTGGGTCTTGGTCGGGTCGATACGCAGGGTGTTGGACAGGTACGGGCCACGATCCAGGTCGTTCACCCACAGGGTGCCCACGGCATCCACACCGGCCTTGCGGAAGGCCTGCAGCTGCTCGTCCGTGATCTCGTCGTTGGCCTGGGCCAGCAGTTCGCCGGTCGAGGCATCGACCACGTCGTGCGACAGGATGCGGCCGACGATGTAGTCGTCCGGCACGGCCAGGGCGGCGATGCCCGAGGCTTCCAGCTGCTTGATGTGGCGCGCGGTGATGCGCTTGCCGGCTTCCACGATGACCTTGTCGCCGTCGGCGAGGTCGAAGCCCAGGGTCTCGCCACGCAGGCGCTCCGGCACCAGCTCCAGCTGGACGCCTTCATCCGGGTTGATGTGGAAGGTGTTGATCTCGAAGAACTCGGCCAGCATCTCTTCGTTGCTGTAGCCGAGCGCGCGCAGCAGGATCGACACCGGCAGCTTGCGGCGGCGGTCGATACGGGTGAACAGCGCGTCCTTCGGGTCGAACTCGAAGTCCAGCCAGGAGCCGCGGTAGGGAATGATGCGGGCGCTGTACAGCAGCTTGCCCGAGCTGTGGGTCTTGCCACGGTCGTGGTCGAAGAACACGCCCGGCGAGCGGTGCAGCTGGGAGACGATGACGCGCTCGGTGCCGTTGACGATGAAGGTGCCGTTCTCGGTCATCAGCGGGATTTCGCCCAGATAGACCTCCTGCTCCTTCACGTACTTGATGGCCTTGGTCGACGACTCACGGTCGTAGATCACCAGGCGCACGGTCACGCGCAGCGGGGCGCCGTAGCTCATGCCGCGCTGGCGGCACTCACGCTCGTCGAAGACCGGTTCGCCCAGCTTGTAGCCGACGTATTCCAGGGCAGCGTTGCCGCTGTAGCTGGCGATCGGGAAGACCGACTTCAGCGCAGCGTGCAGGCCGTGGTCCGTGCGCTTGGCCGGATCGACGTTTTCCTGCAGGAATTCACGATAGGAATCCACCTGGATGGCGAGCAGGAACGGCACTTCGAGAATCGAGCGCTGCTTGCCGAAATCCTTGCGGATACGCTTTTTTTCGGTGAACGAATAGGACGTCATGAGGTCTTCCACCTTGTTGTGCGGATCGTGCGCCCACGATCCGAAGGGAACTTGAAATTGTCAGTTGGAAGTCGCTGGTATTGCCGGCACCAGCACGCCTTCTCCCGCTACTTCCAACTGCCAACTCGTCTGCTACCACTCCCCCGCTGCCGCGCTCGGCGCTGGCCTGCCGGGGTTTGACTGCAGCCCGTGTTGGGCTTTTTCCTGCTTTTTTCACATCCACGCATGGCGCGGATCTACAACACCGCAACAACGACCAAAGGCCGGGGGCTTACGCCCCCAGCCTTGGCTGCATCGCCGCGAATCGGTGACGATGCAAGGTAACTGCTTACTTGACTTCGACAGTCGCGCCAGCAGCTTCCAGGTCCTTCTTCATCTTCTCGGCTTCTTCCTTCGAAGCGTTGTCCTTCAGGACGCCGCCGGCTTCGGCCAGGTCCTTCGCTTCCTTCAGGCCCAGGCCGGTGATGGCGCGGACGGCCTTGATGACTTCGACCTTCTTCTCGCCGGCAGTCTTCAGGGTGACGACGAATTCGGTCTGCTCTTCAACAGCAGCAGCCGGGCCAGCGGCAGCAGCCACGGCAACCGGAGCAGCGGCGGAGACGCCGAACTTCTCTTCGATGGCCTTGACCAGCTCCATCACTTCCATCAGGGACTTCTCGGCGATGGCGTCGACGATCTGTTCGTTGGTAAGGGACATGATTAATACCTTTGGATGATTTTCTGGATTGAGGTTCCGTCAGGAACCACGGTAAGTCGAAACTCAGGCGGTCTCGGCGGCCGGCTCGGCAGCGTCAGCGGCGACATCGCCACCACCCTGCTTCTCGCCAACGGCCTTGATGGCGCGGGCAAACATCGTGACCGGCTCGGTCAGGACGCGGGCCAGCATGGCCAGGGCCTGGTCGCGGGTCGGCAGCGATGCCAGCACGTCGACGTGGCTCGCCGGGAACACTTCACCACCGATGGCGACGACCTTAGCCTTCAGCTTGTCGTTGCCCTTGGCGGCTTCCTTGATCAGGCGACCGGCAGCGCCGGGCTCCTCGAGCGAGAACGCGTACAGCAGCGGACCAACCATCTGGTCCTGGGCGACTGCGAACTCGGTGCCTTCAACGGCACGCGAAGCCAGGGTGTTCTTGACAACCTTCAAGAAAACACCGGTTTCACGAGCCTGCTTGCGCATCGCGGTCATCTGGGCGACCGTGGTGCCAGCGTATTCGGCTGCGATCAAGGAGTGGGCCTTGGCGGCGACGTCTGCCAGCTCGGCGACTACTTCTTGCTTCTGGGACAGATTGAGAGCCATTGCACTCCTCCTATTGAACTCCGCTTACGGCTCCTGCCGTGTGCGGTCCTGTGCGGCATCCATCCTGGACGCCGGGAACATCGGGATGATGTTCCGGGGGTGGGCCGTTCTAGACCTGGAGTGGGCCAACCTGGGAAACCCAGACGTGCGTGAACCAGAAAAACTCCAGAAGGGCACCATCTACGCAGGGTGATTCCGGGGAATCGATTAAGCGCTCCTGACTGCTCCGGCGGCGACTCCTTGCCAGATCGAGCTTCCATGCCCGTCGCCGGTATTGCCACGACCGCGCCTGCGGTCTTTGACGGCTACCGCGGGCGATGCACTGCCAGCGATGCCTTCAAATGTCACGGTCACGGCACCCGGGGCACCGTGACCGCTTGAAACAATTACTTCAGGGTCAGCGACGACTGGTCGACGGTGACGCCCGGGCCCATCGTCGAGCTGACCGAAACCTTCTGCAGGTAGGTGCCCTTCGAGGTGGCCGGCTTGGCCTTGATCAGGTCCAGCAGCAGCGCGGTCAGGTTCGACTTCAGCGCGTCTTCGGCGAAGTCGGCCTTGCCGATGGTGCAGTGGATGATGCCGGCCTTGTCGGTGCGGTAACGGACCTGACCCGACTTGGCGTTCTTCACGGCTTCACCCGGGTTCGGGGAAACGGTGCCGACCTTCGGGTTCGGCATCAGGCCGCGCGGGCCCAGCACGGTGCCCAGCTTACCGACGACGCGCATGGCGTCCGGGGTCGCGATGACGACGTCGTAGTTCAGATCGCCGGCCTGCATCTTCTCGGCCAGGTCATCCATACCGACGGCGTCGGCGCCAGCAGCCAGGGCTTCGTCAGCCTTGGCACCGGCCGGAGCGAACACGGCGACGCGGACCGACTTGCCGGTACCGGCCGGCAGCACGGTGGAGCCACGGACCTGCTGGTCGGACTTCTTCGCATCGACGCCCAGGCGCACGGCGACGTCGATCGACTCGACGAACTTGGCCTTGGTGGCGGTCTTCAGGATGTTGATCGCGTCCTCGAAGGCGTATGCCTTGCCCGGAACGACGGCGGCCTTGATGGCCTTCTCACGCTTGGTCTGTGCCATCTTATTAACCCTCCACCACGAGGCCCATGGAACGGGCAGAGCCAGCGATGGTACGCACGGCGGCGTCCAGGTCGGCGGCAGTCAGATCCGGTTCCTTCGCCTTGGCGATCTCTTCCAGCTGCTTACGGGTGACCTTGCCGACCTTCTCGGTGTTCGGGCGCTTGGAGCCCGACGAGATGCCAGCGGCCTTCTTCAGCAGGGTGGTAGCCGGGGTGCTCTTGGTGATGAAGGTGAACGTACGGTCCGAGTAGGCCGTGATGATCACCGGAACCGGCAGACCCGGCTCGAGCTTCTGCGTGGCAGCGTTGAACGCCTTGCAGAATTCCATGATGTTCAGGCCACGCTGACCCAGCGCAGGACCGACCGGCGGCGAGGGGTTGGCCTGACCGGCCTTCACCTGCAGCTTGATGTAACCGACAACTTTCTTTGCCATGTGAGTGCTCTCCGGGTGCTAGCGCCTTTCGACAACAGGCTCCCCATCGGACCGGGAATCACGCGTCCCGGCATCGCGTTTTGAAATCATGCTGAAGGCCACCTTGCGGCGGCCTCGTCCTGCTGGCTTCCCCAGCGGGGAGCCGCGCACTATAACAGGTTTTTTCTTCACATGCCTGAAGCGGCAGGTAAACGAACGGAACCGGGCCAGGCCCGGTTCCCTTTGGAGAGTCGAGCCATGCCCGACTACCGCACCATCCAGACCCCGGAGTCGAGCATGGCTCGACTCGACAGGACAGGTCAGACGGCCTTTTCGACCTGGCCGAACTCCAGCTCGACCGGAGTGGCACGACCGAAGATCAGCACCGAGACGCGCAGACGGCTCTTCTCGTAGTTGACTTCTTCGACGACGCCATTGAAATCGTTGAACGGACCGTCGGTGACGCGGACCATCTGGCCCGGCTCGAACAGCACCTTCGGACGCGGCTTCTCGACACCCTCCTGAACGCGGTTCAGGATGGCCTCGGCCTCGGAATCGGCGATCGGCAGCGGACGATCGGCGGTGCCGCCGATGAAGCCCATGACCCGCGGGGTTTCCTTGACCAGATGCCAGCTTTCGTTGTCGATGCGCGGAATGCCGGCTTCCTCGTGGGTCTCGATCTGGACCAGCACGTAACCCGGGAAGAACTTGCGCTCGGAACGGCGCTTCTGGCCGGCGCGCATCTCGACCACTTCCTCGGTCGGGACCAGGACGTCGCCGAAGCGCTCTTCCATGCCGTCACGGACGATGCGATCGCGCAGAGCCTGCGCCACCGACTTCTCGAAGCCCGAATAGGCGTGAACGACGTACCAACGCTTCATGCAATTCTCCTTAGCGGCTCAGGAACCACTGAGTCAGTTTCTGGATCAGGAAGTCGAAGCCACCCAGCAGAAGACTGAGGATGAGCACCACGACGATCACGACCCAGGTCATGCGGACGGCTTCCTGGCGCGTCGGCCAGACCACCTTGCGCAGTTCGAAGCGCGACTCGGAGAGGAATTCGCGGGTGTCGCGCCCCTTGCCGGTCAGCATGAACACGCCGATACCGCCAACCAGACCGACCACGACCGCCAATGCACGCAGCTGACCCGCCCACGCACCCAGCTGGGCGGCGCGACCGGAGTCGGCGGAGAACCAGAACCAGACGAACAGACCGGCCAGCACCAGCAGCGATGCGGCGACATACTTGACGATATCTCCACCGTTGGCGGAGTTGTCCTTGGAGTGTTCGATCTTGCTATTCATCCGGCTGTGTCTGCTTTAGCGGCCCAGGCCGCTGGATAAGGTGGGCAGATGGCACGCCAGGAGGGACTCGAACCCCCAACCTGCGGTTTTGGAGACCGCTGCTCTGCCAATTGAGCTACTGGCGTACGTTGAAAACTTGCCTTCCCTTAGACGGCGAAGGCGGACCGAGGTTCCCGGCCCGCCATTCGCGTAACCGGCGGCGCTATGCAACCACCGGCACTGCAGGCTTACTCGATGATCTTCGAGACCACGCCGGCGCCGACGGTACGACCGCCTTCGCGGATGGCGAAGCGCAGGCCTTCGTCCATGGCCACCGGGTTGATCAGGGTGACTTCCATCTTGACGTTGTCACCCGGCATCACCATTTCGACGCCTTCCGGCAGCTTGGCGGCGCCGGTGATGTCGGTGGTGCGGAAGTAGAACTGCGGACGGTAGCCGTTGAAGAACGGGGTGTGGCGGCCGCCCTCGTCCTTCGACAGGACGTACACTTCGCCTTCGAACTTGGTGTGCGGCTTGATCGTGCCCGGCTTGGCCAGCACCTGGCCACGCTCGACGTCG
>NZ_JBXUHP010000035.1:0-421 GCF_057179845.1 Stenotrophomonas maltophilia group sp. SKK55
GCATGCCCGGTAGTGTTCGGCGACTTTGTACGGGTGCACTGGGGCCTGTTCGATCCGGCCGGCGTTGAAGGCTCGGACGGAGAGAAAGCCGAAGCCTTTGATCGCGCGCACCAGATCATCAAGGCGCGCCTGAGGGCCTTCCTGGAGATCTCCGACAGCGCCTGGGATGACTGCGAGGCCCTCAAGGCCCGGCTCGACCCGATCGCACAGATCAACTGACCGTCCTTCCGGAAATCCCCATGACCACTGATACCTCCCGCCTGTCCTTCCTGGACCGGTATCTCACGCTCTGGATCTTCGCCGCCATGGCGCTCGGCGTTGGTATGGGGGCGTTGTTCGAGGGTGTGCCCAGCGCGTTGAACAGCCTCTCCATAGGGTCGACCAACATCCCGATCGCGATTGGTCTGATCCTGATGATGTA
>NZ_JBXUHP010000036.1:0-904 GCF_057179845.1 Stenotrophomonas maltophilia group sp. SKK55
GGCCTGGCGCAGCTCCTGCACCTTTGGGTGGGTGGCTGGCACCGAGTCAAGCATCGGCAGCTCGTGTGGATCGAACAGGCGGGTTTCCGCCCCGAGCTGTTCCAGCAGCCGCTGCGCCTCCAGCGCCAGCTTGCGGCTGAACGACTGAGGCCGCAGCGAGCCGTACAGGATCAGGATGCGCGGGCGGTGCGGCTGCGCGGCCGGGTCGTTGAGCTTGGTGGCCGTCGGAATGTCCAAGGCACCTGGGACCAAGTTGGGGATCTGCTGCACGGGGTTGTCCTACGGAATCGATTCTATTATTCTAGAATCATGGAACATAACACTGCAACCCACGCTCTTGCTGCCTTGGGCCACGCCACCCGCCTGTCGATCTTCCGCCTGCTTGTACAGGCCGGCAGCGGCGGCAAGCTGGCCGGTGACATTGCCCAGACGCTCTGCTTGCCTGGCGCCACGCTCTCCTTCCACCTGAAGGAACTGTTGGCTGCGGGCCTGATCAGCGCCGAGCAACGTGGTCGGACGATCTGCTACCGGGCCGAGTTCGAGGCGATGACCGCATTGGTGGCCTATCTCACGGAGAACTGTTGTGCCGACGAACAGGCCTGCGAACGACCCGTTGGCTGCTGACCAACCCACCTTAGAGATCGCTCAGATGACCCGTCGCGTCCTGTTCTTGTGTACCGGTAATTCCGCTCGCAGCGTGTTGGCCGAATCGACCCTGAAGAAGTGGGGCCAAGGCCGCTACGAGTCCTTCAGCGCCGGCAGCCAGCCGGCCGGCCGTGTCAACCCGTTTGCCATTGCTCAGTTGAAGCGCGAGGGTTTCCCGGTGGACGGCCTTCGCAGCAAGTCGTGGGACGAGTTCGCCGAAGCGGATGCCGCGCCGATGGATCTGATCGTCACCGTCTGC
>NZ_JBXUHP010000037.1:0-904 GCF_057179845.1 Stenotrophomonas maltophilia group sp. SKK55
GCAGACGGTGACGATCAGATCCATCGGCGCGGCATCCGCTTCGGCGAACTCGTCCCACGACTTGCTGCGAAGGCCGTCCACCGGGAAACCCTCGCGCTGCAACTGAGCAATGGCAAACGGGTTGACACGGCCGGCCGGCTGGCTGCCGGCGCTGAAGGACTCGTAGCGGTCTTGGCCCCACTTTTTCAGGGTCGATTCGGCCAACACACTGCGAGCGGAATTACCGGTACACAAGAACAGGACGCGACGGGTCATCTGAGCGATCTCTAAGGTGGGTTGGTCAGCAGCCTGCGGGGCGTTCACAGGCCTGTTCGTCGGCACAGCAGTTTTCAGTGAGGTAGGCCACCAGCTCGTTCATTGCCACGAACTCGGCCCGGTAGCAGATGGTCCGGCCACGTTGCTCGGCGCTGATCAGTCCCGCAGCCAGCAGTTCCTTCAGGTGGAAGGAGAGCGTGGCGCCAGGCAAGCAGAGCGTCTGGGCAATGTCACCGGCCAGCTTGCCGCCGCTGCCGGCCTGTACCAGCAGGCGGAAGATCGACAGGCGGGTGGCGTGGCCCAGGGCAGCAAGAGCGTGGGTTGCAGTGTTATGTTCCATAATTCTAGAATAATGGAATCGATATCGCAGGACAACCCCGTGCAGCAGATCCCCAACGTGGTCCCAGGTGCCTTAGACATCCCGACGGCCACCAAGCTCAACGACCCGGCCGCGCGGCCGCACCGCCCGCGCATCCTGATCCTGTACGGCTCGCTGCGGCCTCAGTCGTTCAGCCGCAAGCTGGCGCTGGAGGCGCAGCGGCTGCTGGAAAAGCTCGGGGCGGAAACCCGCCTGTTCGATCCACACGAGCTGCCGATGCTTGACTCGGTGCCAGCCACCCACCCAAAGGTGCAGGAGCTGCGCCAGGCC
>NZ_JBXUHP010000038.1:0-1111 GCF_057179845.1 Stenotrophomonas maltophilia group sp. SKK55
CTTCAGCGTGCGCCATCATCGACAGCGTCCTTGACTTCGACATGGCCGCAGCCCGCACCTCCACTGCCTCCGCATCGGCGTTGGTGGACTACGTGCGGACCGAGCGCCTACAGGTGCAATGGTTGCTGGAAACCCACGCGCATGCCGACCACCTCTCAGCAGCACCATGGCTGCAGGGCCAGGTGGGAGGTACGCTGGCCATCGGCGAGCGCATCACCACTGTCCAGGAAACCTTCGGCAAAGTCTTCAATGCCGGCACTGCATTCAAGCGGGATGGCAGCCAGTTTGATCGGCTGTTCGCCGATGGTGCCTCCTTCCGCATCGGTAATCTCCAGGCGATGTCGCTGCACGTGCCGGGCCACACCCCCGCTTGTATGGCGTACGTGATCGGCGACGCCGTATTTCCTGGAGACACGCTGTTCATGCCGGACTACGGCACCGCCCGCTGCGATTTTCCAGGTGGTTCCGCTCGCCAGTTGTATCGCTCGATCCAGCGCCTTCTGTCCCTGCCCGACGCCACCCGCGTCTTCTTGTGCCATGACTACAAGGCCACCGGTCGAAACCATTTCGTATGGGAAACAACCATCCGTGCCGAAAGGACAACCAACCTGCATGTGCACGAGGGCGTGACCGAAGCCATGTTCGTGGAAATGCGGGAAGCCCGTGACGCGACGCTCCCGATGCCGCGACTGATCCTGCCTTCAGTGCAGGTCAACATGTGCGCCGGCCATCTGCCCGAACCCGAGGACAACGGCGTGCGCTACCTCAAGCTGCCGGTGGACCTGCTATGACGCTCTCTCATTTGGCTTGGTACTGGCCACTCGCTGGCGGTGCCATGATTGGAACAGCGGCCGGTGCCTATCTGGTCCTTCTCGGCCGCGTTGCCGGCATCTCGGGTCTACTTGCCAAGACACTGGGCATGCCGGGTGACGGCGGACGCGGAAGTGCAGCCCTATTCCTGGCGGGACTTGCCCTGGCGTCAGGCTTGGCATTGGCGGCCAGGCCCATACTATTGCCGGCGCTCTCCGCAAACGGAGCAGTGGTATTGGTGATTGCCGGACTGCTGGTGGGTTACGGAACTCGCCTTGGCGCTGGCTGTACCAGTGGGCAC
>NZ_JBXUHP010000039.1:0-769 GCF_057179845.1 Stenotrophomonas maltophilia group sp. SKK55
TGTTATAGCAGGTGATGTCATCCAGCCAGCCCTTCTGGCCGAACGAATAGGCGATGTTGGCGCTTGGCACATCCGCCTGCGCTGCAACCTGGAAGGGGGATTGGAACGCCGACATTGCGATGCGATCTCCGGGCACGTCATACCGGTACCGCGCCCACTGCAACTGCGCGGTCCAACCATCGCGCTGCCACTGTGCGTGGAGGGCCGCGCCCTGATGACCGTATTGACGCCGTGTCTGAGTGTTCTGCACCTTGCCAGCAAACGCTGATGCGCCCAGCAACAGTTCGCCGCCGCCCCAGTCGCGCGCGCTCTCCACGCGTGCATGCAGTCGTTGCCGCTCGCGATACGGCAATGCCTCGGTCTGCGCGACATCAAAGGAGTAGCGATCGTAGCGAGCCCCGGACCCGTATTCGTCTCCGGAGAACCAGCCAAGATGCCAAGTTGTGCTGCCGCTGCGGTGAATCACCACAAGGCCCGGATCGTAATCATCCTCGATGCCCAGGTAGTAGCCGGAGCCGAACCAGAAACTCTGCGAAACGGTGGGGAGCAGCCCGAACGGGACTTGCTGGATACCTGCCTTGAGCTGGGTAGCATCGGAGAACTGCCAGCCCGCGTAGGCGTGATGCACGGCGTCGAAGCCATCGTACCAGCGGTATTGGGCAGAGAAGGAAAACGGTCCGGTTCCAGCGTCAAGGTCTGCACGCAGCAGTTCAAGCTGCAGGCGGCTGGACGGCCCGTAGTCGAGCCAGCCATAGTTGAACCTGACGGC
>NZ_JBXUHP010000040.1:0-1260 GCF_057179845.1 Stenotrophomonas maltophilia group sp. SKK55
ATTCTTGGCATTCTTGCCGCGTCGATGCTGACGGTAACCACCTTCTCGCTGTCCACCATGGTCTCGGCATACGGGTCCGCGTCCAACAGCGCCACCCCGCGCGCGGCCCGCCTGCTGATCGAAGACACCCGGGCCCAAGGTGCGCTGGCCACCTTCATTGGTGCCTTCCTGTTCTCGATCGTGGGCCTCATCGCGCTCAGCACCGGCATCTACGGAGATAGCGGCCGGCTTGTACTGTTCGGGGCAACCATCGCGGTCATCATCGTCATCACAGTGACGTTGCTCCGGGCTATCGAGCAGTTCTCACGCTTTGGCCGCGTCGGCGAAACCATCGATCTGGTGGAGCGGGCGACCCAAGTGGCAATGAAGCGCCGCGCCGAGGAGCCTTCGCTCGGCGGAGCCAGTGCGGTTCGGGTAGGAGAGGGGGCGGTGCAGCTGGTCGGCGATCAGGTGGCCTACGTTGAACACGTGGATGTCGGGCGGATCAACGCCATTGCGCAGGAACATGATCTACGCGTTCATCTGCTCTGCCAGCCGGGTACGTTCGCAACCCCAACCCGTCCGTTGATAGCCATCGAGGGAAATCTACTTCCTGAAGTACAGAGTGAAGTGATCTCAGCCATTTCCTTTAGCGACGCGCGCTCCATCGAAAATGACCCACGGTTCGGGCTGGTCGTGCTTGCGGAAATTGCCCAGCGAGCCATGTCACCTGCGGTGAACGACCCTGGGACCTGCATCGACGTCATCGGGACATGTGTCAGGCTGCTCTGTGCATGGTCCAGCCACGCAGGGGACGCTGCGACAGGCGAGGTGCTGTATCCGCGCGTGCACGTGCAGTGTCTCGACGTACGCGACATGTTTGAGGACGCGTTCACTCCGATTGCCAGGGATGCCGCCGCGTCCCTGGAGGTCAGTATCCGGCTGCAGAAGGCCTTCGCAGCGTTGGCAGGGTCCTCGAATGAAGCGACAAGAGTCGCATCACAGGCGCATGCCCGCATCGCGTTGGAGCGCGGCCTATTGGCCATGGATTTCGAAGCTGATCGCGAGGCGCTTCGAGCCGTCGCATCTTATTTGACTCTGGAAGATGTGGACCACCGTTCGTAGTATCTTCCTATCAAAGCCTTTGAAGCGCTGCGCTGGCTATCAGTGCTCGGCTGTGGTCTGGAGCACATCCGGTCAGCTCACCTTCCACAGCATGTATGCGGCAGTAATGAAGATCAGTACTGCAAATACCGTGTTCAGAGCTCCACGATAGTTGGC
>NZ_JBXUHP010000041.1:0-316 GCF_057179845.1 Stenotrophomonas maltophilia group sp. SKK55
TAACCCAAGGCAACTTGCGGTTATATGGTCAAGCGAATAAGCGCACACGGTGGATGCCTTGGCGGTCAGAGGCGATGAAGGACGTGGCAGCCTGCGAAAAGTATCGGGGAGCTGGCAACAAGCTTTGATCCGGTAATGTCCGAATGGGGAAACCCACCCGCTTGCGGGTATCCTGCAGTGAATACATAGCTGCTGGAAGCGAACCTGGTGAACTGAAATATCTAAGTAACCAGAGGAAAAGAAATCAACCGAGATTCCGTAAGTAGCGACGAGCGAACGCGGACTAGCCCTTAAGCTGATTTGGTTCTAGGAAAAC
>NZ_JBXUHP010000042.1:0-386 GCF_057179845.1 Stenotrophomonas maltophilia group sp. SKK55
ATGGGGGCGTTGTTCGAGGGTGTGCCCAGCGCGTTGAACAGCCTCTCCATAGGGTCGACCAACATCCCGATCGCGATTGGTCTGATCCTGATGATGTATCCGCCGCTGGCCAAGGTGAAGTACGAGGAACTGCCGCGGGTCTTCGCCGACAAACGGGTACTGATGCTCTCGCTGCTGCAGAACTGGATCGTCGGTCCGTTCCTGATGTTCGGCCTGGCCGTGCTGTTCCTGCGCGATTACCCCGAGTACATGACCGGCCTGATCCTGATCGGGCTGGCACGCTGCATCGCCATGGTGCTGGTCTGGAATCAGCTTGCCCGCGGTGACGGCCAGTACGTCGCTGGGCTGGTGGCATTCAACTCGATCTTCCAGATTGCGCTGTTCAG
>NZ_JBXUHP010000043.1:0-144142 GCF_057179845.1 Stenotrophomonas maltophilia group sp. SKK55
GCGCTGGGCTACCACTCGCCTAACAACTACGCCCGGCAGCTCCGGGCTGCCGCCTGAAACGGCTTCATGGCGTCCGTTTTCAGGGGGCCAGATCAGTCAGCCGCATGGATGCGGCTGCCAAGCCTCCACGGACGGATTCACGGCGTCCCCCGCGAACCCAACCCGCCCCGCCAAGCACGACAGCAATCCAGAGCCGCTTTTGACGTCGCGGTTGCCGTTGCCTGCCGCAGGCAGCGCCCGCGGCCGCCGCCGCAAGCAACCCCCTTAGATCTTCTTCGCCAGCGACTCGGCCAGGCCGGTGTAGCTGCCCGGGGTCATGTCCAGCAGACGCTGCTTCGCATCCGCCGGCAGCTCCAGCCCCTGCACGAACGCACGCATCGACTCGGCGGTGATGCCCTGGCCACGGGTCAGCGCCTTCAGCTGCTCGTACGGATTCGGCAGGCCATGGCGGCGCATCACCGTCTGCACGGCCTCGGCCAGCACTTCCCAGGCCGCGTCCAGATCCGCATCCAGGCGCTGCGGGTTCACCTCCAGCTTGCCCAGGCCCTTGGCCAGCGAATCCAGCGCCACCTGGCTGTGGCCGAACGCGGTGCCCAGCGCACGCAGCACAGTGGAATCGGTCAGGTCACGCTGCCAGCGGCTGATCGGCAGCTTGGCGCTGAAGTGCTCGAACAGGGCGTTGGCGATGCCGAAATTGCCTTCCGCATTCTCGAAGTCGATCGGGTTGACCTTGTGCGGCATCGTCGACGAGCCGACTTCGCCTTCCTTCAGGCGCTGCTTGAAGTAGCCCAGCGAGATGTAGCCCCAGATGTCGCGGGCCAGGTCGATCAGGATGATGTTGGCGCGGCGTGCGGCATCGCCGATCTCGGCCACGTTGTCGTGCGGCTCGATCTGCGTGGTGTACGGGTTGAATACCAGGCCCAGGCCGCTCACGAAGCGCTCGGCGAAGGCCGGCCAGTCCACGTCCGGGTAGCTGGCGATGTGGGCGTTGTAGTTGCCGACGGCACCGTTGATCTTGCCGGTCAGTTCGACCGCGGCGATCTGCCGGCGCTGGCGTTCCAGGCGAGCGACCACGTTGGCCAGTTCCTTGCCCAGGGTGGTCGGCGAGGCGGTCTGGCCGTGGGTGCGCGACAGCATCGGCTGGCCGGCCTGGGCGTGGGCCAGGGTGCGCAGCGTGCTGGCGATGCCGTCCAGGGTCGGCAGCAGCACTTCACGGCGGGCCTGTTCCAGCATCAGGCCGTAGCTGAGGTTGTTGATGTCTTCGCTGGTGCAGGCGAAATGCACGAATTCCAGCGCCGGGGCCAGCTCGGAATCGTCCTTCAGCTGTTCCTTGATGAAATACTCCACCGCCTTGACGTCATGGTTGGTGGTGCGCTCGATCTCCTTCACACGCGCGGCCTGGGCCGGGCTGAAACGGGCGGCCAGCGCGCGCAGGCGGGCGACGGCGGCATCGGAGAACGGGGCCAGCTCGACGATGCCCGGCTCGGCGGCCAGGGCCAGCAGCCATTCCACCTCGACCGTGATGCGGGCCTTGATCAGGCCGTACTCGGAGAAGATCGGGCGCAGGGCGTCGACCTTGCCGGCATAGCGGCCATCGAGCGGGGACAGGGCGAGCAGGGCGGAATCGGACATGTCGGCAGGGCTGGGACGAGCGGCGGGGGCCATATTCTACGACGTGCCGGGCAGGCGTGCCCTGTAGAGCCGAGCCTACGCTCGGCTGCTCCGGGTAATCCAGCGCCCACGGGCCAGCCGAGCGCAGGCTCGGCTCTACAACACGGCCCTGCGGATGAAACGATCTGGCCCGCGCTCGTCATCCCACGCTGCGGGCAAGGGAGTATCGTTGGCGCAGCCGCCAGCCCGGGAAGCGACACCCTGCCAGCCGCCGCTTCCCTTTCCCCAACTGAAGTAGTGCGGAGTTGATGCAATGAGCAAAGCTGCAAGCAAGGGTTTCAGAATCGAACACGACAGCATGGGCGAGCTGCAGGTGCCTGCCGACGCCCTGTGGGGCGCGCAGACCCAGCGTGCCGTGCAGAACTTCCCGGTGTCGGGCCAGCGCATGCCGCGCGGTTTCATCCGTGCCCTGGGCCTGGTCAAGGGCGCCGCCGCCGGCGTCAACGCCGAGCTGGGACATCTGCCGAAGTCTGTGGCCAAGGCCATCCAGGCCGCTGCTGCCGAAGTGGCCGCCGGCAACTGGGACGCGCACTTCCCGATCGACGTCTACCAGACCGGTTCGGGCACGTCGTCGAACATGAATGCCAATGAGGTCATCGCCACCCTGGCCAACCGTGCTGGCAAGGCGGGCAAGACCGCCGTGCACCCCAATGACCACGTCAACCAGGGGCAGAGTTCCAACGACGTGATTCCGACCGCATTGCGCGTGTCGGCGGTGCTGGCCACGCACGAACAGCTGCTGCCGGCGCTGGTGCACCTGCGCAAGACTCTCGACAAGAAGGGTCGCAGCCTGCGCAAGGTGGTCAAGACCGGCCGTACCCACCTGATGGATGCGATGCCACTGACCTTCGAGCAGGAGTTCGGCGCATGGTCGGCACAGCTGGCCTCGGCGCAGGAGCGCATCGAAGACAGTCTCAAGCGCGTGCGCCGCCTGCCGCTGGGTGGCACCGCCATCGGCACCGGCATCAACGCCGACCCGCGTTTTGGCGCGCAGGTGGCCAAGGCACTGAAGCAACAGACCGGCTTCAAGTTCGACAGCGCCGAGAACAAGTTCGAAGGCCTGGCCGCGCAGGATGATGCCGTGGAACTGTCGGGCCAGCTCAATGCACTGGCCGTGGCGCTGATCAAGATCGCCAATGATCTTCGCTGGATGAACGCCGGTCCGCTGGCCGGGCTGGGCGAGATCGAACTGCCGGCACTGCAGCCGGGCAGCTCGATCATGCCGGGCAAGGTCAACCCGGTGATTCCGGAAGCGACCGTGATGGCCTGTGCGCAGGTCATCGGCCACCACACCGCGATCACCGTGGCTGGCCAGACCGGTAACTTCCAGCTCAACGTCACGCTGCCGCTGATCGCGGTGAACCTGCTCGATGGCATCGGCCTGCTCGCCAACGTGTCGACCCTGTTGGCGGACAGCGCGATCGCCGGGCTGAAGGTGCGTGAGGATCGCGTGGCCGAGGCGCTGGCGCGTAATCCGATCCTGGTCACCGCACTGAATCCGATCATCGGCTACGAGAAGGCTGCGGCGATTGCCAAGCGTGCCTACAAGGAACAGCGCCCGGTGCTGCACGTGGCGCTGGAAGACAGCGGGCTGGAGGAGGCCGAATTGCGGCGCCTGCTGGATCCGACCGCACTGACTGCAGGTGGCATCCAGGCTGGCGGTGGTGGCGCCGGCGGTTGATCTGCTGGTTGTAGAGCCGAGCCCATGCTCGGCTCAGATTCCGGGCAGTAGCCGAGCATGGGCTCGGCTCTACAAAAGGAAACGCCGCCCTGGGGCGGCGTTTCTGCTTCAGCGACGGTCGGCGACGATGTTGCCGAACGTGTCGGTGTAATCCTTGAACTCGGGTATGCGCTGGACCAGGTCCGCCGGGATCACTTCCATGCCCTCCGGCGGCTGGATCTTCACCGGTTGCATGTTGGGATCGGCCGGGGCGGCGACCAGGGTGTTCTGGCGCAGCACCTGCAGCCTGCCGAACATCGTCTGCAGCATCTGCTTCTGCCCTTCGTCCAGCGGGATCTGGATCTCGTCCACCTTCATCGTGCCATCGCCGAGGATGATGATGTTCGGTGCCGGCGGGCGACGCACGGTCACCATGCCTTCGCTGACGGAAATCTTGGGCTTGCCGCGCTCGGCGCGGTGGTTGCGGTAATCCTTGTCACAGCCGACCAGGCCCAGGCAGAGCAGGGCGGCCAGCAGCAGGAACAACTTCTTCATGGCATTCGGTTCGGGGGCGTCCGGGGCCGCCATTGTAAGCCGGTCGGCACGCTACGGCCGGCAGCGGGGCGCCGCTGCCGGCCGGGTGCGCTGATCTGTCACAGGCCTAGCGCTGGACCACGGTGTCCTTGCCGCAGTCGTCGACGTCACTCTGGTCCATCGTTGCGTAGGGCTTGAACGCCGGCAGCTCACGCGCCAGTGCCTGCTGGCTGGCCAGCATCGCCGGCATGCGGTTGCAGATGCGCTTGGCCTGGGCCTCGATCTTCTCGGCCTCGGCGTTGATCCGCTTCTCGATGCCTTCGCTGTCGCCGCTGAAAATGCCCTTCAGCGCTTCGCCGGCAGCGCTGGCGCCGAGCTTGGCGCCAGCCAGGCCGACATCCATGCCGTCCATTGCAATGGCGACGACGTGGCCGCGATATTCCAGCAGCCGTTGGCGCTGGGTTTCGTTGGCCGGCACGTCCTTGCCGTCGATCAGCAGGTGGCCATCCGGGGTGATCTCGGCACGCGGCTGCTTGTCGGCCGAGATCTTGATGTTGCCCTGAGTGATGTCCTTGCGGGCATCGTCCATGGCCTCCTTGACAGTCTGGCCGACCCCGCTGGTCGCGTCGGCCACGCTTTTGCCGACGGTGGTATCAGGCGTGGAGGACGTGCCGCCGCAGGCGATCAGCGGCAGACACAGCAGGGTGGCAGGCAGCACGCGCAGCAGATTCATGGCAGTTTCCTCGATCGGTCCGTAGCGGTTACTTTTTACGGGGCAGGGTGACGGTGCCGCTGACGTTGCGGTGGCCGACATCGCCGCTGCCGCTGTGGTCGACGGTCAGGCTGCCGCGCACGCCATCGACCTGGATGTCCCCCGAGCCGTGGCTGCGCACATGCACATTGCCGCCGATGTCGGACAGATCAACATCGCCCGAGCCGACCACACCGACCTCGACGTTGCCTTGCACGCGCTTGAACCCGATGTCGCCGGAACCGACCGTGTCCAGTCGTGCGTTGCCGCGGACATCGCTGATCTTCAGGTCACCCGAACCGACAGTGCCGGTGACCGCATCGCCACCGATGTTGCGCACCTTGACGTCGCCGGAACCCAGCGAGAGCAGGTTCAGCGAACTGCCGCCGTCAATGTCCAGGTCGCCCGAACCCACCGCTGCATGGATGCTGCCGCGGGTGCCACGCACGATGGCATCACCGGAACCGACATCCACGCTCAGCGACTGCGCGTTGTCCACGCTGGCATCGCCGGAGCCGACCTTGAACTGCAGCGGAAGGTTGTCCGGCACGCTGCCACGGATGTCCAGCCAGGCATAGCTGCTGCCCAGGCTGATGCCGCTGTCACGGCCCTCGCGGCGCAGACTCACCACCAGCTTGTCGCCCACCTTGCGCTGGTCCAGTACCAGCTGCTCCAGCCATTCCTGGCTGGACGCACAGGCACGGCCATCCAACTGGCCGCCGCCGGGGCTGGCGACCACCTTCAGGTCATGCTGATTGACCTCGAACACCACCGCTTTGGCACCGGCCACGTCCAGCTTCAGCGCGCGGGCAGCGGTGAACTTGCAGTTCGGAGCATCGGCGGCCAGCGCCGACAGCGGCAACAGCAACAACGCAGAACAGGCGAGCAGGGAACGCATGGGTGGTGCCTCCGGGTGGATGGAATCAGATCTCGCCGGCGCGCTTGCGCAGACGGATGGCAAGGACGATGAACACGGCGCCGACGGCAGCACCGATCCACAGTTCCGGCATCGCCAGTGACTTCAGCTGCGAGGCCGGCGACATCAGGCTGACCACCGATTCGAGGTCGCGACGCGTGCCTTCCTCGGCGCTGAGGCGATACACCAGGTCCGTGCCCGGTACGCCGCCCAGCAGCAGCCGGCCAACGATGTTCTGCCAGAACCAGCCCGTGGTCAGGCCGATCAGCGGCATTACCTTGGTGGTGCTGACGATGACGCCGGCGAACAGCGGCAGCATCACCGCCCACAGGAACGGCTTGCTGCGGGCCCAGGCCGAGCACAGCAGCAACCAGCCGGCGGTGGGTAGGGCCCACAGGGCGTAGACCGGGATCCAGGCAAGGTGGCCGGCGGCCAGGGTCAGCGGGCTGGCCGGACCCCAGATCAGGGTCATCGGGCTGCCACCGTGCATCAGCGCAACGATGCTGATCACCAGCATGAAGCCGAACATGGTGATGATGCCGGCAATCACCGCGATCAGTGGGGCCACGATCAGTGCGCTGATCACCTTGGACAGCACGGTCTGGGTATCCGACAGCGGCAGTGACTTCCAGAACAGGATGCTGCGGTCGCGGCGGTCGTCGTACAGGGCACCCAGGCAGTAGAAAAATACCACGAAGGCCAGTACCAGGAACGGCCAGGCCGAGCTGAGCACCAGGGTCAGGTCGAGGCCGTTGCCAAGGTCGGCCAGGTCCTTGGCACTGATGTCGCGGGTCAGCAGGGCCAGGTCCAGGCCGTTGATGTTCACGTCTTCGCCGTCGATGTGCAGGCCACCATCACGCGCGGCCCGGTGCAGGGCGAACAGGCCGAAGGCGATGCCGATGGTGCTCATCACCAGCGAGATCAGGCCGGCGATCAGCGGTGCATACAGGAAACCGCCACGGTTCTCCCAGTACTCGCGCTTGAGCAGCCAGCGCAGGGTGCCCATCGGGCTGACGGGGTGGTTGACGGCATTCATGCGTAGGTCCCCTTCATGATGGCGACGAACAGATCGGCCAGGCCCGGGCTGCGGGTCTCGCCAAGGGTGGAGAGCTGGGCGCGCGGCACGCCATCGAACAGCATCACGGTCTTGCCGAACGCCAGGCTGCGCTCGTCGATCGGCTTCAGCGCACGTGCGGTCTCCAGCTGGTCGGCGTTGACCAGCAGCTCGGTGTAGCGCTGGCCGACATCGTCCATGTCCGCGTCGAGCACGATGCGGCCATCACGGATGAACATGACGTCGCTGAGGATGTGCTCGATCTCTTCCACCTGATGGGTGGTGACGATGATGGTCTTCTGTTCGTCGAAATAGTCCTCCAGCAGGCGCTGGTAGAACTCCTTGCGATAGAGGATGTCCAGGCCGAGAGTGGGCTCGTCCAGCACCAGGATGCGGGCGTCGATGGCCATCACCAGCGCCAGGTGCAGCTGCACGATCATGCCCTTGGACAGTTCGCGCACGCGCTGCTTCGGTTGCAGCTTGGTATTGGCCAGGAAGCGCTCGCAGCGGGCGCGGTCGAAGCGCGGGTGGACGCCGGCGACGAAGTCGATCGCCTCGCGCACCTTCAGCCAGCGCGGCAGCACGGCGACGTCGGCGATGAAGCAGATGTCATTCATCAGCTCGTCGCGATGCAGTCGCGGATCCCGGCCGAGCACGCTCAGGTCGCCTTCCACCGAGGTGAGGCCGAGGATGGCCTTCAGTGCGGTGGTCTTGCCGGCGCCGTTGGGACCGATCAGGCCGACGATGCGCCCGCTCGGAATGCTGAAGCTGGCGTTGTCGAGGGCTACCGTGGTCCTGTAGGCCTTGCGAAGGCCTCGCGCGGTGATGACTGGTTCGCTTGCAGTGCTGTTCATCAGACGTTCCCCTGGGGCAGCAATTCGTCAAGGCTCAGGCCCAGGCGCTGGATGCGCTCCAGCACCGCGGGCCATTCTTCGTTGAGGAAGCGCTCGCGCTCGCTGCTGCGCAGCTGCGTGGCCGCCTGCTCGGTCATGAACATGCCCAGGCCGCGGCGCTTCTCGACCAGGCCTTCATCGGCCAGTTCCTGGTAGGCGCGCGAAACGGTGATGGGGTTGAGTTGATAGTCGGCGGCCACCTGGCGCACCGAAGGCAGGGCATCGCCCGGCTTCAGGATTCCGTCGAGCATCATGGCGATCACGCGCTCCTTCAATTGACGGTAGATGGGAGCGCCGTCGCTCCACTGGATGTCGCTCATGTTCAGCTCCGTGGGGTCAGCGGCTGGGCGAACGAGAAATACGGCATGGACAGGGAGCTGTGCAGCCGACGCGGGGGAGGGGGGGAGGAAGCGGCGTTCCCGGCCGGTGCAGCGTTTGCATCCTGCGCACTGTCAGGAGAGGCGGGGGTGGTGGGCGTGGCCAGCCAGGCCAGCACGATCAGGGTCGAAACAGCAGCGGCCGCGGGGGCGGTGAGGTTGCGACGGATGCGGGCGTTCATGGCTTCCCTCTGTCTCAGGTGACTGGTGTTGTATGCAACTATAACACCGGCACGCCTGGGTGCAAGCCCCTGCCGTCCCCAACTGATGGCAGGGGTGGTCAAATTGCTGAAATATCCACTTATCCATTTGATTGGAAAGGGAAATAAATTTGATGTAGGGGCTGATCCAGTTCCGCCTTCCATTCAGTGTTGTCCATGCTATGTCATCACTGTGCCGTCGTTGGTAAGGCCAGCGGGAAGACGCCACGCCGCGCAAAGCCGCTGGCGCTTGCCGCAACAAGGGGGGGGCGGGGGCGGTGCTATAGTTCGGCCGATTCCCGGCCGCTACCGGCCGGCCCTGTGAATGGCTACCGCGGACCGCTCTCGATGCCCCTGCCGACCGTTATCCCGCGCCGCCTGCGCGGCCTGTCCCTGCTGACCCTGCTGGTGGCCGGCCTGGCCGGTTCCGCCCATGTGCTGGCGGCCGATCTGCTGGACCTGGAGTACCGCCCACTGGCGAGCAAGCAGCAGGTCAACCTGCAGCAGCGCTACCACGGGCAGGTACTGCTGGTGGTCAATACCGCAAGCAAGTGCGGCTATACCCCTCAGTACGAAGGCCTGGAGGCGCTGCAGAAGCGTTACGCCGGCCGCGGCTTTGCCGTGCTCGGTTTCCCGTCCAACGATTTCAAGGGCCAGGAGCCCGGTGACGAAAAGCAGATCCAGGATTTCTGCACGCTCACCTATGGCGTCAGGTTCCCGATGTTCGAGAAGGTGCATGTCGTCGGTGCACAGGCGACGCCGCTGTACCAGAGGCTGACCGCGGCCACCGGCGTGGCGCCGGGCTGGAACTTCCACAAGTACCTGGTCGGCCGCGATGGCAAGGTCATTGCCCAGTTCGCCAGCAAGGTAACGCCGGACGATCCGCAGCTGACCGCCGCCATCGACAAGGCGCTGGCCGCAGCCGCCACGCATTGATATCCGGCACGGATGCCTCGACATCGACGGCATGCGTGCGACAATGTTTCTTTTCGCGCCGACGTCGGCGCCCAGACACTTCCAGGAATGCAGCGAATGAAGATGGGAATGCGCGGCGCCGCGGCGTCGGTTCTGATTCTGGCGATGGGCACTTCGGGTGTCGCTCTGTCGCAACAACCGGCTGCCCCCGCAGCCGCCAAGGAGACCGCAACCTTGAATTCCCCCAAGCAGAAGCTCGGCTACGCCATCGGCCTTGATGTCGCCAAGTCGTTTACCCCGATCGCCGATGAGATCGATGTGGCCGCGCTGCGCACTGCCGTGGAGCGTTCGTTCGAAGGCCTGCAGCCGCAGATCACCCAGGAACAGGCCAAGGCCACCGATGCCGCGTTGCGCCAGGTGGTGATGGCCCGCAGTGGCCAGCAGGTGCCGGGCATGGCGCCGGGTTCGCAGCCGCCGAAGGTCGATCGCGTCAAAGTGTCGCAGATGATCGGTTCGTACTCGGTCGGCCCGTCGCTGGCACAGCTGAAGGACGACATCGATGTCGCCTCGCTGTTTGACGCGATCAGCACCGGCCTGAGCAAGGGCCAGCCGAAGATGACGGAAGCTGACGCGACCGCCACCATCCAGGCCTTCATGGGCAGCAAGCAGGCCGAGATGCAGGCCAAGGCCGCCGCCGCTGCGCAGACCAACCGCGAGGAAGGCAACGCGTTCCTGGCCAAGAACAAGACCCAGCCGGGCGTCGTCACCACCCCGTCTGGCCTGCAGTACCAGATCATCCGCCCGGGTAGCGGCGAGCGCCCGCTGCCGAGCAGCAAGGTGCGCGTGAACTACGAAGGCAAGCTGCTCAACGGCACCGTGTTTGACAGCTCCTATGGTCGCCAGCCGGCCGAGTTCGGCCTGGACCAGGTGATCAAGGGCTGGACCGAAGGCGTCGCGCTGATGCCGGTCGGGTCGAAGTACCGCTTCTGGATCCCGGGTGAGCTGGCTTACGGTGAGAACGGCACCCCGGGTGGCCCGATCGGCCCGAATGCGACTCTGACCTTCGACGTCGAGCTGCTGGGCGTCCTGCCGTAAGCGACCACGGAGCCTGCACGGACATGCGCGTTGCGATTTTCGGTACCGGTTATGTAGGGCTGGTGACCGGTACCTGCCTGGCCGACGTCGGCCACCAGGTGGTCTGCGTCGATATCGACCAGGCCAAGGTCGATGGCCTCAACCAGGGCATCATCCCGATCTATGAGCCGGGCCTGGAGCCGATGGTGAAGGCCAACCACGCCGCGTCGCGGCTGGCGTTCACCACCGATGCCGCGGCCGCGATCGGCCACGGCCAGGTCGTGTTCATCGCCGTCGGCACGCCGCCGGACGAGGATGGAAGCGCCGATCTGCAGTACGTGCTGGCTGTGGCCCGCACCATCGGCCGGCACATGAGCGTGCCGACCGTGGTGGTCAACAAGTCGACGGTGCCGGTGGGCACCGCCGACAAGGTGCGTGCCGCCATTGCCGCAGAGTTGGCGGCACGTGGCGCGGACATCGCCTTCGATGTGGTGTCCAACCCGGAATTCCTGAAGGAAGGCGACGCTGTCGCCGACTGCATGCGCCCGGATCGCATCATCATCGGCGCGACCAGCGCCGAGCCGGTGGCGGTGATGCGGCGCCTGTACGCGCCGTTCAACCGCAACCACGACCGCGTGGTGGAAATGGACGTACGTTCGGCGGAGCTGACCAAGTACGCCGCCAACGCGATGCTGGCGACCAAGATCTCGTTCATGAACGAAATCGCCAACATCGCCGAACGTGTCGGCGCCGATGTCGAGCAGGTCCGCCAGGGCATCGGCTCGGAT
The DNA here is from genome assembly GCF_057179845.1 of Stenotrophomonas maltophilia group sp. SKK55. NCBI lineage: Bacteria > Pseudomonadati > Pseudomonadota > Gammaproteobacteria > Lysobacterales > Lysobacteraceae > Stenotrophomonas > Stenotrophomonas maltophilia group sp. SKK55. The sequence goes on from NZ_JBXUHP010000043.1 coordinate 10,834, forward strand.
CCGCGCATCGGCTGGCATTTCATCTACCCGGGCGCCGGTTACGGCGGCTCGTGCTTCCCCAAGGATGTGCAGGCGCTGGCCCGCACCGCGCAGCAGGCCGGCCTGGAGCCGAAGCTGCTGAACGCCGTGGAAGCGGTCAACGATGCGCAGAAGGGCCATCTGTTCGCCCTCATCCAACGTCATTACGACAAGGGTGAAGACGAAGGTGTGCGTGGCAAGACCTTTGCCGTGTGGGGCCTGGCGTTCAAGCCGAATACCGATGACATGCGCGAAGCTTCCAGTCGTCGCCTGCTGGCGCAGCTGTGGGAAGGCGGCGCGACGGTGCGTGCCTACGATCCGGAGGCGATGCACGAGTCGCAGCGCATCTTCGGCGAGCGCGATGATCTGGTGTTCTGCAGCAGTGCCGACGAGGCGCTGCAGGGTGCCGATGCACTGGTCGTGGTGACCGAGTGGAAGCAGTTCCGCAGCCCCGATTTCCAGATGCTGCGCGAGCAGTTGAAGGACGCAGTGGTGTTCGACGGCCGCAACCTGTACGAGCCGGCGGATGTGGAAGCGGCGGGCCTGGCGTACTACGGCATCGGCCGGGGGCGCTCGCTGCATGTCTGATCTGCTGCCAACCGAACGCGAGCAGGCGCTGGAAGCGCGCCTGGTCGAACTGGAAATGCGCGTGTCCTTCCAGGAACAGGCGCTGGCCGAACTGAGCGATGCGCTGGCCGATGCCCGCATGCAGGGCATGCGCAACGCCGACGTGCTGCGCGTGCTGCTGGAAGACCTGGGCAAGGTCCGCAACGCGCTGAATTCTTCCGATCCGGCGAGCGAACCGCCGCCGCCGCACTACTGATCCGAATCCTATGAGCGATACCCTCCGCGACCAGCTGATGGGCCTGGGCTTCAAGCCCGCGCCCAAGCCCGAGCGCAAGAATGATGGCCCCCGCCGTGACGGTCGCCCGCAGGGCAAGGGTGGCAACGGCAATGGAAAGCCGCAGGGCGCTGGCAAGGGCGAGCACAAGCCCGGCGAGCGTCGTGGGCATGGCCACGGTCGCCCGGGCAAGCCCGGCCAGTCGCGTGGCCCGGGCCAGCAGGGCCCGCGCACGCCGCGCAGCGCCGAAGAGATGGATTTGGCCAAGGCCTATGCCATCCGCGCGCAACGCGAAAAGGAAGAGCGCATCGAGGCCGAGCGCCTGAAGCAGGAAGAGGCGCGTGTGCGCCGCGAGGCCAAGACCAAGCTGGAAGAACTGCTGAAGGACAAGAGCCTGAACTCGGAAGCGGCCGACATCGCCCGCCACTTCCCGTATGGCGGCAAGATCAAGCGCATCTATGTGACCGCCGAACAGCTGACCGCGCTCAATGCCGGCGAGCTTGGAGTGGTTCAGCTCAACGGGCGCTACCTGCTGGTGACCGCCGAAGTGCTGGCACAGTCCGAGGCGGTGTTCGCCCCGTCGGTGGCGCTGAAGGTCGATCCGAATGCGCCGGCCGAGGAAGATCCGTACGCGGATCCGCAGTACCAGGTGCCGGACGACCTGGTCTGGTAACTGCATCTGCCGCGTGATGAAAACGCCGGGCATTGCCCGGCGTTTTCGTTACCGGGTGCACGCAGTGCTGCGCCGCGCACGGATCAGCGGTAGGCTCAGCGCGAAGAAACAGAGCAGGGCGCCAATCAGGGCGAAGCCGCTGCCGGCCAGGAACGCGGTGCGGCCGTCGTCGATCTTCCACAGTTGGCCGGCAATGAGCGCGCCCAGCACACCGCCGACACCCGACGAGAATCCATAGAGCAGTCCCTGGCCGTGGCCATTGAGACGACCGGGGAAGTAGGTCGCCAGCATCTGCATCGCTGCAGCGAAGAACGCGGCAAAACCCAGCGCGTGCGCGGTCTGCGCCAGCAGCATCACCGGCAGGTTCTCCGGGAACAGTGCGGTCACGGCCCAGCGCAGGCAGGAACTGACCAGTGCGATCAGCAGCATCCAGCTGGCGTCGTAGCGGCGGAAGAAGCGGCCGATGGTGAAGAACACGCCCACTTCGAAGACCACGCCGATGGTCCACAGCAGGCCGAGTGTGGAGGTGCGGTAACCGTGATGGTCCATGTAGACCGAAAAGAACGTGTAGTACGGGCCGAACGACAGCTGTTCCATGAAGGCGGCCAGGAAGAATGCCAGCACCGGCGGTCGGCGCACGATCTGCCAGAAGCCGCTGGCGTCACCCGCCGTCCTGCCGATGTCGCGCGCGTAGTGATTGCTGAAGGCCGAGGCAACCAGCAGCACGAACAGGGGCAGCATCATCCACGGCAACAATCCGGCGTGGTTGCCGGCGTCATCGCCTTCGATCAGCCAGCCGAACAGGGTGACCACGGCGATGAAGCCGAGCGAGCCCCAGACCCTGATCAACCCGTAACGATGGCTGTCGTTGCCCAGGTGGGTGAGGGTGATCGACTCGAACTGCGGCATCACCGCGTTGTAGAAGAAGCAGAACACGATCATCGCCGGGTACATCCACGGCTGCGGCAGTGGCAGCAGGAAGGCAGCGAAGCTGAGCAGGGTCAGCATGCAGCCGACGCGCAGCAGGCGGACCGGTCGCGGTGATGCGGCCGCCAGCGAGGTCCAGGTACTGGGTGCGATCACGCGGGTGGCGTACCACAGGCCCATCATCACGCTGATCGCGGTCACGCTCATCCCGCGCGCGGTCAGGAACAGGCTCCAGTACGGCGTGAACGCGCCGAGCGCCGCGTAGTAGAACAAGTAGAAACTTGAGAGGCGGGCAACGGGAACGGTCATCGCGGGAATAATGCACGGTAGCGCCGGGCCATGCCCGGCGGACGGGAGATGACGCCGGGCATGGCCCGGCGCTACCGCCTCATTCGGGGTCGTAGTCGAGATTGGAGGCCAGCCAGCGTTCGGCCTGGGCACGGTCCACGCCCTTGCGCCGGGCATAGTCGGTGACCTGTTCGCGGCTGAGCCGCCCGACAACGAAGTACTGGCTCTGCGGATGGCTGAAGTAGTAGCCCGAGACAGCGGCCGTGGGCAGCATCGCGAAGCTCTCGGTCAATTCCATGCCCGCGTTCTTCTCAGCCTGCAGCAGGTCGAACAGGCGGCGTTTCTCGCTGTGCTCGGGGCAGGCCGGGTAGCCCGGGGCCGGACGGATGCCGCGGTACTGCTCGTCGATCAGGGCCTCGTTGTCCAGCGTCTCGGCGCGGTCGTAGCCCCAGAATTCGGTACGCACGCGCTGGTGCAGGCGCTCGGCCAGCGCCTCGGCGAAGCGGTCGGCCAGTGCTTTCAGCAGGATCGCGTTGTAATCGTCGTGCTCGGCCTCGAAGCGCGCGACGTGGGTGTCGATGCCGATACCGGCAGTGACCGCGAACGCGCCGATCCAGTCCTGCTTTCCGCTGTCGGCCGGTACAATGAAATCGGCCAGGCAGAAATCCGGGCGTTCGGCTGGCTTGTCCACCTGCTGGCGTAGGAAGTGCAGGGTGGTTTCGCCCTGCGGGTGCTGCACGCGGACATCGTCGCCGATGCTGGTGGCCGGCCACAGGCCGAACACGGCCTTGGCCGTCAGCCACTTCTCGCTGACGATGCGCTCGAGCATCGCACGGGCATCCTTGTACAGCTCGCTGGCCTGGGTGCCGACGATCTCGTCGGTGAGGATCGCCGGGAACTTGCCGGCCAGCTCCCAGGCCTGGAAGAACGGCGTCCAGTCGATGTAGTCGACCAGTTCGGCCAGGGGATAGTCGTCGAATACGTGCAGGCCGGGCTGATTCGGTGCCGGTGGAGTGTAGTTGTCCCAGCCGCCCTGGAATTTCTGCCCGCGCGCATGTTCCAGCGTGACCAGCCGCTTGGCGTCGCCGCGGTTGCGGTGGCGTGCACGGATTTCGGCATAGTCGGCTTCGTTGGCGGCAACGAAGGCCTCGCGCAGATCACGCGAGATCAGCGACTGCGCCACGCCCACCGCGCGCGATGCATCCTTCACCCACACCGTCGGCGCCTTGTAGTGCGGGTCGATCTTCAGCGCGGTATGCGCACGCGAAGTGGTCGCGCCGCCGATCAGCAGCGGCAGGTCGAAGCCCTGGCGCTCCATCTCGCGGGCGACGTGGCTCATCTCCTCCAGGGACGGGGTGATCAGCCCGGACAGGCCGATCAGGTCGGCGTTGTGCTCGCGGGCGGCATCGAGGATCTTCTGCGCCGGCACCATCACGCCGAGGTCGACCACGTCGAAGTTGTTGCAGGCCAGGACCACGCCGACGATGTTCTTGCCGATGTCATGCACATCGCCCTTCACCGTGGCCATGATGATCTTGCCGTTGCTCTTGGCGGTGTCACCGCTGCGCGCTTTTTCCGCTTCGATGTAAGGCAGCAGGTAGGCCACGGCCTTCTTCATCACGCGCGCGGATTTCACCACCTGTGGCAGGAACATCTTGCCGGCGCCGAACAGGTCGCCGACGATGTTCATGCCGTCCATAAGCGGTCCTTCGATCACGTCCAGTGGGCGGCTGGAGGCCTGCCGGGCCAGTTCGGTGTCTTCCTCGACGAAGGCATCCAGGCCGTGTACCAGGGCATGCGCCAAACGCTGTGCCACCGGCTTTTCGCGCCAGGCCAGGTCTTCGGTCTTCGCCGCGCCCTTCTTGCCCTTGTAGCGCTCGGCGATCTCCAGCAGACGCTCGGTGGCATCGCTTCGGCGGTTGAGGATCACGTCCTCGACACGCTCGCGCAGGTCCGGCTCCAGTTCGTCGTAGATCGGCATCGCGCCGGCGTTGACGATGCCCATGTCCATGCCGGCAGCGATCGCGTGGTACAGGAACACCGAATGGATGGCCTGGCGCACGGTTTCGTTGCCGCGGAACGAAAACGAGACGTTGGAGACGCCGCCGGAGACATGACAGTGCGGCAGGGTCTGCTTGATGATGCGGGTGGCTTCGATGAAGTCCACCGCGTAGTTGTCGTGCTCTTCGATGCCCGTAGCGACGGCGAAGATGTTCGGGTCGAAGATGATGTCCTGCGGCGGGAAACCGATCTCGTCGACCAGGATGCGGTAGGCGCGTGTGCAGATCTCGACCTTGCGCGCACAGGTGTCTGCCTGCCCGGCCTCGTCGAACGCCATCACCACTGCCGCGGCGCCATAGCGCAGCACCTTGCGCGCGTGCTCGCGGAACAGCGCTTCGCCTTCCTTCAGCGAGATCGAGTTGACCACGCTCTTGCCCTGCAGGCATTTCAGGCCGGCCTCGATCACGCTCCACTTGGAGGAGTCGACCATCACCGGGATGCGCGCGATGTCCGGCTCGGACATGATCAGGTTGAGGTAGCGCGTCATCGCCGCTTCCGAATCGATCAGGCCCTCGTCCATGTTGACGTCGAGGATCTGCGCGCCGCTGGCCACCTGCTGGCGGGCCACGTCCACCGCCTCCTCGTAGCGGCCCTCCTTGATCAGCTTGCGGAACTGCGCGCTGCCGGTGACGTTGGTGCGTTCGCCGACATTGATGAACAGCAGGTCCGGGGTGATGACCAGCGGTTCCAGGCCGGACAGGCGGGTAGGGCGGACAGGCGTCATGGCAGGCGTCGGCTCAACAGCAGTAGGGCGGGAAGTGCGGGACGGTGGCGGCAACGTTCACGCGGCCTGCTCCCGGGTGCCGGGCATTGCGCGCGGCGGCAGTCCGGCCACGGCATTGGCAATCGCACGGATATGCTCGGGGGTGGAGCCACAGCAGCCGCCGACCAGGTTCAACAGGCCATCCTCGGCGAAGCCGCGCAGCGTGGTGGCCATCTCTTCAGGGGTTTCGTCGTACTCGCCGAACGCGTTGGGCAGGCCGGCGTTGGGGTGGGCGCTGACGTAGCAGTCGGCGACCTGCGAGAGGGTTTCCACATGCGGGCGCATCGCATCGGCGCCCAGCGCGCAGTTCAATCCGATCGACAACGGTCGGGCGTGGGCGAGCGATGCGTGGAAGGCCTCGGCGGTCTGCCCGGACAGGGTGCGACCGGAAGCGTCGGTGATGGTGCCGGAGATCATCACCGGCAGCCGCCCGCCGCGCGCATCGAACGCTTCCTCCAGCGCATACAGCGCGGCCTTGGCGTTGAGCGTGTCGAAGATGGTCTCGACCATCAGGGTATCGGCGCCGCCGTCGATCAGGCCCTCGATGGCTTCGCGGTAGGTGTCGCGCAGCTCGTCAAAGCTGGTATTGCGGAAGCCGGGATCGTTGACGTCGGGGCTGATCGAAGCGGTGCGGCTGGTCGGGCCGATCACCCCGATCACGAAGCGCGGCTTGCCCGGAGTGGTTGCGGCCACTGCATCACAGCACGTGCGCGCGACCGCAGCGCCGGCCTTGTTCAACTCGTACACCAGGTGCTCGAGGTGGTAGTCGGCCTGGCTGACCGAGGTTGCATTGAAGGTGTTGGTTTCGACCAGGTCCGCACCGGCCTCGAGGTAGGCGGTGTGGATGTCGGCGACGATCTGCGGCCGGGTCAGCAGCAGCAGATCGTTGTTGCCCTTCAGGTCGTGACCCTCGGGCGCGGCGTGGTCGCAGCCGGGTCCATGGGCATGGTCGTAACCACCGGCGAAGCGCTCGCCGCGATAGTCCTGCTCCTGCAGCCCGTGGCGCTGGATCATCGTGCCCATCGCACCATCGATGATCAGGATCCGCTCGCGCAGGGCGTCGAGCAGGGCGTTGGCACGATCGGGATGCAACCAGGGCAGGGCGGGCATGGCGGTCTGTGGCTCAGGGCTTGTTGGCGATCAGCGAAATCACTTCGAAGTGCGGCGGCCGCTTCTCGCGGGTGACCGTCTCCAGGCTGGACACCTGCAGGCCGGCCTTGTCGACGAACCTGCGCAGCTCCTTGTCGCTGAAGCCGAGGTTGACGTGGCCATAGGCCTCCACCGCTGCCTTGTGCTCGTGGCGGGCCAGGCTGCACAGCAGCAGGCGGCCGCCCGGGCGCAGTACGCGTGCAGCTTCGGTCACCGCCTGCGCCGGTTTGCTGGCGTAGGTCAGCGCATGCATCAGCACGACCAGGTCGAAGCTGGCATCCTTGAACGGCAGGGCATGCATGTCGCCCTCGCGCACTTCCACATTGGGCAGCCGCCGCAGGCGTTCACTGGCGGCGGCAACCACGCGCGCGCTGGTATCGATGCAGATGTAGCGCTTGGCGTGGGGGGCGACCAGTTCGGCCAGCACGCCATCACCGGAGGCGATGTCCAGCACGTCGCCGGTCTCCAGCAACGGCAAGGCGGTGCGCGCCAGCGCCTCCCAGGTACGGCCCGGAGAGTAGTGGCGTTCCATGTCGCCGGCCACGCTGTCGGCCCAGTTCTGGTCGGAGGCGCGGTGGGCCAGCACGGCGGCCACGCGCTCAGCGTCCTGGCGCAGCAGCGGGTCATCGCTTCCGTTGCTCAAGGCATGCCACAATGCACGCTGCGCCGGGTCCAACTGGGCCTCGTCGAAGCGGTAATAGGCCGACACGCCGGCACGGCGGTCGCGGACCAGCCCGGCTTCCTTCAGGCGTGCCAGGTGGGTGGACACGCGCGGCTGCGCCAGCCGGGTGATCGCCGACAGTTCGGCCACGGTCAGTTCCTCCTGCTCCAGCAGCGCCAGCAGGCGCACGCGAGTGGCATCGGCGAACACCTTCAGGCGGGTCGACCAGTCTTCCAGATCCATAAACATCTACCTATCGCGATATAGAGATATATTCGCTGAAGGGGCCTGTCGCGGTCAAGTCGCCGGCGTACGGAAACTGCCGGGCCCCGGTACAATCGCAGCACCTGGGCGCGCCGTATGCGGCCCATAACTTCATGTACCCGGGAGGGTGTTGTGGATTTCAGCTTTACCGAAGAGCAGTTGATGCTGCAGGACGTTGCGCGGCGCATCGCGCAGGAAAAGATCGCCCCCAGTGCGGAGCACCATGACCGCACCGGCGAGTTCCCGCTGGACAACATCCGCCTGCTGGGCGAGAACGGCCTGATGGGCATTGAAGTGCCGACCGAATACGGCGGTGCGGGCATGGACCCGGTTGCGTACGTGCTGGCGATGGTGGAGGTCGCCGCCGCCGACGCAGCCCATTCGACCATCATGTCGGTCAACAATTCGCTGTTCTGCAACGGCATCCTGACCCACGGTACCGAGCATCAGAAGCAGACCTACGTACGTGCCATCGCCGAAGGTACGTCCATCGGCGCGTTCGCGCTGACCGAGCCGCAGTCCGGTTCCGATGCCACCGCCATGCGTTGCCGCGCGGTGAAGCAGGCCGACGGCACCTTCGTCATCAATGGCAAGAAGAGCTGGATCACCTCCGGTCCGGTGGCCAAGTACATCGTGCTGTTCGCGATGAGCGAGCCGGACAAGGCCGCGCGCGGCATCACCGCCTTCATCATCGATACCGACAAGGCCGGTTTCGGTCGTGGCAAGACCGAGCCCAAGCTGGGCATCCGCGCCTCGGCCACCTGCGAAATCGAGTTCAACGATTACGTGGCGCAGGCCGAAGACGTGCTGGGCCAGGAAGGCGAGGGCTTCAAGATCGCCATGAGCGTGCTCGATGCCGGTCGCATCGGCATCGCTTCGCAGGCCATCGGCATCGCCCGTGCCGCCTATGAAGCGACGATCGAATACGTCAAGGAGCGCAAGGCATTCGGCGCGGCCATCGGTACCTTCCAGATGACCCAGGCCAAGATTGCCGACATGAAGTGCAAGCTGGATGCAGCGCTGCTGCTGACGTTGCGCGCGGCTTGGGTGAAGGGCCAGGGCAAGCGCTTCAGCAATGAGGCTGCCATCGCCAAGCTGACCGCCTCCGAGGCGGCAATGTGGATTACCCACCAGGCCGTGCAGATCCATGGCGGCATGGGGTATTCCAAGGAAATGCCGCTGGAGCGCTACTTCCGTGATGCCAAGATCACCGAGATCTACGAAGGTACTTCGGAGATCCAGCGCCTGGTGATCGCCCGCAACGAAACCGGGCTGCGCTGAGTCGCCTGGCCGCGCCGCCGCAATGGCGGCGCGGCGGCAGGTCCACGCCACGCGTGGATGATGGTCATCCGGATGACGTCTTTGCCGTTGGCCTGCGGAGATGCATGCTGCTCCAATGCAGTCCGTTTCTTCGAGGATGACGACGTGGTCTATCGCGGTTGGGGAATCATGACGCTGGTGACGCCAATTGCAGCGATCCTGCTGCTGGCGTACTTCTTTCCGCATGACGGCCCCAAGGGCAATACCCTGCTGTCACAGGTTCTATTGGGCGCGGGCCTCGGCGCAGCGGTGAACGTGGTGCTGGGCCTGTGGCTCAACCGTGCGCCGCGGCAGAAGGGGGAGCCCGCGCCCCACCATTTCTTCTTCGTGCCCATGCAGTGGGCCTCGCTGATTCTGGTGGCGGTGTGCGCCGTGGTCGCGGTGATGCGCTGAGGCGGTGTCCGAAGAGCGCCAACCCAGGTTGACGGATATCGGCCATGCCGTTGTTCCGGTAGGTGCCAACCTGGGTTGGCATGAATTCAACTGTGGCAAAAAAAGGCCCCGGATCGCTCCGGGGCCTTTTCGTTCTCAGCGCACCGCCGGATCAACGATCCGGACGATGTGCGGCATCCGCATCGCGCTGGCGTTCCATGAACTCCTTGGACGGTTCGTCCAGTTTGTCGCCCAGCATGCGGCGCACGACCACGAAGAACACCGGGATCATCAGCAGGCCGAGCAGGGTGGCGAACAGCATGCCGCCGATCACGCCGGTACCGATGGCGTGGCGGGAGTTGGCGCCGGCACCGGTGGAGATCGCCATCGGGATCACGCCCATGATGAACGCGAACGACGTCATCAGGATCGGGCGGAACCGCAGGCGCGCCGCTTCGATGGTGGCATCACGCAGGTTCTTGCCTGCTGCGCGCTGCTCCACCGCGAACTCCACGATCAGGATCGCGTTCTTCGCCGCCAGGCCGATCACGGTGATCAGGCCGATCTTGAAGAACAGATCGTTGGGCAGGCCGCGCAGCATCGACAGGCCGAGGGCACCCAGCACGCCCAGCGGCACCACCAGCAGCACCGCCACCGGGATCGACCAGCTTTCATACAGCGCGGCCAGGCACAGGAACACCACCACGATGGACAGCACCAGCAGCAGGGTCGCAGCGTTGCCGGCCAGGATTTCCTGGTAGGACATGCCCGACCAGTCGTAGCCGAAGCCGGCCGGCAGGTCGTCGTTGACGATGCCTTCCATGGTCTGCATCGCCTCACCCGAGCTGGTGCCCGGTGCCTGCGAACCGACGATGTTGATCGCCGAGTAGCCGTTGTAGCGGCTCAGCGACGGCGGCGCCGACACCCATTCGGACTTGACCACCGTGTTCAACGGGATCATCGCGTTGGTGCCATCGGCGTTCTGGGTCAGGCTGGACGGGCTGTAGAAGCTCTTCAGCGATTCCTGTCCAGTGCGGTACGGACCATCGGCCTGCATGGTCACGCGCTTGATGCGGCCTTCGTAGAAGAAGTCGTTGACGTACACCGGGGCCAGCATCAGCTGGATGGTGCTGTACACGTCCGACACCGACATGCCCATCGACTGCGCCTGCACGCGGTCCACGTGCAGCTGCAGCTGCGGCGCGTTCTCCAGGCCGTTGGGGCGCACGCCAACCAGGTGGTCCGGCTTCTGCGCGGCCTGGCCGAGCAGGATGTTGCGGGCCTGGGTCAACTGTTCGTAGCCGGCACCGCTACGGTCCTGCAGCCACATGTCAAAGCCACCGAACTGGCCGAGGCCCTGCACGGTGGGCAGGTTGACCACGAAGATCTGCGCTTCCTTGATACCGTAGAACGCGCCGTTCATGTTCTGGATGAACTCGGGCGCGGTGAACTTGCGTTCCTCCCACGGCTTCAGGCGGATGAAGCCCATGCCCACGTTCTCGCCGGAACCGACGAAGCTGAAGCCGGCCACCTGCAGCATGCCTTCATAGCCATCCTGCTTTTCCAGGATGCCACGCATCTGCGCGAAAACTTCGTTGGTCTGGCCCTTGGTCGAGCCCGGCGGCAGCTGCACGATCGCCAGCGCATAGCCCTGGTCTTCTTCCGGCAGGAAGCTGCCCGGCATGCGGGTGAACAGGAAGCCGCACAGCGCGGTCAGCACCACGAACAGGATCATCCAGCGCGGCGCATGGCGCACCGCCGAGGTGATGTGGCCCACATAGGTGTGGCTGATCTTGTCGTAGTACTTGTTGAAGGTGCGGTAGACGATGTTCGGGTTGTCGTTGTGCGTCGGCTTGAGGAACGTCGCGCACAGCGCCGGGGTGAAGCCCAGCGCCAGGAACGCCGAGAATGCCATCGAGATGGCGATGGTCAGCGCGAACTGCTTGTAGATCTCACCGGCGGCACCGCCCTGCAGGGCGGACGGGATGAACACCGCGGCCAGCACGACGGTGATCGCCACCACCGCGCCGGTGATCTGGGTCATCGCCTTCTGCGTGGCCGGCTTCGGCGCCAGGCCTTCCTCGCTCATGATGCGTTCGACGTTCTCGATCACCACGATCGCGTCGTCGACCACGATGCCGATCGCCAGCACCATCGCGAACAGCGTCAGCTGGTTGATCGTGAAGCCGATCATCCACATGCCCAGGAAGGTACCGAGCAGGGCGACCGGGATCACCAGGGTCGGGATCAGGGTGGCACGGAAGTTCTGCAGGAAGATCAGCATCACCAGGAACACCAGCAAGACCGCTTCAAACAGGGTCTTGACCACTTCCTGGATCGAGATCTTGACGAAGGTGGTGCTGTCGTACGGCGAGAACCAGGTGACCCCGGCCGGGAAGCTGGGCTGCAGCTCGTCCATCTTGGCGCGCACCGCTTCGGCCACGTTCAGGGCGTTTGCGCCCGGCAGCAGCTGGATGGCGAAGGCGCCGGTCGGCTTGCCGTTGTACTGGGTGTCGAAACCGTAGTTGTTGGCACCGAAGGCAACGCGGGCGATGTCCTTCAGCAGCACGCGCGAACCGTCAGCATTGGCGCGCAGGATGATGTTCTCGAACTCCTGCGGCGAGCTGAAGCGGCCTTCGGCCGAGACCGTGGCGGTGAAGTGCTGGCCTTCCGGCGAGGGGTCCGAACCCAGCGCACCGGCGGCGAACTGCACGTTCTGCGCACGCACCGCGGCCAGTACCTGGCTGGCCGACAGGCCATAGCCCTGCATCTTTTCCGGGTTCAGCCAGATGTTCATGGCGTACTCGGAACCGAACTGCTGGGTGCTGCCGACGCCGGGGATGCGCGAGACCTGGTCGAGCACGCGCGAACCGACGATGTCGTTCAGGGCGTCACGGTTGATGGTCGGGGTATCGGACTGCAGCGCCACCACCATCAGGAAGCCGGCGTTGGCCTTGGCCACCACCACGCCCTGCTGGGTCACTTCCGAAGGCAGGCGTGGCGTGGCCAGCGAGACCTTGTTCTGCACCTGCACCTGGGCGATGTCCGGATCGGTACCGGTCTCGAAGGTCAGGGTGATCTGCGCACGGCCGTTGGAGGCGGACGAGGAGCTGAAGTACAGCAGGTGATCGATGCCGGTCAGCTGCTGCTCGATCACCTGGGTGACGGACTTTTCCGTGGTATCGGCGCTGGCGCCCGGGTAGGTCGCCGAGACGGTGACCTGCGGCGGGGCGATGTTGGGATAGGACTCCACGCCCAGGTTGAGGATCGCGATCACGCCGCTGAGCGAGATCAGGATCGCAACCACCCAGGCGAAGACTGGATGTTCGATGAAAAATTTAGGCATGACGGAAGGTTCCCGTTACTGCTTGTTCGAATCGGTGGCGGCCGGCTTGGCCGCATCGGCCTGCTCGGGCTTGGCCGCGTCGGCCGGTGCCTTGCCTGCAGCCGGTGCAGCGCCCGCCGGGGCGGCGCCGCCTGCGGCCGGCTTGCCGTTGGCGTCCTGGCCCGGGGTCCAGGGCTTGGCCACCGCCGGTGCACCTTCCTTGACCTTCTGCACGCCAGCCACGATCACCTTGTCACCGGCGGCCAGGCCGTCGCTGACCAGCCAGTTGCCGTTCTGCGCGCCATCGGTCTTCACGTTCTTGCGCACGACCTTGCCGTCGGCGCCGACCACCATCACGTAGCCGCCGGTGGTATCGCGCAGCAGGGCCTGCTGCGGCACCAGGAAGGCGTTGTTGCGCTCGCCCAGGTTGGCCTGGAAGCTGACGAAGGCGCCCGGCAGCAGGATCTGCTGCGGGTTCGGCAGCAGCGCGCGCAACGACACGGCGCCGGTGGCCGGGTCGACCGTGGTCGAGGAAAAGTCCAGCGTGCCCGGCTCACCATAGGTGGTGCCGTCGGCCAGCTTGACGTTGACCGTGGCCTTGCCGTCGCCGGACAGCGCCAGCGCGCCCTTGGCCTGCTGCGCGCGCAGCTGGGTCAGTTCGTCCACGCTCAACGAGAAGTTGACGTACAGTGGGTCGAGCTGGTCGACGGTGGTCAGCAGGGTCACATCGCCCTGGCCCACCAGCGCACCCTCGGTGACCTGCTGCTTGTTGGCCACGCCACTGATCGGCGCGGTCACTTCGGCATAGCCCAGGTTGATCCGCGAGGAGGTCACTGCCGCTTCGGCCTGCTTGACCGCGGCCAGCGCGGTGCGCTCGGCCGATTCGGCGTTGTCCAGGTCGGACTTGGAGACGAACTGCTGCGGGGCCAGCGAGCGTGCGCGGTCGGCGGCGACCTTGGCGTTGGCGTAGGTCGCGCGGGCCGAGGCCAGCTGGGCCTCGGAGGCGTTGAGCGAGGCACGCAGCGGCGCCGGGTCGATCAGGAACAGGGTCTGGCCCTGCTTGACCTGCGAGCCTTCCTGGTAGACGCGCTTGAGCAGCACGCCGGGCACGCGTGCGCGGACGTCGGCACTGCGGAACGGCGACAGGCGGCCGACCAGCTCGCGCTGCAGCGGCAGGGTCTGCGGCCTGGCGTCGATCACGCCCACCTCCGGCGGCGGGGGCGTCTGCTGTTCCGGCTTCTTGCAGGCAGCCAGCGCGACAGCAACGGCGCACGTCAAGGCAAGGGTGCGGAGTGGGGCGGTCATCAGGAGGAACTCCGGGGTTGGTTTGTAGACGGGGCCGGCGACGGCTGAGGCGCGAAGGCGCGCAGGAAGCTGTCGACGGAGAACTCTGCCCAGCGCCGACGCAAGAGCGCGTCATCACGGTGGGGGGTATGGAAGCGCTGTTTGTCGAAATCCTGACCGGCGATCATGCTCAGCAGCAGTTCGGCCATGAAGTGCGGGTCGTCATGCCGGAGCTGGCCCTGCATGCAAACGGTTTCAATCCATTCAGCAAGATGAAGCGTCAGTGCGCCGGCGCCATGCCGGTACAGGGTACGCGCCTCTTCGGGAAACTGGGCCGCGTCGGCGGCGATCAGCCGGCAGGCCTGGCCCACGTGCGGTTGGTTGAAGTGCTCCAGGAAGTCGGTGGCGAACTGGAGCAGGCTGGCACGCAGGTCGTCAGTGCGGAGTGCACGAACCATGGCGCCGGTAGCGTGGCCGACGTGGCGCTGCATTACCCGGCGCAGCAGTTGCTGCTTGCTGCCGTAGCGCGAGTAGAGGGTCTGCTTGGAACAGCCGGCATGCTGGGCCACCGCGTCCATGCTCATCTGCATGCCCTGCTGGGCCAGCAGTTCGCGCACGGCATCGAACACGCGCTCATCGCGTGCGTCGAGGGCAACGGGAAGGTAGGCCGGGTTCACGCGGTGGACTATACCGTCCAGTTCAGGATTGTGGAATCGAATCGGCGTCGCCGCGTGTGTCTTCCGGTAACACGCTTTGCCGATCCTGCCGGCAGTGCTGAAGCTGGCGCCATCTCCATACCGGAGCGAACTGAATAGGCGTCTAAACCGCAGCAAACCCGGATCTGCTTATTCCGTCCTGCAGCAAGGCCTTTTCGTGCGGTAGGGCTACAATTTCATTTTCCCAACTGAGCAAGCGCATCGCTCTGCCATGAAACCGCAAAAAACCGCAGCCAAGACCGTGAAAAACAAGACGAAACCAGCAGAGTCGGAGGTCGCAGTGACCGCTGGTTTCTCCCTGGAGCCGGTGTACACGGCCTTGCGCAAGCGCTACCCCGCGGCCGCACAGGCCGAAGCAGTGGCCTTCGCCACTGACTTCTACAAGCGCATGGAGTCGGACGAGTTCCCGCACCACAGCGCTGAAGAGTGGGCCGCTCTCGCGGCTGAGACGCTGGAATTCGCCCGGGCCCGCAAGGCTGGCAAGGCCAACGTCCGCGTGTTCAATCCGACCGCGAAGGCCAACGGTTGGGAATCGCCGCATACCGTGCTGCAGATCGTCAACGACGACATGCCGTTCCTGGTCGATACCGTCACCATGTCGCTGGCCGAGCAGGGCGTGGGCGTCCACGTGCTGGGCCACCCGGTACTGCGTTTCACCCGCGACAAGGCCGGCAAGCTGGTCAAGGTCGGCGAAGGTGATGCCGAGTCGGTGATGCTGCTGGAGATCGACCGCCAGCCGGCCGATGCAATGGCTGCCATCGAGCAGGCCATCAACAAGGCGCTGGATGAAGTGCGTGCGATCGTGCGCGACTGGCAGCCGATGAAGGACAAGGCGCTGGCACTGGCCGACGACCTGGGCAGCCGCCAGCTGCCGGTCGACGACGCGTCGCGCAAGGAAGCACAGGAGTTCCTGCGCTGGGCCGCCGACAACCACTTCACCTTCTTCGGCTACCGCGAGTACCGCGTCGAGAAGCAGGGCAAGGAAGAGGTGCTGGCGCCGCTGAACGACACCGGCCTGGGCCTGATGCGTGGCAAGGACAAGTCCGCCGCCCGTCCGGTCAAGACGCTGGCCGCGCAGGGCCTGAACACCACGTCCGGTTTGAAGGATGCGCTGATCCTGACCAAGACCAATGCCCGTTCGCGCGTGCACCGCGCCGGCTACATGGACTACATCGGCGTGCTGGAGTTCGACGCCAAGGGCAAGATCATCGGCGAGCAGCGTTTCCTCGGGCTGTTCACCTCCAGCGCCTACAACCGTCGCCCGTGGGAAATCCCGCTGGTGCGCCAGCGCCACGAGCACGTGATGAAGCAGTCCGGGCTGGCCCCGGCCAGCCACAGTGGCAAGGCCCTGCGCCATATCCTGGAAACCCTGCCGCGCGAAGAACTGTTCCAGTCCAGCGAGGACGAACTGTTCCGCACCGCGATGGGCGTGCTGGGCCTGCAGGAACGCGTGCGCAGCCGCCTGTTCCTGCGCCGCGACAAGTACAGCCGTTTCATCTCCGCGCTGGTCTACCTGCCGCGCGAGCGCTTCAACACCGACGTGCGCCTGCGCATCGAAGCAATGCTCAAGGACGCGCTGCACGGCGAGTTCGTCGACAGCTCGGTGGTGCTGGGTGAATCGCCGCTGGCGCAGGTGCACCTGATCGTGCGCCCGAAGCCGGGTGAAATGCTCGACGTCGACACCGCCGAACTGGAGCAGAAGCTGGCCCAGGTGCTGCGCAACTGGCAGGACGACCTGCGCGAAGCGCTGGTGAGCCGCCATGGCGAGACCGAAGGCCTGCGCATCGCCGCCCGCATCGGCAAGGCGCTGCCGGCCGGCTACATCGAAGACAACAGCACCGCCGTTGCCGCCAACGATGTCAGCCAGCTCGACGCGCTGACCGGCCCGGACGACCTGCGCCTGAGCCTGCAGGCCGTGCCGCGCGAAAGCGGCGATGGCCTGCGCCTGAAGCTGTATCGCCAGCTGGATGACATCCCGCTGTCGGACGCGCTGCCGATGATGGAAAACATGGGCCTGCGCGTGATCGCCGAACGGCCGTACCGCCTGTCGGTCGACAACGCGCCGGTGTACGTGCAGGACTTCGAGGTCGAGTCGACCGCTGGCGCGATCGATGCCGCCAGTGTCGATGAAGCCTTCGGCGAGACCTTCGCCCGCGTCTGGCACGGCGACGCCGAGAACGACGGCTTCAACCGCCTGGTGCTGGCAGCTGGCCTGCACTGGCGCCAGGTCGCCATGCTGCGTGGCTACTGCAAGTACCTGCTGCAGACCGGCGTGCCGTTCTCGCAGGCCTACGTGGAAGGCACCTTCGCGCGTTACCCGCTGCTGGCCCGCCTGCTGGTCGAACTGTTCGAGGCCCGCTTCGATCCGGCCACCGGCCATGAGAGCAAGGACGACATCGCGGCCGGCCAGGCCCAGCTGAAGGCCCACTTCGATGTGCTGGCCGCTGGCGACGATGCCACCCTGAAGGTGCTCAAGAGCGTGGTCGATGCCCGCAAGGGTGACCGCGACGCGCAGATGCAGGCCGCGCGCGATGCGCTGCTGAAGCTGATGGATCGCGTGTCCAGCCTGGACGAGGACCGCATCCTGCGCTCGTTCATGGGCGTGATCGACGCGACCCTGCGTACCAGCTACTACCAGACCGATGCCAACGGCCAGCACGGCCATGTCATCAGCTTCAAGTTCGATTCGGCGCTGGTGCCGGACCTGCCGAAGCCGCGCCCGTACCGCGAGATCTTCGTGTACGGCCCGCGCGTGGAAGGTACCCACCTGCGCTTCGGCGCGGTTGCGCGTGGCGGCCTGCGCTGGTCGGACCGTCGCGAAGACTTCCGCACCGAAGTGCTGGGCCTGGTCAAGGCACAGATGGTCAAGAACACCGTCATCGTGCCGGTCGGCGCGAAGGGTGGCTTCTTCGCCAAGACCCCGCCGGTGAACGGCGATCGCGACGCGATCTTCGCCAATGGCGTGGCCTGCTACAAGCTGTTCATCCAGGGCCTGCTGGACATCACCGACAACATCGTCAACAACAAGATCGTGCCGCCGGTGGATGTCGTGCGCCACGACATGGACGATCCGTACCTGGTGGTGGCCGCCGACAAGGGCACCGCGACCTTCTCCGACATCGCCAACGGCCTGGCCATCGCGCACGGCTTCTGGATGGGCGATGCGTTCGCCTCCGGTGGTTCGGTCGGCTACGACCACAAGGGCATGGGCATCACCGCGCGCGGCGCGTGGGAATCGGTCAAGCGCCACTTCCGTGCGCTGGGCCGTGACAGCCAGAGCCAGGACTTCACTGCGGTCGGCGTCGGCGACATGTCCGGCGACGTGTTCGGCAACGGCATGCTGCTGTCGCGCCACATCCGCCTGGTCGCTGCGTTCGACCACCGCCACATCTTCCTGGATCCGAATCCGGATGCGGCCACGTCGTTCATCGAGCGTGAGCGCCTGTTCACCCTGCCGCGTTCGAGCTGGGCGGACTACGACACCAAGCTGATCAGCAAGGGCGGCGGCGTGTACCCGCGCAGCCTGAAGTCGATCGAGATCACCCCGCAGGTGCGTGAGGCGCTGGGCCTGGACGAGAACGTCAAGGCGCTGTCGCCGAACGATCTGATGAGCGCGATCCTGAAGGCACCGGTCGACCTGCTGTGGAACGGCGGCATCGGTACCTACGTCAAGGCCGCCAGCGAGCAGCACAGCGATGTCGGCGACCGCGCCAACAACGCGCTGCGCGTGAACGGTGGCGAGCTGCGCTGCAAGGTGGTGGGCGAGGGCGGCAATCTGGGCATGACCCAGCTGGGCCGCATCGAAGCTGCCCAGGCCGGCGTGCTGCTCAACACCGACTTCATCGACAACTCGGCCGGTGTCGACACCTCCGACCACGAAGTCAACATCAAGATCCTGCTCAACGATGTGGTGCGGGCCAAGAAGCTGACCGTCGAGCAGCGCAACAAGCTGCTGGCCTCGATGACCGATGAAGTCGCCGAGCTGGTGCTCAACGACAACTATCGCCAGAACCAGGCACTGAGCCTGATGGAGCGGATGGCGGTCAAGCGCCTGGGTTCCAAGCAGCACTTCATCCGTACCCTGGAACAGCAGGGGCTGCTCGACCGCCAGATCGAGTTCCTGCCGTCCGACGCCGAGCTGTCCCAGCGCAAGGCACGCGGCCAGGGCCTGACCCGTCCGGAACTGTCGGTGCTGCTGTCCTACTCCAAGCTGGTGGCGTTCAACCAGCTGCTGGATTCGGACATCCCGGAAGATCCGTACCTGTCCAAGGAACTGCAGCGCTACTTCCCGACCCCGCTGCAGAAGAAGTACGCCGACGCGATGGAGCGTCACCGCCTGAAGCGCGAAATCATCGCCACGGCCGTAACCAACCAGACCATCAACCGCATGGGCGCCACCTTCCTGATGCGCATGCAGGAAGACACCGGCCGTTCCATCGCCGAGGTCGCCAAGGCCTACACCATCAGCCGCGAAACGCTGGATGCGCGCGCGTTGTGGGCACAGATCGATGCCCTCGACGGCAAGGTACCGGAGTCGGTGCAGATCGACGCCCTGGAAGTGATCTGGAAGCTGCAGCGCTCGTTCGTGCGTTGGCTGCTGTCGCGCCCGGGCGCGATGCCGGGCATCACCGAAGCGGTCAACCGCTACCAGGGTCCGTTCAACGACATCCGCGTTGCTTCGGGTGTGCTGCCGGATTCGCAGCGTCCGACCTACGAAGCCCTGGTGGCCGAGTGGAAGGAAAAGGGCCTGCCGTCTGCACTGGCACAGCAGCTGGCCGAACTGCACTTCCTGGAGCCGGCGTTCGACATCATCGAACTGGCCCGCACCCGCAAGCTGAAGCCGGTGGACGTGTCCAAGGTCCACTTCCGCCTGGGCGATGCCCTGCAGCTGCCGTGGCTGTTCGAGCAGGTCGACGCGTTGGAGGTCAACGGTCGTTGGCACGCGGTGGCGCGTGGCGTGCTGCGTGACGAGCTGGCAGCCAACCACCGCAACCTGGCCGGGCAGGTGCTGGGCACCAAGGGCAACAGTGCCGAGGCCAAGGTCGCTGCCTGGATGGGCCGCGACGACAACAGCCTGCGCTTCACCCTGGCGATGCTGGCCGAACTGGCCGAGCAGAAGACCCTGGACTACCCGACCGTCTCGGTCGCGGTGCAGCGCCTGGGCCAGCTTGCTGCGCATGGTGCGTAAGTGATGTAGTGCCGGGCCATGCCTGGCATGCGTGAAACGGAACGGCCCCGCGAAAGCGGGGCCGTTCTGTATCAGGGATCGCTGGCCACCGATGGCGGCCAGCGATCAGGTCATCAACGCGGGTAGCCGTAGCGCGCGACTTCGGCTGCAGCAGCGTTCATATGCTGCACTTCGTCACGCTGCCCAGGATTGATGGCGCGGTTGCCATCGTCCACGAAGCGCACTGGCGTGGCATACAGCGGCAGCTTGTTGCCGGAGCCGATGACCGGCACGCCCTGCGTGCCATTGACCTTCATGCCCAGTGCCTTGCCCATTTCCTCACGAAGCATGTCGGTGGAGCAGAGCAGGTTCATTGCCACCGCAAACTGCTTGCGCGGCTTGGAGTGGTGGACGCCATTGCAGCCGGTGGCCACACCACCGAAGTACACGCCATCCGCGCCGCTGTCGCTGATCACCTGCGGTGCATGATTGGCAATCCACTCGGGAATGGCATAGGTCGGCAGGTAGTACGGCACGGTGATATCACGCACCGCCGCTTCACGGAAGCGGAACGTCGCGCCCGAGTTGTCCAATGCCTGGTTGGTCTTCACCAGGCTTTCGCGCATCAACTCCAAGGCCATGGCCTTCGAACCGATCTCGCCGAGCTGGCCGGAAACGGCAAACACCACGTCAACAGTGGTCGTTTCACGAATCCACTTGTGGTCCCTGAGGCGATAGGAGACCTGCTCACCCGGCAGCACCTTGTCCGACAACCCGGGCCCGATGACGGTGGTCGTCCTCGGGGTCGGGTGCGGTTGGGTGCCGGTGACATTCTCCACAACCAGTCGCGTCAGGCGCTGGAACGCATTGGGCAGTGTGACCGTGCCGCCGCCCGTGGTGACCCAGGTGAGCAGTGCGGCGGCGTTGTCGACCTTGCCGCCACGAGACTTGTCAATGTCGACGCGCTGCACCGGATAGCGAAGTGCGTGCCAATGGCTGGAACCGGGGCCGCCGTCGTCGACGTACATGAACTCGAACTCTTCGCCAGGGTTGGTCCAGACGTGGGCCTCGCGGTCAAAGATGTTGTCATCCTTGATCTTCAGTCCCCAGCTCGGATCGATCACCTTCGAATCAGCGACCTTGAACACGCGGCGATCACGGTCCGACGGGCTGTGCGGGAAATCCAGGTAGTAGCCACGGAAGTTCTCGTTGGTGGCCGTGACCCGGGTGCGTGCCGTAGTCGTCTTCTGCGATGCTTCGTTCGGGAGCACCGGACGATAGGTTGCGTGGTTCAGCTTCCACCGGCGGAAAAAGGGATCGAATACGTAGTGATGTACATCTCCGGACTCGATCCGCAGGTTCGAGCGCGGGAACAACGTGTCCGCCGCGACGACCGCACTGGGCCATGACGCAGTGTGCCGGACGGTGACCGTGTCGTAGGGGTGCGCCCCATCCGGCAGGCCGAGCTCGCCCACATGCTGTCCATCGCGCAGATTCAGCGCCGTTGCGGGCACTCGCCCATTCGAGGGAATGCGCCAACGCCTCTCATTCGGGCCGTCGATCTCACGATAGGCGGTGTGAAGCAGTTCCCACTCGGACGTGGCCAGATTGGAGCGATAAGCCAGCGCGGTGAACGGGGATGCGATCATGCTGTCCACGGCGTCAGGCAGGTGAGCGAACTTTCCCTTGATTTCAAGGTAGTCGCCCCGCGCGCCTACACTCACGATGTTGATCTGCATGCTGTCGTGATGGCGCTGGATGGACGGCAGGCGGACCCGGTCCATCCAGTCAGAAGCGGTGACCGAAAAATCCAGGACCGCATACCTGTCAGGCAAGTTCTCGTTGTACCCGATCTTCTTGGGGGTTAGATGGGCGTAGCCTGACTGCGCGAGGGCAGTGCCGGCGGGCAGCAAGGCCGCAAGGGCAATCGCAATATGTCTGATCTTCATGAACTCTCTCTCATATGGAAGGCCACCATTCGCTTTCACCATCGCAGCGCTCTGGCATGCGTTCGTGGAGTGAAAGTGAACAGCCACTCCGATATTCAGCAGCGTGGACGATCGGTTCCATCGGACAGCGTCCAGATGCCTGCACTGGCTTCATGATCTGGATACGTGGCTGCATCAGGCACGGCCATGCGGTTGCGTCCGTGGAGCGTCCGGGTATGCTTTGCCCAGATCTCCCGGACCATTGCCTGATGAGCGACACCCCCCGCATCGCTTTCCTGGCCAGCACCACCGAACCTGCGCAGATGGCCCGCGCGGCGATGGTTTCGCGTTATGGCGATCACACGCCGGAGCAGGCCGACGTGCTGTGTCCGCTGGGCGGCGACGGCTTCATGCTGCAGACCCTGCATCGGCACGGGCACCTGGGCAAGCCGGTGTTCGGCATGAAGCTGGGCACCGTCGGCTTCCTGATGAACCAGTACCGTGGCGACGACGACGTGCAGGCCCGCATTGCCCGTGCTGAACCGGCCAACCTGCGCCCGCTGGAAATGGTGGCGCTGACCGAGTCCGGCACCAGCACCGGATCGCTGGCCTACAACGATGTCTCGCTGCTTCGGCAGACCCGGCAGGCGGCCCATATCGGCATCGACCTCAACGGTCAGGAGCGGGTGGCCGAGCTGATCGGTGACGGCGTGCTGGTGGCCACCCCGGCCGGCAGCACCGCCTACAACTATTCCGCGCACGGTCCGGTGCTGCCGCTGGGCTCGCACACCATCGCGCTGACGCCGTTGGCCCCGTACCGGCCGCGACGCTGGCGCGGGGCGATCCTCAAGGCCGACACCGAAGTGCGCTTCCGCGTGCTCGATCCCTACAAGCGTCCGGTCAGCGTCACCGCTGATTCGCACGAGACCCGCGATGTGGTCGAGGTGACCATCCGTGAGTCGAGGGACCGTCGTGTGACCCTGCTGTTCGACCCGGAGCACAACCTGGAAGACCGGATCCTGAGCGAACAGTTCGTTTTTTGAGGACAATGGGCGGCCGGCCCCGCCGACCGCTTGAAGGACCCCCACCGATGGGCGACAACTCCCCCCGTTTGCTGACCGTCGCGGTCACCTCGCGCGCGCTGTTCGACCTCGAGGAAAGCCATGCGCTGTTCGAGAGCGATGGCGTGGCGGCCTATGCCGAGTTCCAGCGCCAGCATGAGGACGACATCCTCGGCCCCGGCGTGGCCTTTCCCGTGGTGCGCAAGCTGCTGGCACTGAACCAGGGCGCCAGCCCGGAGAACCCGCGGGTCGAGGTGATCCTGCTGTCGCGCAACTCGGCCGATACCGGCCTGCGCATCTTCAACTCGATCCAGCATTACGGCCTGGGCATCATCCGTGCGACCTTTACCGCCGGTGAGCCGACCTGGCCGTACGTGAAGCCGTTCGGTACCGACCTGTTCCTGTCGGCCAACCCCGAATCGGTGCGCAGCGCGCTGCGCCATGGCATCGCCGCAGCGACCATCCTGCCCAAGCCACCGGGTGAGACCGCGGCCGCAGCGGCAGACCAGATCGACATCGGCCGCCCTGCCGGGCAGCTGCGCATCGCCTTCGATGGTGACGCCGTGATCTTCGGTGACGAGAGTGAGCGCATTTCGCGCGAGCAGGGCGTGGAAGCCTTTGGCCGCCACGAACGCGAACGCGCCCGCGAGCCACTCAGTGGCGGCCCCTTCCGCGGCTTCCTGTCGGCCCTGCACACGCTGCAGGAAGTGTTCCCGGCTGGCGACAGCGCGCCGATCCGTACCGCACTGGTGACCGCGCGGTCGGCCCCGGCGCACGAGCGGGTGATCCGTACCCTGCGGGAGTGGGGCGTGCGCCTGGACGAAGCACTGTTCCTCGGCGGCCGGCACAAGGGGCCGTTCCTGCAGGCGTTCGGTGCCGACATCTTCTTCGATGATTCGCAGCACAACATCGACAGCGCCCGCGAGCATGTGGCCGCCGGCCACGTGCCGCACGGCGTCGCCAACGAGGGATAGGGCGGATTCGACCGGTAGGTGCCAACCTTGGTTGGCGCTGCCGTCAGGCCACGGGTCCGATCAAGGGCTGTCCGACATCCCCAGCTGCAGGTCCACCACTTTCCAGCGCAGGCCCTGCGGCTCCAGCACCACCTTCATCGGTGGCTGGCCGGGGCCGCGATCGACATCGATCACGAAGCGGTCCAGCGCTTCGAAATGATGTTCGGCATGCTTCAACGGTCGCGCGGGTTCGGTCGGGCCGAAGGCATCGCCGCCCTGCAGTTCATTGCGGCCACGCTTCCACAGCACGTGGCCCTGCAGCATCGCGCCGATCCCGGTCGGGGTCACCATGGTTTCCACCGCGGCCCCCCCGAGCTGATCGCCCAGGCCGTAGAGCAGGGCTCCGAACGGGCTGGCCGCCACGTCCGGGCCCGCCTGGCGCACCAGGTAATCATTGAGCTGCGCACGCAGGCTGCTGCGCACGCACGGGAAATCGACGTAACGCTCCAGGCGCGCGGTGTCGCGCTGTTCGATGGCCTTGGACAAGCCATTGACAGTCAGGTACGGGCCGCCGAACCACCAGGCCGCCAAGGCCAGGACCAGCAGCACAAGCAGTGCGGTGAGCTTCTTCATGCCGGACAGACTGCCGCAACGGCGGCAGTGCCGGGTGAAGACTCACTGACTGGGCGAACCACGGCCATCACCGAAGGCATCGACCAGCTGTTGCCGTTCCGCCGGGCTCAGCGCCTCCACGCGCGTTGCCAAGACCTCGTCCAGGCTGCGGATGCGGGTGGTGCCGAGGATGCCGCTGGCCACACCGGGATGCCCCAATGCGTAGGCGAAGGCGGTCTGGGCCGGACGCTGGCTGTGGATCGTGGCCACTGCCCGGCGCATCTGGCGGGCACTGCGCATCAGCTGGCGGCTGCTGGGTTTCAGCCAGGCGCGCGCCAGGTACCAGCCATCGGCCAGCCGTGGCAGGCGCGGGCGTGCGGGCAGCAGGTGGCCCTGCGCCAGCACGGTGCCGGCCAGCACGCCGATGCCCACTGCCTGCAGCTGATCGATAAGCGGTTCGCGGTCCTGCTGCAGGGCGTTGTAGTCCAGCAGCACCACATCGAAGGCATCTGGATGGGCGATCATCCAGCGCAGGGTCGAGGCCGAGTGGGTGTTGATGCCGGTGTATCGGATCAACCCACGTTCGCGCAGGCGCTGCAGTGCCGCCAGCAGGTCGTCACTGATGTCGTGTTCGCTGGCGCCATGCAGCTGGTAGACATCAAGATGGTCCAGGCCGAGGTTGCGCAGCGACGCCTCGCAGCTGGCGGTGATGGCCGCGGGCGAGAAATTGCGTTGCTCGGCGCCGCTGATGCCGGCCTGGCCGGTCAGCGTGCCACCCTTGCTTGAGATCACCAGTGAATCGCGCGGGTACTGCTTCAGCAACGGGCGCAGGATGCGGCCCAGGCGCGGCTCGGCATGGAAGCCGGAATAGTTGTGACCGGTATCGAGCAGGTTCACCCCGTGGGCAAGCGCATGCTCGACCACGGCAGCTGCCTCATGCTCGGGGAAGCGGCGATGACCCCAGAAGCCGGAGCAGCCCAACCCGATCGGTGAAACGGCCAGGCCGGTGCGGCCGAGCACGCGCCGCTGGCGGGCCAGCGGAAGATTCTGCGACATCAGAATTCCAGGTCCAGCGCAGCGCACAGGTAGTCGACGAACGGGCCGAGCGCGGCCAGGTCCTTGCCCAGCGTGGACAGCAGGCGTGGGCCGGTCATGGTGGCGTCGTCCAGCGAGCGCCACATCACCCAGTTGCGGTGCTTGAGGTCGTCGATGAACTCGAAGTCGGCCGGGAAGCCACGCGGGGGCCGAACCAGCTTCTCGCTCTCCTCGAAATCGAAGCGCTTGCGCAAGGCCGGCGCATGCGCGGCGGCCTTCCAGCTGCCCGGGTTGTCGAGGATGAAGTGGCGCACGCGGCGCTGGGTTTCCGGTTCCGGGTGCCACAGGCCGGCACCGACAAAGCTCTCGCCTGGCTGCAGGTGCACATAGAACGAGGGCGCGGCCACCTCGCGGCGCCGCTCGTGGAACAGGCGCGCACCCTGCCAGGTCTTGTACGGTGACTTGTCGTTGGAAAAGCGCGCGTCACGGTGGATGCGGAACAGGGAGCCGCCGACGCCGCGGGTATCGGCGCGGAAGTGCTCGCTGACCTCGGCCAATGCCGGCTGCAGGTCGCCCAGCAGGCGCAGGAACGGCTGCCGGACGTGGTCTTCATACTGCTGGCGGTGGTCGTTGAACCAGGTCTTGTCGTTGTGCCGCGCCAGGCTGCGCAGGAACTTGAAGCTGGCGTCCGAGAAATAGGTACTCACAAGGTCTCCTGCAGGTGCTGGCCCCAGTCGCGCAGCGATTGCAGCAGGGCCTGGCGCCGCGCGTCGTCGGGCGACTCGGCGGCCAGCGCATCGAGCTGTTGCTGGTACTGGGGCAGGTTGAGTTCGCCCAGGCCGCCGTCGCCGAGCAGGCGCTGGCGCCGGTAATCCTGCCAGCGCTGGCGTTCAGCCGGCGCGAGGCTGTCGGGATGATTGCGCGCTCGGTAGCGGAACAGCAGCTCCGGCAGGCGCGGGTCGCGGAAGCGGCCTTCCAGCGCGGCCAGCTGCTCCGGCGCGGCGGTGCGTGCCAGCGCCAGCAGCGGCTTGTCGCCATTGCCGAGGAAGCCGTCATACAGCGAGGCATCGACATCGGCCACGGTCGCGACGCGGGGCTGGTTGTAGACCTGGCGTGCCTTCTCGGCCAGCTCTGGAGCGAACGCGCGCAGCCGTTCCACCTTGGCTTCGATCGCGGCCACGTCCAGGCCGAGGCGCGCATGGTCATCGGCGCGCAGGTGGTTCCATGCGATCAGTGCCGGCACCTTGTTCAGGTGTACTTCCTTCAGCGGCACGCGTGCCACGCCTTCGGGCAGCTCGCTGGCCCGCATGTACAGGCGCTGTGCGATCACCTCGGCCGGCAGGTCGAGCAGGTCGTTGATCTCGCCGTCCAGGTCGAACACGATCACCCGGTTGTTGATGGTCGGGTGCACGGCCAAGGGCAGAACCGGTGCGGCGCACAGGCGGCTGGCAGGGTAGCGCATGGAAATGTGCAGAACCGGCTTCATCGCCGCCACGTCCAGCAGGCCGCCGACGAAGCGCTTGTCGCGCAGCTTCAGCGCGTACTCCCACAGGCGCGGCTGCGACTGCTTGAACAGCCGTGCCATGCCGATGGTGGCGCGCACGTCTGACAGCGCTTCGTGCGCATCGCCTTCGCGCACATTGTTGGCCTCGGCCAGGTGCTCGAGCTTGAACGAGGTGGCGCCGTCCTCGCGC
The DNA here is from genome assembly GCF_057179845.1 of Stenotrophomonas maltophilia group sp. SKK55. NCBI lineage: Bacteria > Pseudomonadati > Pseudomonadota > Gammaproteobacteria > Lysobacterales > Lysobacteraceae > Stenotrophomonas > Stenotrophomonas maltophilia group sp. SKK55. Next base: position 37,946 of record NZ_JBXUHP010000043.1, read on the forward strand.
AGCGGCCACCGGATGCCGTCCGGGCGCATCGCGCGCATCAGCCGCAGCATGTCCAGCAGGTCCCAGCGCGAGTTGCCGTTGCGCCACTCGCGCTCGTAGGGATCGTGGAAGTTGCGGAACAACCCGTAGCGGACGAACTCATCGTCGAAGCGCAGCGTGTTGTAGCCCAGCGCGCAGGTGCCGGATCGCGACATCAGTTCGTTGATGCGGTCGAAGGCTTCGGCCTCGCTGATGCCCTCAGCCAGGGCCTGCTGCGGGGTGATGCCGGTGACCAGGGTGGCCATCGGCGAGGGCAGCAGGTCATCGGCCGGGCGCACGAAGAAGCTGACCGGCGTGTCGATCTCGTTGAGGTCGGCATCGGTGCGGATCGCGGCGAACTGCGAGATGCGGGTGCGCCGCGGGTCCTGGCCGAAGGTTTCCAGGTCGTAGAACAGGAAGCTGTCGGCCATCAGTGCGCGCCCTCCAGGACCGGCAACTGTGCGTGGATCTGCGCTTCCAGTGCGGCCCAGTCGATGTTGTCCAGTGAATCGTGACCGGTGGTGGCTGCAACCAGCAGGTCGCGCTGCAGTTCGGTGCGGCGCAGCGCCTCGGCGTAGGGCGTGTGCAGGAAGGTGACCATCGTGTAATGCGGCACGAAGCGGGTCGGCCAGCGCCGCTGCAGTTCCTGCTCCAGCTCGCGTTGCAGCAGGAATGCAGGGTCGGCCACGCGGTCGCGCATCTCCAGGTAGTTCTCAAGCGCCATCTGCTGGATGGCACGTGCATTCGGTTTGCGTTCGGCCTCGAACGCGGCGAACGCACCTTCCAGATCATCCGCTTCCATCAGATGGCGGGCCAGAGCCACGCAATCCTCGAACGCGCAGTTCATGCCCTGGCCGTGGAACGGCACCATCGCATGCGCAGCGTCACCGATCAGCACGGCGCGGCCCTGCTGATGCCAGCGGTCGAGGGTGAGCGTACCGAGCAGGCCCGGCGGGTGCTGTTCCCAGTCCACGCGCAGGTTCGGGATCAACGGCAGCGCGTCGGCGAACTCGCGTGCGAACAGGGCCTCGGCCTGCGCACCGGTATTGACCGTGGCGAAGCTGGGATCGCCCTGGTTGGGCAGGAACAGGGTGACCGTGAAAGTGCCTTCGTGATTGGGCAACGCGATGCACATGTAGTGGCCGCGCGGCCAGATGTGCAGCGCATTGCGCTCGATGCGGAAGCCGCCATCGGCAGCCGGCGGGATCTCCAGTTCCTTGTACGAATGGTCAAGGAAGGCGATGTCCTCGCCCAGCGGCGCACGACGGTTCATCGCCGCGCGCAGTGCCGAGCCCGCGCCGTCGGCGCCGATCAGGGTGTCAAAGCGGATGTCGTGCGGGCTGTCGTCACGGTCATCGATGAAACGCGCGTAGCCCGCATCGAAATCCACGGTATGCAGGCGGCGATGGAAATGCACGGTGGCACCGGCCTGTTCGGCCAGTTCCAGCAGCGTGGTGTTCAGATCGCTGCGATGGATCGACCAGATCACCTCGCTGTCGTCGCGGCCATAGCGCTGCAGCTGCGGTTCGCCGTCGCGTGGATGCACCATGCGCCCGCGCATCATCACCGCGCGCGCCATCACCTCGTCTTCCACGCCGGCCTGGCGCAGTGCATTGCGCCCGCGCTCGGCCAACGCCAGGTTGATCGAACGACCGCTCTCGTAGTCGGCAATGCGGGGATCGCCACGGCGTTCGTACAGGGTGATGCGCCAGCCTTGCCGTGACAGCAGGATGGCCAGCAGGGACCCGGCAAGGCCGGCACCGATAATGCTCAACGAGCGGGAGGCGTGTGCGATCAACGAACTGTCCAGCAGCAGGGGAGGGGGCGGCTTACAGGCCGGCCCAGGCTTCCACTTCCTCGACGAAATGGTGCACGTCCAGGTAGCGGTTGTAGAGCGGGGTGGGCGAGATGCGGATCACGTCAGGCTCGCGCCAGTCGCCGAGCACGCCGATGCCGCGCAGGTGCTCGAACAGTGCACGGCCACGCTCGCGGCCACCGATCACGCGCAGCGACAACTGGCAGCCGCGGCGCTGCGGATCGGCCGGGGTAATGATGTCCAGCACCTGCGGCAGGCGTGCGCGGACCAGTGCTTCGAGCAGGCCGGTCAGCGCCAGCGATTTGCTGCGCAGCGCCTCCATGCCGGCACGCTCGAACAGGTCCAGCGAGGCACGCAGTGGTGCCAGGCCAAGGATCGGTGGATTGCTGAGCTGCCAGCCTTCGGCACCGATGGCGGGGGTGAACTGGGGCGCCATCTGGAAGCGGGTCGATTCCTCATGGCCCCACCAGCCGGCAAAGCGCGGCAGGGTGGTGTCGCGGTGGTGGCGCTCGTGCACGAACGCGCCGGCCACCGCGCCCGGGCCGCTGTTGAGGTATTTGTAGTGGCACCACACGGCGAAATCGGGCGCCACGTCATGCAGGCGCAGCGGCAGGTTGCCAACCGAGTGCGCCAGGTCGAAGCCGATGCGTGCGCCCTGCAGGCGTGCGGCGCGGGTGATCGCATCGAGGTCGAAGGCCTGGCCGGTGCGGTACTGCACGCCGGGCCACAGCACCAGCGCCAAGCGCGGGCCGTGCTCGGCGATGGCGCGTTCGATCGCGGCCAGCGAAATCGTGCCGTTGGCTTCGTCCGGCTGCACTTCCACCAGGCACGCGGCCGGGTCGAAACCATGGAAGCGGATCTGAGCTTCCACCGCGTGGCGGTCGGTCGGGAATGCGCCGGCTTCCATCAGGATCACCGGGCGCTGCGTGGTCGGCCGGTAGAAGCTGACCATCATCAGGTGCAGGTTCACGCTCAGCGTGTTCATCGCTACCACCTCGCTGGGCAGTGCGCCGACCACACGGGCCAGCTGCGCGCTCACCAGGCGGTGGTACGACAGCCACTGCGTCGGGCCGGTGAAGTGGCCTTCCACCGCCAGTTCGCCCCATTGTTTCATCACTTCCTGCACCGCTGCCTGCGCACCGCGCGGCTGCAGGCCCAGCGAGTTGCCGACGAAGTAGGTCTGCTCGCCGCCACCATGGCGCGGAATCAGGAATTCGCCACGCAGCGGGCGCAGCGGATCGGCGGCGTCCAGGGCGATGGCGTGGGTGCGGCTGAGCAGGTCGGACATGGTCGGGCAACAGGCTGCAACGGGACCGCCAGTGTAGCGCCTGGCGGCGTGCCTGCCGCCGAACCTGTAGCGCCGAGCCCATGCTCGGCTGCCGGGCCACGAAGCCGAGCATGGGCTCGGCTCTACAGGGGCAGGTGCTCAGCCCGCCGCCGGCACCGGCAGCGGATCCACGTGCCCGCACTGGCTGCAGGTACGCAGTTCCAGGCTGGCGTGGTAGTGCGCAAACACCTTGGGCAGGTCGGTCTCGATGTTCTGCAGCGGGAAATACTCTTCGTGCAGCTTGTGGTTGCAGCGCTCGCAGTGCCAGATTACGCCGTCCATCTCATGCGGCAGCCGCTTGCGCTCGACCACCAGGCCGATGCCCCCGGGCGGGCGCCGCGGCGAGTGCGGCACCTTCGCCGGCAACAGGAAGATCTCGCCGGCGCGGATCGGAATGTCGCGTACCGCGCCGTCCTCCTGCACCTTCAGCACCATCTCGCCTTCGAGCTGGTAGAACCACTCGGGGCCTTCGTCGTAGTGGTAGTCGGTACGCGAGTTCGGCCCGCCGACCACCATCACGATGAAATCGCCGTTGTCGATCATCTTGTTGCCCACCGGCGGCTTCAGCAGGTGGCGGTTCTCTTCGATCCAGGCGTGCAGGTTGATCGGCGAAGCGAGCATGGTGGTCATCCGTAGGGGATCAGTCGCGACGGCCCTTGCGCGGCACGAAGGACAGCGCCTTTTCATACGCCGGCTGCAGCTCTTCCAGCGAACCGACGTCGATGCCCATTTCACGCACGCGGCCGTCTTTCAGGCTGTAGACCCAGCCGTGCACCATCAGCTTCTGGCCGCGGGCCCAGGCATCCAGCACGATGGTCGAGCGGCAGAGGTTGGCGACCTGCTCGATCACGTTCAGCTCGCACAGCCGGGCGTGCTTGAGTTCGTCGTCTTCGATGGCGTCGAGGATGCCCTGGTGCTTCTGCACCACGTCACCGACATGGCGCAGCCAGTTGTCGGCCAGGCCGACGCGGGTGTTGTGCAGGCAGGCATGCACGCCGCCGCAGCCGTAGTGGCCGACGATCAGGATGTGCTTGACCTTCAGCTGGTCCACCGCGTACTGCACCACGCTCAGGCAGTTGAGGTCGGTGTGGGCGACCACGTTGGCGACGTTGCGATGCACGAACACTTCGCCCGGCGCCATGCCGATGATCTGGTTGGCCGGCACGCGCGAATCGGAGCAGCCGATCCACAGGTACTCCGGGTGCTGCTGCTTGGCCAGCTGGTGGAAGAAGTCGGGGTCCTCCTTCTCGATGCGGTCGGCCCAGTCACGGTTGTTCTGCAGCAGCTTGTGGATGTCTTTCATGTTCGGTCCCTGGCGTCGGGTGGGGGCGCACCGCAGCCATCCGGCTGCGACGTCGCGGGAATCTGGGGTGTTCAGCCGCTGCGCGCGGCCTGTTCGCGGTGCCAGCGCATCCACTGCGCCAACTCGGTGGAGGAAGGCGTGCCCAGCTGTTCCAGTTCGGCGATCACGGCGCGCTGGTTGGCGTCGGGATGGTTCTGGCTCAGCTTCAGCTTCAGCTGCACGTGTTCGACCTGGAAACGGAAGCCGACGATGGCACGCAGTTCCGGGCCATGTTCGGCGCGCGTGGCATCGAACTGCCAGGCCTGGCCGACACTGGCTTCGAAGTGATCGCTGATCGCGCCGACCAGTTCGGCCAGCGCACCGGCATCGTCGAAGGTGTGCAGCTGGCCACGCAGCTCGGCGGCGGCGTAGTTCCAGGTCGGCACCCGTGCGGCAGGCTCCTTGTCCGGATACCAGCTGGCCGAGACGTAGCCGTGTGGTCCGTCGACCAGCACCTTGGCCGCACCGCTGTGGCGCGACTGCGGGTTGGCGCGGGCCCAGTGCCCGCGCAGCTCGATGCGCTCGCCCTCGCGCCGGTACAGCACCGGCATCCGGGTCAGCTCCGGCAGGCCATCGCTGCCGGGGGTGAGCACGGTGACGAACGGATCGCGCGCCAGCAGGCGGTCCAGCCAGAGCAGGTCGGTCTCGGCGAAGGCGCGTGGAGTGAACATGCCTGGATCAGGCGCGCGCGCCCAGCGACTGGATCATGCGGCCGCGCAGGCCCTCGTCGTTGTCGGCCTGCGGCGGCTGCACTTCGTGCAGGCTGAAGCCGCGCACCAGCGCGTCTTCCTCGTCCAGGCCGTCATACTCGACGAATTCGGCGTCGAACAGCTGCGAACGGGCGGTGTCTTCGCTGTCATAGCTCAGCGTGTTGCCGTCGCTGTCGAGCACCTCAGCGGTGCCGGCCGGGCGAACGCGCAGGCGCGCCCAGATCAGGGTGTTGCCGAGGCTGGCCAGCCACCAGCTGTCGCGCGAGGCAGAAATGTCATTCATGGGGGTTACCAGAGCGAGGCCAGCCAGAGCAGGGCAGCCATGCCCAGTCCGGCCAGCAGGGTCAGCAGCGATACCCAGGCCGGCGTCGCCAGCCCGGACAGCGAGCGGTCCGGCTGCTGGCGATAGTCGCGGCGCAGCAGCCAGGCCAGGGCATCGGGCTTGAGGAAGGCACCGCTGCCGAAGCGCTCGGCAAGCGCCGGATGGCGGTCGCGCACGTGCACCAGGGTCAGCGGCCAGAAGATCACGAAGGCACTGAACCCGGCCACTGCAACGCCGACGAAACACAGGGCGAAGAACAGGGTCATGGGGGCAGTACCTCCGTGGTCGTATGGGGCTTAGAAGTCCGCGCTGCCCGGGGCACGCGGGTAGGGGATCGCATCGCGGATGTTGGACAGCCCGCAGACGTACACCACCAGGCGTTCGAAGCCCAGGCCGAAGCCGGCGTGCGGCACCGAGCCATAGCGGCGGAAGTCGCGGTACCAGCTGTAGTGCTCACGATCCAGGCCGAACTGGGCCATGCGCGCGTCCAGCACGTCCAGGCGCTCCTCACGCTGGCTGCCACCGATGATCTCGCCGATGCCCGGGGCCAGCACGTCCATCGCGGCAACGGTCTTGCCGTCGTCGTTCAGGCGCATGTAGAAGGCCTTGATGTGCTCCGGATAGTTGGTCACCACCACCGGACGACCGACATGCTCCTCGGTCAGCCAGCGCTCGTGCTCGGTCTGCAGGTCTAGGCCCCATTCCACCGGGAAGTCGAACTTCCTGCCGGACTTCTGCAGCAGGCTGACCGCATCGGTGTAGTCGATGCGCTCGAACGGCGCGTTGATGAAGTCTTCCAGCTTGGTGATCGCGTTCTTGTCCACGCGCTCGGCGACGAAGGCCAGGTCGTCGCTGCGCTCGTTCAGCACGGCGCGGAACAGGTACTTCAGGAACTCTTCGGCCAGGCGTGCGTCTTCGGCCAGGTCGGCGAAGGCGATTTCCGGCTCGATCATCCAGAACTCCGCCAGATGGCGGGTGGTGTGGCTGTTCTCGGCGCGGAAGGTCGGGCCGAAGGTGTAGACCTTGCTCAGCGCCAGGCAGTAGGCCTCGACGTTCAGCTGGCCGGACACGGTCAGGAACGTTTCCTTGCCGAAGAAGTCGCGGCTGAAATCGATCGCGCCCTTCTCGTCACGCGGCAGGTTCACCATGTCCAGGGTGGACACGCGGAACATCTGGCCGGCGCCTTCGGCGTCGGAGGTGGTGATGATCGGGGTGCTGATCCAGTTGAAGCCGTTCTCGTGGAAGAAGCGGTGCACGGCCTGGGCCAGGCAGTTGCGGATGCGGGTGACTGCGCCGAACAGGTTGGTGCGTGGGCGCAGGTGCGCCACTTCGCGCAGGAACTCCGGCGACATCGGCTTGGGCTGGATCGGGTAGGTGAGCGGGTCTTCGACCCAGCCGACCACTTCCAGGGCGCTGGCCTGGATCTCGAACGACTGGCCCTTGCCCTGCGACTTCACCAGGGTGCCGGTGGCGATGACCGAGCAGCCGCTGGTCAGGCGCTTGATCTCGTCGAAGTTGCCCAGGCTGTCGTTGGCCACCACCTGGATCGGGGCGAAGCAGGAGCCGTCGCTCACATTCACGAAGGCCAGATTCGCTGAACCGCGCACCGTGCGCACCCATCCGCGTACCGTGACTTCGCCGCCTTCCGGGATCTTCCCGGCAAGCGCATGTTCAACGCTGACCACCGTCATGACTTGAATCCTCTGCTGATCGACTCGATCTGTGAACACGGGAGTTTACCGGTTGCAGCGTTCTGCTTGCGAGGCATTTTTCGCGGCAACGGCTCCTTATAATGTCCCCGTATCTCTGGAGTAGCCCCATGGCCGTCAGCCTGACCCCCATTGCCTTCGAACGCGTGCAGCGCTTTGTCGCCCAGACCCCCGGTGCGCTGGGCCTGCGTTTCGGCGTGACCAGGACCGGCTGCTCCGGCTGGGGCCACATCACCGAACTGGCCCGCGATGAGCGCGAGGGCGATACCGTGTTCGAGCAGGACGGCGTGAAGATCTATGTCGACGCCAAGAGCCTGGCGCTGGTGGACGGCACCGTGATCGACTTCGGCAAGCACGGCCTGAGCGAGACCTTCACGTTCAGCAACCCGAACGCCACCGCCGAGTGTGGCTGCGGCGAGAGCTTCACCACCGACGCCGACAAGGCCTGACGGCCCGGCGGGACCTGATCGTTCTGGTAGGGCCCAACCCGGGTTGGGCGCTCGCCCCCGGTTCAGGGTGCCAGGTGGCCCATCGGTTGCCCGGCCGCCTCATCTGCGCCATAATGCGCGGCTTCCTGCCTTCCTGGCGGGAATCCTTGCCCCACCGCGGTCTCAACGGCGGGGGGCTGTCCGGCCGCGAGGCCACATCCGAAAGGTAGAAAAAACATGAGTCGTCATTACGAAATCGTGTTCATGGTCCACCCGGACCAGAGCGAGCAGGTCCCGGCCATGATCGAGCGCTACAAGTCGCTGGTCGAGAACGGCAACGGCACCATCCACCGTCTGGAAGACTGGGGCCGCCGCCAGCTGGCGTACCCGATCCAGAACCTGGTGAAGGCCCACTACGTGCTGATGAACATCGAAGCCGACCAGGCCGTTCTGAACGAACTGACCGAGAGCTTCCGCTTCAACGACGCCGTGCTGCGCAACCTGGTCATCAAGCGTGACGAGGCTGACACCGAGCAGTCGCTGATCATGAAGAGCAAGGACGAGAAGGGTGACAAGCCGGAGCGCGGTGAGCGCCGTCGTCGTGACGACGAAGAAGGCGAGTCCAACACCACCGCTGACAACGAAGCCGGCGACGACGCCGCTTCCGCCGCCTAAGGAGCCTTCCCATGTCCAAGTTCTTCCGTCGCCGCAAGTTCTGCAAGTTCACTGCTGAAGGTGTGAAGGAGATCGACTACAAGGATCTCAACACCCTGCGCCAGTACCTGACCGAGAACGGCAAGATCGTGCCGAGCCGCGTCACCGGTACCAAGTCGAAGTACCAGCGCCAGCTGGCGACCGCCGTCAAGCGCGCTCGCTTCCTGGCCCTGATCCCGTACACCGACAACCACGACGTCTGATGCAGGCGGGGCGGCCCGACGCCGCCCCCGCTGTGCCAGCTATTCGGACAGCCTTTGTTGCGGGGCATCGCCTCGCTAACGAATAACTTATCTGGAGCAATACCATGCAGCTGATCCTCCTGCAGAAAGTCACCAACCTCGGCAACCTGGGCGACCTGGTTGATGTGAAGCCGGGCTACGGCCGCAACTTCCTCGTGCCGCAGGGCAAGGCCGTTCCGGCCACCGAGAGCAACAAGGCCGAGTTCGAAGCCAAGCGTGCCGAATACGAAGCCAAGGCCCAGGCCATCCACGCCGACGCTGAAGGCCGCAAGGCCAAGCTGGAAGGCGCGAGCGTGACCATCGCCGCCAACGCTTCGACCGAAGGCAAGCTGTACGGCTCGGTTGGCCCGCGCGACATCGCCGAGGCCTTCACCGCCGCCGGCCTGCCGCTGGAAAAGAGCGAAGTCATCCTGGGCGAAGGCGCCTTCCGCAACATTGGCGAGTACGACGTGCTGATCCACCTGCACGCCGACGTCGAGACCACCGTCAAGGTTGTCGTCGTTGCCGAAGCCTGATCCCACGCCGCAAGGCCTGGCATCACCGCAGAACGGGCGCCCGCAAGGGTGCCCGTTTTGTTTTGGGCGATCGTCGGATATGTGGAGTCGAGCCATGCTTGACTTGCCGTCCGTCCTGCACCACTGCTTGCTAGACAGCCTCACCCAGAAAGTAGCGTTCGAAATCTGCAAGCGCATTGGCAACGTCCGTCCGTAGTTGATCGAGTTGCAGAAGTTCTCCTGCGCGATGCGCCCGTTCGATCATCATGCCGATACAGGTCGCCATATCTGCAGATACAACGGACACGAGGACGTTCCTGTCGACGGTTTTCCAAGGCTGGCAGGCGTAGACCATATCCATGGTCAGCAGCTGCCTTTTGAGAAACAGCATCAAGCGGTCTGGTCCATCCGGTTCGAATGTCCAGATCGTCCCGGAGACCCGAAGAACGATTCCGAATTTGGTGATGGATCGAAGATAGTTCCCCTTCACATGACGCTCGAAGCAGATGTTCAGTTGTCTCTGGAGCGGGGCAAAAAGGGCGCCTGACGGCGGATCGCCATACTCGCTGCTGATCTGTATCTGCATGGGCAGCTCTCAAGTGGTCTGGATGACGAATCGACCGCAGTCCATCGAAGGTGAAGGAATGTTGCGATCAAGCAACAGATAACCCATTCCGCCGACCAGGATTCCTCGATGCGTCGGTGCTGCCCTATCAAGATCGAATTCATCGAACTGAAGGATGAATGCTTGGCCCTCTGATTCGTCATCCTGCAGCCAGCAAGGCCGTCCTCCAATTTGCGAAGTTCCCTGAAGTGCTTCGCGCTCATCCATTGCCGTCCCGGCGCAAATGCGGCGTGGTCCAATTGGCACACAGGGGGAGACTGTCGGTTCATGCCAGGGCCAGTGAGCAATTACGCGGCCACCATGGCTCATGGCTTCTTCGAATCTATCCCCGCCCGAGGTTACGTAAGGCGTGAAGACCGAAATGCTCAGCCCAGGCGCGATGTACAGTCCGGCGACGTGGCTTCGAATGAATGCGGCTGGAAAACTGGCCAGGTGAAGCAGTGCGTGTCCATGGATGCTGGTTGGCCAATGGGTACGGGCATCCAGCCAAGCGGTCCCGCCGAGCACGGGAGCGGTCATCGCGTCGTCGGCGGGGGTAAATAAAAGCGGTCGATGCATCCCCCCATCCTGCACGGCTTCTGATGTGCAGGGCTGTGAATCGGTCCAATAATCAATAAATATCAATGACTTGCGATTTGATCGGTGGCTTGGAAATCCGTCGCCCCAGGCGCAAAGCGACATCTGGACCCATTTCAAGCGCGCTCCGAGCCGGTCATCCCGCCCGTGGAACATTCGCGCCGTTATACTCATTCCATTGTGTCACCCTTGGCTTCATTGAATTCTTTTGAAATCAATGGCTTGAGGTGCTGGCTGACCTGACATCCACAATACGGACGCCCTCTGGGCGCCTGTTGGAACCCAATCACGCCATGCGTCTTTCCACGATCAAGCTGTCCGGCTTCAAGTCGTTCGTCGATCCGACCACCCTGCACCTGCCGACCAACATGACCGGCGTGGTGGGCCCCAATGGCTGCGGCAAGTCGAACATCATCGACGCCGTGCGCTGGGTCATGGGCGAGAGTTCGGCCAGCCGCCTGCGCGGCGACTCGCTGACCGACGTGATCTTTTCCGGTTCCAACGCCCGCAAGCCGGTCTCGCAGGCCACGGTCGAGCTGATCTTCGACAACTCCGACCACACGATCTCCGGCGAGTACGCCGCGTTCAACGAAATCTCGGTCAAGCGCACGGTCAGCCGCGACGGTACCAGCAACTACTACCTCAACGGCACCAAGTGCCGCCGCCGCGACATCACCGACCTGTTCCTCGGCACCGGCCTGGGGCCGCGCAGCTACTCGATCATCGAGCAGGGCATGATCAGCCAGATCATCGAGGCGCGCCCGGAAGACCTGCGCGTCTACCTGGAAGAGGCGGCCGGCATCTCCAAGTACAAGGAGCGCCGCAAGGAGACCGAGACCCGCATCCGCCACACCCGCGAGAACCTGGACCGGCTGGGCGACCTGCGCGACGAGATCAGCAAGCAGCTGGAGCACCTCAAGCGCCAGGCCAAGCAGGCCGAGCAGTACCAGGCCCTGCAGGAAGAGCGCCGGGTCAAGGATGCCGAGTGGAAGGCGCTGGAATTCCGCGGCCTCGACGGGCGCCTGTCGAAGCTGCGCGAAGGCCTGTCGCAGGAAGAGACCAAGCTGCAGCAGCTGATCGCCGACCAGCGCGACGCCGAGGCCCGCATCGAGACCTCGCGCGCGCGGCGCGAAGAGGCCGCCGACGCGCTGAACACCGCGCAGGCTGCGGTCTACCAGGTCGGCAGCACGCTGGCGCGCCTGGAGCAGCAGATCCAGCACCAGCGCGAGCTGTCGCAGCGCCTGCACAAGGCGCGCGATGAAACCCAGCAGGCCCTGGCCGAACTGGGCCAGCACATCAGCGGCGACGAGGCCAGACTGAGGGTGCTGCGCGAGGCGGTGGAGGCCGCCACTCCGCAGCTGGAAGAACTGCAGGAAGAAAACGAGATCAAGCAGGAAAGCCTGCGCGAGGCTGAAGAGCGGCTGGCCAGCTGGCAGCAACGCTGGGAACAGCACACCTCGCAGAGTTCGGAAGCCTCGCGCGCCGGCGATGTCGAGCGCACGCGCGTGGACTACCTGGACAAGCAGATCCTCGACGCCGACCGGCGTCGCGAGGCCTTGGCCGCCGAACGCGCAGGCCTGGACGTGGACGCGCTTGAAGAAGCCTTCGAGCAGCTGCACCTGCAGCACGACACGCAGAAGGCCGCGCTGGATGAATTGAGTGAAGACGTCGAGCTGCGCAAGCAGGGCGTGGCGGCGGTGCAGGAACAGCAGCGCAATGGCCAGAACGAACTGGCTGAACTGCGCAAGCAGGCCAACGGCCTGCGCGGTCGCCTGGCCTCGTTGGAAACCCTGCAGCAGGCCGCGCTGGGCCAGGAGCAGGGTGCAGCCGTGGCTTGGCTGAAGGCGCGCGGGCTGGATTCGGCGGCGCGCGTCGGCGAACGCCTGGACGTGGATGCCGGCTGGGAAAACGCGGTGGAAAGTGCGCTCGGCCAGCTGATCGAAGGCGTGCTGGTCGATGACCCGGCCAGCCTGGTCGGCGCGCTGGGCGAACTTGGCGAAGGCCACATTGCGCTGGTCGCCGACGATGCTGCTGAACTGAAGGTGGCGCCGACCTCGCTGGCGGCACGCGTGCGCGGCCCGGCAGCGATCCGTCGGCTGCTGGCGCACCTGCATGGTGCAAAGGACCTGTCCGAGGCGAAGGCCCTGCAGGCCAGCCTGCCGGAAGGCGATTCGATCATCACCCAGGGCGGCGAGCGGCTGGGCCAGGGCTGGCTGCGCGTGTCGCGCTCCGGTGCCGCCGAGCAGGGCGCGCTGCTGCGCGAGCGTGAAATCAACGAACTGCGTGAGCAGATCGAGCAGCTGCAGGACCGCGAGGCCGAGCTGGAAGAGCAGCTGAGCGGTTTCCGTGAGCAGCTGCAGGCGGCCGAGCAGCAGCGCGAGGATGCGCAGCGCGCGCTCTACCAGGCCCACCGCGCGGTGTCCGAGCTGGCCGGCCAGCTGCAGGGCCAGCAGGGCAAGGTGGAAGCGGCACGCACCCGCATCGACCGCATCGAGGGCGAGCTGAAGCAGTTGCAGGAAACGCTGGAAGCCAACAACGAGCAGGCGCGTGAAGCGCGCTCGCGGCTGGAGAGTGCGGTCAGCAGCATGGGCGACCTGGAATCGACCCGGCAGCGGCTGGAGGGCGAACGTCGGCAGTTGACCGAGGCCCGCGACCTGGCCCGCGATGCCGCCCGCGCGGTACGCGAGCGCGCGCATTCGCTGGCCCTGACCCTGGAATCGCAGCGTGCGCAGCTGGCCTCGTTGAGCCAGGCGCTGGAGCGCATGGGCACCCAGCGCGGGCAGCTGGACGCGCGGCTGGGCGAGCTGCATTCGCAGCTGGACGAAGGGGATTCGCCGGTCGAATCGCTGCAGGCCGAACACCAGAACGCGCTGGAAGAGCGCGTGCGCGCCGATCGCGTGCTGACCGAGGCACGCACGCTGCTTGACGGCATCGACGCCGAGCTGCGCAACTACGAGCAGACCCGCCACCAGCGCGACGAACAGGCGTTGGCCCAGCGCGAGCGCATTTCGCAGCGAAAGCTCGACCAGCAGGCCTTGGTGCTCAGCGCCGACACCCTGCAGGCGGCGGTGGAAAAGGCCGGCTTCGTGCTGCAGGACGTGCTCAATGCACTACCCGAGGACGCCCGCCTGGGCGACTGGGAGCAGGCCGTGCACCAGATCGACGCACGCATGCGCCGGCTGGAGCCGGTCAACCTGGCCGCCATCCACGAGTACGGCGAGGCTTCGCAGCGTTCGGACTACCTGGATTCGCAGCACGCCGACCTGACCACGGCGCTGGAAACACTTGAGGATGCCATCCGCAAGATCGATCGCGAGACCCGCGGGCGCTTCAAGGACACCTTCGACCGCGTCAACGCCGGCGTCCAGGCGCTGTATCCGCGCCTGTTCGGTGGTGGCCACGCCTACCTGGAACTGACCGGAGAAGACCTGCTCGACACGGGTGTGACCATCATGGCGCGCCCGCCGGGCAAGCGCGTGTCCAGCATCTCGCTGCTGTCCGGCGGCGAGAAGGCGATGACCGCAGTGGCGCTGGTGTTCGCCATCTTCCAGTTGAATCCCGCCCCGTTCTGCCTGCTGGACGAGGTGGACGCCCCGCTGGACGAAGCCAACGTCGGCCGCCTGGCCAACATGGTCAAGGAAATGAGCGAGAAGGTGCAGTTCCTGTTCGTCAGCCACAACAAGGCGACGATGGAGGCCGCGCACCAGCTGTCGGGCGTGACCATGCGTGAGCCGGGCGTCAGCCGCCTGGTCAGCGTGGACCTGGAAGAAGCGGCGCGATTGGCGGGCGCGGCCTGACGTGCCATCCTAGTTACCTGAATGAATTAGCCGGAGAACCTATCGAATGTCCGACACGGCACTGTTGCGCATCGGCATCCTGGCCGCCGGCCTGCTGTTGATCGCCGCGATCTTCCTGTTTGGCCGTCCGAAGAAGAAGCCCCAGGGCCGTCGCGTGGAGAACACGGAACCGGCCAGTGGCGAGCGCCGCGAACCGGTCCTGGGCGAGGACGGCGTCGTGGTGGCTGAGGGCCGCGTCGAACCGGGCATGCGCGGGGAAGGCGAGCAGGCCGAACTTGGCCTGGCCGACACTGACCCGGGCGCGGCCAACGACCTCGGCAAGCGCACTACCCAGGATTTCGACAAGATCGTCTCGCTGTTCGTGGCCGCCCGTGCCGGCGAGCAGCTGCGCGGCGAAGACATCGTGGTGGCGGCCGAGAAGACCGGCCTGGTATTCGGCCACATGAACGTGTTCCACCGCCTGGTGGAAGGCCACCCCGAGCGCGGCCCGATCTTCTCGATGGCCAGCATCATGAAGCCGGGCAGCTTCGACATGGCCAACATCCGTGCCATGGAAACCCCGGCCATCGCCTTCTTCCTGACCCTGCCGGCGCCGCTGACCGCGCTTGATGCCTGGGAGAAGATGCTGCCGACCGTGCAGCGCATGGCCGAGCTGCTCGATGGCGTGGTGCTGGACGACAGCCGCAATGCCTTGGGCCGCCAGCGCATCGCGCACATCCGCGACGAGCTGCGTGCCTACGACCGCCAGCACCAGGCACCGCCGCTGACCAAAACCCCGCGCTGGTAAAGCCTGTTGTGCCGGCCAACGGTCGGCACCCACCCCGGTAGATCCACGCCATGCGTGGATGGAGCGAACCAAGGTTCGCCCCCACCGACAGGGTCAGGCCGGTACGCCGGCCACCTTGGCGAACGCACGGCGGAATGCGGCCATCTCGTCTTCGGTGCCGACGGTCACGCGCACGCGCTGTGGCCAGATCGGCCAGCTGCGGCCAATGATCACGCCGTTGTCTGCCATCGCCTTGGCAAAAGCGGCACCGTCGCGCTGCACATCCACCACGAAGCAGTTCGCTTCCGACGGCACGCAGCTGAAGCCACGCTTGCCCAGCCACGCGATGGTGGTCTGCCGCACCTTGGAATTCTGCAGGCGCCGCTGCGCGATCAACTGGGGATCCTGCAGGCTGGCCAGTGCCGCGGCCAGTGCTGGCACGGGCAGCGGGTTGTCGCCCAGGCTGGCCAGTTCGCGCAGGCGGTCAGGGTGTGCGGCCGCCATGCCCAGGCGCAGGCCGGCCATGCCGTACAGCTTGGAGAACGTGCGCAGCACGATCAGGTCATCGCGCTGCGTCACCTGGGTGATCAGGCTCGGCTGCTCGCTGTACTGCAGGTAGGCCTCGTCGACCAGCACGCGGGTGGAGGCGGGCTTGTGGGCCAGCAGCCAGGCGAGCTCATCCGGTGGGCTGATCGAACCGGTCGGGTTGTTCGGATTGCACACGTACAGCAGCCCGGTCGGGCGTGCGTGCGCGGCGGCGACCATTGCACGCAGGTCATGCGCGCCGTCGTCGCGCAGCGGCACCTTCTGCACGTATGCACCGTGTGCGGCGGCGACCTCGCCCAGGGTCTCGAAGGTCGGGTCGGCCACCACCAGTCCCGCCTGCGGGCTGGTCCACAGCACGGCGGCGCGGTTCAGCGGTTCGCTGGAACCCGGATACAACCTCACGTGATCAGCCGGAATGCGTGCCTGCTCGATGAAGGCATCGCGCACCTGTCCGGCCAGGGCGAAGCGGTAGCGGCCGCAACCGGCGATGCTGTCGCGTGCCGCCTGCTGGGCTGCGGGCGAGGGGCCGTAGGGGCATTCGTTGAAATTCAGCAGCACCGCACCTTCGGCGGGGGCAGGAGCGGCGGCCGTCGCGGGTTGGGTATGGCCAAGCTGCGGCAGCCCGCTGCCAGCGACGGCGAGGCCAGCACCGGCCAGTTGCAGGAAGCGTCGACGGGAAGCAGGCAGGGTCACGGGCACGATTCCGAAGGGCAGACCGTCGCACGCTAGCGCTGGTTGCGGTGGGCGGCAAGCCCGCTTTTTGTAGTGCAGAGCCATGCTCGGCTGCAGCCGTGCCAACCAAGGTTGGCATCTGCCGGGGCGGGGAGAAGGTTGGCCACCAGGGCAGGGAGCGCCCGTCGAGCATGGCTCGGCGCTGCGAAGGGGGGCATTACAGGGCCTGACGGCCGGGCGCGGTAGAATCCCCGGCCATCCCAGAACCACCGGATTCCGATGAGCTCCAGCCCCGCCGAACGCGCCGAAGATCTCCGCCGGCAGATCGCCCAGGCCAACCGCGCCTACCATGAGCTGGATGCCCCGGAGATCCCCGACATCGACTACGACCGGATGGTGCGCGAGCTGGAAGCACTGGAGCGCGAACATCCGGAACTGGCCCGGGCCGACAGCCCGACCCAGCAGGTCGGCGCGCGTCCCTCCGGCCGTTTCCCCGAAGTCCGCCATGCGGTGCCGATGTTGTCGCTGTCCAACGCCTTCAGCGATGAGGAAGTGGCGGATTTCGTACGCCGCATTGACGAACGCCTGGGCCGCCGCAGCCTGCAGTTCTCGGCCGAGCCGAAGATGGACGGCCTGGCGATCAGCCTGCGCTACGAGGATGGTCATTTCGTGCTCGGCGCGACCCGCGGCGATGGCAGCACCGGCGAGGACGTGACCGCCAACCTGCGCGAGATCGGCGATGTTCCCAAGCGGCTGCACGGCAAGGACTGGCCGGACGTGCTGGAGGTGCGCGGCGAGGTCTACATGGCGCGTGCCGATTTCGAGGCCTACAACGAACGTGCGCGCCTGCACGGCGGCAAGGTGCTGGCCAACCCGCGCAACGCGGCGGCTGGATCGCTGCGCCAGCTCGACCCGAAGATCAGTGCGCAGCGCAGGTTGAGCTTCTTCGCCTACGGTACCGGTGAAGTGCAGGGCGGCGAGCTGCCCGATACCCATTCGGGCACGCTGGCGCAGCTCGGCGCCTGGGGTTTCCCGGTCAGCGCGCTGTGCAAGGTGGTGGAAGGCACCGACGGCCTGCTCGGCTACTACCGCGATATCGGCGAGCGCCGCGACAGCCTGCCGTTCGATATCGATGGCGTGGTCTACAAGCTGGATGACCGTGCCGGCCAGCAGGCGATGGGCTTCGTCTCGCGCGCGCCACGCTGGGCCATCGCGCACAAGTTCCCTGCACAGGAACAGAGCACTACCGTGGAGGCGATCGAGATCCAGATCGGCCGCACCGGTGCGGCCACACCGGTCGCGCGCCTGGCGCCGGTGGCCGTGGCCGGCGTGATCGTGTCCAACGCCACCCTGCACAACGCCGACCAGATCGCACGCCTCGACGTGCGCGTCGGCGACAGCGTGATCGTGCGCCGCGCCGGCGACGTGATCCCGGAAGTGGTCAGCGTCATCCTCGATCGCCGCCCGCAGGGCACCACGCCCTGGCAGATGCCGACGCGCTGCCCGGTGTGCGGCTCGGAGATCGTGCGCGAGGAAGGGGCCGCCGCATGGCGCTGCTCGGGCGAGCTGTCCTGCCCGGCGCAGCGCAAGGAAGCCATCGCCCATTTCGCCTCTCGCCGCGCGATGGACATCGACGGCCTGGGCGACAAATACATTGAAACCCTGGTCGACGCTGGCATCGTCAAGAGCGTGGCCGACCTGTACCGGCTCACTCGTGACCAGCTGCTGCACCTGAAGCTGGTGCTGGACGCTGAAGATCCCTCGGCGCTGGCTGCCGCACTGAAGCTGCACCTGCCGGCCGAAGGCAGTGGCGCGGTGCTCAATGCGGTGCTCAGGCTGGACGGCAACGATCCGGGCTGGCGCGCGCAGGCGCTGGCGCAGCCGGCCCGCTTCGAATGGAACACGAAGAAGATCGCGACCAAGTGGGCCGACAACCTGATCGCGGCCATCGACGCCAGTCGTGCCGCCACGCTGGAACGGCTGCTGTTCGCGCTGGGCATCGAGCACGTGGGCGAGAGCACGGCCAAGGCGCTGGCGCAGTGGTTCGGTGACCTGGAACTGATCCGCCACCTGCCGTGGCCGTTGTTCAAGCGCGTGCCGGACATCGGTGGCGAAGTGGCGCGCTCGCTCGGCCACTTCTTCGAACAGCAGGGCAACCAGCAGGCCATCGATGACCTGCTGCAGGTCGGCCAGGTCCGCATCAGCGATGTGCACGCGCCCAGCGCCAGGCTGCGCGAGGGGCTGGACCTGGCGCAGCTGTTGGTCGAATCAGAGATTCCCGGCATCACCCGCCTGCGCGCGGAAAAACTGGTGGCCGCGTTGCCCGGTGCCCAGGCCGTGCTCGACGCCGAACATGGCCAGTTCGTCAACGCCGGCCTACCGGACGACACCGCGCGTGGCCTGGCTGCGTGGCTCGATGCCGATGGTCATGGCGCGATGCTGCTGGCGGCCGAGAAGGCGATGCAGCAGATCCTGGCCAAGGCACCGGCGCTGGCCGAGATCGTGGCCGGCCCGCTGGATGGGCAGACCGTGGTGCTGACCGGCACCCTGGCCCAGCTCACCCGCGATGCCGCCAAGGAGCGCCTGGAGGCCCTCGGTGCAAAGGTCTCCGGCAGCGTCTCGAAGAAGACCAGCTTCGTGGTCGCCGGTACCGAGGCCGGCTCCAAGTTGGACAAGGCGCAATCGCTGGGCGTGCCGGTATGGGACGAAGACCGCCTGCTGGCTTATCTGGCCGAACACGAATGATGACCCCGCCGGGTGCATGGCGCCCGGCATGAAACACAAAGGAACACCGATGCAGACCGCCCCGCTGGATTTCCGCCTGGCCACCCGTGCCGACGAGGAGCTGTTGATCGCGCTGATGCGCGAGTTCTACGCCGAAGACAGGATCGACTTCGATGACGGGCGCGTGCGTCGCGGCGTGGACGCGCTGCTGGCCGATCCGCGCAATGGCGAAGTGCTGTTGTGGCTGGACGAGGCGGGCGAGGTGGTCGGCTACGCGGTGATCGCGATGGGCTTCAGCCTGGAGCAGGGCGGCCACTTCATGCTGCTGGACGAGCTGTACCTGAGCCATCGCGCGCGCGGTCGTGGCCGCGGCAAGCAGGCGCTGGCCATCTGCGAACAGCGCGCTCGTGGTCGTGGCGTCAGCCGCCTTCGCCTGGAAGTGAACCACCACAACGAACTGGCCCGACGCCTGTACCTGGCCAGCGGCTACATCGACGATACGCGCGATCTGCTGACCCTGCCGCTCGACCATCCGCGCCCGGAGGGCATCCTGTGAGCGAGGCCCTGCTGCGCGCGCTGCAGCAGCGCGCCGCGCTCAACGCGCTGGTGCGCCGCTTCTTTGCAGAGCGCGATGTGCTCGAGGTGGAGACGCCGATCCTGTCGGTCGCGGGCAACACCGAGCCGAACATCGACAGCTTCCATACCGACTTCACCGGGCATGTCGATGCCGGCGGACGCCGCCGCTGGCTGCGCACCTCGCCGGAGTATCCGCTCAAGCGCCTGCTCGCTGCCGGCGTGGGCGACTGTTACGAACTTGGCCGGGTGTTCCGCAATGGCGAGGCCGGTGGTCGCCACAACCCGGAATTCACCATGCTGGAATGGTATCGGGTCGGCTGGGACCACCATCGGTTGGTGCAGGAAACCGCCGAGCTGATCGGACAGGCGCTGGCCCTGGTGGGACGCCGTGCGACCCTGCGCGTGCTGAGTTACCGCGAGCTGTTCCAGCAGCACCTTGGCGTGGATCCGTTCGAGGCGGATGAGTCCACGCTGCGTGCCGCGTTGGGCGAGGTGCACATTGACCCGGTCGGATTGACCCGTGATGACTGGCTCGACCTGCTGATGACCCATCGTATCCAGCCGCATTTCGATGACGCGGTCATGACCGTGGTGCATGACTGGCCAGCCAGCCAGGCCGCGCTGGCACGCATCCGCGCCGGCACGCCGCCGCTGGCCGAGCGTTTCGAACTGTACCTGGGTGCAGTGGAGCTGGCCAACGGCTATCACGAACTGAACGACGCCGACGAGCAGCGCGCCCGCTTCCAGCGCGACCAGCAGCGCCGCCACGAACGTGGGCAGGTGCAGCCGCCACTGGATGAGGCGCTGCTGGCGGCGTTGCCGGCGTTGCCGGCCTGTGCCGGCGTTGCGCTGGGGATCGACCGCCTGCTGATGGCGATGAACCGCACACCGCGCATTGCAGATGTGTTGGCCTACGACTTCGCCCACGCGTGACCGTCACGCGTTGCTGAACATCCCAGGCTGAACGAAACGCGGGTTCTGCGCGCTTGCGTCGGCAAGCGGGATGATGCTTTTATCACGGCCAATGCCGGACACTGGCATGCAGTTCATCCATTCCTGCTGGGGAAGGCTTTGGTCAAGTGGTTTGCGGTTGTCGCTGCACCGATGTACTCCATCGCGCTCTGGGGTGCCTGGCTGCCGTCGCCGGCGTCGGCCCAGCAGGTGGGCTACGACGATGAAGTGGTGACCTGCGAGTCCCGCGACATGGGCTGGGTGCACTGCGATATCGATGTGTCCAACGGCGTCGATCTGGTGCGCCAGCTGTCCAGCAACAGCTGCATCCGCGGCAGCGAGTGGGGTACCGACCGCAGCGGCGTGTGGGTCACCCTTGGCTGCCGCGCCGAATTCCGTGCGCGCCGTGCGCAGGGTGCGGCACCTGCGGCAACGGAAGGCAAGCGCCTGGTGCGCCGCGTGGTGCGCTGCGAATCCAATGGCCGTCCGCAGAGCTGCCCGGTGCGCCTGGATGGCGCCCCCGTGCGCCTGCTGCGCCAGCTGTCGGTGCTGCCATGCCGCGAGGGGCAGGGCTGGGGCTACAAGCGCAATGAGATCTGGACCAGCCGTGGTTGCCAGGGCGATTTCGAGGTGGCCGACGAGGATGGCCGCTTCGTCGATGTGCCGCGCCGCCTGACCTGCGAATCGAAGTCGAAGAAGCGGCGTTTCTGCGGCGCCAGCATCTCCGTTGGCGCGGTCGTTTCCGAGCAGCTGTCCAGCACGCCCTGCGAGGAAGGCAGTACCTGGGGCTGGAGCCGCAACGGCATCTGGGTGGACGGCGGCTGCCGCGCCGAATTCTCGGTGAATTGAGCCGGGGCAGGCTCCAACCACGCGGGGCGTGGCCCTACAATGGGCCCATGAACACTGCCTCCGACATCGACTACGCCCGTTATGACCACATCCGCCCGATTCTGTGGACCGGCGATGCCTTGCAACTGCTGGACCAGCGCAAGCTGCCGTTCGTGGTCGAGCACGTGGTCTGCCATGACAGTGACGAGGTTGCCAGCGCCATCCACGCGCTGACCGTGCGTGGCGCGCCGGCGATCGGCATTGCCGCCGCCTGGGGCGTGGTGCTGGCCGCGCGCGAGGTGCAGGCCGCAGACGGTGCGCACGCCCTGCAGCAGCTGGAACCGGCACTGCAGCGCCTGAACGCATCGCGCCCCACTGCGGTCAATCTGGCCTGGGCGCTGGCGCGCATGCGCCGTTGCCTGCACGCCGCCGGCGCCGACTGGAAGGCACTGCTGGAGGCCGAAGCGCAGGCCATCGCCGAGGAAGACCTGGCCGCCAACCGCCACATGGGCGCACTGGGCGCTGGCTTGATCGAGGCCGGCAGCGGTGTGCTGACCCACTGCAATACCGGCTCGCTGGCCACCGCCGGCTTCGGTACCGCGCTGGGCGTCATTCGCGCCGGCATGGCCCAGCACCGCATTGCCCGCGTGTTCGCCGGCGAGACCCGGCCGTGGCTGCAGGGCGCGCGCCTGACCGTGTGGGAGCTGCAGCAGGACGGTATCGATGCCACCCTGATCGCCGACTCGGCGGCCTCGCACCTGATGAAGACCGGTGCCGTGCAGTGGGTGATCGTGGGCGCAGACCGCATCTGCGCCAATGGTGATACCGCCAACAAGATCGGCACCTACCAACTGGCCATTGCCGCGCGCCACCATGGCGTGAAGTTCATGGTGGTGGCGCCGTCCTCGACCGTGGACATGGAGACCGTGGACGGCAGTCAGATCGAGATCGAGCAGCGTGATCCGGGCGAACTGTACGGCGTGGGCGGTACCCGCACCGTGGCCGAGGGCATTGCCGCCTGGAACCCGGTGTTCGACGTCACCCCGGGCGAGCTGATCGACGCCATCGTGACCGAGCGCGGGGTGATCCTGAACCCGACCGCCGAGAACATGCGCGCCGCCTTCGGCGGCTGAGGCGGGCAGGACCGCGGACGTCTGTAGAGCCGAGCCCATGCTCGGCTGAGCCAGCGAATCCGCCGCAGCCGAGCATGGGCTCGGCTCTACAGGGGCGGTATGGGGCCCTAAGTTCCTGATTTGTGCCGGTAAAATCCCCGTAAAGGCAGGCGGAAAACAGCCCGTTGTGGTAGTATCCACAGGTTGAATCGAGGTTCCGGCGCGACCCCCTCCCGCAGAGGGCTGCGCCGGACTGGACCGCTACCAGACAACGGAACCCGAATGGCAGAAACCGCCAAGGAAATCATCCAGGTCAACCTGGAAGACGAGATGCGCAAGAGCTACCTCGATTACGCCATGAGCGTGATCGTGGGCCGCGCGCTGCCGGATGCGCGCGACGGCCTCAAGCCGGTGCATCGTCGCGTGCTGTACGCGATGAATGAACTCAACGCGCACAGCAACAAGCCCTACTTCAAGTCGGCGCGTATCGTCGGTGACGTCATCGGTAAGTACCACCCGCATGGCGATCAGTCGGTGTACGACACGCTGGTGCGCCTGGCACAGCCGTTCTCGCTGCGCTACATGCTGGTCGACGGCCAGGGTAACTTTGGTTCGATCGACGGCGACTCCGCCGCGGCGATGCGATACACCGAGGCGCGCATGTCGCGCCTGGCGCATGAGCTGATGGCCGATATCGACAAGGAAACCGTCGATTTCCAGCCCAACTACGACGAAAAGGAACTGGAGCCGACGGTCATGCCGACCCGGTTCCCGAACCTGCTGGTCAATGGTTCGGCCGGTATCGCGGTGGGCATGGCGACCAACATCCCGCCGCACAACCTGAGCGAATCGATCAACGCCTGCATTGCGCTGATCGACAACCCGGAGATCGACGTCGACGGCCTGATGGAGTACATCCCGGGCCCGGATTTCCCGACCGCCGGCATCATCAACGGCACCGCCGGCATCGTCGCCGGCTACCGCACCGGCCGTGGCCGCGTGCGTATCCGTGCAAAGGCCGACATCGAAGTGGCCGATAACGGCCGCGAGTCGATCATCGTCACTGAAATTCCTTACCAGGTGAACAAGGCGCGTCTGATCGAGAAGATCGCCGAGCTGGTCAAGGAAAAGAAGATCGAAGGCATCAGCGAGCTGCGCGATGAGTCCGACAAGGACGGCATGCGCATCTACATCGAGATCAAGCGCGGCGAATCTGCCGAGGTTGTGCTGAACAACCTGTACCAGCAGACGCAGATGGAATCGGTGTTCGGCATCAACATGGTGGCGCTGGTCGATGGCCGCCCGCAGTTGATGAACCTCAAGCAGATGCTGGAGGCGTTCGTCCGCCACCGTCGCGAAGTGGTCACCCGCCGCACCGTGTTCGAGCTGCGCAAGGCGCGCGCCCGTGCCCACGTGCTGGAAGGCCTGACCGTTGCGCTGGCCAACATCGACGAGATGATCGAACTGATCAAGACCTCGCCGAACCCGAACGAAGCCCGCGAGCGCATGCTGGCGCGCGTGTGGGAGCCGGGCCTGGTCGGTGCGATGCTGGGTGCCGCCGGTGCCGAAGCCTCGCGCCCGGAAGACCTGCCCAAGGGCGTCGGCCTGGTCGAGGGCGGCTACCAGCTGACCGAGATCCAGGCCACCCAGATCCTGGAAATGCGCCTGCACCGCCTGACCGGGCTGGAGCAGGACCGCCTGACCGACGAGTACAAGCAGCTGCTGGAAGTGATCGCCGGGCTGATCCACATCCTGGAAGATCCCGACCGCCTGCTGCAGGTGATCCGCGAGGAGCTGGTCAACGTCAAGGCCGAGTTCGGCGACGAACGTCGCACCGAAATCCGCCACAGCGAAGAAGACCTGGACATCCTCGACCTGATCGCGCCGGAAGACGTGGTGGTCACCGTGTCGCATGCCGGCTACGTGAAGCGCCAGCCGGTCAGCGTGTACCGCGCGCAGCGCCGCGGCGGCCGTGGTCGCAGTGCGGCGGCGACCAAGGAAGAGGATTTCATCGAACAGCTGTGGCTGGTCAACACGCACGATACGCTGCTGACGTTCACCAGTTCGGGCAAGGTGTTCTGGTTGCCGGTCTACCAGCTGCCGGAAGCGGGCTCCAACGCCCGCGGCCGTCCGATCATCAACTGGATTCCGCTGGAACCCGGCGAACGCGTGCAGGCCGTGCTGCCGGTGCGCGAGTACGCCGATGGCCAGTTCGTGTTCTTCGCCACGAAGAACGGTACGGTCAAGAAGACCCCGCTGGGCGAGTTCGCCTTCCGCCTTGCCCGCGGCAAGATCGCGATCAACCTCGATGAGGGCGATGCCCTGGTCGGCGTCGGCCTGACCGATGGCCAGCGCGACATCCTGCTGTTCGCCTCCAACGGCAAGACCGTGCGCTTCGGCGAGGACAAAGTCCGCTCGATGGGCCGTACCGCCACCGGCGTGCGTGGCATCAGGATGCCGGCCGGCGAGGAAGTGGTCAGCCTGATCGTGGCCGAAAGTGCCGGTGGCATCGAGGACGAGAACGAGGACGACAACGGTGTCGAGGAGGCCGCCGCCACGGGCGATGCGGTGATTGACGGTGCCGATGACAGCAGCGTGCAGTACATCCTCACCGCCACCGAGAACGGCTACGGCAAGCGCACCCCGCTGCCGGACTACCCGCGCAAGGGCCGTGGCACGCAGGGCGTGATCGGCATCCAGACCACCGAGCGCAACGGCAAGCTGGTCGCCGCAGTGCTGATGGGCTCCCGCGACGAAGTCCTGCTGATCTCCGACGGCGGTACGCTGGTGCGTACGCGTGGCTCGGAAATCAGCCGCGTCGGCCGCAACACCCAGGGCGTGACCCTGATCCGCCTGTCCAAGGACGAGAAGCTGCAGGCGGTGGAGCGCATGGATGCCTCGATCGACGAGGACGAGGACGAGGTGGCTGCCGCCGCCCCGGCCACGACCGACGGCGCACCGGCTGCTACCAGCAGCGAGGACGCCGCGCAGGAGTGATCCTGCCGCGAGCCTGAGGTACCCGACGACGCCGGCCCTGTGCCGGCGTCGTCGTATCCGGATGCCACGCATACGCGCGCGCTTCACGCAGGCGGTGGGATAACGGCGCATGCTGCCCCCGGAGATCGACGATGTCCGCCACGCCGCAGTCCGCTCCTGCTCCCGTCCGCGCCTCCCGGCATCCTCTCGTTACCGTGCTGTCGCTGCTGCTGGTCGTGCTCGGCCTGGTCATCGGCGGGCTCGGCGCGTGGCTGCTCAGCCTGGGCGGGTCGGGGTACTACGCCATCGCCGGGGCCGGCCTTCTGGCCAGTGGCCTGTTGTTGTTCGGCAATCGCCGCAGCGGCGCGCTGCTGTATGCGCTGGTGTTCGTCGGCACGTTGCTGTGGACCTGGTGGGAATCGGGCAACGACTACTGGCGCTGGGTGCCGCGGCTGGGCCTGGTGACCGCGCTCGGCATCGTGCTGGCGCTGCTCGCGCCGACCCTTCGCGAACCGGTTTCAAAGCGCCTGTCGCGCAGCGTGGCGGGCGTCCTGATGCTGGTGTTCGTCGCTGCCTTCGGGTTGGCGTTCGCACCGCATGGTGAAGTGGACGGGCACCAGCCGTTCCCGGAAGGCGCAGTCAGTGCCGGGCTGGAACCCACGCGGGATACCACCGGCCTGCAACCGGCCGACCAGCCTGCCGAGGGAGACTGGCCGGCGTGGGGCCGCAGCAATGCTGCCACCCGTTATTCGCCGCTGCAGCAGATCACCCCGGCCAACGTGGGCACGTTGCAGCTGGCCTGGCAGTTCCGCACCGGTGACCTGCCGAAGAAGCGCTGGGGTGCGGAAACCACGCCGCTGAAGATCGGCGACCGCCTGTACCTGTGCACTGCCCGTAACCGCCTGATCGCGCTCGACGCCGCCAGTGGCAAGGAAGTGTGGCGCTTCGATCCGAAGGTGAAGGACGCCTCGATCCCGTACACCGCCGCCTGCCGTGGTGTGAGCTACTACGAGCAACCGGCAACGCCGATCCTGGCCGATGCCACCCTGGCCGATGCCGCGGCCGATCTGGTGTTGCCCGAGCCGCCACCCAGCGTGAGCCGCAGCGCTGGACCGGGCAGTCGTCCGGCGTGCTGGGCTCGCATCATCGAAGGCACGCTGGACGGGCGCATCATTGCAGTGGATGCAGATAGCGGCCGTCCCTGCGCGAATTTCGGCAACAACGGCCAGGTCGACATCACCCTCGGTATGGGTGAGGTGCCACCAGGCTACGTGTCGATCACCTCGCCCCCGGCCATCGTGCGCGGCGTGATCGTCACCGGCCACCAGGTGCTGGATGGTCAGCGCCGCGACGCGCCATCGGGCGTGATCCAGGCTTACGACGCGATCACCGGCAAGCTGCGCTGGGCGTGGGACATGGACCAGCCCGAGCGCAGCGGCCTGCCGCCGCATGGGCAGACCTACACGCGCGGCACGCCGAACATGTGGACCACCGCGACCGGTGATGAGGCGCTGGGGCTGGTCTATCTGCCGCTGGGCAATTCTGCGGGCGACTACTGGAGTGGCTCGCGTACGGAAAACCAGAACCGCTATGCGACGTCGCTGGTGGCGATCGATGTGGCCACTGGCAAGCCGGCCTGGCATTTCCAGGCCGTGCGCAAGGACGTGTGGGACTACGACCTGGGTTCTCAGGCCAGCCTGGTCGATTACCCGACGGCGGCAGGCAAGGTGCCGGCGATCCTGCTGCCGACCAAGCAGGGTGATCTCTACATCCTCGATCGCCGCAACGGCCAGCTGCTGACCGCTGCCGAAGAGCGCAGGGTGCCGGTCGGCGGCGTCGAACCCGAGCAGCGTTCACCCACCCAGCTGTTTTCGCTGTATCACACGCTGCGCCGCGAACATGACCTGACCGAGCGCGACATGTGGGGCATCACCCCGATCGACCAGCTGATCTGCCGCATCCAGTTCCGCAAGGCCTACTACGAAGGCTTCTACACGCCGCCGAGCAGTGATCGCCATTCCATCGAGTATCCCGGCTACAACGGCGGCTCGGACTGGGGCAGCGTGTCCATCGACACGCGACGCGGCGTGATCGTGGCCAACTACAACGACATGCCCAACTACAACCGGCTGGTGCCACGTGCCGAAGCCGACCGCCTGGGCTGGCTGCCGCGCGAGAAGATCCGTGCCGACAGGGGCGGTGGCGAGGGGGCCGGCGATCCGCAGGTGGGAACGCCGTATGGTATCCAGGTCAACGCTGGCTGGCGGCTGCCGTTCACGGGTCTGCTGTGCAAGCAGCCTCCCTACGGCGGCATCCGCGCCATCGACCTGCGCACCGGCAAGCTGTTGTGGGATCGTCCGTTTGGCAGTGCGCGCGGCAATGGGCCGTTCGGCATCCGTTCCGGCCTGCCGATCGAGATCGGCACGCCGAACAACGGCGGTTCGGTGGTGACCGCCAGCGGGCTGATCTTCATCGCGGCCGCCACCGATGACCTGCTGCGCGCCATCGACCTGAAGACCGGCAAGGAGCTTTGGCATGCCAAGCTGCCCGCGGGCGGGCAGGCTACGCCGATGGTGTATGAACAGGACGGACGCCAGTTCGTGGTGATCATGGCCGGCGGCCACCATTTCATGGAAACCCCGAACGGCGATTACGTGATGGCGTTTGCGCTGCCGAAATAGCGGTTGCCGGCCTGAATATGGGCGACGGGGCCGTGACCGATGTCGCTGAAGTTGCGCTGGCGACCGGGCAGCATCCATCATCGGAACAGGACGGGGCCGGCCAACGCCCCCAGGGAAGGAAACGCATGCTGGACTCTGAACGCCTATCCGGGCGTGCCACCCGGTTGCTTGCAGGACTGCTTCTGCTTGGCCCCTGTCTATGGGCAAGCGCTCAGGCGCAGCCCCAGCCCGCCGCACGCAAGGTGCCCAGTGGTGCCGAACTGATTGCCGGCGATGCACGCTTTCTGAGCCGTGCGTATGCGCCCTGCATGGCGGCTGCGGGCACCGCACTGGAGGCCCGTCGTCGTTGTGTCGACGCTGAATTCAAGGTGCACGACGATGCGTTCAACGCCGCCTACAGTGCGGCGGCTCCACACTGACCGCCAGTGATCAGCAGGTGCTGCGCGATCTGCAGCGGCAATGGCTGCACCAGCGCGACAATCGTTGCCCGGAGCATGGGCGTGACCCGTGGCGGGCGCAACGTGGCGGTCACGGACGTGCAGCCGCGCCTGACCCGCGCTGGCGCCGATGCCCAGGGTGCGGCGGCCGTGCTGCTGACCGTTTCGGATTTCAATGGCGATGGCGTGCCGGACCTGCAGGTGTGGCAGGACAACAACGGTGTCTACAACGTTCCGGTGCATGCGTTCTACCTGTTCGACGCCAAGGTCAACCGCTATGTGCGTGCCAAGGCATTGGAAGCGGCCATCGGCGGGCGCGACATCGACCATATCGACAATGGGCGGTTTGTGCTGCGCGCGAAGGTCAGCCCGTGCGCGCGCGAGGACAAGGTCATCCAGCTGCGCGGAACCGGGCCACGCACACTGCTGCAGCGCCGCTATGACAGCTGCAGGGGCGAGGCCCCTACCGAATCGGACCTGCTGAAGTAGGTCTTCCCCCGACGAATGGATGCGTTCCGGAACTGGAGAGCTGAAGGATGAGCGAAGGCTATGGAAAAGGTGGGTCGGGCTTCGGCCTGACCCGGGACCAGTCGGTCGAGATGATCGTGCGTACCTGCATCGACAACGGTATTACCGACCACCGGCAGATTGCCTATGTGCTGGCCACAGCGCAGCACGAATCGCGTGATTTCGCCGCGCCCGAGGAAGCGGTGCGGTACCAGATCGGCATGGGCGTGGAATCGCTGCCGCATGAGCGGAGCGAATGGCATCGCATCGAGGCGTTCGCCGTCACGGTCGAGGTGTTGCGGCAGCGTCCCTAGCGTGGATGCAGCTGGGGTGACGACCGTCATGGACCTGGCCAATCTGCAGCAGGTGAAGCGGTTCCAGATCGTGGGCGCTGAAACGCCGGACAAGATGAAGCTCGCCCAGGCCTGCAAAGCGGAGCGCTGGTCTCACCTGCATTGCTGCAGCAGGCCACCACGGCGCAGAACAACAAGGGCTGGTATGGCTTGGTTTCGTGGTGCAGGGCGAGGGTAGGGAGCACCGGTACGGCCACGAAGACGGTGCGCCTGCTTCCCGCGAACGGCAGTCGACCAGCGGTCGACTCTACCCAATCAATGTTGCTCGGTTGGTGCCGGTACCCGCACCATCTTCGTCATCAAGTGTTCCACCACACCCGCCGGGTCCGCAGTGCGGCCGACATGCGTGCTCGACATCTGCACAACCGAGCTGCGCTTGGCGGTGAGGAAATGAAAGCGGGCGCGCGCGGGCAGCTGTGCGATGGGTCCGGCGCTGGCGTCGCCACGGCAGATGGCCACGATCGCATCCAGCCACGGTTGCAACGCATCCTGATCAAGCGCTGGAGCGAACGCGTGCAGGCGTGCCGGATCGATCTCGATGGCCGCTTCCAGATGGCGCGCGCCGGGGCAGGAGACGATCACTCCGACGTTGATGAACTCCTCGCGTTCCACCCGCGGTACCACGCGGATGACCGCATAGTCATACGTGTGCAGCGTGGGCACGGACGGCCTCCTGCACGAACACTGCACGCACTTTCAAGCGGTGCTTGAGATAGTTGATATAGCCCTGGCGATAGGCCTGTGGGCTGTCGAACGCCGGTTCGTCCACCAGCCAGCTGTCCGGCACCAGGCCAACGATGCGCTCGATTTCGGCATCGGTCAGGCGCGCGGCCAGCTCGGCATCCACCGCGGCGATGCGGCTGGCGAACGACAGCAGCACATGGTCGCGGATCAGCACGAACGGCTTTTCGCAGGCATCCCCGGCGTTGGCCCAGTCGTGGTGGAAGTACATGGCCGCACCGTGATCGATCAGGTACAGCTTTCGATGCCACACCATCAGGTTGGGATTGCGCGTGGTGCGATCGACATTGCTGGTGAACGCATCGAACCAGACGATGCGCGAGGCCAGGTCTGCATCGACCGGCATCGCCGCCGGATCGTAATTGATCGCACCGGGCAGGTAATCCAGGCCCAGGTTCAGGCCCTCGCTGGCGCGGATCAGCTCCTGGATCTCCGGGTCGGGCTCGGTGCGGGCGAACTCACGATCCAGCTCGACGAACAGGATTTCCGGAATCGGCAGGCCCAGCGTGCGTGCCATTTCGCCGGCGATCAGTTCGGCAATCAGTGCTTTCGGGCCCTGGCCGGCGCCGCGGAACTTCAGCACGGCCATGCCGTCGTCGTCGGTCTCGACCACGGCGGGCAGGGAGCCACCTTCCCGTAACGGGGTGATGTAGCGGAGGGCATGTACGGTGCGCATGGGCGCATTCTAGCGTGGTGCAGGTGCACTCCCCCCTGATCGCCGAGGACCGAGTTCGGCCTTCACCTGTCCCTTCCGCCTGCAATGGCAGCATCTTGCTCCAGGAACCCTTGGGTTCATGGGCGCACTGGCACTCTCGATGCCGAGGCTTCGGGCTGGGCACCTGCTCGGCTGCCAGCGACGCGCACTGCGAAGCGGAAACCTCATCCACGATGTCCAGCAGGCTACGGAGGTGCACCGATGAGCGATGAATTCACTCCCATGCTGCCGCCCTTGGACGATGCCAAGGTCGAGGAAATGATCGGCAAGGTGGTGCTGGTGGGCGTCACCCGCTATGGCGGTGACGGCCAGGTGCAGGGGCTGGAACAATACGCCGGTACGGTGCTGCGCATCAGCGCCGACGAAGGCGTGGTGCTGGCGGACGAGAATGACGGCCATGAGCGCTATCTGCCGCCGATGCTCGACCAGTACCTGCCCGCCGAGCCCGGCGAGTACCGCATGCGGAACAGTGGCATGATCGTGGTCGACCCCGATTACCTGACTGCCTGGGACCTGCACGCCCAGCAGTGACGACAGACCACGCCTGGCAGATGCCGGCCGCTCTTCGCGGCGGCAGCTGCCAGTGCGACACTTTGCCAAGTTATCCTGCTAATGATTTCGGCCCATTCAGGATAGTCATTACGCGGCTGGTCTTAAGGGTCTCGCTCCTCCACAGAGGAGTCCAATAGGTACTGCTCCCACTTCACATCTCGAACTGAGTATGAAGATGTAACGACCGTCATGGCTGACAGGAATCTAGCGAGACCCTCACCGGGATCATCAAATATTAGATAGTCATCGCCAAGAGTTCTTTCTGAAAAGATGCCTTCATTCCGAAGAAGCATACCCTTGGTTAGGTCTAGATAGATGTCCGGCTTCTTCGCTTCAGGAAAACTGGTGAGAGCATTTGATATGTCCTGAAGAATCGATCCACCGTAGCCTACGACGCAGTGCAGGATTCGATGCATGGGCCAGTCCAGTACACCCAACTTCGTGCCCCCGAAGCTTGTCGGCTCCAAGCACTTGACGCTTGCGATGTTCTCTGAGATTCCAAGTAGAACGGACGTGGTTACACTTGTTTTCACTTCGATCGTCGCAACGACTCCCTCGTGAAAAATTAGGTCGTGGCCGCTGTTGAAGCGAAGCCTCGGCATGGACTTCAGCATCAGAACGATATCTTGCTGGCGTGACCGTCTTCCTTGCGAGTCAATGATGACGCCGCTCACAGCACTGGTCATTTCAGGGATGTGTGATTCGAGAAAGTCATGAATCAGTCTTTCGCGAACGGTTCCCGCAGTGGCAGAGTGCCCGATCACTTTGCTCATCTCGTATTGAGAGACTAGTGATTTGAGGGCGCTTCGGCAGTATTGAAGATAGGGGGGGGGCTTTGGAGGTTCCCATGTCAAGCGCCGGATGGAGGGAGTTCATGATAGTTGAGCGCCAAGTGATGGCGTGGCGGCCTCCACTTTGCCCCATCCGGCCACTAGCCCTTCCGGCCCATTCACGACAACCCCTGCGGTGCTAGATTCGGGCCCTTGCCCGTCCTCGGGCGCCCATTCACACCCAGGGGATAAGGATGCTCATCCGTCGAACCTCTCTGGCGGCGGCTGTTGCCGTTGCCACCGTCGGCCTGCTGGCCGCTGGCCCCGCGCTTGCCGATTACGCAAAGCCGCCGGAACACCTGCTCAAGGTGCTGAAGGCGCCGCCGCCGCCGGCGCCGAACGTGGCCCCGGGTGGCCAGCGCCTGCTGCTGACCACCGCGCAGACCTACCCGTCAATCAGCCGCGTCGCCCAGCCTTACCTGAAGCTGGCCGGCGTGCGCCTGGAGCCGAAGAATCGCAGCCGCCATGACACCCCCGGTGGCTACGGCATTCCGGCCTGCGTGGCCGACTTCACCCTGGTCGATATCGGCAGCGGCAAGGAGACCAAGGTCAACCTGCCGCAGGGCTGCGCCACCGGCGCGCTGTGGTCGGCCGATGGCAGCCACTTTGCGTTCCAGAACGCGGTCGATACCAGCGTGCAGCTGTGGGTAGGCGATGCCGCTACCGGCCAGGTGAAGCAGGTGCCGAACGTCCAGCTGAACCCGATCTTCGGCTACACCGTGCAGTGGCTGGGCGGCAGCCGGAACCTGCTGGTGAAGCTGGTTCCGGCCAACCAGGGCCCGGCGCCGTCCAATGGTGGCGTGCCGACCGGCCCGGATGCGCAGGAGTCCTTGGGCAGCAGTGGCGAGAGCAGCACCTACGAAGCCCGCGACACGCTGACCAGCGTGCATGACGAAAAGCTGTTCGCCTACTACGGCGTCTCGCAGCTGGCCGTGGTCGATACTGCCGCCAACAGCGTGCGTCCGGTCGGGCAGCCGGCGCTGTTCAACGAAGTCAGCGCCGCGCCCGATGGCGTGCACGTGCTGACCGAATCGATCAAGGCGCCGTACTCGCATGCGGTGACCTACCAGCGCTTCGCCAACGACGTGGCCGTGCTGGATATCGCCAGCGGCAAGTCCACGCCGATCGCCAGCCTGCCGCTGGCCGACCGCGTGCCGGTGCACGGCGTACCGGAAGGCCCGCGTGGTTTCGACTGGCGTGCCACCGATCCGGCCACCCTGGTCTATGCCGAAGCGCTGGACAAGGGTGACTGGAAGGTCAGCGTGCCGCATCGCGACCGGGTGCTGATGCTGAAGGCGCCGTTCAACGGCAAGCCGGTCGAGATCACCCGCACCGCACAACGCTTCGAAGGCTTCGCATGGACTGCCGACCCGGCCGTGGCGTTCCAGTTCGAGAACGACGAGAACCGCCACTGGATGCAGACCCGCATCGTCGATGTGGACCAGCCGAAGAAGGAAGGCCGCCTGCTGTGGGACATGTCCAGCGATGAGCTGTACGGCAACCCCGGCAACCTGGTCTTCACCCGCCTGCCGAATGGTGCGCAGGTCGTGCGCCGTGAGGGCAACCATGTTTTCCTCAGCGGGCGTGGTGCCTCGCCGCAGGGCGACCGTCCGTTCCTCGACCGCCTCGACCTCGGCACGCTGAAGAGCGAGCGCCTGTTCCGCAGCAGCGCCGATGCCTACGAGCAGTTCCTTGGTTTCAGCAATACGCCAGGGCGCTACCTGACCTGGCACCAGTCGGTGATCGATCCGCCGAACGCCTTCATCCGTCAGCAGGGTGAGGCGGTGGCCGATGCGAAGACCGGCGAGGCGCAGTTCGCGTCCACCGCGACCGCGCTGACCAAGCTGGTCGACCCGACTCCGGAAGTGCGCCAGATCAAGAAGCAGCTGGTGACCTACAAGCGTGCCGATGGCGTGGACCTGTCGTTCACCCTGTACACGCCGCCGGGCTACAAGGAAGGCCAGCGCGTGCCGGCGATCCTGTACGCCTACCCGGCCGACTTCGCCAACGCCGCGCAGGCGGGGCAGGTGTCCGGTTCGCAGCAGACCTTCACCCGCCTGCAGCCGTACCGCCTGATGCTGCTGGCCGGCTACGCGATCATCGACAACGCCTCGTTCCCGATCGTGGGCGATCCGAAGAACGCCTACGACACCTACCTGGAGCAGCTGGAAGCTGACGCCAAGGCGGCGGTGGACAAGGCGGTGGACATGGGCGTGGTCGATCGCAACCGCATCGGCGTGACCGGCCACAGCCATGGCGGCCTGATGACCGCCAACCTGATCGCCCATACCAATCTGTTCAAGGCTGGCGTGGCGACCAGCGGTTCGTACAACAAGACCTTTACCCCGTTCGGCTTCCAGAACGAGCGTCGCTCGGTGTGGCAGGCGCAGGACGTGTACCTGAAGGCCTCTCCGTTCTTCTATGCCGACAAGATCAAGCTGCCGTTGCTGCTGGTCCACGGCGAGGACGACGCCAACCCGGGCACTGAGCCGTTCCAGTCGCGCAAGCTCTACCAGGCGATCCGAGGCAACGGCGGCATCACGCGGCTGGTGATGCTGCCGAACGAACCGCACTGGTACACCGCGCTGGAATCGAACGAGCAGCTGGTGGCGGAAATGCTGAACTGGTTCGACACCTACGTGAAGAACGCCAAGTAGGGAGACGGGAAGGCCGCCCCAGGGCGGCCTTGCTGTATCGGGATGTGAGTGGGTAGACGGCCTGGATCCGGATGCGCAATCGGGAATCGGGAAGCCACCTGCCATGAGGCATCCGGGTCCACCCGGGCTGCTAAGCTGGGAGTGGAAACAGACCAGGAGACATCGATGCATCGCAATGGGATGCGCGCCATCACTTTTGTCATCGCGACGCTGTTGGCCGGGATGACACACGGAGTGGAAGCGCAAGCTCTGCGGGCAGATGACCGCAGCTACTTTGGCAGCGCCTCCCAGGAACGTGAGGCGTGGCAGAACCTCGAGCGGAGGACCCATGCCCTCAAGGCACTTCATGCGCCGCCAGACGTGAGGTTCCAGCAGGCCGAACAGCTGTATGGCGAGTGCCTCCGCCACCATGGCTACCTGCATCTTCAGGCAGCGCGCAATGCCGATGATGCCCGGTGGGCCAACACCCAGGGCGAAGTCGCCAGCACATGTGGACGCATCGCGGCGATTGCCAAGCAGGCATTGCGTGATGCGCCCGCGCACGCTGCCTGGATCGCGCCGCATGCCGACCTGCGTGAACGGGCTTTGCGGGAGGATGTGCAGCCGGCCAATGCAGCGCTGGTGGATGCGGTCGACACGTTGGCTGACCCGGCGCTGGACAGCTTCGGGCGCCTGCACCGGCAGCTGTTGCAGTCGGCGCCCTTTGCCCGCTTCGAACATGAAGGCCGCACGCTCGACAGCCGCACCGACGCGCGAGCCCTTTCCCGCCTGCCGGACCGTTCACTGCGCGAAGCGGCATGGCGTGCCTACTGGCAGGGAATGGCGTCGCGGCGCAGCGAAATGGCAACGGTGCTGCTGGGCCTGGTCCGCCTCAACGAGCATGCGTCGGAACTGCAGGGCGATGGAACTGCGCCTGACCGCAGCTACCGGCACATGGGCCTGGATCAGGCCGCCGTCGACGCGACACTGGCGGCGGTAGCGCGCCACGCGCTGCTGCGGCGGAACTACCAGCAGATGCAGTTGACCCATCTTGAGCGCATGGGCCAGGCGTCTCCACAGATCTGGGACATGGACCTGCCTGATGCGGGCTATATTCCTCCGCCGCTTGACCTGGCGCAGTTGCGTGATGCGGCGGCAGCATCAATGCAGGTGCTGGGGCCGCATTACGTGACAGGGCTGCGCGGGCTGCTCGATCCTGCGGGCGGACGCATGGATCTGGGCGGATCGGCAGGGCGGCGCGCGATGGATGCGTTTTCGATCAGCGCCCCCGGTGTGCCTTCGTTGCTGTTCGTTGGCCATCGCCAGGGCGATCTGGAGGGGGATGTCCAGATCGCTCACGAAGCCGGCCATGCCATGCATGGCCAGTGGATGCAGCGCGGCGGCGCATCATCATTCCAGCGCAACGGCAACAAGTGGTTGACCGAGGCCTTCGCCATCTACAACGAACTGAAGTTCCGCGATCAGCTCTACCGGCAGGCCAGTGATCCACGTGCCAAGGCGTATTACCTGAAGTCGTTGCTCGATGACATCATCCTGCAGCTGTTCGTCTCGTCTGAAGAGGCCGATCTGGAACAGTCCATCTATCAGGAAGTGGCCGCCGATGGGGTTGGCAATGCAGACGCGCTTGATGCGCTGACGATGAAGGTACTGGGCCGGTATGGGGGCGCATCGGAGCAGTATCCCGAGCTGCGCAGCACCTGGGTATCCAAGCGGCTGATGTATGAGGATCCGCTTTACCTGGCCAATTACCTGTATGCCGGACTGATTGCGGTGCAGCTCTTCGCCCAGGACCAGCAGGATCCGGAGGGATTCAGGGAGCGCTACCTGGCCGTCCTGGGCGAGGGGTTTGATCGCCCACCGCAGCAGCAGGTCGAGCAGTTGCTGAATGCGAAGCCTGACTGGTCACGCCTGGTCGAGCAAGATCTGGGCGTTTTCCAGCAGTACCTGGTGCGGCTGCAGGGGCTGCACGCGGAAATCGAGCGCAAGCGCGGTCGCTGAACAGGCGACGGACGGATGCAGGCTTCACAGAAGGCAATGCATATGCGTTGACTCGCCCTGGATCATGTTTGACACTCGGGGTTCCTGCCCGTCCTTGGACTTCATGGGTAGATCAGGGAGTTCCGCCGCCCCATGGATGTCAGCACGATCCCTTCACGAATCAGATTGGCCCGCGCCAACTGCGGTTTGTCACAGACCGAAATGGCACGCCGCCTCGGCGTGAACCGCGCCACCGTCGCGCATTGGGAGCGTGAGGAAGGATTCACGCCCACGATCGAGCACCTGCACAGGATGAGCGGGGTGCTTGGCGTGGCCTTTGCCTGGCTGGCCCAGGGGGAAACTCCTCCTGCCGAACCCGCGGTGCGGGGGTCCAGGGCAAGACTGGAAGAGAAGATGATCGAGCTCTCCAAGCACCTGCCGGTATCGTTCCTTGCGAGCGTTGTCGCGCTGATGGAAAACGCCGAAACCTATCTCTGATCCAGCACCGGCAGCGTCGCGCTGCCAGGCGGTCGCGCGGTGCGACAGGCCCGTACCTTCGCCGCTGCTGTGCAGCGCACAGCAGCGCGTTTGCTCCCCTTCTCCGACACTGGCATTAATCGATCGCGGTCCGACGTTCGTGCACGACGGACGGAGCGCGACTCGTAGTTGCCTGAAAGTCCATCACTCTGGAGAAAGGTTAGTTATGAGCAATCGCATCAAAACCACCGCGCTTTCCTCGCTCACCCTGATCATTGCCGGCGCTGCGGGTACCGCAGGCGCAGCAGCACTTCCGGCACCGGCCGAGCAGGGCCTGCAGTCGGCCACCGCGATCAACGCCGATCTGGATGCGCTGCGCATGTCCGAGTTCGCAGAACTGCAGGGCATTGCGCTCGCCGGCGGGCACCATTCCGATTCCATCGGTTCCCATCATCATCATGACGCCGTGCCCGAGGAGCAGGCCCAGGGCCTGTCCAACGCGCGTTTCGACGTCTGAGCCAGTCAAAGGGAGCAACATCATGAAGGACAACCGCAACGTGCCCAAGGCGCTGTCGGCGCTGACGCTGCTGGTGATCGGAAGCGCTTCGGCCGGTGCCGTGATGGCAAGCGAGGCTCCGGTGGCTTCCAGCGCACTGGACCAGGCCACCGCAATCGTGAGCCTGGACGACCTGGCCATGGCCGAGTTCCAAGCCAACGCGCGCGCCAACAACCTGGAAGCGCTGGCCACCGGCCACCACGACGATTCGATTGGTTCGCACCATCATCACGATATCGTCAAGGAGCCGGAGTTGAACGTGGAAGCCACGCGCTTCAACGTCTGACCTGTCGGCCTGCGGGGGACAGTGTCCCCCGCAGCTCTTTGATGCGTGATGCAGGGAGAGCAACGATGAATGCGCAGCTGAAACCGCTGGAAGCCGATGTGGCACGCCCGGCGTGCCTGATGGAGATCACCCGCACAGGTGCCCGGATGGATGCCGTGATGGAAGGCATCATGTGGGCCCGCCTGCGACGCATGCGGACACGCCTGCAGGAAGCACTGGGGAATGCGGAGCATGGCGTCATCGCTCGCTCCATCCATGCCATCTATGAAGCGCTGCCGGCCGACCGCCAGGCGCGCGTACTGCTCAGTTCCGAGTTCTGCGAGAGCTACATGGCGCTTGACGCCGCTCGCAAGCAGCGGCCGGAGGCCGGTGCCGATGCAATGGCATGGGATGCTGAGAGCGCACGCAATCTGTGTGCCATCCATGATCTCGTGCAGCGAGAAAAGGCACTGCTGGACCTGGCCTCTGGCTCCACTCCGCGCTATCTGCTTGAGAGCCGCGATTGGGTGGTCGACAGCCCGGTGGGCGATCAGCTCGCCCGCAAGGATGTGCAGGGGCGTTGGACGCTGGAAACACGGCCGATGCTGGGTGATTGCGTTGCCGTTGACCTGCACAGCAAGGTCGCCAGGCACCATGAACCCCGTTCCGGCGTGCTCAGCCAACCCTGCATTGCGCTGGATGAGGCGGAGCAGGCGGTCGTGCTCGACAAGCTGTCGCGCGCGCTGGCAGGAATTGATCGTGCGGAGCCGCTGTATGGCCTGGTGATCCGCAACTTCGTGCGCCGTATCGTGGTTCGTAAGTCCGAGGAATCAACGCCCGATGTCGCGCGCCGTTTCGGGTCGGAACATGTGCCGCGCCAGCCCGGTTCGCTGCGCCTGCTCAATATCCATCACCCCGAACTGAGCGTGGAAGCCTGCATGGAAAGCATCATGCACGAGAGCACCCACAACTTCCTTGCCGCGTGGGAGCTGGCCAATGGCTTCTTCGTTGCCAACGACTATCAGCACCGGGTCGTGTCGCCGTGGTCGGGCAATCCGATTCCCAACTCGTCCTACATCCACGCCGTTTTCGTCTATTACGTCTGCCATCGGTTGCTGAAGAGCCACCTTGCGGTGGCTGACAACATCGACGCTGCTGCCCGCGCGCATGTCCACCGTCGCCTCGCGGTATGCGCTGCTGGATTCCTCATCGAGCAGGATCTCAGCAGCCGGCTGATGAGTACCCAGCCGCTCAATGCCGACATCGGAAGAATGATGGATGACATGCAGGCGGACATGAAGCGTGAATATGGCTATGGGAGGCAGCAATGAAGGCCCGGACCATCGTGTTGTATACCGATCATGCCGATCCGGTCGCGTGCCGCGCGGCGCAGGCGGGGGCAGAGTTGCTGCACCTTGACGACCTGCTGCCGATGGTTCGCGCCGGAAGCTGGCCAGCGGTCCTGGATTTCGAGCCCAGCGTGGAAATGCGCGAGCAGTTCATCGGCGCACGGGTGGTCAACCGTGTGTTCTCATTGGCCAATACCCGCATGGATGAATTCCTGAGGGGCAGTGGAATCGATGCGCGTTGGCTGCACATCCGCCTGCAGTCATTGCTCGAATCGGCGGCCAGCGTCTGCCACGACACCGGCGTGCGTGGTGTCTCGCGCACACTGATGCCGCTGAACGTACAGTGGTTCGAGCTCAAGCGGGTACTTGCCGATATCCAGACGCCCGACTTCGTCTATTCGATCGGGTATGAGGCGCCGGATCTGCGTGGCTTGGTCGATCCTCTGCAGAAATCGGTGTGGTCACTGTTCGATTGGAAGCAGGAGCGCAACCTGCTGCCGGAAGAGAAGCGGCGTCACCAGTTCTTCGTTTCGCGGCCGCAGGGCGTCCCACTGGTGTCCTACTTCTGCGGTGAGTCGGCGCATGGCATCTTCTTCCCCAGGGGCGACGCGGTGCCGATCGATCTACAGCGCGTGCATGCCATCAACCAGGCCGCGCGTCGTGCCTTCCGTTCCGAGACGGGGGAGTTGCTGCTCTTCGCAGAGGGCGGACAGCTGCGGTTCCATGCATTCTCGCCCTATCTTCTTTCCGTGGCGGATGAGCCGGCCATGGTGGAGATGCTGGGCAGGTGGCTGGCGGCGGATGATTCCAGTGCGAGGAGCGATGATGCCCGACATGCACGCGTGCATTGAGCGCCTTTCCGAGATCCGCGAGCGCATGGGGTGGCTGTACGGTAGCGAGGATCTCTGCGTGCTGCTGTACAGCCTGGTCAAGCGTGCCCGGCCACAAAGTGTGGTGGAACTCGGTACGGGCTTCGGCGTGTCTACGGCCTGGATCGCCGCCGCACTGAAGGAAAACGAGACCGGTGTCCTGCACAGCTATGACAATGGATCGCACTATGCCAGCGATCCCGCGCGGCGCTTCCTGGCCGAACTGGAAGGGCCCTTGCGCGCGCTCATCGAACCAGGGCAGGACTATCCTTCGTTCATGCGTGCGATGTTGGTCTGGGCGGGTGTCGCGGACTTCGCGCAGGTGCATGTCGAGGACATCGACTTCGCTGCCATCGCCACCGCCCCGGCTCTGCACGGCGGCATCGACATGCTGTTCTCGGACTTCAACCATTCTCCAGACAGCATCCAGGCCCTTCTGGGACATTTCCTGCCCCGCCTGTCGTCCACTGCGTCGGTGTTCATCGACAGCGCTTCGACCCAGCGCCTGAGCTACCTGACGCTGGAGCGGATCGTCGACGACCTGAACTGCAACAAGATTCCGGTGGGTCTGGCGCGCTGCTGGGCGCCGCAGGAGGCAAGCGCTGCGATCGATCGGGTGCAGCGCTCGCGGTTCCGCCTGATGCACCTCATCGAGGGCCGGGCACGCGCGCAGAACAGTACGGCGTGGTTGAGCATCGAACCGGTGGATGTCGTTCCCACCGTCGCCGAGTTCTTCCATTGAGCTGTCGAGGATGATGATGCTGACGTACTACCTCGGGCTCGCACGAACCCGCTTGCTGGAAACCAAAGGCATGACGCTGGCACTGGTGCTGGCGTTGGGGCTGGGCATCGGCGCCAGCGTGACCATGCTCACCGTTGTTCGAGCCATGTCCTGGGACCCGCTGCCAGGGCGCAGCGGGCAACTGTTCCATCCCTTCCTGGACCCGCTGCCGGCCGGGTACCAGATCAAGGGAGGGCTGGATCCGCGGGTGGCCATGACCTGGCCGGATGCCAGTGAACTTCTGCGCAATGCAC
This sequence comes from Stenotrophomonas maltophilia group sp. SKK55, assembly GCF_057179845.1. Taxonomy (NCBI): domain Bacteria; kingdom Pseudomonadati; phylum Pseudomonadota; class Gammaproteobacteria; order Lysobacterales; family Lysobacteraceae; genus Stenotrophomonas; species Stenotrophomonas maltophilia group sp. SKK55. Next base: position 79,218 of record NZ_JBXUHP010000043.1, read on the forward strand.
CTGCGCAGCGGCAGACGGTACTGGCCGCGGGCCGGCTGCTGGTGGATCCGCAACCGGGCGCACCGACGGCATTCTTCGTTGATGGCCAGTACACCAACGCGGACGCAGCGGCGATGTTCGACATGGAGGTGCTGCAGGGACGCTGGTGGTCCGCGGACGAAGATCTGCAGCGCTCCCGGGTCGTGGTGGTCAGCCGCACGCTGGCGCAGCGGCTCGGTCATGGAAGCTCCCTGGTTGGACGGACCCTGCAGCTGGATGGGCAGGCCTTCAGGGTGGTCGGCGTGATTGCTGACTGGGTGCCCCGGCCGCGCTTCCACACCGACCTGCAGCAGGAACCCTTCAAGGGGCGCGACGATGTCTTCATTCCGCTGCAGACCGCGGTGGAACTCCAGCTTCGGGTTGCCAACAGCATGTACGGCTGGTCAGGCAACACGCCGACGAACCACATGCTGGATGCCAGTACGGCGTGGGTCCAACTCTGGGCCGAGATCCCGGACCCGGCCGGCCAGCAGGCGTACCTGCATTTCCTGCAAAGCTATGTGCAGGACCAGCACGCGCGCGGGCGCTTCGATCGGCAGACGCCCCCGCACCTGGACGGCCTGCGTAGCTATCTGGTCCAGCGCCGGATCATTCCGGATGAGGTGCGGTTGCAGCTGGCGCTGTGCCTGGCCTTCCTGGCCGTCTGCCTGGTCAACATGGGGGCACTGATCTTCGCCCGTTTCGTCCGCCGAACGCACGAGATCGCAGTCCGCCGCGCGTTGGGGGCCCGCCGCAGGGACATCATCCTGCAGCTATGCACCGAAGCGTTGATGATCGGGTTGCTGGGAGGAGGCGTGGGCCTGCTGGTCGCACAGGCTGGCCTGTTCCTGGTACGGATGCAGCCGGAAGACTATGCCAGCCTCGCAGTCATCGACCCGACCATGGTGATCGCCACGCCCGTATTGGCCTGCATCGCCAGCCTGTTCGCCGCCGTCCTGCCCGCACTGCGGGCGGCATCCACCCGTGTCGCCATGCAGATCAAGGCCGCTGAATGAGCGTTTCACAGATTCCGCTGATTGCCCGTGCGATGAAGAAGAACCGGCTGGTGGCCGGCATCCTGTTGCTGCAGGTGATCATCGCCACCGCCTGCGTCACCAATATCGCCTTCCTGCTTGCGCAGCGCGTGGAAACACTCGCCTACGACACCGGGCTGCGGGAGCAGGGGCTTGGCATCATCGAAACCGAGTTCGTCGGCAGCGCCGCTGCCAATGCCGCCACCGCGGTCAAGGCAGACATGCAGGTGCTGCGTAACGTGGCCGGGGTCCAGGCCGTGGTGGCGGCGGAGTCGCTGCCGTTGAGCCAGCACAACTGGACCGTCGGTTTCACCAACGTGCCGGTGCAGGGCCAGGACATGGCAGGCATCGTCGAAGCCGAGCCCGCCGTCTATGGGATGTCTGCCGGCGCAGTGCAGGCGCTGGGCATGCATCTTGTCGCCGGCCGTGACTTCTCCGCCGCATCATTCGTGCAGACCGAGGCAGCGCAGGATTACGCCGGTCTCTACAAGGCCAGTGAAGCCATCGTCTCCGCAGCGCTGGCACGTCATCTGTTTGGTTCGGCCAACGCGGTGGGCCGCGACCTGTATACGGACGGCATCCATCCATTGCGCATCGTCGGGGTCGTCGACACCCTGTCCAGGCCGGTGCTGCGGACCGATGGAGACAACGACATGAGCCTGCTGCTGCCGCTGATTCCCGATGGCACCCGGGTGATGTACGCGGTGCGCAGCGAGCCGGACGCGCTTTCCGCGGTCCTCGACTCGGCCAGCACTGCGCTGGCCGCGCGCGAAGCGAACCGGATGCTGCCCAGGGTCCAGCGCTTCAGCGAACTGCGTGCGGAATACTTCCGGCGTGACCAGACTATGGCGATCATCTTCCTGTGCGCCGGCATCTCGCTGTTGATCGTGACCGGCACGGGCGTGTATGGGCTGGCCAGCTTCTGGGTCCGCAAGCGCTATCCGCAGATCGGCATACGACGTGCGCTGGGTGCCCGCAGGCGCGATGTGACCAGCTACTTCATGATCGAGAATCTGATGCTGACCTTCGTCGGCGCGCTCGCTGGCAGTGTGCTGGCATTGGCGTTGAATGTCTGGGTTTCGCGCTACTACGAGGTACCTCGCATCGATCCCGAGTACCTGGTGCTGGGCGTCGGGCTGGTGTTCACCCTGGGGCAGCTGGCTGCCTGGGTACCGGCGCGGCGGGCGGCGCGCGAGGCGCCCGTGGCGGTTCTCAACAGTACCTGATGGATCGAAGGGCGACCTCGTGTCATTGGCCGTTGCGGTTGCGTAACCATATGTGATGCGGGTGCCATGGCGTGCGGAAGCTGCGATACGCTGCAGGCCTGTTGCTGTCTGTCATGGGTTTCACCTATGAAGTCCAAACGTGTTGCCGCAGTGTTGGCGCTGGTGATGACGCCGAGCCTGCATGGCCAATCACTCCCCTCCGAACTGGCGCAGCTGGGCATTGTCGCCGGCATGCCTTATGCCAAGGCCAAGCGCCTCATGGATGCGGCAGGGTGGCAGGTGAGTCCGGTTCAGGGCGCGCCTGAGTCACTCGAGGGCTTTCCGGAAGTCGGATGCCAGAAGGGCGCCAAGCAATGCGCCACGACCTTCGAAAAGGGAGGGCAGCAGGTCGCGATGCGATTGGGCACTACCCTGGCAGGGCAGCCGTTCGTGCAGGGCGTGGACTGAGCGCGCGTTGCGCTCAGGCCAGCGGTAACCGGTCCTGAGCGTGCGACAGCCGATCGTGCAGCTCGCGCACATGCTCGGCCTTGGCATGCACCCGGGAGGTGTCGCCGAAGCTGCGCAGGTAGGTGCACGCGGCAAAGCCGGCACTCTTCTTTTCGTACTCGGCAATCCAGGCCAGTCGATCCGGATTGTTGGCCTGTTCGGCTGACCACGCGGCCACCGGCGGCCGGATGCGGTACTTCAGGCCGACGCGCCACGGCTTCGGTGTCAGTCGCGCACGGAAACAATGCTGCAGCCGGCACATGCGCGCGTACAGGGTGTCGGTGCCCAGTGCCTTGAAGAATGCCTGGAGCTGCTCGTCCTCCGGTGAGAACGTGGCATGCATCGCCAGCACGCGCAGCCCGGCGGGTGTGCGGTAGGCACGCAGGTGCCAATCGGGATGCTGTTCGCTGAAGGCGTCCACGCGTTTCAGCGCAAGCCCTTCAGCACCACCGGCGGCGGCCAGGCGCTGCTTCCGCCGCATCAGCAGTGCCGCGTTGACCAGCAGCACTGCCGCCACGCCCAGTGCCAGGCCCACCAGCCAGTGCCAGAGCAGGGTGCCGATGATGGCGCCGGCAAGCAGCAGGATCGCAGCGACGATGGCCGGTATCACGCATCCGGCCGGTGGCTGCGCATGGTCGATGTCGGCAAACAGCACGTCGGGGCTGTTGAGACACAATGCGCCATAGCTGTTGCGGGTGATGATGACATCGCCGTCGCGCTGCACGATCTGCTCGCGGATTGGCACACCCTCCACGCCATAGTTGCTGCGCACTTCGCGACGCGGCAGCACCTGGCCGGCGAGGATGGCATTGAGGGCTTCGTTGGCGCGGCGGTCGGCGTGGGCCTGGGCCTCGGCAGGTCCCTCATCGGACCAGCCGAAGCGGCGCACGACCACCGGCCGGCCACGGAAACGGGCCTGCAGGCGGGCTTCGGCCCAGTACGCGGGAACGATCATCATCGTGCGGTGCTCCATCATCCATGGCAGGTGCCTGAGTGAGTCTGGCACAGCCCCGAAGGGCCTGCATGTGCCCGCTGCGGTGGCCGGGGCGGAGTGATAGATTGCGCGCTTCGCATGCACTCCACCAAGGACGGAGCGATGTCCAGTTTCCCGCGTTGCCTGTTTGCCATGGCCTGTGCCGGGGCGGTTGGGGTGGCGTCGGCGGGTACTCCGCCGGGGCCGCAGATCCTCACCACCAATGCCAGCCGCTTCTACGCGATCTACGACAGCACCGGCGGCAAGCCCAGCGTCGCCCAGCTGGCCGGTTACCTGGCCGAAGGCAGTCCGGGCCTGGGTGAACTGGCGAAGGCGCGCCGGGTCACGCCCGAACGCATGGCCGAAGCCATTGCCAGCCAGCCCGGGGTGTATGCGCAGGGCCGCAGCTGCCTGGCGGAGCTGCCGGCGGTGAAGCAGCGCCTGGTGCAGGTGTTCGGCAACCTGCAGGCGATCTATCCGCAGGCCGCGTTTCCGCCGGTGACCCTCGCGGTCGGCCGTGGTCGGCCGGTCGGGTTGACCTCGAAGAATGGGGTGATCATCGGCCTGGAAGCGCTGTGTGCAGCCGATTTCATGAATCCCAACGTGCAGGACCGTTTCGTGCACGTGATCGCGCACGAGTACGTGCACATCCAGCAGACCGGCCTGAACGATTTCGAGCCCGGCGACCCGCATGCGACGGTGCTGCGTGTTTCGCTGGGCGAAGGTATCGCCGAATTCATCGCCGAATTGATTTCCGGCAACGTCGGCAACAGTCGCCATGCGGCGTGGACGCGCGGCCGCGAGGTCCACATTGAAAGCGCCTTTGCGCTGGATGTGGACAGTACCGATCTGTCGCCGTGGCTGTACAACTACAAGCCTGGTTCGCAGGAGCCCTATGACCTCGGGTACTGGGTGGGCTACCGCATCGCCAAGGCCTATTACCTGCGGGCCAAGGACAAGCGCGATGCAGTGCGTGCGCTGATCCAGCAGGACAACCCGAAGGCAATCCTGGCTGCCAGCGGCTGGACGCCCGGCATGTGGATGCCGGCCAAGGTGACCGGCGTGGCCGCGCGGTCGGCGGCGCGGTAAGCGCGGGGCCGCGCGCTAGACTGGCCCGGACATTCAAGGGAGAGACCCCATGCGTTCCTTGTCCGGCGGCCTGGCCGCAGTTGCCCTCGGTATCGCGCTGAGCGCCCACGGGGTGGCGGCCGAGATGCCCGCAATCAACCCGTTACTGCTGGAGCCTGTCGAAAGCCTGCGCGCGGACGAAGTGCGTTTCATGCAGCAGCGTCTGGCCGATTGGCCGCAGCTGCAGCACTATCGTGAAGCCAACGCGCGGCTGCCTGCGGCGGTACCGGGGCAACCACGCGTGGTGTTCTTCGGTGATTCCATCACCGAAGGCTGGGGCAGGGAAGGCAGCGCATCGTTCTTTCCCGGCAAGGGCTGGCTCAACCGCGGCATCAGTGGCCAGACCACGGCGCAGATGCTGGTGCGGTTCCCGCAGGACGTGCTGGCACTGAAGCCGCAGGTGGTGGTGATCCTGGCCGGCACCAACGACATCGCCGGCAACACCGGCCCGACCACGCAGGCGATGATTGAAGACAACCTGCACGCGATGGTGGACCTGGCACGCGCACATGGCATCGCCGTGGTACTGGCATCGGTGCTGCCGGTCAGCGATTACCCGTGGTTGCCGGGCACGGCACCTGCGCCCAAGGTGCGCGCATTGAACGCGGCATTGAAGCGCTATGCCGATGCGAAGCAGCTGGTCTATCTGGACTACTACACGCCGATGGCCAATGCCGCCGGAGGGCTGGATCCGCAGCTGGCCGAGGATGGCGTGCATCCCACGGTGAAGGGCTATGCGGTGATGGCGCCGCTGGCCGAGGCGGCGGTCAAGCGCGCGCTGCAGCAGAAGTAGCGTCAGCGGGCAGGCTCGCCAGCAACCACTCGCAGAAACTGATCACCAGCGGATCCGCCGCGCTGTCCTCGTGCACCAGCCAGCTCCAGCGCGGGCCGCGCACGCGTGCATCATGCAGGGGTTGCAGCAGCCCTTGTTCACAGGCGCGTGCGGCCAGCAGCTCGCTGACCAGCGCGATGCCCAGCCCTTGGCAGGCAGCATCCAGCAGCTGCCCGGGTTCGGAGAAGTTCATGCCCTCGCGGCGCTGGCCGACATCGGCGCCGCCCTGGACCTGCCACTGGCTCCAGTCCATTTCCCGCTCGCCATGCAGGGTCAGGCGTTCTTGTACCGGTGTGGCGAGCAGCGCCGGATGGCAGGCCGGATAGAGACGGTCCTGCAGCAGTACGCGATGCTGGCACTGCGCCTGTGAGTCGAGGTCGTCACGCACCGCCACGTCCAGCGTCTGGGTGGTCATGTCCGGCGCATCCTCGCTGGTCAGCAGCCACAGGTCGGCGCCGGGGTGCAGGCGATGGAAGCTGGCCAGGCGCGGCACCAGCCAATGGCGGGCGAAGGCCGGGCTGGTGTTGACGATCAGTTGATTCGGCTTGCGGTACTGATCGAGCCGGCGGATGCCGCTGGCCAGCTGCCGCAGCAGCGACTGGGTGGTTTCCAGCAGGTCGATGCCGGCGTCGGTGAGGGTGACGCTGCGGCCCTGCCGGAAAAACAACGGCTGCTGCAGCGACGCCTCCAGGCCCCGGATCTGCTGGCTGATGGCCGACTGGGTCAGGTGCAGTTCCTCGGCCGCCCGGTGGAAGCTGCCCAGGCGGGCGGCGGCCTCGAATCCTCGCAGCGCGTTCAGCGGGGGCCAGTGCTTGAGCATTTCAGATAAGTAAAACTGTTCAGTTGATGGCCGAATCTATCGTTTGTTCTTATGGATTGGCAAGCGCAGCATAGCCCCATTCCACACAGGCCCTGGAGCCCGTCATGAGCAGCCGTCGTCATTTCCTCACCCAACTGGCAGGTGCCGCCGGTCTTGGCGGGCTGGCCGCACTGGGCCTGGCCGGGCTGCCGGGCCGCGCGTCCGCAGCGGGGCCGGGTGCGGGCATCTGGCGCATGCCGGACGAGCACGGCCCGCAGGAGCGCGTTTTCCTGGCCTTCGCCGCGCAGCCTCGGGTCTGGGGCGCGCACGCTGATGCGGTGAACACCGCCGTGGCGCGGCTGGCCCGTACCATCGCCCGCCACCAGCCGGTCAGCGTGCTGTGCCGCCCGGCACAGTTGAAGCAGGCGCAGGACCGTTGCGGCCGCGACAACATCGAGTTCCTCGAGGTGCCGCTGGATGACATCTGGGTGCGCGATTACGGCGGTTGCTTCGTCACTAATGACCGGGGCGGGCTGGGGCTGGTCAACTTCAACTTCAACGGTTGGGGTGGCAAGCAGAGCGCACGCAACGATGGCGCGGTGGCGCCCTGGCTGGCGCAGGTGACCGGCGCCACGCTGTTGGAAAGCGATCTGGTAGGTGAGGGCGGTGGCATCGAAGTCGATGGCCATGGCACCGCCATCCTCACCGAAAGCTGCTGGGTGAACCGCAATCGCAATCCGGACTGGTCGCGCGCGGATGTTGAGGCGGAGCTGAAGCATCACCTTGGCCTGCGCAAGGTGATCTGGTTGCCCGGTATCGCCGGCGAGGACATCACCGATGCGCACGTGGACTTCTATGCCCGTTTCGTGCGCCCGGGCGTGGTGATCGCCAACCTGGACAACGATCCGGAGTCCTACGACTACGATCTGACCCGCGAGCACCTGGACATCCTGCGCGGGGCCACCGATGCCGATGGCCGTCGCCTGCAGGTGCACACGCTGCCGCCGCCCCTGGACGGGCGCGACAACGTGCATACCCGCGACAACGACGATCTGGCCATGGGCTACATCAACTACCTGCCGATCAACGGCGCCGTGGTCGCGCCGGAGTTCGGTGACGACGAAGCCGATGGCGTCTGCCGTGAACTGCTGGAAGACATGTATCCCGGTCGTGTGATCGAGCAGGTGGACATCGATGCGATTGCCGGCGGCGGTGGCGGCATCCATTGCGTGACCAAGAACATGCCGAAGGTGTAGTCAGCCAAGGTAAAGTGGCCCCGGAGCCGGCCACGCAGCGTGGCCGCCAGGGACGATGGGGTGGGTGATGCGGAAGGGAATCCAGGGATGGCTGCGCCGCAGCGGCGCAACGATGGCACTGCTGCTGGCGGCCGTGCCGGCGTTCAGTGCAGACACGGCGGCGCCTTCGCCGCTGACGCGTGAACCGGTGGGCGGCGTTTCACTGGCCGAATGGACCGCCCGCTGGTGGCGGTGGGCCGACGCCCAGGGCGGCGCGCCCTATCTCGACCCGGATGGCCGTGTGTGTGATCTGGGCCAGGAAGGCCCGGTCTGGTACCTGGCCGGCACCAATGGCCGTTTCCGGCCACATCGCGAATGCGTGGTGCCGGCGGGCAAGTACCTGCTGCTGCCGATCATCAACATGGCGCACTACCAGGTGGATGAGTCTGTGTCCTGCAAGGAGCTGCAGGCCGGGGCGGCGGTCAACAACGATTACCTGATCAGTGCAGTGGTGCTGCTGGATGGGCAACCCCTGGGCGACATGCGCATGCATCGGGTGCGCAGTGAAGGCTGCTTCCGCATGGATGCCGATGACGCAGACTCACGGCTGGCCGCCGCCGACGGTTACTGGGTGATGCTCAAGCCGTTGCCGCCGGGCCGGCATACCCTCAGCGTGGGTGCCAACTACGGCGTGCCGGAGGGTGGCGCGTACAGCCGCATGCGGCAGTCCTTCGAGTACGTGCTGCACGTGGGAGGGCGTACCCAGGTCGTATCGCGCGGACAGCACATGATGCCGGTGGCGGCTCCCTGAGGCTCAGGCGTCGTCCTGCTTCAACGCTGCGTCGGCGGCCAGCAGCGCTTCGGCGGCCGCACTGAGCGGCGGCGAGGGCGGGGCGACCACGCCGATCGCTTCCATCATCTTCGGCATGCCCAGGAACTGGCGCGCGCGACGGTCGTAGATGCCGGTGACCAGCAGCGCGCGCGTGGCGATCTTCTGCTCGGCACCGATCAGTACGCGCTGCTCCATGATGCCGCGCGAGCCGACCCAGCCCACCAGACGCGTTTCCAGGGTGAAGCGCTGGAACGGCTTCAGCTCGCGACGGAACTGGATGGTGCCGGCACCGACGATCGGTGCCCACTTCTCGCGCAGCGCCACCCGGCCCAGGCCCATGCGCAGGATCAGGTCCAGCCGGCCCAGGTCGAAGATGTTCCAGTAGCGGCCGTTGGTCATGTGCAGGTTGCTGTCCAGGTCATTGGGCAGTACCCGGAACTGCAGCCGCGAGACCCCGAACGGGGCCTCCAGCTTGGGCCGGAACAGGCTGCACAGCAGCAGGTGGAGCAGGCGGAACCAGAGATTCATGGCTATGACGACTGTTATAGAACGGCCGGTACGCTAATCTATGACGACTGTCTTAGCAAGGAGACCGCCGTGAGCCCGCGACCCTCTGATGCGCCACAACGCGTGATTGATGCTGCGGCACAGATGCTGGCGCGGGTAGGCCTCAATGCCACCAGCATCCGTGAGGTGACCAAGCTGGCCGAGGCACCGCTGGGCTCCACCTATCACCACTTTCCCGGCGGCAAGCAGGAGTTGCTGGCGCGCGCCACCCACATGGCTGGCGACAAGGTGGAGGCGCTGCTGATGGAGCTGCTGGAGGGTGGGGCGGTGCAGGGCCTGCAGCAGTTCCTGGCGATGTGGCGCGAGCGTCTGCTGCGCTCAGAATTCCGCGCCGGCTGCCCGGTGCTGGCCGCTGCCGTGGAGGAGCCGGTGGAGGCGACGCCCAGCCAACCCCGCGCGGCGGCGGCCGAGGTGTTCGCGCGCTGGCACGGCCATCTCGCCTCGGCGTTCGTCGCTGAAGGGCATGCCCCGGCAGCGGCGGGTGAACTGGCCAGCCTGGTGATCGCCAGCGTGGAAGGTGCGGTGGCGATGTGCCGCGCGCTGCAGGACATTGCCCCGTTCGACCAGGTGGCCGCGCAGTTGCTGAAGGCGGCCACGCGGCCTTGATCGGCCGGTGCGGGCAGGCCAGACTCGCCAGCAGCCCACGACTGGATGCCGCCATGGACGAATTGCACCATCGTCAGTTGATCGAGCACTACCTGCAGGCCTACAACCGCTTCGATATCGACGCCATGCTGGCCGTGCTGGCGCACAACGTACGCTTCGAGAATCACAGTGGCGGCCAGTTGACGATGGTCACCGAAGGCGTCGATGCCTTTGGCGAACTGGCACGCCAATCTGCGCGCCTGTTCCTCGAGCGCGAGCAGCGCTTGCTGGCGCTGGTGCTCGATGGTGATCGGGCGACGGCGACGATTGGCTGGCGCGGCGTGTTCGCGCAGGATGTTCCCGATGGACCGCGTGCGGGCACTGAGCTGGAACTGCAGGGCCAGAGCGAGTTCGTGTTCGCGGGTGGCCGCATCGAACGGATCATTGATCGCAGCTGAGGATCGGCCGCTTGGAACCGCCGTCTGGACAGCGGAGCTGCCCGCGGTAGAATCCGCCCAACCCCGCCTACGCGTGCCCGGCAAGGATGTCCGCATGCAGCATCAGGTTCCCGAGGTCCCTGGCCGCGATGCCTCCCGCCCCCTGGCGGCGGCATGAAGCGCTCGCGCCATTTTTCACGCAGCCCACTGACATTGCCGATGAACCGCGGCAGCGAAGTCGTGCGTGCGCGCAGGCACTTGCAGCAGCGCGGTTGGCCACGCCTGCAGATGGCACTGATCGTCGCCCTGACCGGTGCGGCCGGTTTCCTTGCCTCGCACCTGCTGCGCCTGGCCGGTATCGACGCGATGTGGTTTCGCTACCCGATGGCCGTCGTGCTGGCCTACGGCGTGTTCCTGCTGCTGATGTGGATCTGGATCCGCTGGCGTTGGGACAACGTACTGGATGGCCTGTCGCCGGATGTGGGCGGTGGCAGCCCATCCCCTCGCGGCAGTGCCGTGGAATCACCGTGGAGCGGCGCCGGCGGCCGTTCCGGCGGTGGCGGTGCGTCGGCCTCGTGGAACGAGCCGGCATCGGTGAGCAGTGGCGACGCCGGAGAGCTGCCGTTGGCCGGGCTCGCTGAAGACGAAGCGGGCTTGCCGTTGCTGGCCATCCTCGGCATCGTCGCGCTGGTGGCGACCGTCCTGCTGGCCAGCGTGTGGGTGGTGTGGTCGGCGCCGGTGCTGATGGCCGAACTGCTGGTGGACGCGGCCATCGCCGGCGGCCTGTACCGGCGCATGCAGGGCATGCACGAGCAGGGATGGTGGCGGGTATGCGTGTCGCACACGGCCTGGCCGCTGATCGGCCTGTTGCTGTTCTTCGCGGTACTGGGCTGGCTTGCTCAGGAACTCGAGCCAGGTGCGAGCCATCTGCTGCAGGTCATCCAGGGGCTGTAATGCGGTTGCTTCCTTCATATGGCCCGGTCCCGACCGGTTTTCAGCCGCAATGAACAGTGGGCTATGATCGCGGTCGCCGAGGATTCGTGTCCTGGCGGTTTCACCTATCCGGAGCTTGTCGTACTGCATCGGGAACCGGGGCGCTGGATGGCCGAACGCCCACTGAGACACACAACCACTGACGAGGAAGAGCGCATGGATGTCGCTGCACGCAGGAACAGGACGTTGTTTCGTTGGATCATGGTGACGCTGCTGGCGGTGTTGTTGCCGTTTGCAGCACTGGCGCAGCCGGCAGCCGGGCAGGGCGATGGCGCTGAAGCCGGCACTGCCGCGGAAGAGACGCAATGCCGTGCCTGCGCCTATGAGCGCATTGGACCGAAGATCGATATCGGCCTGGTGGCACTGGTGTCGCTGTTGGTGGTGGGTCTGCTGGTAGCGGTGTCCCGCGAGTGGGGAACCACCTCGCAGCGCTGGACCTGCCGTACCCTGGCCCTGCTGTTGGTGGGCATCGGCCTGGCGTTGTTGTGGTGGGCTGGCAGCGTCGTCTACCTGGGCTACAACCCGTGGCAGGAGCCGCTCGCACCCGGCGGCGGCTCGCTCGGTTCGACGCTGCTGAGTACGTCGCCGAAGTGGCTGGCGGCACTGGTGCTGGTCGGCTTCGCGCCTTCCATCTGGAAGCGCAGCGAGCGCCTGCCGCCCTGGCGTATCGGCTGACCCTGGAACGACGGTGCCGGGTCAGACCCGGCGCCGCCTGCAGCAATCACTCAAAGCGCCAGCGCACGCCCGCGTAGACGCCGCGGCCTTCGCCCGGCGTCGAACGCGCGACATCCTTGCCGGCGTCGTCATAGCCCGGCGTGACGGTGGCGGCGTAGCGGCGGTTGCCGAGGTTGCGCATCTCCGCCCAGGCCTGCCAGCGGCCACCGGGTGCGTCGTAGCCGATGCGGCTGCCGAAGATCACATGGCTGTCAGCCCAGTAGCTGTTGGCGTAGTCCACGGCGATACGCGAGGCGTATTCGGTATTGAGCGCCGCGTACAGGCCGGATGCATGATCGAAGCGCAGCTCGGCCTGGTAGGCGTGGCGCGGCAGGCCGGGCAGGCGGCTGCTGCCGAAACGTGCATCGTGGCGGTAGCGGAAATCGCTGAAGGTATACGCCTGGCGCAGCGACAGGCGGCCCGGTGCAGCCTGCCACAGCGTGCTGTCCAATCCGGCCTCGATACCGCGGTGCACGGTGGGGCTGGCATTGTTCTCGGCGATGAACAGGTTCGGCACCGGTTGCAGTTCGACGCTCAGCAGTTCGTGGTTCACGTGGGCGTAGTAGCCGGTCAGTTCCCAGCGGACCAGCGCCGCGTCACCGCGCGCGCCCAGTTCCAGCGTGGTGGCGGTCTGGTTCTGCATCGGCACCGGCGCGCGCTGGCGGCCGGTAGACGGGCCATTGCCCGGCCCGAAGTACTGGTTCGAGCCCCAGATCATCGACCATGGGTGCGGTGCCTCCACCGAACGGCTGAGGTTGCCGAACCACTGGGTCTGCGCGCTGTGCTGCCAGGTGAAGCCCAGTCGCGGCGCATAGTCCCAGTCCTGCTCGCGTAGGCGGCCGCCGCTGCTCGGCCAGGTCACCTGCACATCGCGGCGGGTGTTGATCAGTGCCAGCCCAGCCTGCATGCGCAGGCGGTCATTGAAGGCGAGGGTGTTGCTGACGTGCAGCGTGCTGTCGGTGCCGTGGTGGCGGAAGTCACGCGTGCGCGTGCCGGCAGCGTAGCCGTTGCTGGCAAAGCGCAGCGACTCGCGCACATCGGCATCCAGGTCATGGGTGACGCGCAGGCCGACCGTGGTCTCGCTGTCCAGCCCGAACAGCCGGTGGCGGCGGCGGTAGTCCAGCGTGGCGTTGAGGTTGGCGTAGTCCAGCTGCTGGCGGTACAGGCTCTCGTTCAAGTCCATCGGGTAGGAGTGGTAGACCAGCCCGGCCTGCAGCGACGAGTCCTCATCGATCTGCAGCGTGGTGACATTGCCCACCCAGGTGCTGCCCGGCTGCGGGCGACGCGCATCGATGGCCAGGTTGGCCGCGTTCGCGGCACGTGGATCGTTGCGGATCTGATCGCGGGTCAGGCGACCGGGTGTTTCGTGATTGGTTTCGCGGTAGCGCACGAAAAAGCGCGTCTGCAGATCGGGGGTGATCTGCCAGCCGATGTTGGCCATCGCACCCTTGCCGTCGCCGCGCGCATGGCGCTGATAACCATCGAACTCGGTATCGGTGTAGGCCAGGAAGTAATCGAGATCTCCGTTGACACCGCCCCAGCTGATGCCGCGTTTCTGGTAGCCACGGCTGCCGGCTTCGTAGTGCAGCTGCACGCCCGCCGAATCACGGCCGCTGCGGCTGACGTAGTCGATGGCACCGCCCAGCGCCAACGCGCCGCGCTCGAAACCGTTGGCGCCGCGCAGGACTTCCACGCGCGACAGCCACAGCGGTTCCAGCAGCTCGTAGGGCGTGCCACCTGGGCCGGTCAGCGGCAGGCCGTCGATCGACACCGCAATGCCCGAGGCATGCGCGCCCGGCCCCCGGTTGATGCCCGACCCACGGATCGAGATCTTGGTGCCCTCGTTGCCCGGCGACTGCGCGCTGATGCCCGGCTGGTAGGCCAGCACATCGGCATTGCTGGACAGCCGGCTGTGGGCCTTGGCCACGTCGATGACGTTGCTGGCGCCGGGCACCCGCTTCAACGCCTCGCGCGCCTGCGCGCTGGCATCGGCTGCAGTGACCTGTACGGCATCCAACGTGGTGGCCTGCGGGACTGCAGCGGCAGTGGAGGCGAGGCCAAGGGAAACGGCCAGAGACAGCAGCGAGGGGATGGGGCGGTACGACGAGAGCGACATGCGGAAATGCTGTAAACCAGTAAAGTGGCGCGCAAGTTAACAGGTCGGTGGCGCCACGTCACCCACCGGCGGCGTATGGCCGCCCGCAACATCCATGTAGAGCCGAGCCCATGCTCGGCTATCGCGCGCAGCGCGGGTTTCCTTCGCTCGAAACGAAGAGCAGCCGAGCATGGGCTAGGCTCTACAGCAGGTTACGGCGAGGGCTTGGCCAGCGCTTTGGCCTTTGCATACAGCCGATCAGCCGCTTCCCTTTCGCCCAATGCCGCATGACACTCGGCCAGGCTGTCCCACACATTGGCTGAATCCGGATACAGCTCGGTGTTGAGCGTGAACACTTTCAGTGCTTTGCTGGCACCCAGACTCTCGCGGATGGCATAGCCGCTGGCGTTGATCGCTCGTTCCAGCTCGCTGCCCGTCACCCGGTTGTTATCGCGCAACCAACTGCGTATCGCCTCGGCAGTGCCTGCATCATCATCGAGCGCATACGCGACCAGCCGCTCGGACAGCACCGCGTGCGGAAACGCCTGCGGCGCCGCGACCGCCATCGTGCTCTCCACCAGCGTGCTGGACCAGACATTGCGGGCGCTGCCGTTGGTCAGGTACACGAACACCCAGTAGCCGTCGGCCAGCGTGCCCTTGTACGCCAGCCGCGCACGTACACGGGTGCCGCCATCATGGCCGACCTGGGTGTAGCCGTCGCTGCGGGTGGTGTCCCAGCCGGTGGAGAAGAAATTGCTGCCGCCACCGCTCAGTTTCTGCGGCTGCCAGAGTTTTTCCAGGGTTGCCGTGTGCAGCAGCTTGCCGGTCGCCAGCGCCTGCAGGAAACGGTTCATGTCACCCACGGTGGTCTGCAGATCGGCATGGCCCCAGCCGTAGTCCGGCCAGGGATCTTCATTGGCCGGCTGCAGCTGGCCGTCCTTGCCGATGTAAGGCACCGCCGCGCGCTTGGCTGGCACGCTGGCAACGCCCCACGAGGTGCTGGCCATCTTCAATGGCTGCAGGATGCTTTCGCGCGCGATGGCCGGGTAGGGCTTGCGGTAATGCGCTTCCAGCAACGCGGTCAGCACCAGGTAGTTGGCCTGGGTGTACTGCACGCGGCTGCCGGTGGCGAACTGCATCGGTGCAGCGCCGGCCACCTTCAGCGCAGTGCCAAGGTCAGGGGCTACACCAGGGTAGCCCTTGCTAACCCAACGGTTGTCGACACGATCGTAGTATTCGCCGATGCCCGAGCTGTGGTTGAGAAAGTCGCGTACGTGGATCGCCTGCCATGCGGTCGGCAGGTCCGGCACATAGCGGCTGGCCGGCGCATCAAGATCCACCTTGCCCTGATCGACCAGTTGCATCACCAGCGTGCTGGTCAGCAGCTTGGCCATCGACTGCGCGGCGAAGATGGTCTCGACGGTGGCGGGCGCATGGGTAGCGGGATCACGTTCACCGCTGGCGCCCTGGTACAGCACCTGACTGTTGTGAGCGACCAGCACGGCTTGGCCGGCGATGCCGTAGCGTTCGCGGTTGGCCTGCAGTTGGGCGTCGAGCCGGGTAGAGAGAGCGGTGGGTACGTCACGCGCCGAAGCAGGCGGAATCACCCATAGCGTGCAGAGCAATGCGGCAGCGAGCGTGCGGTACATCGCGGTGATCCATCAGCGGTGATGGCGCATCTTGGCATGTAGAGCCGAGCCCATGCTCGGCTGCCTTCGGGCCAGGCATCATGCACCCGGAAAAATGAGCCGAGCATGGCTCGGCTCTACAGGTGCTTTCGGGTAGTGCCGGCCGCTGGCCGGCACCCTGCGATCAGCCCAGGATCCCCGGCAGATCCAGTCCCTTTTCCTTCGCGCAGTCGATCGCGATGTCATACCCCGCATCGGCATGGCGCATCACGCCGGTGGCCGGGTCGTTCCACAGCACGCGACCAATCCGCTTGGCCGCGGCCTCGGTGCCGTCGCAGACGATCACCATGCCGGCGTGC
Organism: Stenotrophomonas maltophilia group sp. SKK55; assembly: GCF_057179845.1. Taxonomy (NCBI): domain Bacteria; kingdom Pseudomonadati; phylum Pseudomonadota; class Gammaproteobacteria; order Lysobacterales; family Lysobacteraceae; genus Stenotrophomonas; species Stenotrophomonas maltophilia group sp. SKK55. The sequence goes on from NZ_JBXUHP010000043.1 coordinate 95,159, forward strand.
TGCGAGAAGCCCATGCCGACGCCACCGCCGTGGTGCAGCGACACCCAGGTCGCGCCGCTGGCGGTGTTGAGCAGGGCGTTCAGCAGCGGCCAGTCGGATACCGCATCGGAGCCGTCGGCCATCGCTTCAGTTTCGCGGTTCGGCGAAGCGACGCTGCCGCTGTCCAGATGGTCACGGCCGATCACCACGGGCGCCTTCAGTTCGCCGTTGGCGACCATTTCGTTGAAGGCCAGGCCCAATCGATCGCGGTCGCCCAGACCGACCCAGCAGATGCGTGCAGGCAGGCCCTGGAACTTGATCTTCTCGGCGGCCATGTCCAGCCAGCGGTGCAGGTGCGGGTTGTCCGGAATCAGTTCCTTCACCTTGGCATCGGTCTTGGCGATGTCTTCCGGGTCGCCGCTCAGTGCCGCCCAGCGGAACGGGCCGATGCCGCGGCAGAACAACGGGCGGATGTAGGCCGGCACGAAACCGGGGAAGTCGAACGCATTGGCCACGCCTTCTTCCAGCGCCATCTGCCGCAGGTTGTTTCCGTAGTCCACGGTCGGTACGCCGAGTGCGTGGAAGCCGAGCATGGCGCGGATATGGTTGGCCATCGACGCGCGCGCTGCCTTCTCCACTTCCTTCGGCGCGGACACGCGCTTTTCGTCCCACTGCTCGACGGTCCAGCCCTGCGGCAGGTAGCCGTTCACCGGGTCGTGCGCGGAGGTCTGGTCGGTCAGCAGGTCCGGCTTCACGCCGCGCTTGAGCAGTTCGGCCAGTACATCGGCGACGTTGCCGAGCAGGCCCACCGACTTCGGCGTACCGGCCTTGCACGACTCGTCGATCAGGCGCAGCGCTTCGTCCAGGTTGTCGGTCCAGGTATCCAGGTAGCCGGTGCGCAGGCGCATGTCGATGCTGCTCTTGCGGCACTCGACGGCCAGGCAGGAGGCGCCGGCCATCACCGCGGCCAGCGGCTGTGCGCCGCCCATGCCGCCGAGGCCACCGGTGAACAGCCACTTGCCGGTCAGGTCACCACCGAAATGCTGGCGGCCCATTTCCACGAAGGTTTCGTAGGTGCCCTGCACGATGCCCTGCGCGCCGATGTAGATCCAGCTGCCGGCGGTCATCTGGCCATACATGGCCAGGCCCTTCCTATCCAGCTCGTTGAAGTGGTCCCAGTTGGCCCAGCGCGGTACCAGGTTGGAATTGGCGATCAGCACGCGCGGTGCATCGGCATGGGTGCGGAACACACCCACCGGCTTGCCCGACTGCACCAGCAGGGTCTGGTCGTCGTCCAGGCGCTTGAGCGTTTCGACGATGGCATCGAAGCTCTCCCAGTCACGCGCGGCGCGGCCGATGCCGCCGTACACCACCAGCTCCTGCGGCCGCTCGGCCACGTCCGGGTGCAGGTTGTTCATCAGCATGCGCAACGGCGCTTCGGTCAGCCAGCTCTTGGCGTTGAGCGTGGTGCCGGTCGGCGCGGCGATGGTGCGGGACGGGTCGTTGCGGGTCATGCGGCGCTCCGGTTCGTAGCGAATTCAAGGCAGGCATTGAGCACCTGCGCCAGGGTGTGGCGCAGCGGTGCGGCGTGGTCGGGGTCGAGCGGGGTGGGCCAGCTGTGTTCGTCCACCTGGTCCGGCAGGGGTTCGTGCATGTAGCCACGGCAGGCCAGCTCCATCTGCAGGCTGTGCACGCCGCCGGCGATGTTGCTGTAGTGGCGGGTGATCCAGCCGCCCTTGAAGCGGCCGTTGCGCACCTGGCTCATGCCACTGATCTTCAGCAGGTTTTCCACCACATCGCTCAAGGCGTTGTCGCAGGACGTGTCGGGTGCGCCGGACGGCCCGGCGGTACCGAGGTTGAACTGCGGCAGCTCGCCGTCGAACAGGTGCGGAATATGCGAGCGGATCGAATGCGCGTCGTACACTACCACCGTACCGTGCTGCGCGCGCAGGCGGGTGATCTGCGCGGTCAGCGCATCGTGGTAGGGCAGGAAATACGTGTCGCGACGCCGCGCGATCTCGGCGTCATCCGGTTCGCGTCCGGCGTGGTACAGCGGCTGGTTGTCGAAGGTGGTCAGCGGGCACAGGCCGGTCGTGTTCTGGCCAGGGTACAGCGAGACCCCGCTGGGGTCACGGTTGAGGTCGATCACCGAACGCGAGATCGCCGAGCGCACCGTGGTCGCGCCCATGCCGCGCACAAAGTCGTACAGCTCGTGCACCCACCAGTCGGCATCGCGACGGGCCAGCCACGGCGAGTGGTAGTCGCCGATCAGGTCGTGCGGCAGCTCGCTGCCGGTATGCGGGAAGCTGACGATGAGGGGGGCGTCGCCCTCGTGCACGGTCAGCCATTCGGGATGGGTATTCATGCCTGCGGCTCCACGGTTGGCAGCAGGTCGGTCAGGCCCTGCGCCAGCGCGCCACTGCGCACCAGATTCGTGGCGGTCACCATGTCCGGATGGAAGTAGCGGTCTTCTTCCAGCGTCGGCACCTGCGCACGCAGGGTGGCGCGCACGGTTTCCAGCGCGGCGCTGGAGCGCAGCGGGGCGTGGAAGTCGCAGCCCTGCGCAGCGGCCAGCAGCTCGATGCCGATCACGTTGGCGGCGTTCTCGGCCATCTGCATCAGGCGGCGCGCGCCATGCGCGGCCATCGACACATGGTCTTCCTGGTTGGCCGAGGTCGGGATCGAATCAACGCTGGCGGGGTAGGCGCGCTGCTTGTTCTCCGAGACCAGCGCGGCGGCGGTCACCTGCGGAATCATGAAGCCGGAATTCAGGCCGGGGCGCGGGGTCAGGAATGCAGGCAGGCCGGACAGCGCAGGGTCGACCAGCATCGCCAGGCGGCGCTCGCTGATCGAGCCGATCTCGCACACCGCCATCGCCAGCATGTCGGCCGCGAAGGCCACCGGCTCGGCGTGGAAGTTGCCACCGGACAGTGCTTCGCCGGTATCGGTGAACACCAGCGGATTGTCGGACACGCCGTTGGCTTCGATTTCCAGCGTGGTCGCGGCCTGGCGCAGGATGTCCAGCGCTGCGCCCATCACCTGCGGCTGGCAGCGCAGGCAGTACGGATCCTGCACGCGCACGTCGTTGTCGCGATGCGACTCGCGGATGTCCGAGCCCTGCATCAGCGTGCGCAGGGTGGCCGCGGTGGCGATCTGCCCGCGCTGGCCGCGGATGGCGTGGATGCGCGGGTCGAACGGCGTGTCGGAGCCCTTGGCTGCTTCCACCGACAGCGCGCCGGTGATCAGCGCCGCCTGGAACACGGTCTCGATCTCGAACAGACCGGCCAACGCATACGCGGTGGAGAACTGGGTGCCATTGAGCAGCGCCAGGCCTTCCTTCGCTCCCAGTTCGATCGGCTGCAGGCCGGCACGTGCCAGTGCATCGACCGCCGGCAGGCGCTCGTCACCCATGAAGGCTTCGCCGACGCCCAGCATCACGCTGGCCAGGTGCGAGAGCGGCGCCAGGTCACCCGAGGCACCCACCGAGCCCTGTGCGGGCACCACCGGCAGCACGCCCTTGACCAGCATCGCTTCGAGCAGCAGCAGGGTTTCCTCGCGGATGCCCGAAGCACCCTGCGCCAGGCTGACCAGCTTCAGCGCCATCATCAGGCGCACCACGCTGGCCGGCATCGGCTCGCCCACGCCGGCGGCATGCGAGAGCACGATATTCCGCTGCAGGGTGGCCAGGTCTTCGCGCTCGATGCGCACGCTGGCCAGCTTGCCGAAGCCGGTGTTGATGCCATACACCGGCGCGCCCTTGGCGACGATGGCGGCCACCGCCGCAGCGCTGGCGCGCACCACCGGCAGCGCGGCCGGGTCCAGTGCAAGCGGCGCACCGCGATAGACCTGCCGCCACTGGGCGAGAGTGACATGGCCGGGGCGAAGAACCAGGGTGTTGCTCATGTGTTGCTCCAGGAGGCAGGCAGGTCGGGCTGCCCGCGCACCACGCGCGCGTGCAGCGGGTTGAATCCAATGCGATAGACTAGGTCGGCGGGCGCATCGATGTCCCAGATCGCCAGGTCGCAGTCCATGCCCACGGCCAGGCGACCGATGCGCTCGCCGTGGCCCAGTGCGCGCGCCGCTTCACGGGTGAAGCCGGCGATGCACTCATCCACGGTCAGGCGGAACAGGGTGGCGCCCATGTTCATCGCCAGCAGTGGGCTGGTCAGCGGCGAGGTGCCCGGGTTGCTGTCGGTGGCCAGCGCCAGCGGCACGCCGGCCGCACGCAGCGCGGCGATCGGCGGCAGGGTGGTATCGCGGGTGAAATAGAAAGCACCGGGCAGCAGCACGGCGACGGTACCGGCAGCGGCCATCGCGGCGATGCCGGCGTCATCCAGATGTTCAATATGGTCGGCCGACAGTGCACCGAAGCTGGCCGCCAGTTCGGCGCCATGCTGGTTGCTCAGCTGCTCGGCGTGGATCTTCACCGCCAGCCCGTTGGCGCGTGCCGCTTCGAAGACCTGCCGCGCCTGCGCCGGCGAGAAGGCGATGTTCTCGCAGAACACATCCACCGCTTCGGCCAGGCCTTCGGTGGCGATGGCCGGAATCATCACCTCGCACACCTCATCGGTGTACTCCTGTGCTTGGCGGCCCGGCGGAATCGCGTGTGCACCGAGGAAGGTGGTCACCACGTTGACCCGGCATTCCTCACCCAGCGCACGCGCAACCTGCAGTTGCTTGCGTTCGTCGGCCAGGGTCAGGCCGTAGCCGGACTTGATCTCAAGGGTGGTCACGCCCTCGGCGCGCATTGCCAGCAGGCGCGGCCGGCTTTCGCGGGCCAGCTGTTCCGGTGTGGCGGCGCGGGTGGCGCGCACGGTGGAGACGATGCCGCCGCCGGCACGGGCGATGTCGGCATAGCTGACGCCCTGCAGGCGCTGCTCGAATTCGTTGGCGCGGTTACCGGCGTAGACCAGGTGGGTGTGGCAGTCGATCAGGCCCGGCGAGATCCAGCGGCCCTCGCCGTCAATGCGGGTGGTCGGCTGCAGGTGGGCGTCGCTGCCGGCCGGGCCGACGTGGATGATGCGGCCGTCGGCGCAGGCCAGTACGCCATCGCGGATGACACCCAGTCCCTCGCCATCGAGGGTAATCAGGTGGACGTTGGACCAGAGGGTATCGACGTGCATGGCATCCACAACGCGGCTGTGCTTATATGTCTATACAATATAGGCGTCCATTTCGGGTTGTCCAGCCATGTCCGATTCGCGTTCCCCGCACAGTTTCCATGCCGCCCACGCCCTGCTGGCCGAGGGTTGGGCCCGCGATGTCCGCCTGCAGGTGCAGGACGGTCGTATTGCGGCGATCAGTACGGGGCAGGGCACCCAGCACGGCGACACCCGCGCCGGCATCCTGGTGCCGGGCCTGCCCAACCTGCACAGCCATGCCTTCCAGCGCGGCATGGCTGGCCTGACCGAGATCGGCGGCGGCGACGGTGACAGCTTCTGGAGCTGGCGCGAGCTGATGTACCGCTTCCTGGCCCATCTGCGTCCGGACGCGGTGCAGGCCATCGCCGCCCAGGCCTACATGGAAATGCTGGAAAGCGGCTTCAACCGCGTCGGCGAGTTCCATTACCTGCACCACGATGCCGAAGGCCGCGCCTATGCCAATCGAGCCGAGATGAGTGCACGGATTGCCGCCGCCGCCGACCAGACCGGTATCGGCCTGACCCTGCTGCCGGTGTTCTATGCCCACGCCGATTTCGGCGGCGCGCCGCCGAACCCTGCGCAGCGACGCCTGATCCACGACATTGACGGCTTCGCGCAGCTGCTGGACGCCGCAAAGCCGGCATTGGCCACGCTGCCTGACGCGGTGCTCGGCATTGCCCCGCACAGCCTGCGCGCGGTCACCGGCGAAGAACTGAGTGCCTTGCTGCCGCTGACCGACGGCCCGGTGCACATCCATATCGCCGAGCAGGTGCGCGAAGTCGAGGCCTGCCTGGCCTGGAGCGGCCAGCGCCCGGTGCAGTGGTTGTACGACCATGCACCGGTGGATGCGCGCTGGTGCCTGGTGCATGCCACCCACATCACCGACGACGAGCGCGCGGCCATCGTGGCCAGCCAGGCGGTGGCCGGCCTGTGCCCGATCACCGAGGCCAACCTGGGCGACGGCCTGTTCCCGATGCAGGCGTTCGCGCGCGAGGGCGGTCGCTTCGGTGTCGGCTCCGATTCCAATGTGCTGATCGATGCCGCCGAAGAACTGCGCCTGCTCGAATACGGCCAGCGGCTGACTTTGCGCGGGCGCAATGTACTGGCCCCGGATGCCAGCCGCAGCACCGGTCGTTTCCTGTTCGAAGGCGCACTGCGCGGTGGAGCGCAGGCGCTGGGCGTGGCCGCTGGCCTGCAGGTCGGTGCCAGTGCCGACCTGGTCGAACTGGACGCCGCGCACCCGGCGCTGCAGGCGCGACAGGATGACGCATGGCTTGACAGTTGGGTGTTCGCCGCACGTAATGGCGCGCTGCGATCGGTCTGGCGCCATGGCCGCCAGTGCGTGGCCGAGGGCCGCCACCTGCAGCGCGAGGCGATCACCACCGCCTTCGCCGCCGCCCTGCGCGGCGTGCTGGGCTGATCGCCTCCGCCACCGGGACCTCATTACGTGAAGGCCAGCAAGTCCGCCACGCTCAACCAGCGTATCCGCAGCGATCTGGAAAGCCGCATCCTCAGCGGAGAGTGGGCGCCGGGCTTCCGTATTCCGTACGAGCACGAGTTGATGGAGCAGTACGGCTGCTCGCGGATGACGGTGAACAAGGTGCTGACCGCATTGGCCGAGAGCGGCATGATCGAGCGCCGCCGTCGCGCCGGTTCATTCGTGGCGCGGCAGCCGCCGCACCTGGAGCAGGTGGCGCTGGAGATTCCCGATATCGCGATGGAGGTCGGTTCGCGCGGCCATCAGTACGCGTACCGCCTGCTGCAGCGCGAGCTGCGCCTGGCCGACACCGGCAATGCCGGTGAAGTGGAGCTGGCCGGCAGCGAGAAGCTGTTGGCGATGCGCTGCCTGCACCTGGCCGATGGCCGTCCGCTGGCGCTGGAGCATCGCCTGATCAGTCCGGTGGGCGTGCCCGAGGTACTGGAAGTCGATTTCAGTACCACCGCGCCGGGCAGCTGGCTGCTGCAGAACGTGTCTTGGACGCGCGCGCAGCATCGCATCAGTGCCTGGGGTGCGGACACCGCCACGGCCAGGCTGCTGGACGTGAAACCGGGTACCGCCTGCCTGGTGATCGAGCGCCTGACCTGGCGTGGCGATCAGCCGATCACCCGCGTGCGCCAGGTATTCCTCGGCGACGCGTGGGACCTGGTCGCGCGCTTCGCGCCTGGGGCGCGCTAGAGGCGTATCCACGCATGGCGTGGATCTACTGAATCCCGGTTGGGATTATCCGACGCGTGTGAATCCCTGGTAGATCCACGCCATGCGTGGATGCTGCCCCATCAAGATGCTGCCCCATCAATACGTAGCGCACTGCCGCCAGCGTACCGGCTCATCCACGCCGGGGCGGGCGTTGAGCTGGATGCGCACGTTGCGCAGGGCGGGGTAGTGCAGCACTTCCTCGCAGACCAGCGGCCAGACCTTTTCCAGTTCGCCGGTGCGGTTGATCGCCAGCGTCTGCCGGGTCAGCCAGACACCGCTGGCGATGCCGGGCTTGCCGGCCAGGGCGCGGGCCAGATCGGCCTGGAAGCGCTCCAGCGTGGCCGCATCCGGATTGGGATTGCTGCGCGCGTCGGCCGCCGGGGCGACGGCAGCCGCGGGTGCAGGGGCGGCCGGGAGCACTGCCGCGGTGCCAGCAGGTTCCGCCGCAGGCGCGGTTGAAGGCGTCGCCACCGCCGGTGCGGCAGCAACCGGCGCGGCCTCTTCCACACGCAGGCCCTGCAGGCCCAGGCCAACCAGCAGCCCCAGCGTTGCCGAACCCAGTGCGGCGATGGCGATGCGGCGCAGCGCTTCGTGGCGGGCGCTGGCGCGCACGCGCGCTTCGATGTCGCCGGGCAGGTAAGGCTGCAGCAACGGCCACAGGCGCGGGCCGTCCAGCACTTCAACCGCCTGCTTCTCGGCGGCGCTGCGGCCGTCGCGCTCGATGCGGCCTTCGGTCAGCAGCACGCCGCCCTTGGCCCCGGCCAGGCGCGCGGCCGCACCCAGCTCGTTCACTGCGGCGGTGCCGATGCGGTAGGCCAGGCCATGCTTGCACGACACCAGCCAGTGGTTGGGGCCATCGCTGAGCATGAAATCGCTGCTTGGCTCGCGGGCTTCTTCCGCCGGATCGATCAGCTCACGCAGGCCGCGCTGTTCGCGCAGCATGCGCTTGACCAGAACCGAGAATTCGCGCCAATGCATGCCCGCCAAGGCCTGAAGGCCGAGTTGCATCTCCTTCTGCCGCCGCTTGACCCACCACAGATAGACAACGGCCAGGGAACAGCTAAGCAGGGCCGACAGCAGGGCCAGGATCCAGGGGAGCATGCAGGAGTAGGGCGGAAGGGGCGAAAGCGGAGGACGACAGTGTAAAGGTCGCGGTGCCTGGCCGGGTCAGGATGTTCCTGACAGAAAGCGTGATGGAGCGCGCAGATCGGCGCACAGCGGGCACGAAAAACCCGCCAATCCTGAAGCCGTGAGGGGAGGGAACAAACGGCAGCCGAAGCGATTGGAGGGTTGCTCGCGATTGTCGACCAATTTTTATTGCGTTGCAACAATTGCGCTCAGGGCACGCTGTCCGGCGACTGATGGCTGCCCGGAGCAGGGGCGTCGGTGCCGGACGCGGCGCGGTTTTCCAGCTTGGCCAGGCGCGCGTGCAGGGCATCAATGCGGGCCTCCAGCGCGGTCACTTCGTCGGCGGTGGGTACATGCAGGCGCTTGAGTACGCCCTGCACCTGGTCATCGAAGGCCTTCTCCACCTTGTTCCAGGTGCCGGAGGCCTTCTCGCGGGCCTCGTCCAGCGAGGTCTCGACATTGTCACGCCAGCCCGGGCCCTGATCGCCGTTGCGTTCACGGCGGCGAGCTTCCCACGCTTCGCCTTCCTTCACCAGGCCATCGAAGAAGCGGCTGCCCTCGGCCTGGGCGCGACCCAGCGCACCCAACCCGGCCAGCCAGACCTGCTGGGCCGAATCGCTCAGCTTGCGCGAGAAGCGCTCGGCCTGGTCACTGAAAGAGGCATCGTCGTTGCGGCGGTCGTCGTTCTCGTAGTGGTTCATCGCACTTCCCGTGGGAGTTGGGCCTGCCCCGAGAGTAGCGCGCACCGGCGTTGCACGGCCGTGACGGCCGCCGCCGGGGTTCAGCCCAGCTTTTCCTTCAGCACACGCTGGATCTCGCCTTCGACCATGCCCTTCATCGCCGACAGCAGGAAGCCCAGCTTGGCGGTTACGCGCACGGCACCCGGCTGCAGTTCGATCGCACCGTCCACGCCGCTGCCGGAGAAGTTCAGTACGTCGGCGGTCCAGGACGACTTCAGGCCAAAGCGCTCGGACAGCTTGGCAGCGACCTGTTCGATCGCGGCGCGCGCCTGTGCATCGGGCAGGGCGTGGGCGTGGCGGACATCGATGGTGGACATGCAGGCTCCTGGCGCAGGGCGGGGTAGGTCGAAGAGGGCAAGCATTGTGCGCATCAAGGGCCGCCGCGCCAAGCACTCATCGTGGGTTCTTCTTCGTTGGCGACCAACCTGCTAGGCTGCGCCGCGTGCAGAACCTGCTTGTTCACTTCAGTCAACAACAACAGCCCGACCAGCCCTTGCGGCCCGGGGTGCAGCGCATCGTGCGCCAGGCCAACGGCAGCGTGCGGCTCGGAGATCCCGGCCACGGCGCACTGCTGCTGGCCCAGTTCTGCATGGATGATCGCGGCCTCTGGCTGCAGGTCGGCAACGGCATCCGCGGCGTCCACGTCAACGGTCGCCCGGTACGCCGGATGGCCCTGCTGCGTGCAGGCGATGCGGTGTATGTGGATGGCGTGGAGATGGTCCTGCAGGGCGAGGTCGAAAGCCTGCTGCAGGCGCCTGCGCCGAAAACCGAAGATGGCAGCGACGAGCAGCAGCGGCTGCTGCGCGGTGTCGGCGGCCTCCATCATGGCCGCAGCTTCACCCTGTCGCGGGCCCGCCTGATCGGGCGTGGCAACGAGGCCGACATCGCCATCGATGACCCGGCTTTTGCCGAGCAGCATGCCCGCGTGGAAGTGCACGGCGAACGCGTGCTGCTGCGCGACCTCGGCAGTGCCGACGGCACCCGCGTCAATGGCGTGGCCGTGCGCCATTGCTGGCTGCAGGCCGGCGACCAGGTGGTGTTCGATGGCCAGCACCGTTTCGTGCTGGAAGTGCCGCATGATCCGCGTCGGCGGTCGTTGCCGGTCGAGGACGAGTCGGGCGAGGACGTGGAACAGGCGCCGGTGCTGCCGGCTGCGCCGCGCAGGGTGCGGCGCTGGCCGTGGCTGCTGGTCAGTGCGCTGCTGCTGGCCGCGCTGCTCAGCCTGCTGCTCTGGTTCGGCGCGCGCTGACGGTAGTGCCGGCCGCTGGCCGGCAACCGCCGCCCCTGAATCCGTGAGGTTGCCGGCCAGCGGCTGGCACTACCCGGTCGCGTTGCCGATGGATTCCAATGAAACCAAATTTCCCTTGCTGCACAAGGCCGCAAGGCTGGTGCACTGCGGCATACTAGGGGTCTTGCCCCACAGGTGTGACATGACGCGCGCGTTCAACTTCAGTGCCGGCCCTGCGACCTTGCCGGAATCGGTCCTGCGCCAGGCGCAGGCGGAAATGCTGGACTGGCACGGGTCCGGCGCTTCGATCGTGGAAATGAGCCATCGCGGCGCGGAATTCATGTCCGTGGCCGCCGAGGCCGAGGCCGACCTGCGTCGCCTGCTCGATATCCCGGAAGACTATGCGGTGCTGTTCCTGTCCGGTGGTGCCACCACCCAGCAGGCGCTGATCCCGCTCAACTTCGCCGCCCCCGGCCAGCGTGCTGACTACGTGGTCAGTGGCCACTGGGGCAAGACCGCGGTCAAGCAGGCCGGTGTCTACGTCGACGTCAACATCGCCGCCAGCAGCGAGGCCGATGGCTATCGCACGCTGCCGCCGCGCGCCGATTGGCAGCTCTCGCCGGATGCCGCCTATGTGCACATCACCGCGAACGAGACCATCCACGGCGTCGAGTTCCGTGATGTGCCCGATACCGGCAATGTGCCGCTGGTGGCCGACTTCAGCTCGTCCATCGCCAGCGAGCCGCTGGACGTGCGCCGCTACGGTGTGATCTATGCCGGCGCGCAGAAGAACCTGGGCCCGGTCGGCATCGCGGTGATGATCATCCGCCGCGATCTGCTCGAGCGCAGTGGCCAGCCACGCGCGGACATCTTCGATTACCGCTCGCATGTCGCCCGCGATTCGATGCTCAACACCCCGCCGACCTGGAACTGGTACCTGGCCGGCCTGGTGTTCAAGTGGATGCTGGCCGAGGGCGGCGTGGCCGAGTTCGCCAGGCGCAATGCCGCCAAGGCCGCGCTGGTGTACGGCGCCATCGACGGCTCCGGCGGCTTCTACCGCAATGAGGTTGCACACGCGGCCCGTTCGCGGATGAACATCCCGTTCTTCCTGCCCAACGCCGATCTCGATGCCCGCTTCGTGGCCGAGGCCAAGGCCGCAGGCCTGCTGGCGCTGAAGGGGCACAAGGTCGTCGGTGGCATCCGTGCCTCGCTCTACAACGCCATGCCGCTGGCCGGGGCCGAGGCGCTGGTCGCCTTCATGGCCGATTTCCAGCAGCGTCACGGCTGAGCAATGAACGGCGCGCAACGTCGGGTGCGTGCCCCGCAACAAGGAATTCCGATGGCAAGCAGCAAATCCAGCAAGAAGGCGCCGAAGAAGGCCGAACCGGCCAATGAAAGCGTGCCCACCAAGGCGAAGGGCAAGGCCAAGGCCGCCTCGAACCCGGCACCCACCCTGGCGCCGCTGGCGCTGGCCGATGTGCGCTCGAAGATCGACCAGATCGACCGCGACATCCAGAGCCTGATCGCCGAGCGCGCGCGCTTCGCCCATCAGGTCGGCAAGGCCAAGGGCAAGCTCGCCGCCGCCGTCGACTACTACCGCCCCGAGCGCGAAGCGCAGGTGCTGCGCATGGTGGTGGACCGTAACGAAGGCCCGCTCAGCGATGAACTGCTGGTGCACGTCTACCGCGAGATCATGTCGGCCTGCCTGGCCCAGCAGGAGCCGCTGAAGATCGGCTACCTCGGCCCGGAAGGCACCTTCAGCCAGCAGGCGGTGCTCAAGCACTTCGGCCGCTCCGCGCTGGGCCTGCCGATGGCCAGCATCGAGGAGGTGTTTCAGGAAGTGGAAGCGGGCAACGCCGATTTCGGCGTGGTGCCGGTGGAGAATTCGGGGCAGGGCACCATCCAGATCACTCTGGACATGTTCCTGACCTCCAACCTGAAGATCTGTGGCGAAGTGGAACTGCGCGTGCAGCAGTACCTGATGTCGCGCAGCGGCCGCATCGAGGACATCGAGCGCATCTACGCGCACCCGCAGTCGTTCATGCAGACCTCGGCGTGGCTGCGCGCGAACCTGCCGAAGGCCGAAAAGATTCCGGTGTCGAGCAATGCCGAAGGTGCGCGTCGTGCGCGCAACGCCGACGACGCGGCGGCCATCGGCGGCGAGAGCGCCGGCCATGTGTACGGCCTGAAGAAGGTGGTCACCAAACCGATCCAGAACGATGCCGACAACACCACCCGTTTCCTGGTGGTGGGCCGCAACATTTTCCCGACCTCCGGCCACGACCGTACCTCGGTGCTGGTGTTCATCCATGACAAGCCCGGTGCGCTGTTCGACGTGCTCAGCCCGTTCGCCCGCCACGGCATCAGCATGAACCGCATCGAGTCGCGGCCGTCACACCACGGCAAGTGGGAGTACGGTTTCTTCATCGACCTGGCCGGCCACATCGACGACGCGCCGATGCAGGCTGCGCTGGCCGAACTGGAAGCGCACTCGGCGCAGATCAAGGTGCTGGGCTCCTATCCGGTGGCCGTGCCCTGAGTGCTGCTGCGGCGGCAACAGCCGCCGCTCCCTGATGCATCGCCGGCGCTGCCGGTGTTTACGGAATGATCGAACGATGAGCAACGCGCAACACTGGATAGCCCGCAAGGGCCAGCCGCTGCAGGGCAGCCTGACCATTCCCGGCGACAAGTCGGTCTCGCACCGCTCGGTGATGTTTGCCGCGCTGGCCGATGGCACCTCGCACATCGAGGGCTTCCTGGAAGGTGAGGACACCCGTGCCACGGCGCGCATCTTCAGCCAGCTGGGGGTGCGCATCGAAACGCCCAGCCCGTCGCAGCGCGTCGTGCACGGCGTCGGCATCGATGGCCTGAAGGCGCCGGATGCACCGCTGGATTGCGGCAATGCCGGTACCGGCATGCGCCTGCTGGCCGGCCTGTTGGCGGGCCAGTCGTTCGACTGCACGCTGATCGGCGATGAATCGCTGTCCGGCCGCCCGATGCGCCGCGTCACTGGCCCGCTGTCGCAGATGGGCGCAAGGATCGACACCCAGGACGACGGCACACCGCCGCTGCACGTGCATGGTGGCCAGACGCTGCACGGCATGGATTTCGCCTCGCCGGTGGCCAGCGCGCAGGTCAAGTCGGCGGTGCTGCTGGCCGGGCTGTATGCGCAGGGCGAAACCAGCGTGACCGAACCGCACCCGACCCGCGACTACACCGAGCGCATGTTGTCCGCATTCGGCGTGGACATCGCGTTTTCGCCGGGCAAGGCCCGCCTGCGCGGTGGCCAGCGCCTGCGCGCCACGGATATCGTGGTGCCCGCCGATTTCTCCTCGGCCGCGTTCTATCTGGTCGCCGCCAGCATCATTCCCGGTTCCGAGCTGCGCCTGAAGCAGGTCGGCCTGAATCCGCGTCGCACCGGCCTGCTGCACGCGCTGCGCCTGATGGGTGCGGACATCACCGAAGAGAACCCGGCAGAACAGGGCGGTGAACCGGTGGCCGACCTGGTGGTGCGCTACGCCCCGCTGAAGGGCGCACGCATTCCGGAAGAACTGGTGCCGGACATGATCGACGAGTTCCCGGCGCTGTTCGTGGCCGCCGCGGCCGCCGAGGGCCAGACCGTGGTGAGCGGTGCGGCCGAACTGCGAGTGAAGGAATCCGACCGCCTTGCGGCGATGGCCACCGGCCTGCGTGCTCTGGGCATGCAGGTGGACGAAACCGAGGATGGCGCCACCCTGCACGGCGGCGTTCGGCTGGGGAGTGGCACCATCGAAAGCCACGGTGACCACCGTATTGCCATGGCGTTTGCCATTGCCGGCCAGATCAGCGACGGCGAAGTGCGTATCAACGACATCGCCAACGTCGCCACGTCCTTCCCGGACTTCGACGGCCTGGCGCGCAGCGCCGGCTTCAACCTGGCCTGATCGGCCGATCAGGTTTTCGGGTAGGTGCCAACCTCGGTTGGCACGCTTCTCCACATAAAAGGACGGAGGCCGAAGCCTCCGTCTAAACATCACGAACCCCTCGTCCGCGATCAACGCTGTCCGGTACGGAAATCCACCGGGACCCGCACCACACTGGCCACTGCACGGCCTTCATGCATCGCCGGCTGGAACTTCCAGTTCTGCACGGCGCTCAGCACCGCACGATCCAGGTCACGGCTGCGCTCGCCGCTGCGCGAAACAATCGCAGCATTGGTGACCTGGCCGCGGGCATCGACATTCAGGCTTGCGATCACGCTGCCCTGCACGCCATTGCGCAGCGCGGCAGCGGGGTAGGTCGGCTTGCTGTTGCCTGCCAGCGGGCGCGCCTCGCGATTGCGTACGGCAGGGGTGGCCTTGCGCTGGTTGCCGGCCGCTGCGGCATGGCGTGCCGCAGGCTGCTGTACGTCGGCGACCGGCGCCTGCTCGGGCGCGGGCAGCATGCGCTCGCCGACCGGTGCCGGCGCCACGTCTTCCTGGTTCGAGTGACGCAGCCAGAGCAGCGCGGCGGCAAACATCGCCACGATCAGCGCGATCCACATCCAGGGCGACGTGGGCTTGTGCTGTTCGCTGGCGTCCTGCGGCAGCTGCGGCGAATGAAGGTCTTCGTGGGTGGTGGCGGTCATCGCGAACTCCTTCCGTCAATTGGACGACGGGAGAGAGTGTTGCGCGGGCCAGTGGCGTGAAGTGTCAGCGTTGCGTCAACGCAACCGGCAGGGTTCAGTTTGCCTGCCGGGAAACGTTCAGTTACTGGGTCTTGAAGTCGAACGGCACTTCAATGCTGCCCGGTACGGCCTGGCCGTTACTCTGTGCCGGGGCGAAGCGCCAGCGGCGCACCGCATCGGTCGCGGCACGGTCGAGCTCGCGTGAGCCGCTGCGCTGGATTACCGTGACATTGTTCGGATAGCCGGTGGCATCCACGTCCACGCGTACGACCACACTGCCGGTCTCGCCGGCGCGCAGCGCGGCGGCCGGGTAGGCCGGCGGTGGCGACTGGCCGGCAATCGGCATCGGCTGGCTGTTGCCCGTGGCAGCCGGCGCGGGAACCGGTGCGGCCGGGGCCGCTTCGGCGACGGGCGCCGGCGGTGGCGGGGCCGTTTCCACCAGCTTCGGCGCTTCTTCCTCCACCGGTGCCGGCTTGGCATCGGGCATGTCGCTGGAACCGGCGGCCGCCGCCAGCGGTTCGGGCAGCGGTTCCACCTGCGCCGTCTCCTGCGGGGTCTGTGCGGCCGGGTCGGCGCGGAAGAATTCCTTGTCGCGACCGGTGAACCAGACCAGCACGAACAGCAGCACGCCCACGCCGAAGGCGATGCCCGCGATCTTCAGGGCGTTGCGCGGGATATGCACGGTAAACGACTTGGCGGACGACGAGCGGGGTGCAGACATGGACCGGACCAGTACGGAATGCCCCGATTCTGCCACGGCGGGAATGAACCGGGCGGCAGAAATCCGTATAACAAGCGATAATCCCATCCCTGATACCCACCACGACACCTGCCATGCTTGATCCAGCCTTGCTCCGCCACCAGCCCGCCGACCTCGCCGAACGCCTGCGCACCAGCCGTGGCTTCGAGCTCGACGTGTCTGCCTTGGAGTCCCTGGAGGCCGATCGCAAGCGCATCCAGGTGCGGACCCAGGAGCTGCAGAGCCTGCGCAACAGCCGTTCCAAGGCCATCGGCCAGGCCAAGGCCAAGGGCGAGGACGTGTCGGCCATCATGGCCGAGGTCGCCGCCTTCGCCGACGAGCTGAAGGCCTCGGAAGTGGCGCTGGACGAGCTGCGCGAGAAGATCGAAGCGATCTCGATGGGGATCCCGAACCTGCCGGCCGATGACGTGCCAGCCGGTGCTGACGAGAACGACAACGTCGAGCAGGCGCGCTGGGGAACCCCGCGCCAGTTCGATTTCAAGGTGCTCGACCACGTTGAACTGGGCGCCCGCAATGGCTGGCTGGACGGCGAGACCGCGGCCAAACTGTCCGGTTCGCGCTTCACCGTCCTGCGCGGCCCGATCGCGCGCCTGCACCGCGCCCTGGCTCAGTTCATGGTCGACCTGCACACCGGCGAGCACGGCTACGAGGAAACCAACGTGCCGCTGCTGGTCAACGCCGATTCGCTGCGCGGCACCAGCCAGCTGCCGAAGTTCGAGGACGACCTGTTCAAGACCGCCGTGGGCGACTCCACGCGTTACCTGATCCCGACGTCGGAAGTGCCGCTGACCAACATCGTGCGTGACGAGATCGTCGACGCCGAGCGTCTGCCGCTGCGCATGACCGCTCACTCGATGTGCTTCCGTGCCGAGGCCGGCAGCGGCGGCCGCGACGTGCGCGGCATGATCCGCCAGCACCAGTTCGAGAAGGTCGAGCTGGTCTCGATCAGCCGCCCGGAAGACAGCGACGCCGAGCACCAGCGCATGACCCGCTGTGCCGAAGTGGTGCTGGAAAAGCTGGGCTTGCCGTACCGCAAGGTGCTGCTGTGCACCGGCGACATGGGCTTCTCGGCGGTGAAGACCTACGATCTGGAAGTCTGGCTGCCGTCGCAGGAGACTTACCGCGAGATCTCCTCGTGCTCGAACTGTGGTGACTTCCAGGCCCGCCGCATGCAGGCGCGCTGGCGCAACCCGGCCACCGGCAAGCCTGAGCTGGTGCATACCCTGAACGGCTCGGGCGTGGCGGTTGGCCGTGCGATGATCGCGGTGATGGAGAACTACCAGAACGCCGACGGCAGCATCACCGTGCCGGAGGCCCTGCGCCCGTACATGGGCGGCCTGGAAACCATCGCCTGACAGCCGGCGCTCAGTGTCCTGTAGAGCCGAGCCTATGCTCGGCTGCTCCTGCCCATCGCGGGCCGCATTGTTTCTATCGGCGCTCCGCGCGCCGCCGCCCGAGCATGGGCTCGGGCGCTACGGGGCTTCTGAAACCCGCAGCTTCTCCAACGGCACCCATCCAGGTTCGCCCGTCTCCGGCACGCACCACGCCCAGCCATTGAGCGTGTGCTGCCCGCGCAGCACCTGCCCGGGATCCACATCCAGTTCACGCGCGCAGTAATCTTCCGTGGCAAACGCGCCACCCTGCGCATCGCGACCGATCACCGGCGCCGGCACGAAACCGGGCTGCTGCCCTTCGGCTTGGCACAGGAACCAGTCTTCCCAGCCCTCCGGGCCTTCATAACGTTCGCCCACCACCAGCGCCTGGCCACGGCGCAGGGTGATCGGGTGCGGAAATTCGCTGCGGTGCGCAGCCGTCACGATGTAGTTCATGCCCCCAGCCTAGCGCGTCGCAAAAGAAAACGGCCCCGCACAGCGGGGCCGCCAGGGTGGGCCGGGATGGGGGAGGGGATCCCGGCCCGCGTTCAGCGCCCAGACGAGGAGAGAGGGGCGCCGAACGTTGGAACGCGTTATGCGGCGACGGGTTCGGCCGCTTCGTGCGACGGCAGTGCTGCCAGCGCACCGGCGATGGCGTCTTCACGGTGCTGCGGCGAATAGGCGATGCCCTCGGCGCGCACGAATTCGACCTCGTTGATGCCCATGAAGGCGAACACCTGGCGCAGGAACGGCTCCTGGAAGTCGGCCGGCGAGTCGGTGTAGATGCCGCCACGGCTGCTGGCGATGATCACCCGCTTGCCACCGGCCAGTCCCACCGGGCCGTTCTCGGTGTACTTGAAGGTGCGGCCGGCCACGGCCACGCGGTCGATCCAGGCCTTCAGCGTGGACGGAATGCTGAAGTTGTACATCGGCGCGCCGATCACCACGATGTCGGCGTCCAGGAACTGCTGCATCACCTGTTCAGCATCGGTCGCCTCGGCCGCGTCGGTCCTGGCCAGCGAGCTGCTGCGCAGATGCGGTACCGGATTGGCGTCAAGATCGCGATAATCGACCTGCAGGCCATCAATCTGGCTGGCGAAGCGGGCGACCACGGCGGCCGACAGCTGGCGCGAGACGGAGTTGTCGCCAAGCACGCTGGCGTCGAGATGCAGAAGCTTCATGGCAGTCACCTGTGTTCTGGGAGGAAGGGGCGGGGGGGCCCCGCCGACGGAGAGAACGATAGGTTGTTGCAAAGGCGGAATAAAGGTGATTGAATGCCACGTATTGTTCTAGATATGGAACTCGGGTATGCATGACCTGAATGACCTGTACTACTTCGCGATGGTGGTCGACCACGGCGGATTCGCCGCCGCCGAGCGCGCACTGGGTATTCCCAAGTCGCGCCTGAGCCGCCGCATCAGCCAGCTGGAAACCGACCTGGGCGTACGCCTGCTGCAGCGCTCCACGCGCCGTTTCGCGGTCACCGACGTCGGCACCAGCGTGCATCGCCATGCGCAGACGATGCTGGCCGAGGCCCAGGCCGCCCGCGAAGTGGTGGACCGCCTCAGCGCGGAGCCGCGCGGCGTGGTGCGCGCCAGCGTGCCGGTGTCACTGGCGCAGATGCAGCTTCCCAAGCTGCTGCCCAAGTTCCTTGAGCAGTACCCGAAGGTGCGCCTGCAGCTGAACATCAGCAACCGCCGCGTGGATATCATCAATGAAGGCTACGACGTCGCCCTGCGCGTGCGTTCGCGCCTGGACGACGACGGCAGCCTGGTGATGCGCAGCTTCGGCCAGGTGCAGGAACTGCTGGTGGCCAGCCCCAAATACCTGGACCGCGCCGGCCGCCCCAAGGACCCGGAAGAGCTCACCCAGCATGTCACCCTCAGCATCAGCGAAGACGAAGCCCGCCAGCGCTGGGAACTGCATGGCCCGGAAGGCGAAGTGCGCCGGGTCGACCTGCAGCCGCGCGTGGCTGGTTTCGACTTCCCGCTGCTGCAGAGCATGGTGAAGGACGGTTTCGGCATCACCATGCTGCCGGAGACCGTGTGCGCCGATGCCGTGCGCAATGGCGAGCTGGAAGTGGTGCTGCCGGACTGGTCGTTGCCGCAGGGCGTGTGCCACGCCGTGTTCGCCTCGCGCCGCGGGCTGTTGCCGGCGGTGCGCGTGTTCATCGACTTCCTGGCCGAACATCTGCCGCCGCAGCTGGAGGCCTCGCGCCTGGATTGCGGTGGCGCCTGTGAGAAGGCCAAGGAGCGGATCAAGGCCAGTGCGCTGGGTGCGCTGGCGGTGGACGCGGGCTGAGAGGTCTTGAAGGCAGCGCCGGGCGATGTCCGGCGTTGCTGTTCTACGGCGAAGGCTCCACCGTGCCGGATGCGGAGGGCAGGGGCATGGTGGTCTTGGGCAAATGCCCGTCACGTGCGAGAATACGCCGCTGCCCGGGCGACCGGGACCCGATTGGAGAGATGGCCGAGCGGTTTAAGGCACCGGTCTTGAAAACCGGCGAAGGGTCAAACCTTCCGTGGGTTCGAATCCCACTCTCTCCGCCAGTTGATTCAAAGAGCCCCTGGATTCAGGGGCTTTTTCGTCTCGTCAGTCCACGCCATCGATCTGCACGCGAGCCGGGGTAGCACGGCGGCCTTGCATGAGGAGCCCGACGCCGGCCACGAGGCAGGCCGCCAGCGTTGCGATGGAGAGCGGAAGCAGGAACTCGTCACGACCGGCCGCGGCGAAGCCCACATGAATCATGGCGGTGCCGGCGCCAACTGTCCCGCACAGGCTGGCATACGCCCGTGCGGAGGGCTTGGCCAGCACAACCTGGCGATAGCCATGCAGCAGGGCGCCCACAGCGATCAGGTTGAAAGCCAGAAACCCCTGGATGCCGCCCGGAACGCCGAACAGGGCCCACTCGTGCCAGAACGCTGCATCAATCTGGTGCAGGACCAACGCCAGCAGTGTTGCCAGATACCACCGTTCCATGGGGTCGTCCATTTGAATGTCGGCAAAGTCTAGCAGCCGGAGTGAGTAGTCGATCTCCGCCTGGGCGAAGCTCACGGTGACGGTGAGGGCAGTGCGCACATCGCCAGGAAAGCGCAGAGAATACGCTCACCCACGACGCCCGCCCTTCGGCTTGTTATGGCACAACGGGTAACTCGAGCACGACCGGAAAGCCCCGTGCGGCCCATTCCGGTCCACGAACACGCCCACCTTGCACACCGGGCAGCGCTCTTCGTGGATGGCCGCGCCTGAAATCGCGGTCACTTCCACGGCGCCGTCCTTCGCCAGCTCATCCAGGAATGGCGAGTGCCTGCCCTGCAGGGTGAACATCGCAACCGAACGTCGCGCACGCGTCAGCGCGACATAGAACAGGCGCCGTTCTTCGCTCAGCGGATAGGCATCCCCATCCGGCATCGCCAGCGAAAGCACCGGGTCATCCGCGCGCAGGCTCGGGAAGCTGCGGTTGATCATGCCCGGCAGGATCACGTAGTCCGCCTCGCGCCCCTTCGATCGATGGGTGGTCAGGAACTCGACCTCCATCGTGCTGCCAAAGGCCGTCTTCCAATCCAAAGGCATCGCGCTGCGGTCCGCGCGATACCGCCCCAGAATGAATACAGTCACGCGCCCGTTGCGGCCCTGCGGCACTGCACCTGACAGCAGTTGCTGGTGCAGCGTCGCAAGGTACTGACGAACACCATCCTGCACCTCCTCACGCCGATTCACCTGGAACGCCTGCAGCACAGGTCCCATTGCCGGCGCAGCAGAGCGAACTTCCTTGGTGATCTGCACCGGATTGCGGCTGATGAAGCGGCTGGAAACATCACACAGTGCTTGCGGGCAGCGGAACGTCTGCTCCAGTTTCAGCACCTGGCCATGCCCCATCCATTCGCGGAATCCGGTCATCACCGAAACGTCGGCGCCAGTGAAGCGGTTGATCGACTGCCAGTCATCGCCCACCGCAAACAGATAGCGGCCCGGTTGGCTGACCAGCGCACGGCAGAGGCGCGCACGGGCGCGCGAGGCATCCTGGAATTCGTCGGCCATCACCAGATCGTAGGGTGATTCATAGTGGCCCTGTTCCAGCAGCCCGGCGGCCATGTTGAGCATGTCCTCGAAGTCGATGCCACGTTCGTCCGCCAGTGCGTTGTCCCAGGCCTGGAAAACCGGCCCGGCGATTTCCAGGAAGCGCCGGTAGCGTTCCTTGAACTGGTCTTCGGGCATCTGCCGCAGGCGTGCGCCCATATCGTCCAGCGTCAGGCAGTTGCTCTTGGCATGCGCAATGAAGGTGCGCATCAGGCCAATCAGGTCTGCATCCGGCATCGGCTTGGCGCCCTGGTCGGGCAGCTCGCGGTCCGGGTTCGGGTCGAGTTCGACACCAGACGCACCCAGCCGCTCGGCCAGATCCTGCAGGGCCTGTCCACTGCGCAGGCCGAACGACGTCGTTTCGACCAGTGCGGTGCCGTGCGCCGCATGCTGCTGCCGCTTCCAGTGCATCCCTTCGCTGTAGTTGGCAAAGTGCTTCGGCGGCTGGCCACCGGCATCCAACGCAAAGTGCTCGTGATACAGCCCGGCGTCCGGATAATAGAAATCAGGGCGATACTGGCGATAGGTGTCGGTCGCCGTATCGAATTCGTAGCGCCGTTCGTAGTCGTAGGTCACGCCGTTGTAGAACAGCCAGTCAGCGATCACGCACTCTTCCTGGCTCTTCACCCGCTCACCCTGCAGGGTGCGGATGTAGGGCGTGCCATCGCGGTCGTAACCATCGGCCATCATGTCGGCACCCAACGGCGGCAGATCGCGTCCGAACACAAGGCGGAACATGTCCCACTGGGTGCGGAAGTGGGTCGAACGGTCCTTCAGGTCGTCCACCAGTTCGGCCAGCTTGTTGAAGCCCAGCGTGGCGTCGATCGCCCATTCCGGGATATCAGGCTTGCGTCCCGTGGCCTCGGCGATGATGGCCAGGCCCAGGGCGTGGAAGGTCCGCGCCTCGACCACGATGTCGCCCATGCCGAGCCGGTCGAAGCATCGTCGCGCGCGCTCCTCCAGTTCGTTCGCGGCGTCCTTGTTGAAAGCGAGCATCACAATCCGTTGGGGCTCCACGAAGCCGCGATCGATGGCATAGGCGGCCTTGGCAACCATCGTGGAGGTCTTGCCAGAGCCGGCCGCGGCCACGACCTGCACGCGGTTGTCGAAGCAGAAGACGGCGCGGGCCTGTTCCTCGGTCAGGGGCTTGCTCTCGACCCGGTCGAGGAAGTCCTTGGCCAGCACCTGCTCACGCGTTGCCATGGTCGCGTTGGCGTCGGCCCAGATGGCGGGCCAATCCAGGTGCCAGTCATTCAGTGCCTCAAGCGCGGCCAGATGGCGGCTGGAGCGCAGGTCGCCGTGCACGCTCGCATCGAGGAACAGACTCTCCAGCTCATCCGGGGAGAGCGGCAGGGCAGGCCGATCAGCCAGCAACGCCTGCTGCTGCTCATGGGTGATCCAGCGTCGGCTGGCGTGACCTCGATCAGTCAGTGCGTCCGCCGCGCTCAACCAGGCTTGGATCTGTTCGAGGATCTTCTCGAACAGATCCTTGCGCCCGCGCGTGCTGCGCGCGAAGAGCAGGCCCCGCACAGCCCCTGCAAGCTGGGACGCTTGCCCGTTGGGCAGGCCGCCCACGGACACGGAACCGCTGTCGGTCTGCAATGAAACGCTGGCCCAGAAAAACCCTGGAATGACCTGCACGCTGTGATCGTCATCCACGCGCTGCCGGTACTGTTGGCCTGCGATGTTCAGCTCGATGCATTCGCCATCCAGCCGCAACCGCCAGTGTGGCGAGCGTGTCACACGTTGGCCCCAGCCCGAGGGGCGCCATTCCATAGACATCCAGGTACTGCCTTGCAAACGTCAATCGGGCATGTAGAGCCCCTAAGCCCGCATGATAAGGGGCCTTGACGTTGCATGGGGTCTTTCCTGCGCGGGCAGGGCGCATCCAGATGCCGTCTATCTCAGCTCGCCCAAGCGCCCGGCGCATGGCACCATGAAAGGCCTGAATCCAAGAGCTGGCCATGGAAATTGACTGGTACCAGATCGGAACCTTGAAGCACATCGGTGGCGGCTACGATATCCGGACGGATCCATTGAACATCCTGGTGACCACTGCGAAGCAAGGGCACGAGGGCGAAGTCTCTGACATGCTTATCGTGATGGACGATGGCACCGTCATTCCACCGGACGGGATCATGCGTCTGGCACGGGCGCCTGGCCGGATCCGTTAGGAGATCCAGAACCTGCTGTGTCAGCAGTAGTGGCTGAATCACTCAAGCGTACGAGACCCTCGGTGCTGCAAGATGCGCTCCGTCACAGGCTATCGTTCCTTGGCGATCTCCGTCACTGTCACGCTCGCGATACGAAAGTGCGGTGGAGGTAGGCAGCCACCTCCCCCTGTCATCATGGTTCGCAGCCCTGCGTCAGAAGCTGTATGCCGCCTGCACATACACCCGCCGCGGCTCGCCCGGGAAATGCCCGTTGCGTTCGATGAAGCCACTGGCTGCGTACACCTTGTCGAACAGATTCTTGACGTTGGCCTGGAACTGCCACTGCTTCCACGTGGTCTTCCAGCTCATGTCGAATACCGTGTAAGCCTTGACCGTCTGCCCATCCAGGCTGACACGCTCGCCCACGTGGTCGGCGCCGAAGCCGATGGCCGAGTTGATCGAAGCCAGGTCGTAGCGCGTCCACAGGCCGAGCTTGTTGCGTGGCGCATTCGCGAAGCGGTCGCCGGAGGCATTGGTGATGCCGTTCGGTCCGGCGTCCTTTACCCGTGCGTCGTTGTAGGCGTAGGTCAGGTTCACCACCCAGCGCTCGGTCACGTCGGCCAGCAGGTCCAGTTCCATGCCCGTGCTGCGTACCAGGCCCAGTGCAGCGAGTTGGTTTACCCCGCCGACCACTTCGCCGGTGGCCTGCACGATGTTGCTGCGGTCGATGCGGTAGGCCGCCATGTTCAGGGTCACACGGTCGGCCAGCAGGGACTTCAGGCCGACTTCCCATTGCCTGCTGCGCTCCGCGTCGAACGGTCCGCCGGTCGCCGGGTTCTGGTTGGTGGCACTCTGCGGCACGAAGCCGCTGGCGATGTTGGCGTACAGGTTCACGCCGTCCCGGACGGTAAAGGTACTGCCCAGACGCCAGCTGAGCGCGTTGCCATCCACGCTGCTGCCGCCCATGCGGTCCTCATCCTTGAAGCCATCCCAACGCAGTCCGGCCAGCACGTGCCAGCGCGTGCCCAGCGCCAGCTCATGCTGCAGATAGCCGCCGTAGCGCTTGCTGCGGGTGGCGGTGCTGCGCCAGGGCAGGGCGGCCAGGTTGTAGTCATGCCAGGTGCTCGCGCCATAGACCGGGTTGAACAGGTCGATGCCGCGCACCGGGCCGGCGCCGCGTGCCAGGTCGGCACTGTTGGCGGTCTGCGCCGTGAAGTCGGCGTCGAGCTGATACATGTCGGCGCCGAACAGCACCTTGTGTTCGATACGGCCGGTGTTGATCCGCCAGACGGCATTGCCGCTGGCGGTGAAGGCCTCGTTGTCGCGGATCTGGTTGCGCAGCTGGCGCGTCATCCATTCGGGCACCCCGTCGCGGTCACGATCAATTAGCCCCATCGGCTCGTGGTACATCTGGTGCTCGTTGTTGCTGAACCAGCGCGCAGCAATGTCCACGTCCAGCGTATCGAGCGGTGCGAAGCGGTACTGCGCCAGTGCGACCCTGGCGCGCATGTCGAGGAAGTCGCTGGCCTCGTTGTGGTTCCATCGCCTGTCGGTCAGGAAGCTGCCGGCATCGTTCACTGGCACACCGCGCAGCCGGTTGCCGCCCAGGTTCTGGGTGATGTCGGTGAACTGCAGCACCAGTTCGCCGGTCTGGCCAACGTCGAAGGCCAGCGAGGCATCGCCGATCACGCTTTCGTTGTCGGCATTCCAGCGCACGCCCTGCTCGCTGTCGGCATACAGGCCGGCGCGATAGCGGGTGCTGCCGCTGGCATTCAGCGGGCCGGTGCCTTCGATCGATCCGGCGCGGAAGTCCTTGTCACCTGCCTGCAGCTCGATGCGGCGTTCGGCGCGCGCCTTGGGCTTGCGCGTTACATAGTTGATGATGCCGCCCGCATCACCACCGCCGTACAGCGCACCGGCCGGGCCCTTCAGCACTTCCACGCGTTCGATGTTGAACAGCTGCGGCACCGAGAAGCCTGCATAGGGATCGCCGCGCAGACCGTCGTAGAGCACGTTCTCCTGGCGGAACCCGCGCAGGGTGACGCCGGCATAGCTGAAGAAGCTGATGCCGCTGATGCTGCGGTACAGATCGGTGACCTGGCGCGCCGCCTGGTCGTCGATCAGCTCGCGTGGCACGACCTGGATCGACTGCGGTACGCGCTCCAGCGGAGTATCGGTGCGGGTGCCGACGGCTGCATCGTTGGCGCGGTACAGGGTCTGCGCGCGGCCGCGGACTTCCACTTTGTCCAGGTCTTTCGGGGTGTCAGCGGAGGCCTCGGAAGCCAGTGCAGGTGTAGCCAGGGAAAGGGGCAGCGCCAGGCAGAGGGCGTGCTTGAGCGGGGTTGGAAAGGGCATGAGGGACGAGGCTGGGCTGCAAATGAGAAAGATTAGCATTTGCAGTGCTTCGGGGCCTATCCCCCGGATGCACTATGGACGCGGGCCCGGGTCGGTATACGGGGTGCCGGCCAGAGCCACCAGCAAGTCCGGGCGCCAGGCAACGATCACCGCGTTGCATCTGGCCACCACATGGACCGATGCCGCGCGCCAGGCCACGGCCTATCGCAGCGGCCGCGTGCTGTTGGCTGGTGATGCGGCGCACATGCATTCGCCGCTGGGAGGTCAGGGCCTGAATCTCGGCATCGGCGATGCGATGAACCTGGGGTGGAAGCTGGCCGCCGTGGCGCGAGGCGACGCCGCCGAGACGCTGCTGGACAGCTATCAGGCTGAGCGCCATCCGATCGGCGCCCGGGTGCTCGACTGGTCGCGTGCGCAGGTGGCGTTGATGCGACCAGGCCCAGGGCAGCGCGCGCTGGCGGCGGTCTTGGCCGACCTGGCCGCGACCCGCGACGGTGCCACCTATCTCGCTGAGCGGCTGTGGGGCGTGGCACAACCAGCGGTGTTCAACGGCGAGCATCCGTGGGTTGGCCAAAGCGTGCCTGACGTCCAGCTGGCCAATGGCGATCGCATGGGGGAGCTGCTGCGCGCAGGGAAGGGCGTGCTGCTGGGGCTCGATACCGGCGTTTCACTCGGCCCGATCTTTGCGCGCTGGCAACGCTCGGTTCCCTGCGTGATATCCACGGCGCGCGATGCGATGGGACTGGGCGCGGTGCTGGTCCGCCCTGACGGTATCGTCGCTTGGGCCTGCGATGTCGGCGGCGATGCGTCGGGGCTGGCGTCCTCGCTGGAACGCTGGTTCGGTTTGCCGTGGTGAGCGACCGGCTAGGGCGATGCCATCACAGCCAGCGCGCGGCGCGCGGTCTCGGTCATCACCGAGGCCAGCTGCTTCAATGAGTACGGCTTGCGCAGCAGGGTGAAGCCATGGCCAGGATCCCGCGCCAGCAATTCGCTGTAGCCGCTGGTGAGGATCACCGGAAGCTCCGGAAAGCGGGCGCGGATGGCACGGGCCAGATCCAGGCCGTTCATGCCCGGCATCACGACGTCGCTGAACACCACATGGAAGCGCGAGGCATCCCGTTCCAGCTCGGCCAGGGCCTCGTCCGCATTGCGTGCAAGGACCACGCTGTAGTCGAGTTCGCGCAGGGCGCCCACCGCAAATTCGGCCACGTCGACGTTGTCTTCCACCACCAGCACGAAGACGCCATGACCATGCTGCAGCCCCGATTGCGCCGCCGGCCGTTCAGTCGTTTCTCCTGCCTGCGCCAGCGGCAGATACAGCGTAAAGCGGGTACCGGCGCCGGCCTGGCTCTGCACATCCACCTCGCCTTCTGACTGCTTGACGAAGCCGAATACCTGGCTGAGGCCGAGCCCGGTCCCGGCGCCCACGCTCTTGGTGGTGAAGAAGGGCTCGAAAATGCGGTCAACCACCGCAGGGTCGATGCCCGCTCCGGTGTCGGTCACACTGATTGCGGCAAAGTCGCCCTTCATCGGCGCGGCGAAGCGCACCGAAGGCACCGCGGTGACCCGTTCCACTTCGATGGTCACCCGGCCGTGTCCGTTGATTGCATCGCGGGCATTGACCGCGATGTTGATCAATGCAGTGTCCAGCTGGGTCCGGTCCAGCAGTACCGGCATCGGTGTATCGGGCAATGCCAACGACACCTGGATGCGCGCGCCGAGTACCGTGGTGATGATGTCCGAGAGCGCGTGCACGCTTTCGCAGAGGTCGAAGACCTCCGGCGACAGGCTCTGGCGACGTGAGAATGCAAGCAGTTGCGCGGTCAGCTTGGTGGCGCGGTCCGACGCTGTTGCAATGGCCTGGATGTAGCGGCGCCGGGTGTCGTCTGCGGGCCACGTGTGCAGGAGCATGTCTACCGAACCCGTGATGACCTGCAGCAGGTTGTTGAAGTCGTGGGCCACCCCGCCGGTGAGCTGGCCGATCGCCTCCAGCTTCTGCGACTGCCGCAGCTGCTCGCGGGCACGCACCAGTTCCAGGTGGGCCTCCCGCGCCTGCTCGGTGATCGCTGCAACCTGGCGGCTGTGCAGATCGCGCTCGATCACCCGTTCGGTCTGTTCGCTGACCACGCACAGGATGCCGGCCACACTGCCGCAGCCGACGCGCAGCGGCGAATAGGAGAACGTCCAGAATGTTTCACGCAGCGTGCCGTCGCGATCCATCATCAACGGGAGGTTCTTGAAGCTGCGGCTGGTGCCGGCGAAGGCATCGTTGACGGCCTGCACCACGTCTGGCCATACGTCCGCCCAGACATCCTCCAGGCGATTGCCCATCGCGCCGTGCAGTTTTTCACCCAGCATCGGCAGATAGGCATCATTGAAGAAGAACGCCTTGTCTTCCTTGCCCCAGGCAAGCCACAGCGGTTCTGGCGAATCCAGGATCATCGCCAGCAACGTGCGAAGTTCGGCGGGTGCGCTTGCGGCAGTGGCCGAGCGGGCCCAGTCACTGTCCTGCAGCAGTCGGTAGGCGAGCTGATCAGGTGCAGAGACTGGCAGGGGAAAAGGATGCATGGCCGCCATTGGCGCAGGAAGGTGGCGCAGCATAGCCGAGCGCATGTCATGACGCTCTGCACACCGCCGACATGAAGGCCTCGCCACTTCGCAGCCGACGTGGCAGCGATGCACCCCTTGTTCCGCAGGTTGCCGCTATCGCGGCGCAGCGCGAAGGGAGGCGACGCTGGCCTGAGCGGCGGGTCTAGCCCTCACGACCTGCCTGCGCGGTGAGCGCATCCCGGCCAGCCTCGGTGAGATCGATATCCCCGTCCTCTGCCTGTACCGCCCATCCGGCGGTCACCGCCCACGTTGCGGCATCACCGCGCACCGGTTCTGCAGCGGCGATGGCCTGGAGTATTTTCCGCTGTTCCGCAGTCATTGCCACGTCGCGGTCCTCAAATACCCAGCAACGACGCCGGTTGCCAGTCCGACAGCCGGGCATGGCTGACCGGCTGATGGCAGCCGCACCCGTCGCAGCGGAACAATGCTCCACCTGGCAAGTGCACCAGATTGTCCTCACTGGCCGAGCTGGTCGATGTGCAATGCCGGCAGGTGACCGTGAGCGCGGTGATGCGCTGCACGCCCCCTGACAGATCGAACACGGCCTCGAACGCGCGAATGACAGGGTGGGCAGTGTCCGGCATCTGAATCTCGACAGGGTGGGGAGACCTCATCGTCGCGCGCCGGTTGTGATGGGCCAGTCAGCCAGGTGCATGGGCATGATCAAGACAGCCGCGGCAACCGGCAGCGCTCCTTTTCAGAGATCCTTTTTCTTTCCGCTCAGGTCCAGCGGCTTGTCACTGCCGCCGCGCTCGCTCGACCACACTTCCACACCCTTGTTGCAACGGCTCTCGCGGGCAGCGACCTCGCGCGGCAGATCCTTCAGATGGGGTGACTCCTGGCAGGCCGGATGCATGGCGCTGTCGTCATAGGTGGCGCAGGCGCTGAGCGACGCCAGGGCGATGGCAGTGAGGGTGGCGCGGAATGAAGACTGCAGAGTCATGAGATGGCCTCGGGTAATGCCAGGATGGCCATGGAATTCAAATCCGTGACGCCGGGCCTGCACAATCGGACCCATTGCACTTGTTATTCTGTAACAAATGCGCAATAGTCCGGCCCCTGCTGGGTCAGGCGATGCAGATCATCAGCACCATGCACAGCGCCACCATCAGCACGAACACACGACGGCTCAGTGCCAGGCAGGCCAGATAGGCTGCGAGCGCCCACGCTGCCAGCAGCGCGCAGGCCATCACCCACAGCCCGATCCCCATCATCGAATCGACTGCCATCGCAGACAAGGCAATGGCCTTGGACAACGCCACCCCCAACACGCTGCCCAGCATGCCGGCCTGCAAGGCGATGGCATCGTGGCGGGCAGGTGCGCGGTGGTGGTGCATTGCGGGTCCGGTGCAGGCCGAGAATGCGGCGTCGGCTGCACTGTGCCGAAATGCACATCCACGAAATGTGTTCATCGCGCGCCAGGTGCGCGACGAAGCCCGCGCAGTCGACTGGTCGACCTGTGAATGCGGTGGTTGGACGCCCGTTCTTCAGTGGTTGCCGGCGGCGACGGTCTTGCGCTTCCTGTCCAGCATCACCGCCGCGCACCACAGCAGCAGGCCGCCGATCGCGGTGGCCGCACCGACATAGCCGGTACTGGCCGGGCTGAAGCCGGCGCTGATCGCCATGCCGCCCAGCCACGGGCCGAGTGCGTTGGCGGTATTGAAGGCGGCATGATTGGAGGCGGCCGCCAGCGTCTGCGCTTCGCCGGCCACATCCATCAGGCGCGTCTGCAGTACCGCTGCCAGCGCGCCCATGGTGCCGACCGTGATGATCATCGGGCCGATGGTCCACACCGACTGTGCGGCCAGCGGATACAGCAGCAGCATCACGATCGACCACAGCAGCACCACGGCGGCGGCCTTGAAATGGAACTTGTCCACCAGCCAGCCACCGGCGATGTTGCCGATGATCGCGCCGATGCCGAACACGCCCACTGCCAGCGGCATCCACGATTCGGCCACGCCGGTGACCTGCACGAGGGTGGGCGCGAGGTAGGTAAACACGCAGAACATGCCGGCGAAGCCGACCGCACCGATCGCCAGCGCCAGCCACACCTGGGAGGTGTTGAAGGCGCGCAGTTCGCGCATCGGCGAGGTACGCACTTCGTCCGGGTCCGGCAGCAGGAAGCGCGCGATCATCGCCACGGTGGCAATGGCCAGCACGCTGACCAGGGCAAAGGCGGTGCGCCAGCTCAGCTGCTGGCCCAGCCAGGTGGTCAACGGGTTGCCGACCAGGATCGCGATCGACAGGCCCAGCAGCACCCGCGACATCGCCTGGCCGCGCTGGCCGGCAGGACTGATCGCAGCGGCCACCAGCATCGCAACGCCGAAGTAGGCGCCATGCGGCAGGCCGGCGACGAAGCGTGCCACCAGCATCGTGCCGTAATTCGGTGCCAGCGCGCTGGCCAGGTTGCCGATCGCGTAGAAGCCCATCAGCGCCAACAGCAGCTTGCGGCGCGGGAAGCTGGCACCCACGAAGGCGAGGATCGGGGCGCCGACCACCACGCCGATGGCGTAGGCGCTGATCAGGTGCCCGACCTGGGTTTCGGAAATCGACAGGCCGCGGCTGATCTCCAGCATCAGCCCCATGCTGGCGAATTCGCTGGTGCCGATGGCAAATCCACCCAGCGACAGGGCGAGGATGATCAGGGTGCGCTGGCGGGGCGTCAGCCGCGCAGCCAGGGAAGAGTTGGGGCTCATGCGGGGGCGCGATGGGGCGGGGGAGCCGTCCATTGTACTGCTGCACTGCAACAGGAGCAGCAGCACTCAGGGTAAATCAGCGTTTGATCGGTGACACGCCGGCCCTCCGCGCCGCCTCGCGGCCGGCTCAGATGCCCAGCGCCGCCCGGGCATCAGCGTATTTGTCGCGAAGGCGCCCTGCCGTGGTCCCGTCCAGCATCGCCAGCCGCTGTGGATCGGCGTTGTCATCCAGATCGGCGCGCTTCACTTTCAATGCCAGCGGGTGGGCGGCAATGCGCGCGTAGTAGCTGTCCGCGTCAGGAGCTGCATCGCGGTTGAGCAGTTGCACCGCCTCGCGCAGCGGCGCCGGAAATACCTCCATCCGCGCGGCAAACGCCGGGCAGTCCTCGGCCACGTCATGCAGCCAGGCCACCACTTCGGCGGCATCGTCGCCGCGCACGGCGGCCGCCACCCGCGCCACATGGCCGATATAAGGCTGGCCGGCCTTGTCGATCTGCCCCGCGTGGGCCTCGGTGGCCAGCGTACGGGCAAGTGCTACCCAGTCCATTGCAGTCTCCTTGGATATCCGCGCACAGTTTCGCGCGAAAGCCGCAGCGGTTGTGGATGCGCCCATGACGCTGCCACGGGCATGATGGCGAAGCAGGGGACGCAGTGTTGCCCCGACAAGGAGGAGTGAGATGCAGGAATTCAGGCATGTGCTGGAAACCCGTGGACGCTATCAGCTGGTAGCGGTGTCCTACGAGCCGGTGTACGCTCCCGGCGATGTGGTCGGCCATGCGGTCGTCGCCGACGATGGGGATCGTCTGACCGACCTGATATCACTGGCCGAAGCGCGCCAACGCTTGCTGCAACTGGTGCGTGAAGAGGGCGAGGAGCCCGGGCTGGAAAACGAGAACCACCTGCGGAAGAAGGCGTCGCGCTGGCGCCACCGCTAGGCCGTCGCGCCGCGTGCGCATCATGGAGGATTCGGGTGTTGCCCAGTAAGAAGTATCTGCTCATCGCCATCATCACGCTGGCGACCCTGCTGTTCGGTTTCGTGTTTTCCGGCTATCTGACCCTGCTGTTCCTGGGGCTGGACACCCAGCTGTTCACCTGGAACACCTACTACCAGTACGTCCACGCCATCGGCCAACCGCAGGTCGCGCCCTTCGTGGGCAAGATCAAATGGGCTGGCTACGTGGGCTTCGGCCTGCCCCTGCTGGTGTTGCTGGTGGCCGGCCTGGTGCTGCTGCTGAAGAAGGACAAGCGCTCGCTGCACGGCGACGCGCGCTTCGCCACCGGCGCCGACCTGGCCAAGCACGGCATGTTCAAGAAGACCGGCCAGAGCATCGTGGTCGGCAGCCATGGCGGCAAGCTGGTGCGCCTGGATGGCCAGCAGTTCGTGATCCTGGCCGCGCCGACCCGCTCGGGCAAGGGCGTGGGCGTGGTCATCCCGAACCTGCTGGAGTACGGCGAATCGCTGGTGGTGCTGGACATCAAGCAGGAGAACTTCGACCTGACCAGTGGCTGGCGCGCCAGCCAGGGCCAGGAAATCTACCTGTTCAATCCCTTCGCCGAGGACCGGCGCACGCACCGCTGGAACCCGCTCAGCTACGTCTCCGATGATCCGGCCTTCCGCGTCTCGGACCTGATGAGCATCGCCGCGATGCTGTATCCGGACGGGGCCGAGGACCAGAAATTCTGGGTCAGCCAGGCGCGCAACGCGTTCATGGCCTTCACCCTGTACCTGTTCGAGAACTGGGACGATGAGCGCAGCAGCGGTTTCCCGGGCGGCGCCGGCACTCCCACGCTCGGTGCGGTGTACCGTCTGTCCTCCGGCGACGGCACCGACCTGAAGAAGTACCTCAAGACCCTGTCGGAGCGGCCGTTCCTCAGCGCCAACGCACGTTCGGCGTTCGCCAACATGCTGTCCCAGGCCGATGAGACCTTCGCCTCGATCCTGGGCACCTTCAAGGAACCGCTCAATCCCTGGATCAATCCGGTGCTGGACAAGGCCACCAGCTGCAACGACTTCCTGCTGACCGATGTCCGCAAGAAGAAGATGACCATTTATATCGGCATCCAGCCGAACAAGCTGGCGGAGAGCCGGCTGATCATCAACCTGTTCTTCAGCCAGCTGATCAACCTCAACACCAAGGAACTGCCCAAGTCCAACCCGGACCTGAAGTACCAGTGCCTGCTGCTGATGGACGAATTCACCTCGATCGGCAAAGTCGAGATCATCGCCTCGGCGGTGTCCTACATGGCCGGCTACAACATCCGCCTGCTGCCGATCATCCAGAGCATGTCCCAGCTCGACGCCACCTACGGCCGGGAAGTGTCACGCACCATCATCACCAACCATGCCCTGCAGATCCTGTACGCGCCGCGTGAGCAGCAGGATGCCAATGACTATTCGGACATGCTGGGCTACACCACGGTGCGCAAGAAGAACGTCACCCATGCCCGCGAGAAGACCCACAACTTCACCGAGGAACGGCGCGCGCTGATGCTGCCGCAGGAGCTGAAGGCGATGGGGCCGGACATGGAGGTGTTCCTGTATGAGGGCATACCGCATCCGGTGAAGTGCGACAAGATCCGCTACTACAAGGACCGCTACTTCACCTCGAGGCTGCTGCCGAAGGTGGATGTTCCGATGCTGAACGTCTAATTCACGACGCTTAATTTGTGAATTTGATTCGAAGTTAAGAATGTGAATTCGTGATTTTGGTCAAGAATTTGGCATTTGTTCATGGATTTTCAGACTTGTCTGACATGGAATTGACGCGTGGTTGTGCGACTCTGTGTCTGTCGTCCAGAAGTGTGTGCTGGATGTCGAAGATGTAGCAGCAGGGTGGCCAGGAGTTTGTGCCATGGAAACAAGGATGGTTTCGACGTTGGTGAGGTATGCGGATGTGTTGTCGGCTGCGCCGATGGCCCCGCGACCTGGTTGGCAGCCTTTGGGCTGCAGGGGAGCCGGAGTGGGTGCGCTGCACACAGCGTGTCCCTCCGATTCCGGCGTGCGCGATGCAGCGCCGGACGACCAGGGGGCCAATGCTCGGGACTGCTTTTTCGTACGTCAAAGTGAAGCCCGTATGAATCAGGCGTTTATCGCGAAAATGTCCATCGCCGCAGTGGCGGCGCTGATGGTGGCCGGTTGCGCCACCAAGTCCGCTCCGGATTTCGGAGGCCGCTGGAAGCCGGTCAACCGCTTTGCTGCGACGACGACCGAAATTCCGCTGTACTCCAGCTACGTCTACCAGGCCTCGCCGATGGATGGCACGCTCAAAGCCATGCTCGAGCGTTGGGCCAAGGATTCCGGGCGCACGCTGGACTACCGCCTCAGCTCGGATTTCACCCTGTATGGCGCGGTCTCGAACATCGACACCACCAACGCACAGCAGGCCGTGATCGATCTGACCGCAGCCTATGCAGCGCAGGGCATCTCCGTCTCCATCGTTGGCAACCAGATCGTTGTGCAGAGCGCTGGCTCGACGCCGACCGCGTCGGCGCAGGGCGCTGATTCCAACAGCGGCACCTGAGTCCACCTCGAAATCATCGAACGTGCCGCTCCCCGCGCCTGTCGCAGGGGTGCCACGCCCATTGATGTTTCAGCAGTACGGAAGAATCCATGTTCCGCAAGAAGGATCCCGGCAATAGTCCCAAGGTCGAGCAGTCGGTCGCCAAGGCGGTCAGCTACGAGATCACCGTGGCCGACATGGCACGCCGCAGCGAGCGGCGCGCATGGTGGGTCGCCACAGGCTCGTTGCTGATGTCGCTCGCACTGGCGGGCGGCTACTACTACATGCTGCCGCTGAAGGAGAAGGTGCCGTTCCTGGTGATGGCCGATGCCTACACGGGTACCGCGACCGTCGCGCGCCTGAGTGGCACCTTCCAGGGCGAGACGATCACCACCAACGAAGCGATCAATCGCAGCAACGTCGCCCAGTACGTGCTCGCGCGCGAATCGTATGACTCGGCGGTGATGGGCCTGCGTGACTGGGAGCTGGTGTTCGTGATGTCCAGCAGCCCGGTTGCTCAGAGCATGCGTATGCGATACGCAGGAAGTAACCCTCAGAACCCGTTTGTGATGTACGGCCGCGAAAAGGCCATTCGGGTCAAGATCCTGAGCATCACGCCGTTGGGGGCTGAGCCGAACGGCAGCTTCCGCGGTGCGTCGGTGCGCATCCAGCGCAGCCTGTTGGACAAGCGGACCGGAGCATCCAGCTACCTTGACAACCAGCTGGTGACGATGCGCTTCGAGTACAACCAGAACCTGGCGTTGTCCGAACAGGATCGCATCCTCAATCCGCTGGCCTTCCAGGTCACCGAGTACCGCGTCGACAACGACTATTCGCGTGGCGTGCCGGTGCCGGATGACGGCGCCATGCAGGCGCAGGCGCAGCAGGCCGCACAGGCGGCGCAGCAGGCACAGGGTGTCTACGACCCCAACAATCCGGCCGCGGCCACCATGATCGACCCGGCCACCGGCCAGCCGGTCGCGGTGCCAGCCAACGGCCAAGTACCGGACCAGGCAATGCCGGGACAGCCTGTACCGGGCCAACCGATGCCGGGTCAGCCGGTGCAGGGGCAAGCAATGCCGGGGCAGGCCATGCCCGGACAGCCGGCCATGAGGCCGGCGCAGAACAATTCCACCGGAACTGCTGATGGAGCAAGCAACCGATGAGTAGTCGAAATATCAGGGGAAGCGCGCTGGCGCTGCTGTCGATGTTGTCGTTGCTGTTCTCAGCAGCGGCGATGGCGCAGGCGGTTGACCACTACGAGTACGAGAAGGACCGTATCTACCCGGTTCGCACCGGCCTGGGCCTGACCACCCAGATCGAGTTGAGTCCGAACGAGAAGATCCTCGACTACAGCACCGGCTTCAGCAGCGGCTGGGAACTGACCCGTCGCGAGAATGTGTTCTACCTCAAGCCGAAGAACGTCGACGTCGACACCAACATGATGGTGCGCACCGAGACCCATTCCTACATCTTCGAACTGAAGGTGGTGGCCACCGACTGGCGCCAGCTGGAGCAGGCCCGTCGTGCAGGCGTGCAGTACAAGATCGCCTTCGTCTATCCCAACGACACCGTGTTCGGTGTTGCCCAGGAAGCGGTGGAGGAAGAGGCCAAACCGCTGTTGAGCTCGGAACTGGCCAAGGACCGCCAGTACAACTTCAACTACTCCTATTCGACCAGCAAGGCGAAGAAGATGGGGTGGCTGATCCCGGTCAACGCCTATGACGATAGCCGTTTCACCTACCTGAAACTGCCGAACTCGCCGGAGTACAAGACCGGCATCTTCCCGGCCGTGTTTGGTCGCGAAACGGAATACGGTGAGGACTTTGTGGTCAACACCACGGTTGAAGGCAATACGCTGATCGTGCACGGGACCTACCCGTACCTGGTCATCCGCCACGGCGACTTCGTCGTCGGCCTGCGAAGGAACGTGAAGAAATGAGCCAGCAGAACACTCCCGGAAACGACCCGAACAACGGACGCGACGAGAGCCAGAGCCCGTATGGCGCACAGGGTGCCGCGGAAGCGCCGTCGAATCCCTACTTCGGCACGGCCCAGGCCGAGCCGGCGCCGGATCTTGACGCGGCCGCACCGCAGCTGCGCTCGGCCGAAGAGCAGCGGTTGAATCGCAAGGCGCTGCTGTTCCTCGGCGGCATCGTGCTGTTGCTGATGGCAATGGGCTTCCTGCTGTTCCGCAAGGGGCAGGATGATGCGACCGAGCAAAACAAGCCGCGGGAAGAGGCGCGTGCGACGACACCACAACTGCCGAGCGTGGGTACCGCAGCTGATCCGGCGCCGCCGGTGGCTGTTGCCGATCCGATTCCGATGCTGCCGCCTGCGCCCCAGCAGGAAGTGCCCATGCCCGGTTTTCCGTCGGCGAGCAAGCCATACGAAGATCGCGGGCCGACGTTGATGGACCGTCGCATGGGCAGCGGTTCCGGGGTAGGGGGTGGTGACGCGGGCGCGTCGTCCGGCAGCCAGAACTCTGACTACAACCAGGCGATGATCGCTGCCATGCAGGCAGCAGCAAATCCTCAGCCCCAGCCGCAGAAGGTCCGCCGTGGTCCCGACGTGGAAAATGTCTCCAGTGCCGCCTATATCCGTAGCCCTGACGCGCTGCTGGTTCGTGGCACGTACCTGCGATGCGTGCTGGAAACGCGGATCATCACCGACGTGGCCGGCTACACCTCGTGCCTGCTGACCGAGCCGGTGTACTCCATCAACGGTCGCAACCTGCTGCTGCCGAAGGGCTCCAAGATCTATGGCTCCTACGGCGGTGGTCCGATCGGCAAGCGTGTGGAAGTGATCTGGGATCGCATCACCACGCCGAATGGCATCGACGTGGCCATGTCCAGCCCTGGTACGGACGGCCTGGGCGGGGCAGGACATCCTGGCCAGTACAGTGCGCACTGGGGTAGCCGTATCGCGTCGGCGCTGATGATCAGCCTGATCGCAGACGCCTTCAAGTACGCCGCAGCCGAGCACGGTCCAGAGTCGACAACGGTCGCCAGCAACGGCTTTGCCGTGCGTTCTCCCTACGAGAGTGCAACCGCTCGCACCATGGAGCGACTTGCCAACGAGGCGCTCAGCGAGCGCCGCCCGCCGACCGTGACCATCAATCAGGGCACCGTGGTGAATGTCTACGTCGCCAAGGACGTTGACTTCACCAACGTGCTGAATCCCCGCCGGTAACCCAACGAACGATCATGGACGCCGAAGTGTCACCCCTCGCCCTCGTCTCCAGCGATTTCCTGCGCTATCAGTACGAAGTGCTGGGCATCGCCGAGTACATGACCTCTCCGGAAGTGACGGAAATCTGCATCAACCGTCCCGGTGAGCTGTACCTGGAAACCCGGGCGGGGTGGCAGCGGGTGGAGGTGCCGAGCCTGACGTTCGAGCGGGCCCGGCAGTTCTGCACGGCGGTGGTGAACGAGAGCAACACCGGCCAGCGCATCACCGATGCCGATCCGGTCGTGTCGCTCACGTTCCCCACCGGCCAGCGTGCACAGTTCGTCATTCCGCCCGCGTGTGACGCTGGCAAGGTGTCGATCACCATCCGTCTGCCGTCCAAGCACACCAAGTCGCTCACGCAGTATCACGAAGACGGCTTCTTCAATCAGATCCTGGAAACCGATGGCAGCATCAGCGAGCAGGATCGCGAGCTGCTGGAGCTGCGTCATTCGCGAGAGTACGCCGAGTTCTTCCGGCGTGCGGTGATGTACCGCAAGAACATCGTGGTATCCGGTGCGACCGGTAGCGGCAAGACCACCTTCATGAAGGCGCTGGTCAACCATATCCCGGACAACGAGCGCCTGGTCACCATCGAGGACGCGCGCGAGCTGTTCCTGACCCAACCCAACGTTGTGCACCTGTTGTATTCCAAGGGCGGGCAGAGCACCAGCAATGTGACGGCCAAGAGCTGCATGGAAGCCTGCCTGCGCATGAAGCCCGAACGCATCATCCTGGCCGAGCTGCGCGGTGACGAAGCGTTCTACTTCATCCGCAACTGCGCGTCCGGCCACCCGGGCTCGATCACCAGCTGCCATGCCGGCAGCCCGGAGCAGACCTGGGACCAGCTGGCACTGATGGTGAAGGCGTCGGCCGAGGGTTCGGGCCTGGAGTTCAACGTGATCAAGCGGCTGTTGATGATGACCATCGACATCGTGGTGCATATCAAGGCGCATGCCGGTTCGCGCTATATCACCGGCATCGACTTCAATCCTGGGCGTGCCCAGGGGCAGGAGGGCTGAGGGATGCTGCCAGGACTGGAAATGATGGCGTGCCCGGAGATGGCCGTATCGATGGAGGTGATGCAGCACGTCATCAACGTCGAATCGTCGCGCAATCCCTACGCCATCGGCGTGGTCGGCGGTGCACTGGTGCGCCAGCCCAAGGCGTTGGATGAAGCGCTGGCGACGGTGCGCATGCTGGAAGAGAAGGGCTACAACTTCTCGATCGGGCTGGCCCAGGTCAATCGCTACAACCTGGGCAAATACGGGCTGGATTCCTACGAGAAGGCCTTCCAGCAGTGCCCGAACCTGCAGGCCGGTGCGCGCATTCTCGCCGAGTGCTACAAACGCTCCGGTGGTGACTGGGGCAAGTCGTTCAGCTGTTACTACTCGGGCAACTTCGAGACCGGCTTCCGTCACGGCTACGTGCAGAAGATCTACGACTCGATCCGCCGCGGCCAGCAGGTTGCCAGCAATGGTGTTGCGCCGATCGACGTTGTGAGCCGCGGCGAGCGCCGCAGCGTGAAGGTCGAACATCATCCGCAGCTGGCCTCTCCGGCGCAGGCGCGCATCGTTGCTCAATCCAACGGCCCGGTGTACGTGCCGTCGGAAGATCCCGCACGCGCCTATGTCGTGTACCCGTCCACCGGGGCGATGGCGCGGGGTAGTTTGCTGAATCTCGCCGACCAGGCGCTGTCCAAGGTGGTGCTGGGTTCGGTGGACAGGATGATGCAGCCTCAGGCGCAACCCAGCCAAGGGGCCGCCTATCCGCAGCAACAGTCCAGTGGTATGCCGCAGCAGTTGCCTCAGCAGCGTGCTGCCCAGGCCATGGCCATGCCGCAGCAGTTGCCGGGCGCCGCCGGTGCCAGCAATGAGGGGCCCGTGATGCTGCGGCCCTGGAGCGAGCGCAACCAGCCTGTCGCCGGTGGCGACAATTCATTCAACGCGCCGGTGCAGGCTGCGCCGGTGCAGCAGATTCCCGCAGGGGATGCGGCCTTCGTGTTCTGACGAAGTCGTGGTGCGGCCAGTCCCCCGGCTGGTCGATTCAGTTGTGTTAGTCCATCAACAAGGAAATCAATCCATGAAGCGATCCAATCTCGACCTCGTCCAGGCCCAGCGCACGCTGAAGACTCTGCTGATGGCCACCCTCTTTGTTGGTGCGCTGTTCGCTCCGGAGGTCTTCGCCAATCAGGGCGGCATCAATTATGGTGGCACCGAGAAGAAGGTATGTGGCTTCTTCGACAGCATCAATGGTCTGCTGAACATGGCCTCGATCGCCGTGGTGACCATTGCGGTGATCTTCGCCGGCTACCAGATCGCCTTCGCGCACAAGCGCATTGGTGATGTGGCCCCGATTCTGATCGGTGGCGTGCTGATCGGTGCCGCTGGCCAGATCGCACGTATGCTGCTGGGTGACGACTATGGCACCTGCGAAGGCAAGACCTCAATGCTGATCCAGCAGGCTGTCCAGTATTACAGTGCATAAGAACGTCGTCTTCCGCGGCTGCACACGTCCGGCAATGTTCCTGGGCGTTCCCTACCTGCCATTCTTCATGGTGGCAGGTGGGTTGCTGCTGCTCAGCATGTACACGAACTTCTGGTTCCTGCTCACCATTCCGGTGGCGGTCTTCATCATGCGGCAGATGGCCAAGCGTGACGAAATGATCTTCCGCCTGTTGGGCCTGCGCCTGATGTTCAAGCTGAAAGTCCGCAACGTGCAGGAACACGATGGCATGTGGGTGTTCAACCCCAACCATTACCGCGACAAGCCGGCCCGAATGGATTGAGGTCCGGATCCGGCCCGGCGGGCGCAAGCGCCTGTCGGGTCTGTTGAAACTTCTTGGCAGTACCTCTTTGGAAGCAGTCGTATGTTCAGCCCTGACACCTCCATCAGTGAGTTCATTCCCCTGTCGACGCATGTCGCCCCGAACGTGATCAAGACCACGGGCGGCGACTACCTGTTGACGTGGTATCTGGAAGGACTGCCGTTCGTTGGTCGCGAGGAATGGGAGCTGGAGCACCGGCACAATACGTTCAACCGCCTGCTGCAGACGCTGAGGGCGCCGGATTTCGTCAATGTCGCCTTCTGGGTGCACGACATTCGCCGTCGCCGTACGTTGAAAGGCAAGAGCCACTACAAGCAGCGCTTCAACCAGGACGTGTCCGACCAGTACATGGGCATGCTGTCCGCCCAGCGCATCATGCAGAACGAGCTGTACCTCACCATGATCTACCGCCCGGTCGTAGCCGGGAAGCGCTTCGTGGAAAAGTCGGCGAATGTCGAGCGCCTGCAGGCCGAGCAGGAGCAGGCCATCGAGAAGCTGATGGAACTGGCCGGCAATGTAGAGGCCGTGATCCGCGACTACGCGCCGTACCGCCTGGGCATGTACGAGGCCAAGAACGGCGTGGTGTTCTCGGAAACGCTGGAGCTGTTCGGCTACCTTGTCAATCGCATCGACGAACCGGTGCCGGTGCTGTCGGCGCCAATCAAGGATTACCTGCCGGTCAGCCGCCATATGTTCTCGGCCAAGACCGGTGACTTCGTCATCAATACCCCCAACGGTGCCAACCACTTCGGCGCCATCCTGAACATCAAGGAGTATGCCGACGGGACTTACCCGGGCATCCTCAACGGCCTGAAGTACCTGGACTACGAGTACGTCATCACCCATTCGTTCAGCCCGATGGGGCGTCAGGACGCGCTCAAGGTGCTCGACCGCACCAAGGGCATGATGATCTCCTCCGGTGACAAGGCAGTCAGCCAGATCGTCGAGCTGGACCAGGCGATGGACCAGCTGTCGTCGGGTAATTTCGTGCTGGGCGAGTACCACTTCATCATGACGGTCTACGGCGACAGCCAGGCCAAACTGTCGCAGAACGTGGCCACGACGCGCGCCGAGCTGTCCAATGCGGGTTTCGTGTCGACCAAGGAAGACCTGGCGGTCACCTCGTCCTTCTATTCGCAGCTGCCGGCCAACTGGCGCTATCGCACCCGCCTGGCCAATGTCAGCTCGCTGAACTTCCTGGGCCTGTCGCCGCTGCACAACTTCGCGACCGGCAAGCAGCACAACAACCCATGGGGCGACTGCGTCACCACGCTGCAGACCACCAACGGCCAGCCGTACTACTTCAATTTCCACGCGACCCATCCGTCGGAGAACTCGCTGGGTGAGAAGGCGATCGCCAACACCATGGTGATTGGTAAGTCCGGTACCGGTAAGACCGCGCTGATCAACTTCCTGCTCAGCCAGGTGCAGAAGTACGAGCCGTCGCCGACCATCTTCTTCTTCGACAAGGACCGCGGTGCAGAGATCTTCGTGCGCGCCTGCGGTGGCAATTATCTGGCCCTGGAGAACGGCGCGCCGACTGGGTTCAACCCGTTCCAGTGCGAGAACAATGAAGCCAATGTGCAGTTCCTTGCCGACCTGATCAAGGTGCTGGCCGGCAAGCGTGAGTACAGCGCCCGCGAGGAAGAGGATATCTATCGCGCTGTAGAGAGCATGCTCGATACGCCGATGCACCTGCGCAGCATGACCAATTTCCAGAAGAGCCTGCCCAACATGGGTGACGATGGCCTCTACGCGCGCATGCGGCGCTGGACCTCGGGCAATTCGCTGGGCTGGGTCTTCGACAATCCCGTCGACACTGTTGACCTGAGCAGGGCCAACATCATCGGCTTCGATTACACCGACATCATCGACAACCCCGAAGTACGCGTGCCGGTCATCAATTACCTGCTGCACCGCCTGGAGTCGCTGATCGATGGTCGTCCGCTGATCTACGTGATGGACGAATTCTGGAAGATCCTGGACGGCGAGGGCGGCCTGAAGGAATTCGCCAAGAACAAGCAGAAGACCATCCGTAAGCAGAACGGTCTGGGCATCTTCGCGACGCAGAGCCCGGAGGACGCGCTGAAGAGCGATATCTCCGCCGCGCTGATCGAACAGACCGCCACCCTGATCCTGCTGCCGAACCCGAATGCCAGCAAGAGCGATTACATGGATGGCCTGAAGCTGACCGAGGCCGAGTTCAAGGTGGTTACCGCGCTCGACGAGCGCTCGCGCTGCTTCCTGGTCAAGCAGGGCCATGCGTCCAGCGTCTGCCAGCTCAACCTGCGTGGCATGGACGACATCCTGTCGGTGATCTCGGCCTCGACCGACAACATCGACATCATGCATCGCGTGTTGCAGACCGCTGCGGTCCGTAACCGGATTACCGTGGATGAGCTTACGCCGGAACAGTGGCTGGAAGACTTCTACAAACATCGAAAAGGGTCCGGGAAGCGGGCCGAGCAGGAGGAGACGGCATGAAGACGCTCGCTCAGACGAACAAGGAAACCGCCATGACAACCGAATTCCGCCGCACTCCGGTGCGACGCAGGCGCTTCGCGCCGATGATGGCCGCAGTGTTGACCCTGGGCATGACCATCAGTACAGGCACCAGTCCCGCGCAGGCGATGACGGTCTATGACCCGTTCAACTGGATCATGAATTTCATGCAGGAGATGAAGGCCGGTCAGGAATATCTTCAGACTGCGCAGCGTTGGAGTGAAACGGCTCAGCAGTACTCCAAGACCATCGACAACTGGATGTCCAAGCTCCAGAACTGGACCCAGATCATTGCTTCGCCGCTGATGCCGCCGACTCCCGCGCTGACGAAGATTCCCGAGAACTGGAACGTGGCCGAGAAGTGCGGCGGCGATTCCATGATCAGCATGAATGGTCTGATGGCAGTGCTGAACATGAGCCCGGGCGGTGACATCGGCGCGCAGCAGCGTGCGATCTGCTCCTACATTCAGGTGCTTGAGAACAAGAAGTACAACGAGACTGTCGAGGTCGTGCAGATGTCCATGCCGGCGATGGAGCAGATGCTTCAGCAGCTACGTCGGATCCGCAACGCGTTCAAGAATGAAGGCGCGCTGCAAGAGGATATCTCCAACAATACGGCAACCTCGGTCGAGCTTGAGAAGGCCTTCAAGAAGTGGGAGACCACCATCAAGGTCTACGACCAGCAGATCGCTGCCTTGCAGGGGCGGCAGAAGAATCTGGCCGAGCGTGCGTTGCGTGGCGAGCGCAACCCGATTGGAAGTGTCATCAAGGCCGGCGCGCTGAAGGCCGCGCTCTCCACCAAGTGAATCACGTGCGCAACGCACTCCAGCAGGGCCCCGACGCGGGGCGGGTGATGTGATGAGTCAGGGAATGATGCACGGTATGGTGTTCAATGATCTGCTGCACGGCACGTTGTTCGCCTCGGTGGGCGACTTCTTCTTCTTCCGGCTGATCCTGGAATATCTGCGCGAAGAGATCACCAATTTCGGCAACGGTATCCTGAGCCGGATGATGACCTGGGTCGGCACGATGGCCCTGGTGCTGATGACGTTGTGGGTGCTCATCCAGGGCTTCCGCATCGTGACTG
Organism: Stenotrophomonas maltophilia group sp. SKK55; assembly: GCF_057179845.1. Lineage (NCBI taxonomy): Bacteria > Pseudomonadati > Pseudomonadota > Gammaproteobacteria > Lysobacterales > Lysobacteraceae > Stenotrophomonas > Stenotrophomonas maltophilia group sp. SKK55. The sequence continues at coordinate 139,388 of NZ_JBXUHP010000043.1, forward strand.
GGCGAAGCCGTGACTCGATGGCTGCGTTGATGACGAACATGGCACGAGCGGCACTGATCGTTACGGTCGCTACGTCGATGGCCATGTTTGGGACCAAGCTGCAGAACTTCCTGACTGGCGATGTGCAGGACCAGATCACCTATATCGTGACCGGAAAGAAGTCGACCGCCGAGGAATTGATTGATAAGAACCTGGGTTATATGCAGTTGGCGCTCACGTCGGTGAGTGTGCTGGATGTTGCCGGCGACGTAACGCTGGATAGCGCAAAGACCCGTGCGATGTGGTTCATTGGGCTGGGCACCGGCGGACCGGCCGTTACGGCGGGCGCCATGCTATTGCTGTACCAGATCGCAATGTCATTGTTCATTGGTTTTGGTCCGCTGTTCATCCTCTGCCTGCTGTTTGAGCAGACAAAGTCCCTGTTCCAACGATGGTTGTTCTATGGCATCGGCACCATGTTCTCGATGGCGGTGTTGGCTGCGATGACCGGCATTGCCATGGAAATGGTGGCGCGCGTGGCGGCTTCGTTCTGGGGTGCGTCTGCGCTGGGTGCACTGCTGGGGTCGAACCTGACCGAGGGCATGAGTAGCATGGCGCTGCAGCAGGGCGGCATGGGCCTGATCCTGACGACGCTGATCCTGACTGCGCCCCCAATGGCTGCAATGTTCTTCCAGGGCACTCTGGGTACCTTCATGGCATATTCGCAGATAGGTGGTAGCGCCGTGCCGACCTCGCCGGGTCCGAATGGGCAGCCGCCGGGTTCTAGTGGGTCGGGTGGTATGTTTACGCCTCCGGCGCCAGCTTCGAACTCAAGTACCGGTGTGTTGGCCAACCAGAGTGCGACACCTAGGCTCCAAGGTCAGGGCGAAGTGCAATCTGCTTCAGGCCCAGGTTTGCGGGGCAATGCTCCCTCCGGCAATACTTGATTGACCAAAATTGTCGTCAATGGAATCCCGCCCTCATGAAATCCGCGTTGCCTGCATTGATGGTCCTGATGGTTGGAACTGCTTGGAGCATTGATTCCGCCTTGGCAGAGGGAAATTGTCCGCCTGGCTTCTATCCTATCGGTGGCCAAGGGGTGCAGGGTTGTGCGCCGATTCCCGGGGCAAGTGGCGGTGGTACAACCGCCCCTGTTTCATCGCCTCAACCTTCCGGTGAGTGGATCACCACTTGGGGAGCGATTGCCACCTCCAAGCGCACTTCCGATGCTGGCGTATCCACTGGTCAGCGAAAGAAAAGTGGCGCGGAAAGAGAGGCGCTTGGCAAATGTTCCTCGGCGGGTGCAAAGGACTGTCAAGTGGTGCTTGCCTACTTCAATCAATGTGCCGCGTGGGTGGTGCCAAGTGGACAGACGGGGCGGGGAGGATCTGGCATAGGAAGAGGACCAACACTTGAGCTGGCGGAGCAGGAGGCGCAGAAGGGCTGCACAAATGACGAAGCTGGGGCCTGCAAGGTCTTTTACACTGACTGCACGAAACCCATCTTCAGGACTTACTGAAACAGTAGAGTTGGATCTGTTCTGAGGACCTCGGGACTCTACATCTGAAGTATCAGATCTCGTGCTTCGAGGAAGAGACAGGCTTGTATGCGGATGATTTGATGGCTGAGCCTCGGCTACAATGAGTTCGCAAACACTTCGGTGAGCCGGCGGAAGCTGTTGGAGATGTACTCGGACGAGGTCAGCGCGTGTCGCGGACAGATCATCGGCCGGTGACGGATGGACCGGCCGATACAGTAGGCGCATGCTGTTGCTGTACCAGATCGCAATGTCATTGCTCATTGGTTTTGGTCCGCTGTTCATCCTCTGCCTGCTGTTTGAGCAGACGAAGTCCCTGTCCAACGATGGTTGTTCTTTGGCATCGGCACCCTGTTCTCGATGGCGGTGCTGGCTGCGATGACCGGCAGTGCCATGGAAATGGTGGCGCGCGTGACGGCTTCGTTCTGAGGCGCGTCTGCGCTGGGTGCACTGCTGGGGTCGAACCTGACCGAGGGCATGAGCAGCATGGCGCTGCAGCAGGGCGGCATGGGCCTGATCCTGACGACGCTGATTCTGACTGCGCCCCCAATGGCTGCAATGTTCTTCCAGGGCACTCTGGGTACCTTCATGGCATATTCGCAGATAGGTGGTAGCGCTGTGCCGACCTCGCCGGGTCCGAATGGGCAGCCGCCGGGTTCTAGTGGGTCGGGTGGTATGTATGCGCCTGCCAAGCCTTCTACTGAAAGTGGTTCTTCCACAGCGAATCAAGTCGCGATGCCGAAGATTCATAATCATGAGGCCGCTCATGCATCAACGGGGCTCCGCGGCAATGCACCGTCCGGTAACTCCTGATTTTGCTTTGGCTTGCTGTCTATTTGAGGGGTTTCATGCGCTCTATTTTCTTTAGCCTGCTGTCTTTGGGAATCATCGCAGCTTCAGCTTCCTCTGCACGTGCAGAAGGCGGAGTCTGTCCTCCCGGTTACTACCCCGTGGGGGGGCAAGGGGCAATGGGATGCGCACCAATTCCCGGCGCGGCGTCTGGTGGCGCCGCCCAGCAGTCTTCACCTCCTCCTCCGCAACCTACGGGCGAGTGGATCAAGACCTGGGGCGGAATTGCGGTATCCGCCAGCACTTCCGATGCCGGCGTTTCTACGGGGCACCGGTCAAAGAAGGAGGCGGAACGCAAAGCCGTCTCAGAATGTGCTGCCAGCGGAGCAAGCGATTGCAGGGTCAGCATGACCTATTTCAATCAGTGCGTTTCCTGGGTCATCCCGAGCGGAAGGACCGGAAATGGCCTGTCAGGAATTGGCACCGGTCCGACTCCGGGTGATGCCGAGCGGGCTGCTCAGGGAGTCTGCAAGAATGACAAGCCGGGAGCCTGTGCTCCCGTGTATACAAATTGTACCGAGCCCTTGTTCAGGAAGTACTGAAATGGCCGTGCTCGGGATGATTGCAATGACGCGGATCGCTATCTGTTTGTTGCAATTTGCGCGCACGGCGGCTTGGCTCCGAGAAGCCTCGGGCGCGGCTGCGCTGCTGCAACTGAGAATGAGGCCGACCCTGACCGCTCTGTTTTGCACGGCGGCGTGCGCAAGGACGTTATGATCTTCCAAGGACATGGCTAGCTTGATGGCATCTCGGAGGGCAGCGGCGGGCACGTCTTCTGCGATCCGGGAATGTGAAATTGCATCAGGTGATTGAGAAGCAGAGGCATGCCTATCTTTAACCGGCTCGCCGTTGCGTGTGTCGATTTGGCACTTGGCGCATTCCTGTTCTGTGCATGGACGCCAATCGCAAAGGCTGAAGGGAACTGCCCGCCGGGTTTCTACCCCGTGGGTGGGCAGGGTGTTCAAGGATGTGCCCCGATTCCCGGAGGTGCTGCTACGGCGGCTAACCCTGCCGCGCCAGCGCCCGCGCGCCCTCTGGGGGAGTGGGTAAAAACGTGGGGGGCCATCGCTGTTTCGTGGGCCACCTCTGATGCTGGCGTTTCAACTGGACTGAGATCCAAAAGTGCTGCTGAGAAAGAGGCGCTTTCCAAATGCCGAATGAGTGGAGCTCGTGACTGCTCGATAAACATGACGTATTTCAATCAATGCGTATCATGGGCGATTCCCAGTGGGCGTTCGGGGGGCGGTCAGTCGGGCATTGGATCGGGGCCGACTCCGGAATCAGCATTACAGACTGCGCGCTCGTTGTGCAAGAACGATCGGCAGGGACCATGTGATGAAGTGTACGCGGATTGTACGAAGCCGGTATTTGATCGCTATTGAAGTTCGAAGCCGATGATGCAGGAAGAGGAAGCCCAAATGGTTGGGAAGTGCGTGTTCGGCAGTGTCTGCACAATTGACGCCCGAAGCTGTTAATCGCGACAGCTGAGCTGGGGGGAGTGGTTAATGCGCCCCAATCTGCGCTGCTATGTCTAACTTGGTGGGGAGACATGTGCAATGCAGCGGCAAAATATCGATTGATGATTCTGTCCACTCCGAGATCACGACGGTCACCATATCGATGCCCCTCATCGTTGCCGGGCTGCAGAGCTTCCTGGTCGGTAATGTGCAGGACCAGGTCACCTATACCGTGACCGGAAAGAAGTCGACCGCCGAGGAACTGATTGATAAGAACCTGGGCTATATGCAACTGGCGCTCACGTCGGTGAGTGCGCTGGATGATGCTAGCGATGTAACGCTGGATAGCGCAAAGACCCGTGCGATGTGGTTCATTGGGCTGGGCACCGGCGGACCGGCCGTTACGGCGGGCGCCATGCTATTGCTGTACCAGATCGCCATGTCATTGTTCATTGGTTTTGGTCCGCTGTTCATTCTCTGCCTGCTGTTTGAGCAGACAAAGTCCCTGTTCCAACGATGGTTGTTCTATGGCATCGGCACCATGTTCTCGATGGCGGTGCTGGCTGCGATGACCGGCATTGCCATGGAAATGGTGGCGCGCGTGGCGGCTTCGTTCTGGGGCGCGTCTGCGCTGGGTGCACTGCTGGGGTCGAACCTGACCGAGGGCATGAGCAGCATGGCGCTGCAGCAGGGCGGCATGGGTCTGATCCTGACGACGCTGATCCTGACTGCGCCCCCAATGGCTGCGATGTTCTTCCAGGGCACCCTGGGTACCTTCATGGCATATTCGCAGATAGGCGGTAGCCCGGTGGCGCAGGCACCGGGCCCGAATGGGCAGCCGCCGGGTAGCTATTACACGCCGGATAAACCTTCAACGAGCGGTGGCAGTCAATCGGGTGGATCGACTTCAGTTGGGAGCAATGTCGTAGTCAC
>NZ_JBXUHP010000043.1:144152-144543 GCF_057179845.1 Stenotrophomonas maltophilia group sp. SKK55
AGGCAATTCTGATACTGGCCGTAAAGGCTTAGCTTCGAACTAGAGGCCGGAGAAGAAGTCAATTCGTGTCTATTCAGGTGCAGTAATCCTGCTGGGTCTGGGAATCATTGCCTGCCAATTGCCACAGACGGCCAACGCAGAAGGTAGGTGTCCTCCTGGTCAGTATCCAATTGGTGGTCAGGGAGTCGGCGGCTGTGCTCCCATCCCAGGTGGTACCACTGGAGCAGGCCAAGCGTCGCCTGTTGCGACAGGGCGTTGGATCAAGACTTGGGGGGCCATCGCTTTAGCGAAGGGGGGCGATGTCGGCGTGGCTCTCGGTAAGCGAAGGAAGAGGGATGCGGCTTCGGAGTCCCTTGCTAATTGCGCACAGCGGGGGGCTACGGATTGCAGG
>NZ_JBXUHP010000044.1:0-485 GCF_057179845.1 Stenotrophomonas maltophilia group sp. SKK55
CGAACTCGGAAGTGAAACGCAGCTGCGCCGATGGTAGTGTGGCTCAAGCCATGCGAGAGTAGGTCATCGCCAGGGTTTACACCCAAAACCCCGCTGCTTGCGCAGCGGGGTTTTCCTTTTTTTGCAGGCACCCGGTTTCGACCTGGACTTGCGGCAACAACTTCACGAAGAGCTTGAAGTTCCTCAAACAAGTTGTTGACAAAGCTGAAAGGCCTGCCATAATAGGCGGCTCGCAACGACGAAAGGCCCTCCGGGCCCAACGACGAAGCAGCATCGGCAACAACGTCCGCTCCGGTGAGACGGCCTTGAAAAAAGGTGTTGACGAGGCGGAAAAGCCGGCTATAATGGGCGGCTCGCTACGAAGGAAACTTCGCAGCACACGGGAATGGCGCTGAGGCCACTTCCCCGGATCTTTGAAAGTATGCGCAGGTATCTTGTGAAGGCGCCTGCAGGAAGGATGATTGTCCATCTTGCAGACGTTTGAT
>NZ_JBXUHP010000045.1:0-381 GCF_057179845.1 Stenotrophomonas maltophilia group sp. SKK55
GATTGCCTCAGGAATCAGGGCTAGCGCAACGACAATGCCCGACAGCAGGTCACCACGGATGTTACCGAGCCATTGCTGGCGCAGGGGATAAATTGCAGGCATAGAAAATGATCTCCGCGCACAGCAGTGCGCGCCAAACGAAAGAAACAGGCACCCTTCCAGACCTAAGTGTCTGGGTCGCTTCTTCAATCAAGCGTCAGGGTGGAGTCATCGCTAGCCGATCCGTTGGGTATTTGACGGTATATTGTCGACTGGCATAGCGCCTGAGGGGAAATCCGGCCGGCATCGCGGTCGCCTCGGTGCACTCTCAAGGGTAGCTTCCCAGATCCCAAGATCATTTCGCAGGCGAAGTCGACAAGCTGGTAGGCAGTTGATCAGATT
>NZ_JBXUHP010000046.1:0-769 GCF_057179845.1 Stenotrophomonas maltophilia group sp. SKK55
TGTTATAGCAGGTGATGTCATCCAGCCAGCCCTTCTGGCCGAACGAATAGGCGATGTTGGCGCTTGGCACATCCGCCTGCGCTGCAACCTGGAAGGGGAATTGGAACGCCGACATTGCGATGCGATCTCCGGGCACGTCATACCGGTACCGCGCCCACTGCAACTGCGCGGTCCAACCATCGCGCTGCCACTGTGCATGGAGGGCCGCGCCCTGATGACCGTAGTGACGCCGTGTCTGAGTGTTCTGCACCTTGCCAGCAAACGCTGATGCGCCCAGCAACAGCTCGCCGCCGCCCCAGGCGCGCGCACTCTCCACGCGTGCATGCAGTCGTTGCCGCTCGCGATACGGCAACGCCTCGGTCTGCGCGACATCAAAGGAGTAGCGATCATAGCGAGCCCCGGACCCGTATTCGTCTCCGGAGAACCAGCCGAGATGCCAGGTCGTGCTGCCGGTGCGGTGAATCACTACAAGGCCCGGATCGTAATCATCCTCAATGCCCAAGTAGTAGCCGGAGCCGAACCAGAAGCTCTGCGATACGGTAGGGAGCAGCCCGAACGGGATCTGCTGGATACCTGCCTTCAGCTGGGTAGCATCGGAGAACTGCCAGCCCGCGTACGCGTGATGCACGGCGTCGAAGCCATCATACCAGCGGTACTGGGCAGAAAAGGAGAACGGTCCGGTTCCAGCGTCAAGGTCTGCACGCAGCAGTTCAAGCTGCAGGCGGCTGGACGGCCCGTAGTCGAGCCAGCCATAGTTGAACCTGACGGC
>NZ_JBXUHP010000047.1:0-465 GCF_057179845.1 Stenotrophomonas maltophilia group sp. SKK55
GGGGCGATGTCGGCGTGGCTCTCGGTAAGCGAAGGAAGAGGGATGCGGCTTCGGAGTCCCTTGCTAATTGCGCACAGCGGGGGGCTACGGATTGCAGGGTGGTATTGGAGTTCAATAATCAATGTGCAGCATTCGTATCCCCCAGTGATGCAAGATTTGGTGGCTCCACGTTTGCGCGTGCGGCATCTGTTGATGCTGCGAGTAAGATGGCTGTGGATGCGTGCTTAAAGCAGGGGAGCGATGGCTGTAAAGTGATTTATTCTGGATGCACCGAGCCTGAGTTTGAGAACTTCTGAGGTTGCGCTTATGAGTTTCTGGCTGAAAACGTAGAAATGCCTGATTGGCCGGAAAAGACAAGGCGCCGGATGAGCAGATCGACAAGAGCTTGGCCTGGATGCAAGTGGCGCTGTCGAGCATTGATGGCATCAAGATCCTGAATGATCCAGGGTTGCAGGCGGACAAGAC
>NZ_JBXUHP010000048.1:0-418959 GCF_057179845.1 Stenotrophomonas maltophilia group sp. SKK55
TGCTACAGAGCGATCGAAAAGACCTAGAGCCGAACGGTCGTCCGCGCCGGGCTCTCGGCACCTAAGGTGCCAGAGTCGGAAGAGATAAGAGCCGAGCCATGCTCGGCTCAGCGCAGCCGAGCGCAGGCTCGGCTCTACAGAGCACCAGAAGTGGAAGGAGCGGTAGCGCCGGGCCATGCCCGGCGTCACCGGTCAATGATCGGTGCGATCACCCAGCGGCTTCACCGGCTGCTTCTGCAGCGACAGCAGGCCCAGCAGCAGCGCCAGGGCCACGTAGGCGCCGGCAAACTGCACACTGATGATGCGCGCCAATCCTTCCAGCTCCCACGGCAGGTAGATGCCGCCGCGCGGATCCACCGAGTGGATCAGCCCGAACAGGGTCAGTACCGCCGCCACCAGCAGGAAGCCGCAGGCACGGCGCAGGCGGCCATCGACCATCGCCGCCACCGCCGAAATCCACAGCATCGAGGTGATGATGAAGCCGTTGCCGAGGGTGAAGATCACCGCCAGCTCCGGCAGGCCGTGGCCGTCGAGCTTGGTCAGCAGCTGGGGCAGCTGATCCGGTGCGATCCAGCCGGGTGCCTTGATCGCCAGCAGGTAGGCCACCGAAGGCAGGAAACCGAACACCATCGCGCCGGTATGGTGGCGCGGCGTGGCCTGGAAGGCCTGGGTAGTGATGTCGATGGCCACGTATACGATGATCGGTGCCAGCACCGCCAGCGGCAGCCACTGCACCAGCCCGGAGATGATGCCGAGCATGCCGCCGATGCCGACGAACAGGCCGGTCAGCAGCGTATAGCCGCTGCGCGCGCCCATGTGCTTGTACGCCGGCTGCCCGATGTACGGCGTGGTCTGCGCGACGCCGCCACAGACGCCTGCCACCAGCGTAGCCACCGCTTCCACCAGCAGGATGTCGCGGGTGCGGTAGTCATCGCCGGCCGCACGCGCGCTTTCAGACACATTGATGCCGCCGACCACCATCAGCAGGCCGAACGGCAGCAGCAGCGGCAGGTAGGTCATCGCAGTGGGCAGGCCGTCGAGGAAGCCCAGCGTCGGCAGCGGCAGCACCACCTGCGGCGGCACCCATTCCGGCACATGGAATCCCGGCGCACCCAGCCCGGCCAGGCCCAGGCCGTAATACAGCACGGTGCCGAACACGAAGGCCAGCAGCACGCCCGGGCCACGCACCGGCAGCTTGCCCTTGGCGATCAGCACATACAGCAGCAGGCCCAGCGTGGTGAAGCCGACCAGCGGCGAGCGCAGCGTTTCCAGCAGCGGCAGCAGGCCCATCAGCACCAGCGCGATGCCGGCGATGGAACCCAGCAGCGCGGCACGCGGCAGCGCGCGGGTGACTGCTTCACCGAAGAACGACAGCACGAACTTGAGCACGCCCATGATGACCAGCGCCGCCATGCCCAGCTGCCAGGTGGCGATGCCCGCCGCGTGCGGGTCCATGCCCTGCTGCTTGAAAGCGATGAAGGCCGGGCCAAGCACCAGCAGGGCCATGCCGATGCTGGTCGGGGCATCCAGGCCGAGCGGCATGGCGGTGACGTCGTCACGGCCGCTGCGCGCGGCCAGCCGGCGTGCCATCAGGGTGTACAGCAGGTTGCCTATCAGCACGCCGAAGGCCGTGCCGGGGAACATGCGGCCGAACACCACGTCGGCGGGGAACTGGAAGATCCCGACCAGGGCCATGGCGATGAAGCCGAGGATGGAAAGGTTGTCGACGACCAGGCCGAAGAAGCCGTTGAAGTCGCCGGCGACGAACCAGCGGCGCGGTGCGGCGGAAGCGGGAGCGGACATGGAAGGGGCGGTGGGGGTGGGGACCGCCGATGGTAGGCCCAGCGGGGCCTGGGCGCCAATTCCGCGGTGGAATGATGGGTTCCAGCCAACGGCGGGGCCCCTCATGGCTGGGCGCGGGTAGAGTCGACTGTTACTCGACTGGCATTGCGAGTTGGGCCGGTCGGGATGGGCTGCGCAGGACACGCCGTAAACCCGTCCGTGGGGGCTCGATGGCGCCATCCATGGCGCCAACGGTCCTGCGCAGCCCATCCCGACCGGCCTCCCACAGTTTCCTGCGCGTGCCAGCCACGGAAGAGAATCAAAAGATCAAAGGCAAAGGCAGGCTCTCGTTGTAGCGCCGAGCCCATGCCCGGCTGCTGTACGCGAAACCTCCGAGCCGAGCATGGCTCGGCTCTACAGAAGATCATTCCGATCATTCTTTCGTTCATCCACGCATGGCGTGGATCTACCGTGTCGACCAAGGTCGACGCCTACCAACAGCAGCGGAAGACTGTCGAAGGCGGGGTGGGTCCGGTTGCGGGGGCGTGAGCCGCATGGATGCGGCGACCGAGCTTACATGGACGTACTTGCAGCGTCCCCCGCAACCGGACCCACCCCGCCTACTCACGGCAAACCTGCTTTTGACCTTGCTTCGGCGGTTGCCGTGGTTTCGGCGGGTGCAGGGCGCAGCCCTGCATCGCCCCCCCCCTACTTCTTCAGGAAGTTGTCCACCAGCAGATGCTTCACGTCGTCGAAGCGACCGTTCAACACCGCCTTGGCCGCATACAGCGCCGTGCCGGCGACCTGCTTGGCCTCGATCTGCGGCGGCATCACCAGCTCGGCGCGACTCGTGTGCACGTCCAGCAATGCCGGGCCGCGCTGCGACAGGAAATCCTGCACCGCTTCCTCCAGATCCTCGCTGCGGGTGACCGTGCGGCCATGGAAGCCGATCACTTCGGCCAAGCGGCCGAAGTCCGGGTTCTTCAGGTCGGTGTAGTTGTCCAGAAGGCCTTCCACCTTCTGCTCCAGCTCGACGAAGTTCAGCGAACCATTGTTGAACACCACCACCTTGATCGGCAGGTTCTCCTGCACCGCCGTCAACAGATCACCCAGCAGCATCGCCAGGCCACCATCGCCGGACAGCGAGATCACCTGCCGGCCGGGGAAGGCCTTCTGCAGCCCCAGCGCCTGCGGCATCGCGTTGGCCATCGTTCCGTGCAGCAGGCTGGTCAGCGTGCGGCGGCGACCGTTCACGCGGATATGGCGCAGCACCCACACCATCGGCGAGCCGCCGTCGGCGGTGAACAGTGCATCTTCGGTGGCGTGCTTCGAGAGCAGCGCGGTCAGGTGCTGCGGATGGATCAATTCACCTTCGCCCGGCTGCTCCTCCTGTTCGCGCTTCTTCAGCGCCTTGTCGCGATGCTCGATGCACTCGTCCAGGAAGCTGCTGTCCTCGCGCGGCGGCAGCATCGGCAGCAGCGCGTCCAGGGTCGGTGCGATGTCACCGACCACGCCGAGGTTCACCGGATGGCGGCGGCCGAGGTGGCTGCCATCGCGGTCGACCTGGATGATGGTGGCCTTGTCCGGGTAGAACTGGCCCCAGGCGAAGTCGGCGCCGAGCAGCAGCAGCGTGTCGCACGCCATCAGCGCGTGGAAGCCGGACTCGATGCCGAAGATGCCGGTCATGCCCATGTTGTACGGGTTGTCCGGCTCGACGAAGTCCTTGGCGCGCGAGGTGTGCGCGATCGGGGCCTGCAGGCGCCGGGCCAGTTCCAGCAGCTGTGCGTGCGCGCCCTGGCAACCGGCACCGGCGTAGATGCCGATGCGCTTGCCCTGCCCCAGCAACTCGGCGATGCGCTGCAGTTCGGCGTCGGAGGGGCGCAGTACCGGCTGGGTGTAATGCACCGAGAACGGCACATCGTGCTTCACCTCGGCCTGGCTGATATCGGCCGGCAGGATCACCACCGCCACGCCACGGCGGCTGATCGCGGCCTGGCAGGCCAGGGCCACCACGCGTCGCGCCTGCTCCGGGCTGTGCACCTGCTCGCAGAACACCGTGCAGCTGCCATAGACCGCCTTGAAATCCACTTCCTGCGGAAATTCCATGCCCAGCTCACTGGTCACCACCTGGCTGGCGATCAGCACCATCGGCGCACGGTTGCGGTTGCTCTCAAACACGCCGTTGATGAAGTGCAGGCCACCGGGACCACAGGAGCCCGCACAGGCGGTCAACTCGCCGCTCACCAGCGAATCGGCGCCGGCAGCGAACGCTGCCACTTCCTCATGGCGCACGTGCACCCAGTCGATGTCACTTCGGTGCAGGGCATCGGTGACGTGGTTCAAGGTGTCGCCGACGATGCCATAACAGCGGCGGACGCCCGCCTGCTGCAGGGTCTCGACAACGATCTCGGCAACGCGCTTGCTCATCGGATACATCCTCGAACGGGGGAACGTCCGAGGCTAGACCTGATGAAGTGATGCCCCCGTGGGCGCGTCGCTCGTCGCCTCGATGTGCAAAATGCGGGCAGACGTCTCGTCAATCATTGACGTTGATCCAGCCCTCCACCGCGCCGCTTTTCGGGTTGTGATACCGCACCTTCAGCCAACCCTCCTGTTCATCCAGCAGTTCCACCCGATCGCCCTGCACCAGGTAACGCTTGGTGCTGGACGCACCAGGCCGGTCGAACAGGAACAGCCGCGCGGGTACCACGGTGGCCTGCTGGTCGCGCAACGGTCCATCCGGCGGTGCGCCCAGGCCATCGGTAATGGCACTTTCCAACACACGGCCGGCGGGATCATAGGTGCGCCAGACCGCCAACGGCCCGTTCTCTTCGCGTTGTTCCCACTGCAGCGCGGCGTTTACCGTATCGCCCAGCATCAGCACGCGCTCGGCGCGGTACAGATAGAGTGTCGCGCCTGCAAACCGGTACTGGTCGGTGTACCACATCGGGCCGCTGCGGCAGCTGCTGGTCAGGGTACGGCTGGGGCGGTCGACCATCAGGCCCATCAGCTCGCCGCAGCTCTCCCTGCCGTGGGTTTCAGCCCGCAGCGCGCGGAACCCGGCACTGGCGGGATCGAACCGGTACACCGCCACCGCTTCGTTGACCATGCCGACCGGGGCGCGTGCGACCAGTTCCGGGTAACCGTCGAAATCGACATCTTCGAGCGACCAGCGCGAACGGCCGTCGGCATCCACCGCGTCCTCCAACGTCTGGCGCTTGCCCGACGGCGACAGCTGCACTGCAATGCTGCCGTCCTGCTGGGGATCGGCGTGCGCCTGCACATGCGCGGCCACCTGGAAGCGCAGCGTTTCGCCCTCGTCCTCCGCCTGCGCCGTCGGTGCCAGCGCGCCGGCCAACACCAGGCCCAGCAGGCATTCCCTGTAGTTCATCATTGCTCCCTGCGGCACCGCAGCGGCACCTTCAACTCAGAACGATACCTCGACCGGCTGCCGCGACCACAGCACCGACTGATGCATGGTCTGCTGCTTCCACGCCAAGCGGATCGCTTCGATATCGGCGCGGCGCTGCGGGGTGTCCTCATGCAGCACCACCAGCACCTTGGTGCGCAGGCGGTTGGGCGCGGCATCGCCGCGGAACAGCCACTGGCCATAGGCATCGAACACGGTCAGGCCATCCGGGAAGCGCGGGGTCACTTCCTTGTCCAGGAAGGTGCGCCACTGCGCCTCGCTGATGGTGTCGGCCTGCGGACGGTTGCCGGCGCCCTGCTCCTCGCCCACGCCGAAGTACAGCTCGCTGCGCACCCAGCCGTGCGCGGAAGACGGGCGCGCGGCGTCGCCCTTCAGTTCGGCGGTAGTGGCCGTGGCATAGGCGCTGGGCGCCTGCGATGAGAGGCTGGCGCAGCCGCTGGTGGCCAACAGCACGGCAAAGACGAGGCCAAGGTGTTTCATCGGTACAGCTCCGGAGAGGGGGGGCAAGGCGAGCCGGCAGCGTACAGCGCCACCGGCCCGGCGTGCTGATGCCAACCGGGCATCAGCTCATGCCGGACCGGCAGGGGCTTGCATCCGCACCAGTCATCACGCGAAGATAATATATCGCTTCATCCGGATGGATGTAAGTGAAAATATCTCCCCTTCCCCCGTCGTCGTTGTTGCTGGAGCCCCCATGTCCGCCCGCCTGCTCGCGTCGCCGCTCGGCCTCGCCATCGCCCTCGCGCTTTCCTCCGCCGCCGCCCCGGCCCTGGCCCAGGACGCCACCAACCTGGACACGGTGATCGTCACCGGCACCCGTGCCGCCGACCGCACCGTGCTCGAATCCACCTCGCCGGTGGATGTGCTCACCGCCGAGGACATCCGCAAGGCCGGCGTGGTCAACGGTGAGCTGGGCAGCGCGCTGCAGGCGCTGCTGCCGTCGTTCAACTTCCCGCGCCAGTCAAACTCCGGTGGCGCCGACCATGTGCGCGCCGCGCAGCTGCGTGGCCTGTCACCGGACCAGGTGCTGGTGCTGGTCAACGGCAAGCGCCGCCACCACACCGCGCTGGTCAACACCGACAGCAAGATCGGCAAGGGCACCACCCCGGTCGATTTCAATTCGATTCCGGTCAGTGCGATCAAGCGCATTGAAGTGCTGCGCGATGGCGCAGGTGCGCTGTACGGCTCGGACGCCGTGGCCGGCGTGATCAACGTGATCCTCGACAACGGCGGTGACGGCGGCGAGATCGAGGCGAGCTACGGTGCCAACCACACCGACCTCAAGCCGATCGGCCGCACCCTCACCGATGGCCAGACCGGCAACCTCAGCGCCAAGGTCGGCACCTCGCTGGGCGAAGACGGTGGCTTCCTGCGCGTCGGCCTGGAATACAAGCACCGCAACGGCACCAACCGCGCCGGCTTCGACCAGATTCCGCCGTGGGACCAGACCCCGGGCAACCTGGCACTGCGGGACAAGCGCAACTATGTCCTGGGTGATGGCAAGAGCAAAGACATCAACCTGTGGCTGAACACCGAGATTCCGGTGGGCCAGACCTCGACGTTCTACGCGTTCGGTACCTTCAACCAGCGTGACACCGAAGGCGCGAACTACTTCCGCTATCCCGATGGCGATGCCAACTGGAAGCAGGTCTATCCGAATGGCTACCGGCCGATCTCCGAAGGTGAGAACCGCGACGTGCAGGCCGTGGCCGGTGTGCGCGGGCAGTGGAGCGAATGGAGCTACGACGGCAGCCTGGACTACGGCCAGAATGACTTCACCTATCGCCTGCGTGATTCGCTCAACGCCTCGCTGGGCCCGACCAGCCCGACCCGCTTCAAGACCGCCGATTACGAATATGCGCAGACCGTGGGCAACCTCGATCTGAGCCGCGTGTTCACCCAGAACGACAGCATCAGCCACACCCTGGGCCTGGGCGTGGAAGCACGCCATGAGCGCTACCAGACCCGCCCCGGCGACCCGGCCAGCTATGCCGCCGGTCCGTACACCGACCGCCCGACCGGTTCGCAGGCCGGTGGCGGCCTGACCCCGCAGGATGCGGCGCGCCTGTCGCGCGATGTGGCCAGTGCTTATGCCAGCCTGTCCAGCCAGTTCGGCGAAAAGTTCTCCACCGATCTGGCCGCGCGCTACGAGCACAACGACGACTTCGGCGGCGAGCTGACCGGCAAGCTCGGCCTGCGCTATGAGTTCACCCCGGCGTTCGCGCTGCGCGGCGCGATCTCCAACAACTTCCGCGCACCGTCGCTGGCGCAGGTCGGCTACGAGTCCACCTCTACCGGCTACAACGCAGGTGGCCAGCTGGTGCAGGGCCGCCTGCTGTCGGTCAACAATCCGATCGCACGCGGCCTGGGGGCACAGAACCTGAAGCCAGAGAAATCGCTGAACACTTCGCTCGGTTTCACCAGCCGCATCGGCGAGCATTTCGACCTGTCGCTGGACTTCTTCCAGATCGACATCGATGACCGCATCGCGCTGTCGGAGAGCATCACCGGCGATGCGCTGACCGACTACGTGGCCGCCAACTACGGCGTCAGCGGCCTGCAGAGCGCCAGCTTCTTCGTCAACGCCGCCGACACCCGCACCCGCGGTGCCGAACTGGTCACCAACTGGCGGCAGTCGCTGGGCGATGGCCAGCTGCTGCTGACCGGCACCTATGCCTATACCAAGACCACGCTGAAGAACGTGCTGGCCACGCCGGCCCAGCTGCAGGCGCTGGACCCGGATTATGTGCTGTTCGGGATTGAAGAGACCAACACGCTGACCGATGCCACACCGCGCACGCGTGGCAGTTTCTCGGCCGCATGGAGCAACGACCACTGGTCGCTGAGCACCCGCGTGAACCGCTATGGCAGCGCCACCCGCGTGTTCAACTTCGGTGACGGCTACATCCCGCGCCAGACCTACCAGGCCGAGTGGCAGCTGGATGCGGAAGTCGAATACCGCATCACCCCGCAGTGGAGCGTGGCCCTCGGTGGGCAGAACCTGACCGACAACTATCCGGATCGATCCAACAGCGATATCCACTACTTCGGCAACCTGCCGTACGACGTGCTGTCGCCGATCGGCAGCAACGGTGCGTACTACTACGGCCGCGTCCGCTATACCTTCTGATTGCTCTGGGTGTAATTGCCTTGGGTGGGTGCGGACCGTTGGTCCGCACTGCCCGGGTTCAATGCAGGCTGACCCTTTATGCCGACCAACGGTCGGCACCCACCGAAGCAAGGCCGTAGCCTGCCCTCGACCCCACGTACACGCCCACGCTGGCAAGCTGGGCTTCATGGCTGAACCGCTCCCCCTGCGTCCGCCGCCGCCATTGCTGGATGACGCCTGCGCGTTGTTCCTCGATGTCGACGGCACCCTGATCGAATTCGCTGCACGCCCGGATGCCGTGCAGCTGCTGCCGGATGTGCGCGAAGCCATCGGCCGCATCAGCGACCGCCTGGAAGGTGCCGTGGCACTGGTCAGTGGCCGCCCGCTCGAACAGCTGGATCAACTGTTCGCTCCGCTGCAACTGCCTGCTGCGGGCCTGCATGGCCATGAACTGCGTGGGCAGGATGGTCGCGTACTGCGCGACGAACACGATGACGACACCGCCGAATGGCTGCACGCACTGCACCAGCAGGCGATGCGCTTCGCCCACGGCCATCCCGGCGTGCTGGTGGAAGACAAGGGTGTCGGCCTGGCCCTGCACTGGCGCGGCGCGCCGCATGCAGCCAGGGACGTCCGCGCCTTCGCCGACCGCCACGTGCGGGGCCGTGCCAGCTACCGCCTGCAGCCCGGCGACCATGTGGTCGAATTCGTGCCCGTCGGCACCGACAAGGGCCGTGCGGTGCTTCGGATGATGCAGTACCTGCCCTTCCGTGGTCGCCTGCCGGTGTTCCTCGGCGATGACCTGACCGATGAGTTCGGCTTCGATGCCGCCAACGGCCAGCATGGCTGGAGCGTGCTGGTGGGTGAACGTGAACCCAGCGCGGCGGTGTTCGCGCTGCCCGACATACGCAGCGTGCACGCCTGGCTGCGTGAGAATGCCTATTGACCCGGCCACCCCCCACGGCCGCAACCGAGATGTACCGCGTGATGACCCAACCCGATCTTGATCTGGGCGTGGTCGGCAACGGCAGCTTCGGCGCCCTGGTCGACAAACGTGCCCGCGTTGTCTGGAGCTGCCTGCCCACCTTCGACGGCGACCCTACCTTCTGTGCGCTGCTCGGCCCCAACCAGCAGACCGGTGGCGACTTCGCCATCGAGCTGGAAGACTTCGCCAGCAGCGAGCAGGAATACCTGACCAACACGGCGATCCTGCGCACCGTGCTGCGCGACGCGCACGGCGGCGAACTGGAAATCCTCGACTTCGCCCCACGCTGGCGCCAGAACGACCGTTTCTACCGCCCGGTCAGCCTGATCCGCCAGGTGCGTCCGCTGGCCGGCAGCCCGCGCATCACCGTACGCGCACGCCCGCTGGCGGACTGGGGCGCGCGCGTTCCGGAATCCACCTGGGGCAGCAACCATGTGCGCTGGGTGCTGCCCGAACACGTGCTGCGGCTGACCACCGACGTGCCGGTGCGCTTCGTGCGCGACGGCCTGCCGTTCGTGCTCAACCATCCCATCCACCTGATCCTGGGCGTGGATGAATCGCTCAACCGTTCGATCAGCGGCTATGTGCAGGAGGCCTTCCAGCGTACCCGCGACTACTGGCGCGAATGGGTGCGCTACCTGTCCATTCCCCTGGAATGGCAGGACGCGGTGATCCGCAGTGCGATCACGCTGAAGCTGTGCCAGTACGAGGACAGCGGCGCGATCATCGCGGCAATGACCACCTCTATTCCTGAAGCCCCCGGCAGCGTGCGCAACTGGGACTACCGCTACTGCTGGCTGCGTGATGCGGCATTCGTGGTGCGGGCGCTGAACCGCCTCGGCGCCACGCGCACGATGGAACAGTTCCTCGGCTACATCTTCAACCTGGCCACCACCGACGGCACGCTGCAGCCGCTGTACGGCATCGGCTTCGAAGCCAAGCTGGACGAAGATGAGGTCCCCAGCCTGTCCGGCTACCGCGGCATGGGCCCGGTACGGCGCGGCAATCTGGCCTGGGTGCAGCGCCAGCACGATGTCTACGGCAGCGTCGTGCTGGCGTCCACGCAGCTGTTCTTTGACCGGCGCCTGCAGGACCCGGGTGATGCGCACACCTTCGCCCGCCTCGAACCCCTCGGCGAGCAGGCTTTCGCCCTGCACGACGTACCCGATGCCGGCCTGTGGGAGTTCCGCGGCCGCACCGAGGTGCACACCTACACCAGCGCGATGTGCTGGGCCGCCTGTGACCGCCTGTGCAAGATCGCCGTACGGCTGAAGCGCGACGACCGCGCCCACTACTGGCGCACACGTGCCGACACCATCCACGCGCGCATCATGGCCGAATCCTGGAGCGAAGAGCTGGGCCACTTCACCGATACCTTCGGTGGCCATCGCCTGGACGCCTCGCTGCTGCTGCTGGCCGACATCGGCTTCATCGACGCGATGGACGCCCGCTTCATCGCCACCGTCGAAGCCATCGGCCGTGACCTCAAGCATGGCAATTCGCTGTACCGCTATGTCGCTCCGGATGACTTCGGTGAACCGGAAACCAGCTTCACCATCTGCACGTTCTGGTACATCGATGCGCTGGCGGCGATCGGGCGCCTGGACGAGGCGCGCGAGATGTTCGAGCTGCTGCTGAAGCAGCGCAATCACCTGGGCCTGCTGTCGGAGGATCTGGCCTTCGACACCGGCGAGGCCTGGGGCAACTTCCCGCAGACCTATTCGCATGTCGGCCTGATCACCGCCGCGATGCGCCTGTCGCGGTCCTGGCAGGAGGCATCGTGAGTCGTCTGGTCGTGGTATCAAATCGTGTGGCCGTGCCCGGCGAGAACCGCGCAGGCGGCCTGGCGGTCGGCCTGCTGGCCGCCCTGAAGGAGCGCGGCGGCCTGTGGTTCGGCTGGAGCGGCAAGACCGTAAAGGAAGGCAGCGGCACGCTGCACCGGCAGAAGGACGGTGACATCGACTACGTCACCATGGACCTGAGCAAGCGCGAGGTCGATGGCTACTACAATGGTTTCGCCAACCGCACGCTGTGGCCATTGCTGCACTTCCGGCTGGACCTGGTCGACTACGACCGCGGCACCCGCGAGACCTACCACAAGGTCAATGCGCTGTTCGCCGACAAGCTCGCGCCATTGCTGCGCGAGGACGACATCGTCTGGATCCACGACTACCACCTGATCCCGCTCGGCGCACTGCTGCGCGAGCGCGGCATCGGCTGCCGCATCGGCTTCTTCCTGCACATCCCGATGCCGTCGGCCGACCTGCTGCAGGCCATGCCCGATCATCTGCGGTTGTTCTCCGCGCTGTACGCCTACGACCTGGTCGGCTTCCAGACCCAGCGCGATGCCGATCGCTTCCAGACCTACCTGCGCCTGTTCGGTGGTGGCCGCGTGCTCGACAACGGTGAGCTGGAAGCACCCGGTGGGCGCCGATTCCGCGCGGCGGCCTTCCCGATCGGCATCGACACCGACCTGATCGCACGCCAGGCCGGCACCGCCGCGACCAAGACCGCAGTGAAGAACCTTCGCAGCAGCCTGCGGGACCGCCAGCTGGCGATCGGCGTGGATCGCCTGGATTACTCCAAGGGACTGCCCGAACGCTTCCTCGGCTTCGAGCGCTACCTGCAGCGCCACCCGGACCAGCGCGGCTCGCTCACCTACCTGCAGATCGCGCCGGTCTCGCGCGGCGACGTCACCGAGTACCGGCAGCTGCGCAGCCAACTGGAACAGATCGCCGGCCACATCAACGGTGGCCACGCCGAGCCGGACTGGACGCCGCTGCGCTACGTCAACCAGAACTTCACCCATGCCACGCTCACCGGCTTCTACCGGGCGGCGGCGGTCGGCCTGGTCACGCCGCTGCGCGATGGCATGAACCTGGTGGCCAAGGAATACGTGGCCTCGCAGGACCCGGAGGATCCCGGCGTGCTGGTGCTGTCACTGCTGGCTGGCGCCGCCGACGAACTGAAGCAGGCACTGCTGGTGAACCCGCATGATCTGGACGGCGTGGCCGATGCGATCGCCACCGCAGCGACGATGTCGCTGAGCAGGCGCAAGGAACGCTGGCACGCGATGATGGAACATCTGCGCACCTACGACATCAACCACTGGCGCCGCAGCTACCTCGACGCACTCGAAGGCTGAAGAAAAAGGGGACGGAGGGGATTAAGTCGTTTGTGCACAAACGACTTAATCCCCTCCGTCCCCTTTTTCGTCAATCCAGGAACCGCGCGGCCTGTTCCGGTGCGGGTAGATGGCAGGTGTCATGCCGACCGAACCAGCGGTAACGGTTGCGTGCCAGCGCGCGATACGCCGCATCACGCCAGCCGCGCGGCACGAGCCGCAGCACGCCGGCCAGGCGCCAGGCGCCACCCAGCCCCGCAAGTACGCGCAGGATCGCATCGGTATCGGTCCAGGCACCCTGTGCGTCCAGCAGCAGGAACGACATCGGGTCCTGCGGATCCAGCCCGTGCGCGCGCAGCATCGCGCTGCCCTTCTGCCCCTGCATCGCTGCAAAGCGGTAGCGCCCCCTGCGGTCGAAACGCAGCAGGAACCGCACCCAGCGATTGCACAGTGCGCACACGCCATCGAACACGATCACCGCGCTGCCAGCCTCGGCGGCAGCGTCACTGCGGTTCGAGCCAACCTTCATAGCGGATCAGGGCTCCGGCCCAGGGCAGCGTCACATCGACCAGGAAAGTGTAGCGCTCACCCTGCCAGGCTTCACGGCAGCGCACACCGCCGAACCAACGCGTCGGCAGCGGCAGCAGCCCGAACGCCCAGACCCGGCGCACCGACCAGTCGATACCACCGTCGCGGGCCCGCAGCGCGAACTCGAAGCGCACCGCGCCCAGCTGCTCGCGCAGATGCCCGTCGTGCGCCCACAGCCGCGACACCATTGGCCAGCACCCGAACCGCCGCGCCCACTGCTCGCCCTGCCGGTAGCGGTTGAACGCCACCTCGGTGGGCAGCGCGTCACCGTCCTGTGGCAACCGCGCCAACGCAGCCAGCAGCGGCACCAGCCAGTGCCGCCCCCTCACGATGCGGGCCTGCCCTGCGTAGCGGCACGGCAACGGCGCGGCATGCAGCGCCTGCACCGGTCCTGCCAGGGTCGCGAAGGCCGGCCCCAGCACACGCGCGAACAGCGGCGGAGTCAGGGCGCGATCCAGGCCAGGGTCGCCATGCGCCCGGTGCGACGATCGCGCCGATGCGAATACAGGTCCGGGTCGGCCATCGTCGACACCGTGCCGCCATACACCTGTGCCGGGTCCATCCCCGCAGACTGCAGGCGCTGCCGCGCCAGCGCGAACAGGTCCACTTTCCAGTGTCCGGGACGGGTCGCGACGAACGCCCGCTCAGCAGCGGGATCATGGCCGACGAAGGCGTGATAGACCTCCTCGCCGATCTCATAGTCGGACGGCCCGGCGGCCGGGCCCAACCAGGCCCGCAGCTGCGCCGGCGGCGTCTGCAGGGCGGCTACCGTGGCCTCCAGCATGCCGTCGGCCAGCCCCCGCCAGCCGGCATGGGCCGCGCCCACCTCGCTGCCGTCGGCGGCGGCGAACACCACCGGCAGGCAGTCGGCGGTCAGGATCGCCAGCACCACGCCCGGCACCGAGGTCACCGCCGCGTCGGCCACCGGCTCGCTCGCGCCGGGCACCGGCGGTGCATCGAAGCGCAGCACGGTGCTGCTGTGCACCTGGCGCAGCCAGTGCGGCGCCGACGGCAGCGCCAGCCCCTGCTGCAGCAGCTGACGGTTGTGCTCAACGTTGGCCGGGGTATCACCATCGGCCGCGTGCCGGTTGCCCAGGTTGAACTGCGCGAACGGCGCCGGCGAGATGCCCGCGCCGTGCCGGCGCGTTGTCAGCGCATGGACGCCTGCGGGCGCCGGCCAGTCGGCCTGCAGCAACGGCAGCGCGGCCGCCATCACCAGCGGTCCCGCTCGCGGGCGGCGAAGGCTTCGCTGTCTTCGCGCAGCACCTTCAGCAGGTGCAGCATGTCCTCCGGCACCGGCGCGGTGTTGCGCACCGGTTCACCGGTGATCGGGTGCGTGAACTCCAGGGTCTCGGCGTGCAGGGCCTGGCGCTTGAAGCCGCGCAGCGCGGCCACCAGCTCGTCGCTGGCGCCCTTGGGCAGCTTCAGCGCGCCGCCATACAGCGGGTCGCCGATGATCGGATGGCGCACGTGCGCCATGTGCACGCGGATCTGGTGGGTACGGCCGGTTTCCAGGCGGCACTCCAGCGCGGTGTGTGCCCGGAAGCGCTCGCGCAGGCGGTAGTGGGTCACCGCTTCCTTGCCGTCCTCACGCACCGCCATCTTCAGGCGATCGCGCGGGTGGCGGTCGATCGGGGCATCGGCAGTACCACCGGCCACCAGCGCGCCCATCACGATGGCCAGGTACTGACGGTGCACGTCACGTGCCGCCAGCTGCTCGACCAGCGCGGTCTGCGCTTCCAGGGTCTTGGCCACCACCATCACGCCGCTGGTGTCCTTGTCCAGGCGGTGCACGATGCCGGCGCGCGGCAGCACCGCCACCGACGGATCGCGGAACAGCAGCGCGTTGACCAGGGTGCCGCTGTGGTTGCCGGCACCCGGATGGACCACCAGGCCCACCGGCTTGTTGATCACCAGCAGGTGCTCGTCCTCGAACAGCACGTCCAGCGGGATGTCCTCCGGCTGGGCGTCGGTCTGGGTTTCCAGCACCGCGTTGAGGGTCACCACCTCGCCGCCACGCAGCGGATCGCGCGGGCGCACCTGGGCACCGTCCAGCAGGACCTCACCGGCCTTGATCCACTCGGTCAACCGCGAGCGCGAGTATTCGGGGAACAGTTCGGCCACGACCGCGTCGAAACGACGGCCGGCAGCGGTGTCGGGGACAATGGCCTGGCGGGCCGATTCAGAGGGTTGTTCAGACATGGCAGGGGGCATTCTTTGAAATTTTGGGGTCCCGGCGGCCGGTTTCAGTCGCTGGACAGGACACTAGGCTATCATCGACCCTTCGTATTCCAGCCGCGTCCCGCCTCGACCCCATGATCCGACGCTCCGCCATGCTCTCCGCGCCCGTCCGCCTCACCGCCCTGCTGCTGGTGCTGGTCATCGCCGCAACCGGCTGCCATCGCGGCGCCAAGAAGGGTGATCGCCCCGATGAAGGCGTGCCGGTCGAACAGCTGTACGAGAAAAGCCACAAGCTGATGCAGGGCGGCAACTGGAGCGGCGCCGAAGCCAGCTTCCGCCGCCTGGTGGCCCAGTATCCGTACGGTCCGTACACCGAGCAGGCGATGATCGAAACCGCCTACGCCCAGTACAAGGCCGGCAAGCACGATGACGCGGTGTCCAGCATCGACCGCTTCATCCGTACCTACCCGACCCACCGCAACATTGCCTATCTGTACTACCTGCGCGGCCTGGCCAACTCCAACCGCAGTACGGTTTTTCTGCGCCGCGTATGGTCGCTGGATGCCAGCCGCCGCGACCTGTCCACGCCGCACCAGGCGTACTCGGACTTCAACATCGTGGTTGATCGTTATCCGAACAGCCGCTACGCCGCCGATGCGCGCCAGCGCATGCTGGAGCTGCGTGACGTGTTCGCCCAGCACGAGCTGGACAACGCGCTGTACTACATGCGCCGCGGCGCTTGGGTGTCAGCCGTGGGCCGCGCCAACTACCTGCTGGAAACCTACCCGCAGAGCGCCTTCCAGTACGACGCCGTGGCCGTGCTGGCCGATTCCTACACCCACCTGGGCAACAAGACCCTGGCCGACGACGCCCGCCGCGTCCTGCAGCTGAACCAGCCGGACCACCCGTGGCTGGAAGGCAAGTGGCCGAAGTACCCGTGGATGATCCGCAAGCTGAACCCGTTCGCCGGCGAGAAGTCCGCCAGCACCGGCCAGCGCAACGCGCGACTGGAAAAGAAGTAAGCGAGGGCCCCGAAAGGGGCCCTTCTTCTTTGTAGAGTCGAGCCATGCTCGACTGCTTTCCTCGTCCGCCTCCCCGCGCCGGGGCGGCACCTAGGAATGCTACGAATCCACGGCGGATGCGACGCCGGTCGCAGCCCGCCCGGGCACGGCCATCCACACTGCAGCGCCACGGCCACACCGGCCATCACGGAGCGCCCCATGGCCTCACTGCCCCGCAGTATCCGCCCTCTGTCCTGCCTCCTCGCCATCGCGCTGCTGGCGCTGGCCTCGGCGCCGCCGGCCGCCGCACAGGGCGCACCGGGCGATCTGCTGTCCGCAGCCCCCTATCGCGCCACCTGGGTGCCGTCCCAGGCCGCCCAGGCCTACAAACTGCACTACCGCACTCCTGACCACCGCGGGCAGCTGGCCGAAGGCACCGGCCTGCTGTACCTGCCCGCCGGCACGCCGCCCATCGGTGGTTGGCCGGTGGTGTCGTGGGCGCATGGCACCCAGGGCATTGCGGATCGTTGTGCGCCCTCGGTCTCCGGCCCCTACCAACCCGAACGCGACGGGCGCTTTCTCGATCGGTTCCTGGCGCAGGGCTATGCCGTGGTCGCCGCGGATTACCAGGGCCTCGGAAGCTCAGGCGACCATGCCTATCTGCATGTGCGCACTGCCGCGCGCAACGCCATCGACATGATCAAGGCCAGCCGCCAGTACCTCGGCAACGGGACGCTGTCGCCGCGCTGGGTGTCGGTCGGCCATTCGCAGGGCGGTGCCGCCGCGCTCACGGCGGGCCACATGGCCCCCACCTATGGTGGACCGTCACTGCAGTACCGCGGCAGCTTCACCACCGGCACGCCCACCGCAGTCGAACTGACCGCGTTGGTGATGAAGCCGGACAACCGCGCCGCCAATCCGGGCGCGCTCAACGCGTATCACGCGTATCTGCTCGATGGCCTGCTGCAGGTCGCGCCACAGATCGACCGCGTCCTCAGCGACGCCGGCCGCGCCCGTGTGGCCCTGGCACGCGAGCAGTGCCTGGGCGAACTGGCCACCACGCTGGACGGCGCCGACACCGGCAGCATGTCCACTGCGCCGCTGGCCAGCGTGCCGGGCATCTGGGCGGTGCTGTACGACTATCTCGGCGTACCGCGCCGCGGCTTCAGCCAACCGCTGATGTTGGGCCATGGCAGCCAGGACCGCGATGTGCCCTACCTGACCACCCTGCTGTACGCCGCTGGGCTGGCCCTGCGAGGCGAGCCGGTCGCGTTCCGGCGCTACCCCGTCGACCACCGGGGCACGCTGGACGCAGCGGCGGTCGATGGCGTGGGGTTCGTACGTGCGCGACTGGGGGACGATCCCTTCAACGACGCTGCGGAAACCGCCGGCCTCGAACAGTTGCTCGACGGAGTCCGGTAGATCCACGCCAAGCGTGGATGATCTTCGACCATCGTGCGGACCAAGCTCCGCACCCACCGGGGAGGGGCCAACGGGTTGCCGGCCAGCGGCCGGCACGACCCGCCAAGCGCTGCCTCAGCCCTTGTAGCCGTTGCTGATCGGGTAGCGCCGCTCGCGGCCGAACGCGCGGCGCGAGACCTTCGGCCCCGGCGCGGCCTGGTGCCGCTTCCACTCGCTGATGCGCACCAGGCGCAGCACGCGGTCGACCACGGCTGCGTCGTAGCCGGCGGCCACGATCTCGCCGCGCGACTGCTCCTGGTCGATGTAGCGGTAGAGGATGCCGTCCAGCACGTCATAGGCCGGCAGCGAGTCCTGGTCCAGCTGGTTCTCGCGCAGCTCGGCCGACGGCGGGCGGCTGATCACCGCCGGCGGGATCACCGGTGCGCCGCCCACGGTATTGCGCCACTTGGACAGGCCGAATACTTCGGTCTTGTACAGGTCCTTCAGCGGCGCGTAGCCACCGCACATGTCGCCGTAGATGGTGGCGTAGCCGACCGCGTACTCGCTCTTGTTGCCGGTGGTCAGCAGCAGGCCGCCGAACTTGTTGGCCAGCGCCATCAGGATCACGCCGCGGCTGCGCGACTGCAGGTTCTCTTCGGTCACGTCCGGCGCGGTGCCTTCGAACATCGGCGCCAGCGATTCCATCAGGCCCTTGAACGCCGGCTCGATCGACACAGCCTCAAGCTTCACCCCCAGCGCCCGGCACTGCTCGGCGGCCAGGTCGTTGGACAGGCCGGCGGTGTAGCGCGACGGCAGGCGCACGGCGGTCACGTTCTCCGCGCCCATCGCATCCACGGCCAATGCCAGCACCAGGGCCGAGTCGATGCCACCGGACAGGCCCAGCCACACCTTCCTGAAACCGTTCTTGCGGCAGTAGTCCTGGATGCCACGGGTCACCGCGCGCCAGGCCAGCGCGTCCATGCTCTCGTCGCCGTCGTCCATCCACACATGCGGCATGAAGCGGCGGGTCTCACCGTCATACTCCACCACCAGCCACTGGTCGACGAAGGCAGCAGCGGCCGGGTGCACCGTGCCATCACCATCCGCCACCACCGAAGCACCGTCGAACACCAGCGCATCCTGGCCGCCCACCACGTTGAGGTAAGCGATGGCCGCCCCGCTCTCGCGGGTACGCGCGGCCAGCACGGCGTCGCGCTGGGCGTGCTTGCCACGCTCGTAGGGCGAAGCATTCGGCACCACCACCAGCTGCGCACCCGCGCGCATGGTGTCGGCCAGCGGCTCGGCAAACCACAGGTCCTCGCAGATCAGCAGGCCGACCGGAATGCCATTGACCTCGAACACGCAGCTGCCACCATCCGGATCGACGTCGAAGTAGCGGCGCTCGTCGAACACCGCGTAGTTGGGCAGTTCGCGCTTGCGGTAGGTCTGCTCGACCAGGCCGTCACGCAGTACGCTGGCAGCGTTGTAGACCACCGCGCCAGCCGCCTGTGGCCAGCCGACCACGGCGGTGATGCCACGGCAGGCGGTGGCGATGCGGGTCAACGCCTGCTCGCACTCGTACAGGAAACCCGGGCGCAGCAGCAGGTCCTCCGGCGGGTAGCCGCTCACCGCCAGCTCGGGGAACATCACCAGCTCGGCGCCGTACTCATCGCGCGCCTGGCCGATCATCTCGATGATGCGCTCGGTGTTGCCGGCGACGTCGCCGACCGGGAAGTCGAACTGCGCCATCGCGATGCGGATCGAAGCCATGGGAATCCAGCCTGTGGTTGCAATGCCGCCATTGTAGCGCTGCGCCATGCGCACGCCGGGCGCGCTCACTGCGTGGACAGCCCTGGCTCAGTAGATCCACGCCATGCGTGGATGGGGTTGCCGGGATGGCCGGGGCGACAGACGCAGAAAAGCCGCCCGAGGGCGGCTTTTCCAAAGCAAGCCGAGCGTGGGCTCGGCTCTACAGAATCGGCTGCCAGAGGCAGCCGATCTTATTTCACCAGCTTGGCGATGGCAGCGCCCAGGTCGCCCGGCGAGCGGACGGTGACCACGCCAGCGGCTTCCATCGCGGCGAACTTGCCTTCCGCGGTGCCCTTGCCGCCCGAGGCGATCGCGCCCGCGTGGCCCATGCGCTTGCCGGCCGGAGCCGACGCACCGGCGATGAAACCGACGACCGGCTTCTTCACGTGGTTCTTGATGTACTCGGCGCCGGCTTCTTCGGCGTCACCGCCGATTTCGCCGACCATGATGATGCCTTCGGTCTGCGGGTCTTCGTTGAACAGCTTCAGGCAGTCGACGAAGTTCAGGCCGTTGATCGGGTCACCGCCGATGCCGATGCAGGTGGACTGGCCCAGGCCGACTTCGGTGGTCTGCTTGACCGCTTCATAGGTCAGGGTGCCCGAACGCGACACGATGCCGATCTTGCCCGGCTTGTGGATGTGGCCCGGCATGATGCCGATCTTGCACTCGCCCGGGGTGATGACGCCCGGGCAGTTCGGCCCGATCAGCACGGTGTCCGGGTAGGAACGGGTCAGCACGTTCTTGACGCGCAGCATGTCCAGCACCGGGATGCCTTCGGTGATGCAGACGATGACCTTGATGCCGGCAGCCGCAGCTTCCAGGATCGCGTCGGCCGCGAACGGCGGCGGCACGTAGATGACCGAAGCGTTGGCGCCGGTGCTCTGCACGGCGTCGGCAACGGTGTTGAAGACCGGCAGGTCGATGTGGGTGGTGCCACCCTTGCCCGGGGTCACGCCGCCAACAACCTGGGTGCCGTACTCGATCATCTGAGTGGCGTGGAAGGTGCCCTGCTGGCCGGTGAAGCCCTGCACGATCACCTTGGTGTTCTTGTTAATCAAAACAGACATGGGAATTTCCTTCGGTGTCGTGGATCAGGCGGCGTTCTTGACCGCTTCAACGACCTTCTTGGCGCCGTCGTTGATGTTGTCAGCCGGGATGATGGCCATGCCGCTGTCACGCAGCAGCTGCTTGCCCTCTTCCACGTTGGTGCCTTCCAGGCGCACCACGACCGGAACCTTGACGCCCACTTCCTTCACGGCGGCGATGATGCCTTCGGCAATCATGTCGCAGCGGACGATGCCGCCGAAGATGTT
Source organism: Stenotrophomonas maltophilia group sp. SKK55 (assembly GCF_057179845.1). Classification (NCBI taxonomy): domain Bacteria; kingdom Pseudomonadati; phylum Pseudomonadota; class Gammaproteobacteria; order Lysobacterales; family Lysobacteraceae; genus Stenotrophomonas; species Stenotrophomonas maltophilia group sp. SKK55. The sequence continues at coordinate 20,724 of NZ_JBXUHP010000048.1, forward strand.
GACGAAGATGCCTTCAACCTTGTCCGAGGACAGGATCAGCTTGAACGCTTCGATGACGCGCTGCTTGTTCGCACCGCCGCCCACGTCCAGGAAGTTCGCCGGCTCGCCGCCGTTGAGCTTGATGACGTCCATGGTGGCCATGGCCAGGCCGGCACCGTTCACCATGCAGCCGATGTTGCCGTCCATGGTGACGTAGTTGATGTCCAGCTCCGAAGCGGTCACTTCGGTTTCATCTTCCTGGGACTTGTCGCGCATCGCGACCAGTTCCTTGTGGCGGAAGTTGGCGTTGTCGTCGCTGTTGAACTTGCCGTCCAGCGCGTACAGGTTGCCGTCGTCCAGGATCGCCAGCGGGTTGATCTCAACCAGCGCCAGGTCCTTCTCGTTGAAGATGCGGTACAGGTTCACCATGATGTTGGCGAACTGGCCGGCCTGCTTGGCGGTCAGGCCCATCTTGAAGCCGATGTCACGGCCGTGGTAACCCTGCACGCCCTCGACGAAGTCCACGTTCAGGGTGTGGATCTTGTCCGGGGTCTCGGCAGCGACCTGCTCGATTTCCATGCCGCCTTCGGAAGAGGCGATGTAGCTGATGGTGCGGGTGCCGCGATCCACCAGGACCGACAGGTACAGCTCCTTGACGATCTCACCGGCGGTGGTCACCAGCACCAGGTTGATCGGCAGCTCGACGCCGGCGGTCTGGTAGGTGGCCATCTTGGTGCCGAGCATCTTGGCCGCTGCGGCCTTCACGTCGTCGACGGTCTTGCAGAACTTGACGCCGCCAGCCTTGCCGCGGCCGCCAGCGTGGATCTGCGCCTTGACCATCCAGGGGCCCTGGCCCAGCGACTGGGCGACTTCAACCGCCTCGTCCGGGGTCGCCGCGACCTTGCCGGCCGGGACCGGGATGCCGTATTCGGCAAGCAGTTGTTTTGCCTGGTATTCGTGGAAATTCATGCGTCACCGTGGGAATAGGAACGACCGCACGCAATTCCTCAGGGCCCCCTCAAAGAGGCACCGGCACGGACCGCGGCGGGCCCACTATTGTGGCCGAGCCGGCGCCGGGGCGCAAAGAAGTCTGTACAAAACGCCAGACCCGGCCAGATTTTCGCCGTCATTCAGGCAGTTGCGCCCGGGGGCCGGCTGGCCAGCGGTATCCATCCCAGGCCAAATGCGCGATCCGGGCCGCACCGGCGGGCGCCTGCCGGGGGCCCTATACTGGTCAACCAGGGTGTGCAGCGTCGGGGGTGCTCGACGGCTTCCACCGCAGGCCACATCGAAGCGACGTACCGCCCGGCCTCAGGGGACGCCGGGCAGGCCCGCCGCAGATTCCAGACCCAGGCAGCCAGAAGGGGAGTTCCGGCGTGTCACCCAGCGCTTCATTGATCGACCGCATCGAATCGATTCCGCGGCGTGAGCTGTATTTCTTCGCGCTGTACCGGGTGCTGATCGCCTCGGTCATCGCCGCCCTGCTCTACAGCCCGCTGTCGGCGATGGTCGGCGAAGCCCACCACCCGCGGCTGGCCGACACCGTCGCTGCCATCTACCTGGTGCTGTCGCTGCTGGCGCTGGTGATCGGCCGCAACGAACGCTGGCTGCGCCCGATCGTGGTCAGCGGCGTGCTGGTAGACATCGTCGCCGCCACCCTGCTGTCGCATGCCCTGCCCGGTGCCAGCGCCGGCATCTCGATGTCGCTGCTGTTCAACATCGCCGCTGCCGCCACCCTGCTGCCGCTCAGCCTGGGGCTGGGCCTGGCACTGGCCGCCAGCCTCGCCACCGGCGTCGAATACACCTGGAAGCTGCTGGAAGGCGGCGACCCCACCCGCACCCTGGCCGAACTGGCGATGTTCGCCACCAGCTACCTGGCGCTGGCCTTCATCAGTTACCAGGTCGGCAGCCGCGCGCGCCGCAACCAGCAGCTGGCCAACCAGCGCGGCGACGAAGTAGCCAACCTGTTCCAGATCAACGAGCTGATCATCCGCCGCATGCGCACCGGCGTGCTGGTGGTCGACGCCGACAACCGTGTCACCCTGGCCAACGAGGCCGCCTCGATGCTGCTCGGTGACAGCGACGGCAGCGGCGAAAGCGGCCGCCTGGACCTGGCCAGCGCCGCCCCGGAACTCGCCCGTCGCCTGCAGCGCTGGCGCAACGGCTGGGCCCAGGACGAACTGCCGCTGCAGCTCAACCCCGACCAGCCCGAAGTGCAGCCCCGCTTTGCGCGCCTGCTGGCCGGCAGCGAGCTGGCCCTGGTGTTCCTGGACGACTCCAGCGTGGTCTCGCGCCGTGCCGAATCGCTCACCCTGTCAGCAATGGGGCGCTTCTCGGCCAGCCTCGCCCACGAGATCCGCAACCCGCTGGCCGCGATCAACTACGCGGTGCAGCTGCTGGAAGAAGGCACCGGCTTCAACGAAAGCGACCGCCGCCTGCTGCAGATCATCCGCCAGCAGTGCCAGCGCACCAACGGCATCGTCGAAAGCGTGCTGGGCCTGGCCCGGCGCGAGCGCGCCACGCCCGAAAACGTCGACCTGGCCGCCTTCGTGCGCCGCTTCGTGCTGGAGTACAAGCAGGGGCAGACGCTGGAGACCGACAGCATCGAACCGATCATCAACGACACCTCGGTGCTGGCCCAGGTCGACAGCAAGCACCTCTACCAGGTGCTGACCGTGCTGGTGCACAACGCGCTCAAGTATGGCCGCATCGGCCAGCAACCGGCGCGGGTGCGCCTGCGCGTGGCGCAGCACGAGCGCAGTGCGGTCATCGACGTGATGGATCGTGGCCCCGGCATCCCAGAGAGCGTGGCCGCGCAGTTGTTCCGGCCGTTCTTCACCACGTCCGAGCACGGCACCGGGCTGGGTCTGTACATCGCCCGCGAGCTGTGCCGAGCCAACCAGGCACGGCTGGACTACATCCCGGTACCCGCCGGCGGCTCCTGCTTCCGCCTGGTGTTGCCCGGCCCGCACACGCTGTTGCCCACCTGATCTCCATTCTGTGCGTCAAACATTTGTCGCTTCCAGCCCCCTCGTTTATCTTTCACGCCCATGAACGAAACCCGCAGCGCCCTCGTCGTCGACGACGAACGCGACATCCGCGAACTGCTGGTACTGACGCTCGGCCGCATGGGGCTGCGCATCAGTACCGCAGCCAACCTTGCCGAAGCGCGCGAACTGCTGGCCAGCAATCCGTACGACCTGTGCATCACCGACATGCGCCTGCCCGACGGCAACGGCATCGAGCTGGTCAGCGAGATCGCCCAGCACTACCCGCGCACGCCGGTGGCGATGATCACTGCCTTTGGCAGCATGGACCTGGCGGTGGAAGCGCTGAAGGCCGGCGCCTTCGATTTCGTCAGCAAGCCGGTGGACATCGCCGTGCTGCGTGGCCTGGTCAAGCACGCGCTGGAACTCAACAACACCGAGCGGCCCGTGCCCGGCCCTGCCGCCGAACAAGGGGCGCGACTGCTCGGCGACTCGCCGGCCATGGACGTGCTGCGCACCACCATCGGCAAGGTCGCGCGCAGCCAGGCGCCGGTCTACATCCTCGGTGAATCCGGCGTGGGCAAGGAGCTGGTCGCACGCACCATCCACGCCCAGGGCGCCCGCGCGGCCGGCCCGTTCGTGCCGGTCAACTGCGGCGCCATTCCCGGCGAGCTGATGGAGAGCGAATTCTTCGGCCACCGCAAGGGCAGCTTCAGCGGCGCCCACGCCGACAAGCCCGGGCTGTTCCAGGCCGCGCATGGCGGCACCCTGTTCCTGGACGAAGTGGCCGAGCTGCCCCTGCAGATGCAGGTGAAGCTGCTGCGCGCGATCCAGGAAAAGTCGGTGCGCGCGGTCGGCGCCGCCAACGAGGAGCCGGTGGACGTGCGCATCCTCTCGGCCACCCACAAGGACCTGGCCGAGCTGGTCGAGGACGGGCGCTTCCGCCACGACCTGTACTACCGCATCAACGTGATCGAACTGAAGGTGCCGCCGCTGCGCGAGCGTCGCCAGGATCTGCCGGGACTGGCCGCGTCGGTGCTGGCACGGCTGGCCCGCAGCCACGGCCGCCCGACGCCTTTGCTGGCGCCGTCGGCATTGGATGCACTGGCCCAGTACGCCTTCCCCGGCAACGTGCGCGAACTGGAGAACATCCTGGAACGCGCGCTGGCCCTAGCCGAAGATGACCGCATCGGCGCCGACGACCTGCGCCTGCCGCAGCATGCCCCGCGCACGCCCGGCAGCGCAGCACACGCCGAAGCCGTGGTGGACCTGCAGCCCGGCAGCGCCGCCCTGCCCTCGTACATCGAACAGCTCGAGCGCAGTGCCATCCAGCGCGCGCTGGAAGAAAACCGCTGGAACAAGACCCGCACCGCCGCGCAGCTGGGCATCACCTTCCGCGCGCTGCGCTACAAGCTGAAGAAGCTGGGGATGGAGTAGAGCCGAGCCCATGCCCGGCTGCGCGGTGGTCGGGACCGCGCCATCCACGCATGGCGTGGATCTACTGTAGAGCCGAGCCCACGCTCGGCTGCTCTTCGGTACCTCAGCCGAGCATGGGCTCGGCTCTACCTCAGTCCTTGGTAACGCGGTTGATCTCGGCCAGGCTGGTAATGCCCGCCGCCGCCTTCTTCAACGCCGACTGGCGCAGATCGTTCACCCCGATCTGCTGTGCGGCCTCGGCAATCTGCAACGCATTGCCGCCAGCCAGCACGATCGTGGCGATCTCGTCGGTCATCGGCATCACCTGGTAGATACCCGTACGGCCCTTGTAGCCCTCGGTGCACTCATCGCAGCCGACCGCCTCGTACAGCTCGATACCCGCGTCCAGCTGTGCCTGGGTGAAGCCTTCGGCCAGCAGCGCATGCTCGGGCAGATTGGCCGGGCGCTTGCAGTTGTTGCACAGCCGGCGCGCCAGGCGCTGGGCGATCACCAGCGTCACCGAGCTGGTGATGTTGTACGGCGCGATGCCCATGTTCATCAGGCGCGCGATGGTCTGCGGCGCATCGTTGGTGTGCAGCGTGGACAGCACCATGTGGCCGGTCTGCGCAGCCTTGATGGCGATCTCGGCCGTCTCAAGGTCGCGGATTTCGCCGACCATGATGATGTCTGGATCCTGTCGCAGGAACGAGCGCAGGGCCGCGGCGAAGGTCATGCCGCGCTTGTTGTTCTGCTGCACCTGGTTGACGCCGGGCAGGCGGATTTCCACCGGGTCTTCGGCGGTGGAGATGTTGCGCGTCTCGTCGTTGAGGATACCCAGCGCGGTGTACAGCGACACCGTCTTGCCCGAACCGGTCGGGCCGGTCACCAGCACCATGCCGTACGGCTTGTGGATGGCGTCCAGGAACAGCTTCTGCTGGTCCGGTTCGTAACCCAGCTTGTCGATGCCCAGCTTGGCCGCGCTGCCATCCAGGATACGCAGCACCACCTTCTCGCCGAACAGGGTCGGCAGCGTGCTCACGCGGAAGTCGATCTGCTTGGTCTTGGACAGATTGAGCTTGATGCGTCCGTCCTGCGGCACGCGCTTCTCGGCGATGTCCAGCTGCGCCATCACCTTCAGGCGCGCGGCAATGCGCTGGTTCAACTTCACCGGCGCGCGCGCCACCATCTTCAGCAACCCGTCGATGCGCAGGCGCACGCGGTAGTCGTCTTCATAGGGCTCGAAGTGGATGTCCGAGGCGCCCTTGCGGATCGCGTCCACCAGCACCTTGTTGACGAACTTCACCACCGGGGTGTCATCGCCCTTGGCATCGATGCCGGCGTCGCCGCCCCCGGAAATGTCCTCGTCACCGCCGGACACATCCAGGTTACCAATGCCATCGTCGTCACCGCCCAGCGCGTCGCCCAGCGTGTCATGGCTGGCATGCCATTGCTCGAGCGTGCGGCGGATCTGGTCTTCATCGACCAGGATCGGTTCCACCACCAGATTGGTGTGGAACTTGATCTCGTCCAGCGAATGGGTCGGGTTGCTGGTACCCACGAACAGCTTGCCGCCGCGCTTGAACAGCGGCAGCACGTTGTGCTTGCGCAGCAGCTCCTCGCTGACCAAGCTCATCGCGTTCTGGCTGGCGTCGAACGTGGACACGTCGAACAGCGGCATGCCGAACTCGACCGCATTGGCGGCCGCCAGCTGGGCCGCCCCAACCACCTTGTTCTGCGCGAACCAGGTGGGCAGCGGCTGCCGGGCCGCAGCGGCCTTGGCCATGGCGTCGCGGGCGGAAGCCTCGTCCAGCGCACCATCCTGGACAAGGCGACGGGCCAGGCCGGTGATGCCGACGAGATTGGCGGTGGTTACGGCGTTCATGGGTGCGCTCCTACTCCTCGGCAGACTACCCCAACCATAGGTAGGCCGGAACCATTGGATGCTTCAACCATGCGGGCAGCCTTTCGGCGCGACCTCAACTGGCGCGCTGGTTGTACAAGCCCACGTGCCGGTGTCAGCGGCGTAGATGATAGTCACTGTCGCTGATTCCACCTTGCTGTTAACGCCTACAGCCTTCATGGTCGCAATAATCACGCACGGGACGCCATCTACCGCCTCTATGCCTTCAACATATTTGCCCGCCAAGACCGCGCTATCAGGCAGAACGCAGGAATTTGCGCCATTATTGTTGGCAAATTGTTCGGCGACGGGTGTTTTAAGCCCGCCCAACAGGACTACAGCCTCAGACAATTGAGTACGAGCGGTGTAGTCGTTGTATTGCGGAATTGCGATTGCCGAAAGAACGGCTATAACGGCGACTACGACCATCAACTCAATCAACGTGAAACCGGTCTGCTTGTTCATGGCGCTCCCCAATGCGCAGATCAAATGTTTGGATCGACCCTACCCCAAAAAAAAGCCCCGGCAGCGCCGGGGCTTTTTTGGCTGCGAAGCCCCAGCTTACGGAGCAGTGGCGCAAGCCTTAGGCTGCACTTCAGAGGCGGCATTGGTAGAGCACGCCCAAGCGCCAGTACCCGGAGTGAAGGTCAGAGTGACAGTCTTGCCGGCAGCCTTCGCATTCACGCCGTCGTCCTTCATGGTGGCGATGATAGTGCACGGGCTGTTACCGCCGGCTTCGACCGAAGCAACATACTTGCCGGTTTCCACAGCGTTCGCCGGAACCACACAAGAGGCAGCCGGATCGGAATCCTGAGCGAAAGCTTCGGCAATCGGAGTCTTCAGACCGCTGGCCAACGTATACGCCTCCGACATTTGGGCGCGCGCCGTGTAATCGTTGTACTGCGGAATCGCGATGGCCGCCAGGATGGCGATGATCGCAACGACGATCATCAGTTCGATAAGGGTGAAGCCCTTCTGGTTCTTCATTTGGTACATCCCCAAGATAGTGATGGTTGATGATCAGCGCATCAGGATCTTCCGGCCCGTAGGCCGGGTGAGCGGGTCCTGTGCCCTGCGGGTGGATCAACGCAGGTTGCGTGCCAACCCCGGCACGCCTCCCCTTGAATTTCCCCATGCCCATGATGGCATCAATTTCACGGATGGGAACCCCCCGTGTGCGAATCTGCGATGGACCCGGCAATGTGACGCAGTGCGTCACCTTTGGTCGGCGCCCGGCACGGATTTGCGCATTGTGCTGTCCACCAACTGCCCAGACGGCCCTGAACCCGCTACCATCGGCGGTTAGACGCCCGCCTGGGGATGGCGGGCCTTGGGGAGCCAACATGTCTGTCAGTCGCAGTGCGGTCAAGAAGGAGCCGGTGGCTCGCGCCACCATGGAGTTGCAACCGTTTGTCTGGGAGGGGACCGACAAGCGGGGCGTTAAAATGAAGGGTGAGCAGCTGGCGAAGAATGCCAATCTGCTGCGCGCTGAGCTGCGCCGCCAGGGAATCAATCCCGGACAGGTGAAGCCCAAGCCAAAGCCATTGTTCGGGGCCGCCGGCAAAGCGGTAGGCGCCAAGGACATCGCCTTCTTCAGCCGGCAAATGGCGACCATGATGAAGTCCGGCGTGCCGATTGTCTCGGCACTGGACATCATCGGTAGCGGGCACAAGAACCCGCGTATGAAAAAGATGGTCGATGGCATCCGGACCGATATCGAGGGCGGCTCCTCGCTGTACGAGGCCGTGAGCAAGCATCCGGTCCAATTCGACGAACTCTATCGAAATCTTGTACGCGCTGGCGAAGGGGCCGGCGTGCTGGAAACGGTGCTGGACACCGTTGCCACCTATAAAGAGAACATCGAAGGCCTCAAAGGCAAGATCAAGAAGGCGTTGTTCTATCCGGCGATGGTAGTTGTTGTAGCACTACTGGTTAGCGCCATCATGCTCATCTTTGTGGTACCGCAGTTCGAGGAAGTATTTCGCGGCTTCGGCGCAGACTTGCCAGCCTTCACTCAAATGATCGTCGGCCTTTCGCGATTCATGGTTTCTTGGTGGTGGTTGATGGCAATCATCGTAATAGGCACTGGGGTTGGATTCACCATGGCCTATAAGCGATCGCCAAAGATGCAGCACACCATGGACCGGCTGATCCTGAAGGTGCCGGTGATCGGCCAGATCATGCACAACAGCTCGATCGCCCGCTTCGCCCGCACCACAGCGGTGACCTTCAAAGCCGGCGTACCGCTGGTGGAGGCGCTGGGTATCGTGGCAGGCGCCACTGGCAACAAGATCTACGAAGAGGCCGTTCTACGGATGCGCGACGATGTTTCGGTGGGCTATCCGGTCAACATGGCCATGAAACAGACCGCACTGTTCCCGCACATGGTCATCCAGATGACGGGCATCGGCGAAGAGGCCGGCGCTCTTGATGCCATGTTGTTCAAGGTGGCCGAGTACTATGAGCAGGAAGTCAACAACGCCGTGGATGCCCTGAGCAGCCTGCTTGAACCGATGATCATGGTCTTCATCGGCGTCGTCGTTGGCGGTATGGTCATCGGCATGTACCTTCCCATCTTCAAACTCGGCGCCGTCGTCGGATAACACATACATGGCTTTTCTCGACCAGCATCCCGGCCTCGGCTACCCCGCCGCGGCCGCCTTTGGACTGCTGCTGGGCAGTTTCCTGAACGTCGTCATCCTGCGCCTGCCAAAGCGGCTGGAATGGCAGTGGAAGCGTGATGCGCGCGAGGTCCTGGAGGAACCGGACTTCTACGAGCCCCCACCACCGGGGATCGTGGTCGAGCCCTCGCACTGCCCGCACTGCAAGCACAAGCTGAGCTGGTACGAGAACATCCCGCTGTTCAGCTGGCTCATCCAGGGCGGCAAGTGCCGCCACTGCAAGGCGCCGATCTCGCTGCAGTATCCGCTGGTCGAGGCCCTGACCTCGGTGCTCGTGCTGGCCTGCGTCTGGCAGTTCGGCTTCGGCTGGCAGGGCTTCGGCGCCATCGTGCTGACCTGCTTCCTGATCGCCCTGTCCGGCATCGACCTGCGCACCCAGCTGCTACCCGACCAGTTGACCCTGCCCCTGATGTGGCTGGGCCTGATAGGCAACATCGACAACCTGTACATGCCGGCCAAGCCCGCCTTGGTCGGCGCGGCGGTGGGCTATCTGTCGCTGTGGATGGTCTGGTGGCTGTTCAAGCAGCTGACCGGCAAGGAAGGCATGGGCCACGGCGATTTCAAGCTGCTGGCCGCCCTCGGCGCCTGGTGCGGGCTGAAGGGCATCCTGCCGATCATCCTGCTGTCGTCGGTGCTGGGTGCCATCATCGGCTCGATCTGGCTGTACACCCGGGGCCGTGACCGCGCCACGCCCATCCCGTTCGGCCCCTACCTGGCCATCGCAGGCTGGCTGTATTTCATGTGGGGCGCGCCCGTGGTCGAGCAGTACCTGGTGATGAGCGGACTGCGCTGAGGGGAATCCCCATGAGCCGGTATGTGGTGGGCCTGACCGGCGGCATTGCCGCCGGCAAGAGCGAGGTGACCCGGCGCTTCGAGGCGCTGGGCATCGTGGTGGCCGACGCCGATCTGGCCGCCCGCGCGGTGGTTGCTGCCGGCAGCCCTGCCTTGGGCCGCATCGCCGAGCGCTTCGGCGCCGACATGCTGCTGACGGACGGCAGCCTTGACCGGGCGCGCTTGCGTGCCCACGTATTCGCCGATCCGGCCGAACGGACCGCGCTGGAAGCGATCACCCATCCGGCCATCCGCCTTCTGATGCAACAGCAGTGCGAGCAGGCCACCAGCCCCTACGCGATTGCCGCCATTCCGCTACTGACCGAGGTCGGTGGGCGGACCGCCTACCCGTGGCTGGACCGGGTGCTGCTGGTGGATGCCCCCGAAGCCGTGCAGCACGCCCGGCTGATGCAGCGCGACGGCATCGACGCCGCACTGGCCGACAAGATGATCGCCGCCCAAGCCAGCCGCACGCAGCGGTTGGCACTGGCCGATGATGTGGTGGTCAACGATGGCCACCCGGAAGACCTGCAGGCGCAGGTGGAAGCGCTGCATGAGCGGTACCTGAGGTTGGCTGGGAGTTGAGGCCGGGTTGCCGGCCAGCGGCCGGCACTACCGGAGCGACTCCACGCACGGCGGTGATCTACCGGGCGCCAGCGTGGAACTGCTGTAGAGCCGAGCCCATGCTCGGCTGCGATCATCAGGCCGAGCATGGGCTCGGCTCTACAAAGTGTTCTGCATCCACGCGTGGCGTGGACCTACTCCAGCTGCAGGCGGGCGTAGCGAGCCAGTTCCCGGGCGCCGAGCAGCAATCCATCGACGACATCCGGGCTGAGCTGCTGGTGGGCACCGCCCTGTTCGCGGGCGGCTTCGGCGGCGTGCAAGACCTGCATGAGTGCATTCAAGCCGGCCAGGGTGCGACTGAGGCCGGCCATGGTGGCCGCCTGGGCCGGGCTGAGACCCTCGGCCTCCAGCCGTCGGCCGTCGGCTGCATCGCGCCCGTCCATGCGGGCCAGTAGCGCGGGCAGCAGATCCCTGGGATCATCGAGCAGGGTTTCGATGCGCTCGGCGACGTCGGCGGGCAGCAGGTCGGCGGCTTCGCCGATCAGGGCGTGCAGCTGGGGAAACAAGGGGCGTGCGGACATGGTGAATCTCCTCGCAGTCGGCGGGCCACCTGCGGATGCGAGGTGGCGGACGGTGCGGGTTGGCGTACCGGAGGTCCGACATTCAGCAAAAAGACTCCAGCGGATTCTGATGAATCCCCACGCACCGCCCGCCGAAGCAAGGCACGCGGTGCATTTTCGACGACTGACCGAGGGTCAGTCGAAGATTGCTGAATGTTGGATTTTTTTCAGGACGCCAATCCCGGCCAGGGCACCTGCCCCGGCCGCCCCATCTGGCCATCACGCAGCGCTGTGATCTGTAAGGAAATTCTCAAGCCGCAGTTGGGTGCACGAATGCGTGCATGCGGACACGCGCGCGGCGTGGCGGCGATCACGGTGATGTCGTGTTGGGCTTCTGGCCCATCACGTCTACGAAGTTAATTCGATGGCACAAGCGACACAGGGCGCAACACGAAACCGGTGTAGAGCCGAGCCAATGCTCGGCTCCGGGAAGCCACCGCAGCCGAGCGCGGGCTCGGCTCTACAAAAGTGGAGAACCCACCAAAGCAGGGGCCCTTACAACGGCTTCGGCGAGAATGTCAGGGTGGCGATCACGCCGCGCTCGCCACCGGGGCGCACGCTCACCTGCCAGCCGTACAGATCGCACAGGCGGCTGACAATCGACAGGCCGATGCCACCGCCCTGCGAATGGCCGGCGTGCGTGCCGCGATAGCCGCGCTGGAACAGCTTGGCGGCATCCTCTTCGCTCAGGCCCGGTCCGCTGTCGGTCACCGACACCGAATTGCTGCCGACAAAGACGCGCACTTCGCCATCCTGCGAGTACTTCACCGCGTTGCCGATCAGGTTGCCCAGCGCCACCGACAACGCCGCCTCCGGCGCATCGATCACCAGGTTGCGCTCGCCTTCCAGCGCCAGCTCCAACGGCTTGCCACCCAACTGGGCGCGGTGGGCGTCCAGCAGCTGTTCGGCTACGCGCGCGACGTTGCTGGTGCCCTGCCCGCGTTCATTGCGCGACAGCAGCAGCAGCGCGCCGATCAGGTCGCTGCACTGCTGTTCGGCACGCTGGATGCGCTGCAGACGCTGCAGCACCTTCTCATCCAGGCCGGGCCGGGTCAGCAGCAGTTCGGTGGCGCCACGGATCACCGCCAGCGGCGTGCGCAACTCGTGGCTGACGTCGGCATTGAACTCACGGTCGCGCTGCACCACTTCGGTCAGCCGCGACGAATAGTCATCCAGCGCCTGCGCCAGCTGCCCCACTTCGTCATCGGGGAAACGTGGCGCCAGCGGCTCGGGCTCGCTCGTGCCGCCGCGATAGGCACGCAGCCGCGCGGCCAGGTCCGAAACCGGCTTCATCACCTTCGAGGCCGACCACCAGCCCAGCACCAGCGACAACAGGCTGAACACCAGCACCGACAGTACCAGCGCGCGGTTGAGCTGCTGCCCGCCGCGCACGCTGTCGGTCATGTCGTAGGCCAGGAATGCCCAGGCGTCGGGCGTCTTGCGCACGGCCAGCTTGTACGCATAAGGTTGCCCGCGCTCGTCCACCCCGGAGATGTTGTGGTTGCCATCGGGCAGCGCGGCCCAGTCCGGCTCTTCCTCGCGCAACGCCTCGAACTTGTCGGGTTTGACGAGGCGCGCACGCATCTGCTGCACGGGCAGGTCGGGGTTGCGATCCGGGCTCTCGTAGAACCGCCGCACATATTCGTTGATGTTGCGGTTCATCACGTCTTCGACCAGCTGGTTTTCCACGCGCATGCGGGCCCAGTTGGTGGCGAACGCGAACAGTGTCGTCAGGCAGAAGCCCAACAACACGAACGAGACGATGATGCGGCTGCGCAGGCGCCGCCGATACGGCGAACGCCGGCGCTCCCCCTTGGTTGCCACGGAATCAGGCTTCCGGGGTGGCGATGCGGTATCCGATGCCATGGCGGGTCTGGATCAGCGGCACTTCAAACGGCTTGTCGACCACCGCACGCAGGCCGTGGATGTGGACACGCAGCGAATCCGAATCGGGCAGCTCTTCGCCCCAGACGCGGGTCTCCAGTTCCTGGCGGGTAACCACGGCCGGCGCGGCCTCCATCAGGGCCTGCAGGATCTTCAGCGCGGTCGGGTTGAGCTGCAGCAGCTTGCCCTGGCGACGCACCTCCAGCGTGTCCAGGTTGTATTCCAGATCGCCGGTTTCCAGCACGCGGGTCTGCACGCCCTTGCCGCGGCGCGACAGCGCGTTCAAGCGCACTTCCACTTCCTGCAGCGCGAACGGCTTGATCAGGTAGTCGTCGGCGCCGGAATCGAAACCGGCCAGCTTGTTGTCCAGCGAGTCGCGGGCGGTCAGCATCAGCACCGGGGTCTGCTTGCGCGCCTCGTTGCGCAGCTTGCGGCACACTTCGATGCCATCCATGCCCGGCAGGTTCAGGTCCAGCACGATGGCGTCGAACTCGTGGACCACGGCCAGGTGCAGGCCGGTCACGCCGTCGGCGGCGAAGTCCACGGTGTGGCCACGATCCTCAAGGTAGTCGCCAAGGTTGGCGGCGATGTCGCTGTTGTCTTCGATTACGAGAATGCGCACTGGGACCTCTGGTTCTTGAAGGGTCGTCGGGGGGCCAGGCCCACCCGCTCAGGATGCCCCTGTGCGGGTGGACGCGACGTCTACCTGCTGAACGATACAGGTTCCATTCTTAACATTTCGTACCGACGGGGCGACACCGGGCAAGGCCCCTGCGTCGGCGGGTCAGCGGCTGATGCGCTGCTGGTCGGTCAGCGCCTGGCGGCTGTCTTCCTGGGCCTTGCGACGCTGGGCCACGGTCAAGCAGACACTGGTCGGCATGTTGCTGCCGGTCAGGCGCTCGCGGCGGCAGATCATGCGGCTGTCGGCCTGGGCGCGGGTCATGATGGTGTTGACGATCTCCTGCTCGTTGAACAGGTCGTTGCGCTCCTGCGGGGCCACTCATCCACCTTCTCACGGCCATTCATCTTGATCCGGATCCGGTTCAGCGCCTGCTGCACGCGGCTCTTGTCCTCCAGCCCGATCTCGCTGTAGTCCTCGCTGCCCATGGCCGTTTCAACGCGGCGGATCTGTTCGGATACGGGGGTGAAGGCATCCATCTGCACGGTGTCCTTCTGCGCCTTGGCCTGCACGGTGGCCACCAGGCCGAGCGACAGCATCAGGGCGAGCGTAGTGTTGCGGTACATGACGAGCTCCATGTTCGTCCATGAATAGGGTCTCGACTTTACGGTTGCGCCGATGCGTCCACAAGGGACGCACGGCAGGGTGACCGATGGCGGCCTGCGACCGGCCCAACCACGGTTACGGCTTGTAGTTGTTGAAGCGCTGGTTGTCGTTGAGCGTCTTGCGGCTGTCTTCCTGCGCCTTGCGGCGCTGGGCCACGGTCAGGCAGACGCTCTGCGGCATGTTGCTGCCGGTGGTGCGCTCGCGGCGGCAGACCATGCGGCTGTCGGCATGGGCGCGGGTCATGATCGTGTTGATCACTTCCTGGTCGTTGAAGATCTCGGTGCGGTCCTGCGGGCTCAACTGCTCCACCCGTTCGTGGTCGCCCATCTTGATCTTGATGCGGCCCAGTGCCTGCTGCACGCGGCTTTTGTCTTCCAGCCCGATCTCGCTGTAGTCCTCGGTGTTGATCGCCGTCTCAACGTTGCGGATCTGTTCGGCCACCGGTGCGTTGGCGTCGAACTTTACCTGCCCTTTCTCGGGCTTGGCGTGCGCGGTGGTGGCCAGTGCCAGGCCCAGCATCAGGGCGAAGGGGGTCATGCGCTGCATCGTTACCTCCAGGTTCTTCCATGAGTGGAACATCGGCCCTGCGGTGCCACCGATACGCCGTTACGGCACCCCGGTGGACCGAAAGGCGGTGCGGTCAACGCCCAGCGGGCGGTGGGCTGAGCGTGTTGTAGCTGCGCTGGTCGTTGATCAGCGCCTTGCCTTTCTCTTCGATCCGGCGCCGTTCGGCCACGGTCAGGCAGCGGCTCCTGGGCATGTTGCTGCCGGTGGTGCGTTCGTACCTGCAGATCTGCCGGCTGTCGTCATGGCCACGCGCCATCAGGGTGTTGATGCGTTCCTGCTCGTTGAAGACCTCGGCCTGCAGCTGCGGCGGCAGCTCCTGCACGGTCTGGCGTTCGCCCAGGTGCTGGCGGATACGCGACAGCGACTGCTGCACCTGGCCGCGATCCTCGGCAGACAGCTCGGCGTAGTCGGGGGCGGCCAGCGCGGCTTCCACCTGGCGCATCTGCTCGGCGACCGAGCCCTGCCGCTCCATCTGTACGGCGACCTTCTCCGGCTTGGCGGCAACAGCGCCAGACAGGCCCAGCAGCAACGCGATCGTCATGATGCGGTACATCGCCAACCTCCCGATCCATCCCGGAACGAAGGGCCAACTCTACGACCGTCACGCGGCCTCCACAAGAGACCTTGGGCACAGAGCCGACAGGCATAAAAAAGGCCCAGACGGTGCACCCGCCTGGGCCTGAAGTCGTATCCCGATACCGATCCTGCTGAGAGGCAGAGCTGCGGTTCGCTGAAGCCTACGCCGACGCCGATTAAAGCCTCGTTAAAGCCTTGGCTCATTCACCCATGAGAATCTCAACCCCATGAATAATCAGGGCTTTTTGATCTTCTCTACGTGTTCGATGATGCGTGTGGCCACGTCGACCCCGCAGGCCGCTTCGATGCCTTCCAAACCGGGCGTGGAGTTGACCTCCAGCACCAGCGGGCCGCGCGCGGAGCGGATCAGGTCCACGCCGCACACCGACAGGCCCAACGCCTTGGCCGAACGCACCGCCACCTGCTGCTCGGCGCGGCTGGCCTTGGCCGCCACGGCGGTGCCGCCAGCGTGCAGGTTGGAGCGGAAATCACCCTCCGGTGCCTGCCGCTGCATCGACGCCACCACCTGGTCGCCCACCACAAAGCAGCGCAAGTCGGCGCCCTTGGCCTCGCCGATGAATTCCTGCATCAGGAAGTTGGCGTACAGGCCGCGCAGCGCTTCGACGATGCCGCGCGAGGCACTGGCCTTCTCGGTCAGGATCACGCCGCGCCCCTGGGTACCTTCGTTGAGCTTCACCACATGCGGCGGCGGACCGAGCATGGACAGCAGGTCGACGGTGTCATCGGGGTTGTCGCCGAACACGGTGACTGGCATGTCGATGCCCTTGGCCGCCAGCAGCTGGTGCGCGCGCAGCTTGTCGCGCGAACGCAGGATGGCATCGGACGGATTGGGCGTGCGTGCGCCCATCAGTTCGAACTGGCGCAGCACGGCGGTGCCGTAGCGGGTGATCGAGGCGCCGATGCGCGGAATGACCATGTCCACGCCGGTCATCGGCCGGCCCTTGTAGTGCATGGAAAAGCCATCGGCGGCGATGCGCATGTAGCAGCGCAACGGGTCGAGGATGCGCACGGTATGGCCGCGCGCGCGCGCCGCCTCGACCAGCCGACGGGTGGAATACAGGGAGCTGTTGCGGGACAGGATGGCGAGCTTCATCGCGGCGGGATCGGTCGGCAGGCGCGAAGCATAGCGCGGGCGTGTGGCGGGCGGATGATGCCCGTCGCCGACGATCTCGAACGTTGTGGATGAAGCTTCAGCTGTCCCGTTCAGCACTGGCCTGGAAGCCACGGGCCGCTTCGCCCAGCGCCGCCACGCAGGCCATCTGCAGGGCAGAATTGCTGAACGCCTGCTGGTAGATCTGCTCGAGCAGTTTCGCGGCCTTGGGACCACCGGCACGCCCGAGCGCGCGCACGGCCTCAAGCTGCTTGTTCGAGCCGACGCCGGCTGAAAGAAAGATCCGATGGATGCGCTCGACGACGTCGTTCCGGCAGTTCATGGAAGGCAGCTCCTGATCAGTATCCGCTCACGCTAGCTGCTCAGCGCCGGCCTGCCCATGGGAAAAGTTTGAAGCGTTACGCGCCCCTCCGCAGCGCCTCTAGGACTTCTACGAAAATGTCGCTTTCGGCTGGAAGCAGGCGAGCGTGCCGATCACCATGGAAGCTCCTCCCAAAGCGGAAATCCCGATGTCGAAAATGGAGCAACTTGCACAGAAGCTGCAGCAGTCCGCACACGCGGAGCAGGCCAGGGCCGCCGCTGTCGAAAAGCAGTACCAGGACTGGATCCAATCGCTGCATGTGTTGTTCGACACCCTCGAACGGTGGCTGCAACCGTTGGTGCAGGCGGAGGTGGCCACGCTGCGTCGGGACACGGTCACCATCACCGAGAATCCGTCATCCGGGGAACTGAAAACCTACGCGGCCCCCGCACTGACCCTGAACGTCAATGGCAAGGCCGCCGCGATCAAGCCTCTGGCCCGCTTCTGCTTCGGCTGCCAGGGACGGGTGGATATTCTGGCCCGGGAAAACCAGTGGCACCTGACACGGCACTTGGAGCCGGACGAGGTCTGGTACCTGCACACGCATGATCGCGCCCAGGGACGCGTGCTGGACGCGGACGCGTTGGCCGCGGTGTTCGCGGCGTACTGAGGCGGTCTGAAGGAACCTGCGCGGCGGAAACGCGGCGCGGTCTTGAAGGATGGAGCGGGCGATGGGAATCGAACCCACGTCAGTAGCTTGGGAAGCTACAGCTCTACCATTGAGCTACGCCCGCAGTGCGCGGTGAAAGTCTATGCGGTTGGGCCGGTAGAGCGCAATGGTGGCCACCGCATCCGCGAGGGGTCAGAGCCCTTTCCTTGCGGAAAGGGATCCGACCCCGGCGGTTGCTGCTTAGAACGTGCCGCTGAAGTTGGCGAACAGGGTGGCGTCCTGCGCGCGCTTCTGGCCGGTCGACGCGCTCAGGCCGAAGTTGCTCTGCAGGCCGAACAGTTCGGTGCGGGCACCCAGCACGACGGTGGCGTAGTTCTTGTCGAACTTCAGGCCCGGCACGCGGTAGCTGCCCAGTTCCGGCAGGGTCTGCAGCCAGGCGCTGGCCTGCTTGGTGTCCTCGAACTCGTGATCGTAAGTCACCTGCGCATACGGCTTGAGGGTGCCGCCATCGAAGCGGGCCTGCCAGCCAATGCGGCCGACGGTCGAATCGACGTTCTGGCGGTCATAGCCCAGTGCAGTGGCCAGGGTGCCGGCCGCGGCGCTTTCGGTGTAACCGTCGATCTTCACCTTCTGCCAGATCACCGAAGCGATCGGGCCGTGGCGGAAGCCGCCTTCAGTGCCGAACTCGTAACCGGCGTTCAGGGCGGCGGTCAGGTTGCTGCCGTCCGGCGAACCACCGTGCTCACGGGTGGCCGGGCCCAGCTGGACCTTGCGGTTCACGTCATAGGACAGCCAGGTGTAGCTGACCTGACCGTTCACCCAGATGCGGTCGCCGTACCAGCCAGCGAACAGACCGGCCGTGGTGTCCTTCTGCGTGAAGTCGCCGCGGTTGTTGCCGAAGTCGGCGTTGAGGCGACCGAAACCGGCGAAGCCGCCGAACACCATGCCGTCGCGTGCCCAGTCGATACCGAACAGACCGGCCGGGGCCAGCCCGTCGTACAGGTCGGCGTGGTCGTAGCGCTGCAGGTCGCCCCGCACGCCACCCCACCAGGACAGGCCGTCAGCCGGACGACCGCCCAGGTGCATGCTGACCTGGTCGGCGCGCGAGCGGCCGATGGTCTGCGCCGAGTGGCTCAGCACCTGCTGCAGGCGCGGCGCTTCCAGCACCGAGACCGCGTACTGGCCCAGCAGCTGATGGCCGGCGGTGGTCGGGTGCACGCCATCGGCGAACAGGTAGGTGTTGGCCGCATCCGGGCTGACGTAGCTGGTCGGGTTGCAGGTCAGGATGCTCTGCGTCGAGTTGGCCGGATCGATCTTGCAGGCGGTGCTGGTGACGTTGGTGAAACCGTACATGCCCGGGTTGGCGGTCACTTCACGCAGGATGCTGAAGGTATCGAGCGGAATGAACTCGATGCCCGCCTGCTTCAGGCCACCGTACAGGGCCTTGTTGTAGCCGGCCGACAGTGCGGTGGCGGCGGCGGCATTGGGGCCGCGGAACTGTGGGGTGATGCCCACATCCGGCAGGTTCGGTACCAGCACGTACTGGGCGCCGGCCTGCTTCAGCGCACCCACCAGCGCGATCTGGTCGGTGACCGCTGCGCCGATGATGCCCTGCACCTGGGCCTGCGAAGCGCCACCTGCCGCCGCACGGGTGGCCGCGAACAGATCATTGGCACCTCCCCATACGGTGTACAGGGCGTTGCCGTCAGCCTTGCCACCGTTCGCGGCAAGGTAGCGGGTTGCTTGCGACTTCAGCGACGGAATCACGCCCAGGCCACCGGCCTCGTCCACCGACACGCGGGCACCGCCGACTGCATAGTTGTCACCGCTCTGGCCGTTGCCGTTGGCGGCGCCATTGAGGCCATAGTAGTTGGCGACCTGCTGCGCCCACACCCAACCGGGGTTGGTGGTGAACTGGCCGGTGACCGGACGCACATCGGCCGGCAGCAGCGGGCGGAAATAGCCGGCGTCGGTCAGGCTGTCGCCGAAGAACACGGCCTTGGAATACGGGGATTCGCCTGCCATGGCCGGAACCGCGGCCAGCGCGATCGCGGCCGCCATCAGGGAGCGGATCGGGCGTTTGCTGAGCAGCATGTAAGAAACTCCTGTGGGGATATCGTTGAGGACCCGGCGGACGTACGCCGGCGCACGGTGAATGGTTTCACTGCGCCGCGTATTGCTCACGCTGCGCCGCCGCATGGATTGTCGCCCGGCAGCGTCGGACAACGCTGTGCCGGGGCTGGCGGCCGAGGCAATTTGCAAGGGTTCCGATCCGCGAAGGCCATAGGCGACAATGCGGCGATGAACATCCAGCTCAACGGCGAACCCCGTACCCTGCCCGCCTCGGCGACCCTCCACGATCTGCTGCAGGCCGAGCAGTTGCTGCAACGCCGGGTCGCGGTCGAGGTCAACGGCGAAATCGTCAGCCGCAGCCGCCACGGCGAGCACGTGCTGGCCGAAGGCGACGTGGTGGAGATCGTGCACGCGCTGGGTGGGGGCTGAGACCTGCGCGGGTGTTCAGGGGTCAGATCCCTTTGCCGGTGGCAAAGGGATCTGACCCCACGCTCGACCCCGCCCTCTACGTGACCCCATCTTCAGGCGGATAAGCGATAATCGCGCCATGAACGTTCATGTCTCCCCCGATTCGCTGGTGATCGCCGGCAAGACCTATGGCTCGCGGCTGCTGACCGGCACCGGCAAGTTCAAGGACCTGGAAGAAACCCGCCTGGCCACCGAGGCCGCTGGCGCCCAGATCGTCACCGTGGCCATCCGCCGCACCAACATCGGGCAGAACCCGGGCGAGCCGAACCTGCTGGACGTGCTGCCGCCGGAGCGCTTCACCATCCTGCCCAACACCGCCGGCTGCTACACCGCCGAGGACGCGGTGCGTACGTGCCGCCTGGCCCGTGAGCTGCTGGACGGCCACAACCTGACCAAGCTGGAAGTGCTGGGCGACCAGAAGACCCTGTACCCGGACGTGATGCAGACCCTCAAGGCCGCCGAGCAGCTGGTCAAGGACGGTTTCGAGGTGATGGTCTATACCTCCGACGACCCGATCCTGGCCAAGCGCCTGGAAGAGATCGGCTGCGCTGCGGTGATGCCGCTGGCCGCGCCGATCGGTTCGGGCCTGGGCATCCAGAACAAGTACAACCTGCTGCAGATCATCGAAGACGCCAAGGTGCCGATCATCGTTGATGCCGGCGTGGGTACCGCGTCGGACGCGGCGATCGCGATGGAGCTGGGCTGCGACGGCGTGCTGATGAACACCGCCATTGCCGGTGCGCGCAGCCCGGTGCTGATGGCCAGCGCGATGCGCAAGGCGGTCGAGGCCGGCCGCGAGGCCTTCCTGGCCGGGCGCATCCCGCGCAAGCGCTACGCCAGCGCCTCCTCGCCGGTGGACGGGCTGATCGGCTGATGACCAATCCTTTTGACAGCGCAGGTTCCAAGGCCCCGCCCAAGCCCTTCACCGTGAGCGAGGGCCGCCGCGAGGTGCGCAGCTTCGTGTTGCGCCAGGGCCGTTTCACTCCCGCCCAGCAGCGCGCATTCGACGAACGCTGGCCGCGCTTCGGCATCGATTACAACGGCCAGCCGCGTGACCTGGACGCCACCTTCGGCCGCCCGGCACACAAGGTGCTGGAGATCGGCTTCGGCAATGGTGCCGCGCTGCGCTTCGCGGCCCAGCACGACCCATCGCGCGACTATATCGGCATCGAGGTGCACGCCCCGGGCGTGGGCCGGCTGCTGAACGCGCTGGCCGAGGACAATGCCGACCACGTGCGCCTGTACCACCACGACGCGGTGGAAGTGCTGCAGAACGAGATCGCCGACGGCGCGCTCGATGAAGTGCGCATCTACTTCCCGGACCCGTGGCACAAGAAGCGCCACAACAAGCGCCGCCTGCTGCAGCCGGCATTCGCCGAACTGCTGGTGCGCAAGCTGCGCCCGGGGGGCCGCCTGCACTGCGCGACCGACTGGGAAGACTACGCCGAGCAGATGTGGGACGTGCTCGACGCCACCGCCGGGCTGGTCAACCGCGCCGGCCCGCGAGGCAGCGTGCCGCGCCCGGACTGGCGCCCGCAGACGCACTTCGAGACCCGCGGCCAGAAGCTCGGCCACGGCGTCTGGGACCTGCTGTACGACCGCACCTGACGATCGCCTGAGGACGCCGCGCCCCACATGGATACCGCGCTGACGCTGACCAACGACATGAAGCTCGTGCTCGGGCTGGTCGGCTTCACGATGGCGATGTTCCTGTTCGAGCGCATCCGCGCCGACGTGGTCGCGCTGGTGGTGCTGGTGGTGCTCGGTGTCACCGGCCTGATCGCACCGGAGGAGATCTTCGGCGGTTTCTCCGGTAACGCGGTGATGAGCATCATCGCCACCACCATCCTCGGTGCGGGCCTGGACCGCACCGGGGCGCTGAACCGGCTGGCGGCCTGGCTGCTGCGGCGCGGCCACGGCGTCGAGCAACGGCTGCTGATGATGACCACCGCCATCGCCGGCCTGAACTCGTCCTTCATGCAGAACCCGTCGGTGATGGCGTTGTATCTGCCGGTCGCCTCGCGACTGGCGGCGCGCACCGGGCTGACGATGCAGCGCCTGCTGCTGCCGATCTCGGCGGCGATCGTGATGGGCGGCGCGCTGACCATGGTCGGCAATTCGCCACTGATCCTGCTGAACGATCTGCTGGCCTCGGCCAACAACAACCTGCCTTCCGGCCTGGCCACCATCGAGCCGCTGCGCATGTTCGCGCCGCTGCCGATTGGCGTGGCGTTGCTGATCGCTTCGTTGCTGTACTTCCGCTACTACGGTGACCGCAAGCTGATCGAAGAGGAAAGCCTGGTCAATGACGGGGTCACCCCGGCGCGCACCGAGAGCTACTTCGCCAAGACCTATGGCATCGAAGGCGATGTGTTCGAGCTGGTGGTGACCGCCGAGAGCCCGCTGGTGGGCATGACCCTGGGCGAGGCAGAGACCCTGCACGATGCGCCGCTGCTGCTGGCGCTGAAGACCGGCAACGACACCCGCCTGGCGCCGCCGGCGGAGATGCGCATCTGGGTCGGCAGCGTGCTTGGTGCGATGGGACCGCGCCAGCAGATCAGCGACTTCGCGCAGAACCAGTTCCTGCGCATGTCCTCGCGCCTGAAGCACCTGGGTGACCTGTTCAACCCCAGCCGCGCCGGCATTTCCGAGGCAGTGGTGCCACCGACCTCGAACGTGATCGGCAAGAGTGCGGCCGATCTGCGCCTGCGCAAGGAGCGCGGCATCAGCCTGCTGGCGATCAACCGCGACAAGCAGGTGATCCGCGAGGACGTGCGCGACGTGCAGCTGCGCGCGGGCGACATGCTGGTGTTCCACAGCATCTGGACCGACCTGGCGCAGGCCGCGCGCAGCCGCGACTTCGTGGTGGTGACCGACTACCCGACCGGCGAGCAGCGCCCGCACAAGTTCAAGATTGCGATGGCGATCTTCGCGCTGACCATCCTGATCGCGCTGACCAGCAAGCTGCCGGTGGCGCTGACGCTGATGACCGGCGTGGCCGGCATGCTGCTGACCGGCGTGCTGCGCATGGACGAGGCGTATGCCTCGATCAACTGGAAGACGGTGTTCATGATGGCCGGGCTGATTCCGCTTGGCTGGGCGATGGACTCCAGCGGCGCGGCCGCATGGGTGGCCGGCCATACCATCGACAAGCTGCCGACCGGCATTCCGGTGTGGGTGCTGGAGGTGGCGCTGGCGCTGCTGACCACGGCGTTCTCGCTGGTGATCAGCCATGTGGGTGCGACCATCGTGATGGTGCCGATCGCGGTGAACCTGGCACTGGCAGCGGGGGGCAACCCGACCGCGTTCGCGCTGATCGTGGCGCTGTCGGCGTCCAACAACCTGATGACGGCCTCCAACCCGGTGATCTCGATGATCACTGGCCCGGCCAGCTACACCCCGCGCGAGATGTGGCGGGTCGGCGGCCCACTGTCGCTGATCTATACCTGCGTGGTGGTGCTGATGATCAACCTGATGTTCTGAGGGTTGGGTTTGTTGGCAGGGCTGCGCCCTGCACCCGCAGAAGCCGAAGCAACAGCTGGCTTCCTGTGGGATGGCGGGGTGGGTCCGGTTGCGGGGGCCGCTGCAAGTACGTCCCTGTAAGCTCGGTCGCCGCATCCATGCGGCTCACGCCCCCCGCAACCGGACCCACCCCGCCTTCGACAGTTTCACGCGGCTGATGGTGGGTGCCGACCGTTGGTCGGCACGGCTTTTGTAGAGTCGAGCCGTGCTCGACTGCTTCCGGCCTCAGGCCAGGTAAACCTGCCCGTCGCGCACGTCCACCGGCACTGCGCGCAGGCGGTCGCCCTTGCAGGGACCGGCGATGCAGTCGCCGCTGTCCAGCGTGAACGAGGCGCCGTGCGCGGCGCATACCAGGTGGCCCTCGCGGCTCTTGAGGAACTGTCCCGGCGCCCAGTCCAGGCGGCGACCAGCGTGCGGGCAGATGTTCAGGAACGCGCGCACCTGCTCGCCGTCGCGATACAGCAGCAGCGACTCGGCATCGCCATCGACCAGCGCTTCGACCTCGGCAAACGCGCCATCGGCAATGGCATCAAGGGCGATCAGGGCAGCAGCGATAGTCATGGCGAAGGCTCGGACGGTAAACCGGAATTGTCGCATGCCTGCTCAGGTGACTGGCTGCGACATGAACACAAGTCATTGATCCGTAATAAGCACAGGCTATATTTAACGAGTTTTTCACTCAATGACAGTGGCGCGTCCCGATACTTTGGTTTCGCTGATCCCAGCCTATCGAGCCGCCATGTTCAATCGCGCATCCGCCTTCAACCAGTTCCGCACCCTGTTCGCGCCGCGCAAGCCGCGTCACCCGCTGGTGCGCGTCGCCGTGGGCCTGCTCGGCCTGGCGATCCTGGCCGCGATGGTGTTCATCGGTGTGTTCGTTGGCGCGGCGATGATCCTGGTCGGCCTGGCGTGGAAGCTGCTGGCTTCGCGCAAGCCGGGCGTTGCGCGTCCGGTTGACCCGACCGTGGTTGAAGGCGAGTACCGCGTGGTGCGCAAGCCGGTGTTGCCGGCCTCGCGCTGATCCAGGCCTTCCGCGCCCGCTGACGGCGGGCGCCATGCGTTCTAGACTGCGGGCACGCCCTTCCTGGATGCCCGCATGTCCGATGTCTCCGATGTGATCCCTGCCGTAGCCCTGCCGCGTGTACCGGTAGCCGGTGGCGGCAGCTTCCCCGTGCACCGCATCTACTGCGTCGGCCGCAATTTCGCCGACCACGCCCGCGAAATGGGCGCGGCGGTGCCGGCGGCCGATGACCGCGGCCGCCCGATGTTCTTCAGCAAGCCGGCTGACGCCATCGTGGTCGGCCACGACGATGCCATACCCTATCCGCCGGCAACCGCCAACCTGCACCACGAAGTGGAACTGGTGGTGGCGATCGGCCGCGACGCGCCCGCAGGCGAGCTGGCCGTGGCCGACGCCGATGCGCTGGTCTATGGTTACGCCGTCGGCCTGGACCTGACCCGCCGCGACCTGCAGGCCGCGGCCAAGGACAAGGGCCACCCGTGGGACGCGGCCAAGGGCTTCGACGCCTCCGCGCCGATCAGCGAAATCGTCCACGCCGAGGAAGTCGGCGACCTGGCCGCGCTGAACCTGTCGCTGGAGGTCAACGGCGAAGTCCGCCAGCAGGCACTGCTCGACCAGATGATCTGGAACGTGCCGGAGATCCTGCATGAGCTGTCCAAGCTGTGGCAGCTGCGTGCCGGCGACCTGGTGTTCATGGGCACCCCGTCCGGTGTGGCCGCACTGAAGCCCGGCGACCGCTTCAGTGCCCGCTTGGAAAACGTGGCCGAGCGCCACGGCGTGATCGCCGGCTGACATCACCTGCGCTACCCTGCGCGCTGTCCACTTCCCCACCGGAGAAAAACAACAATGGGAATGCTCACCGAGTTCAAGGAATTCGCCATGCGCGGCAACGTCATCGACCTCGCCGTCGGCGTGGTGATCGGCGCGGCCTTCGGGAAGATCGTGACGGCGCTGGTCGAGAAGATCATCATGCCGCCGCTGGGCTACCTGATCGGGCGCGTGGATTTCTCCAGCCTGGCCTGGACGTTGTCGCCAGCCCGGCTCGGACCGGATGGCAAGGAGATCCCGGCGGTGGTGGTTGGCTACGGCGACTTCATCAACACCGTCATCCAGTTCGTGATCGTGGCTTTCGCGATCTTCATCGTGGTCAAGGCGATCAACCGGCTGTCTCGCAAGAAGGAAGCTGCCCCGGCGGCGCCGGCCGAAGAAGTGGTGCTGCTGCGCGAGATCCGCGACAGCCTGAAGAAGTAAGGTATCGGGCGCCTATGGGCGCCCCTCCCACCTGTAGAGCCGAGCCCACGCTCGGCTGATCTGCAAAAGGCAGCCGAGCATTGGCTCGGCTCTACAGAAGCAGGCGAAAGCCCCGCCCCGGCGGGGCTTTCGCTTTGCTGCATCTGGCGGAAAACAGCATCCGCGCCTGCCATGACCTCCCGCCCATGCGCCGGGCTGAACGACTGTTAAGCTCCAAGGCTTAGGTCCCTTCCCGGAGTTGTCCATGCGTCGCCGCGTCCTTGCCATCGCATCCTCCCTCGCCCTGCTGGCCGCCCCGGCCTTCGCGGCGCCGCACACCACTACCCTGCCCCCGGCGTCGCTGGCCACCGCCGCACAGCTGCGCGACCAGGCGCTGGCCGATGACACCGGCTGGAAGGTGGTCGAGTCGCTCACCACCGAGATCGGCCCGCGCATTGCCGGCGGCGAAGCCGATGCCCGCGCCGTGGCCTGGGCCGAAGCCAAGTTCAAGGCCCTGGGCTTCGACAAGGTGTGGAAGGAGCCGGTGACGTTCCCGAAGTGGGAACGCCGCAGTGAACACGCCGCCGTGACCGGCAGCAACCCGCAGCCGCTGCAGATCACCGCACTGGGCGGCAGCCCGGGTGGCACCGTGGAAGCCGAAGTGGTGCGCTTTGCCGACCTGGCTGCGCTGCAGGCCGCACCGGCGGGTTCGCTGAAGGGCAAGATCGCCTTCGTCGATTACCAGATGCTGCCCTTCCGCGATGGCCGCGATTACGGCCGCGGCGGAGCGATCCGCAGCAAGGGGCCGTCCGAAGCGATCCGCAAGGGCGCGGTCGGTTTCCTGATGCGCTCGGCCGGTACCGACTCGCACCGCGTGCCGCACACCGGCATCACCCGTTTCGATGACGGCCTGACCCCGGTGCCGTCGGCCGCGCTGTCGGTGCCCGATGCCGACCAGCTGGCCCGCCTGCTGGCGCGTGGCAGCACCACGGTGAAGGTGGCACTGGATTGCGGTTGGGACGGCACCGCCACCTCCTACAACGTGATCGGCGAGATCACCGGCCGCAGCCTGCCGAAGGAAGTGGTGGTGATCGGTGGTCACCTGGATTCGTGGGACCTGGGCACCGGCGCGGTGGATGACGGCGCGGGCGTGGGCATCACCATGGCCGCCGGCCACCTGATCGGCCAGCTCAAGCAGGCACCGAAGCGCACCATCCGCGTGATCGCCTTCGCCAATGAGGAACAGGGGCTGTATGGCGGCAAGGCCTATGCCGAAGCGCACGCGAAGGACGTGGCCCTGCACCAGCTGGCCGCCGAGAGCGATTTCGGCGCAGGCCGCATCTACGCCTTCAATACCGGTTCGCCGAATCCGGAAGGCTCGCGCGAAGCGACGAAGCAGATTGCCGAAGTGATGAAGCCGCTGGGCATCGAGTACCAGGCCGACAAGGGTGGCCCGGGCCCGGACGTCGGCCCACTGGCCGCCAAGGGCGGTGCGTGGGCGTGGCTGGCGCAGGATGGCTCGGACTACTTCCACCTGCACCACACCGCCGACGACACGCTGGACAAGATCGACCCGAAGGCCCTGGCGCAGAACGTGGCCGCGTACACCGTGTTCGCGTATCTGGCGGCGGAAGCCGATGGCAGTTTCGGTAGCGAGGCCAAGGCGACCACGCCGCCGAACGAATGATGCTGTAGCGTCGGGCCATGCCCGGCGAGCGCAGCGGCAGGAGCGGTGCGACCCAAGGTTCGCACCCACCACGGCGGGTTCTGGACCGGAATCCGGCAGCGTCAGAGTCCTCGCGGGGCGAGGGCTCTGACCCCGCCCAGAGGGTTCAATCGCGGCGACTGGCCCATTGCGCCAGCAGTACCGCCGTAGCCGAGGCTACGTTCAGGCTCTCCACCGCGCCGCTGCCGGGAATCGAGACCTGCAGGTCGCACGCACCCGCCAGGCTGCGGTCCATGCCCTCGCCTTCGGCGCCCATCACGTACACCAGCCGCTCCGGCAGGGACGCGCGGAACACGTCATCCCCGCCCTCGACCAGGGTCGCGGCCAGGCCGAAACCGGCTGCGCGCAGTTGCGCCATTGCCTGAGCGGTCTCCGGCAGCTGCACCAGCGGCACCGCTTCGGCACCGCCTTCGGCCACGCGCGCGGCGGCGCCGGACAGGGCCAGCGTGCTGCCAGCCGGCAACAGCAGCGCCTTGGCACCGAAGTGCGCGGCCGAGCGCAGGATCGCGCCGAGGTTGTGCGGGTTGCCCACACCATCCAGCCACAGCGCCAGCGCCGGGCCGTCACCGACCTGCTGCAGCCACTGCGCCAGCGGCAGCGCCGGGGCGCGCAGCACGTCGGCCACCACGCCTTCGTGGTGGGTGGTGCCGGCCAGCTTGTTCAGATCGCCGTCTTCAACCACTCGGTAGCCCACGCGGTTGGCCACGCACCACTTCAACAGTGGCTGCAGGCGCGGAATGCGTGCTTCCAGCAGGTACAGCTTGCGCAGCGCCTGCGGCCGCGCTTCGAACGCAGCCAGCACGGCATTCAGGCCGTACAGACGCAGCTCATCGCTGCCACCGCGCCCACCACCGCCCGTGGCCGGCACCTCCGGGCGCGGCAACGGCGTTGCGCGCGGCGGACGGGCGGACGGGCGGCGGTTGTTCCAAGGGTTGTTCACTTACACACTCTCCTGCTTGCGCTGGCGCCAGAAATCGGCGTTCTTGATGCCCAGGGCATCAGGGTCGAACACCGGATCCAGGCCCAGCTTCTTCTGTCGTTCGTAGTCACGCAGGGCCAGCATCGCCGGCTTCTGGATGATGAGGATGGCGATGATGTTCAGCCAGGCCATCAGGCCGACGCCGATGTCGCCCAGCGCCCAGGCCAGGGTGGCATTGTGGAACGCGCCGAACACCACCATGCCGATGATGCCCAGGCGCAGCAGCAGCACGGTCAGCGGCCGCTTCCTGTTGTGGTTGACATAGCTGAGGTTGGTCTCGGCCATGTAGTAGTACGCCATGATGGTGGTGAAGGCGAAGAAGAAGATGGCCACCGATACGAACGCCGAACCCCAGCCCGGCAGCACCGCTTCCACGCCGGCCTGCGCGTAACCGGCGCCTTCCGGAATGCCGGCCAGGCCCTGGAAGATCGGCGCGGCGCCCTCCACCGGCGAGTACACGTTGTAGGTGCCGCTGGCCAGGATCAGGAACGCGGTGGCGGTGCACACCATCATGGTGTCGAAGTAGATCGCGAAGGCCTGCACATAGCCCTGCTTGGCCGGGTGCGAGACTTCCGAGGCAGCCGCAGCGTGCGGGCCCGAGCCCTGGCCGGCTTCGTTCGCGTAGATGCCGCGCTTGATGCCCCACTCCACCGCCAGGCCCATCATGGCGCCGAATGCGGCATGCGTACCGAAGGCACTCTTGAAGATGATGCCGAACATTTCCGGCACGCGGTCGTAGTTGATGATCATGATGATGATGGCCATCAGGATGAAACCGGCGGCCATGAACGGCACCACCACTTCGGCGAAGTTGGCGATGCGCTTGACGCCACCGAAGATGACCACGCCCAGCAGCAGCGCCACCACGATGCCGATCCCCAGCTTCAGCGCCTGCACCGATTCCATGCCGAAAGCCTGGCCATCGAGCGGACCGCACAGCGCGGTGCCACGGCAGGCGTTGATGATGCTGTCGGCGATGGCGTTGGCCTGCACGCCCGGCATCAGGAAGCCTGCGGCGATGATCGTGGCGACGGCGAAGGCCAGCGCATACCACTTCAGGCCCATGGCCTTTTCGATGTAGTACGCCGGGCCACCGCGGTAGCGGCCTTCGGCGTCCTTGGTCTTGTAGATCTGCGCCAGGGTGCATTCGACGTACGAGGTGGATGCGCCAAGGAAGCCCATCACCCACATCCAGAAGATCGCACCGGGACCGCCGAAGGCGATGGCGGTGGCCACGCCAGCGATGTTGCCGATGCCCATGCGGCCGGCCATCGACATGGCCAGCGCCTGGAACGAGGACACACCGGCGTCGGATTTCTCACCCCTGACGGTGAGGCGGCACATCTCGAAGAAGCCACGGATCTGCATGAAGCGGGTGCGCAGGCTGAAGAACAGGCCGGCGCCCAGGCACACGAAGATCAATGCCTTGCTCCAGATGATGCTGTTGATGAAGTGTACGGTTGCTTCCACGCGCGCTCTCTCCAGTCGGCGGGTTGTAAGGACGTCCCGTCGGCTGGAGGGGACCGGTCGATTCTCCCTGATCGCAGGCCGCTGCGGTAGCGCTGTCTTGTAGAGCCGAGCCCATGCTCGGCTTGGCCCCCCCGAGGGCAGCCGAGCATGGGCTCGGCGCTACAGCGGCCCGCCCGCGCGTTCAGGGCAGCTGCGTGCGCACCCGGGCGAAACGGCGCAGGTCGTGCAACACGCCGCGCTTGTAGACCGCGCAACGCTCCACGCCTTCTTCCTGGAAGCCGTTCTTCTCCAGCACCCGGGCCGAGCCGAGGTTGAAGTCGACCACGGTCGCCTGCAGCCTGAACAGGCGCAGCTCATCCATCACCCACGGGGCGAACAGGCCGACCACGCGGGTCATCAGGCCCTGCCCCCAATAGGCCCGGCCCAGCCAGTAACCCAGTTCGGCGGTATGCCCACGCTCGGCCACGCCCTGTTGGGCACCGACGCTGCCGCAGGCCTGGCCGTCGATCTCGATGGCCAGGTTCAGGGTGCCGGGAGCCAGCACGCGGCCGGCGAGGAAGGCCTCGCCATCCCCGCGCGTGTACGGGTAAGGGAAGCGGTCGCGCAGACCGCGCGATACCTCGGCGTCGTTGGCGTGGCGCAGCAGGGAGTCCAGGTCATCCGGGCGCCAGGGGCGCAGCTGGAAACCGTCACCCTGTAGTGGCGGGGTCAGAGCCCTTTCCGTTCCGGAAAGGGATCCGCCCCCTGGGCCGCCCCCGTCGGCGCGCGGGTCAGGCATGCCCGCCCACCGACGGCGATTCCGCTTCCTGCTTCTCCAGTTCGCGCTTCACCGCTTCCGGCGAACGGGTGTACGGCGCCAGCCGCGCGTAGAACGCCGGCACCACGAACAGCGACAGGAACGTCGAAAGAGTCACGCCGAAAATGATCACGATGCCGATCGTGCCACGGCTGGCCGAACCAGGACCACCGGCGACCACCAGCGGGATCGCGCCGACCACGGTGGCGATCGAGGTCATCAGGATCGGGCGCAGGCGCACCATCGCCGACTCGATGATCGCCTCGCGCACACTGCGCCCATCGTCGCGCAGCTGGTTGGCGAATTCGACGATGAGGATGCCGTTCTTCGCGGCAAGGCCGACCAGCATCACGATGCCGATCTGGCTGAACAGGTTCACCGTACCGCCACTCACCCACAACCCGACCAGCGCGCCGAGTACGCCCAGCGGCACGGTCAGCATGATGGTGAGCGGATGGATGAAGCTCTCGAACTGCGCCGCCAGCACTAGGTACACCACCAGCAGCGCCATCGCGAAGGTCAATAACACCGCGCCGCCGGCGCTCTGGTACTCGCGCGATTCGCCCTTCCAGTTCACCTGTGCGTACTGCGGCAGCTCTTCCTGGGCTACGTTCTGTGCCCAGGCGATGGCTTCGCCCAGCGGATAGCCCGGCGCCAGGCCGGCACTGATGGTGATCGAGCGCAGTCGGTTGAAGCGGTTCAGGGTGCCGGCCTCGGCCACTTCACTCAGCGTGACCAGGTTGGACAGCGGCACCAGCTCGCCGGAGTTGGCGCGCACGCGGATCGCGGCCAGGTCGGCCGGGCTGGCGCGACCATCGCGACCGGCCTGCACCAGCACGTCGTACTCCTCGCCGTTGTCGACGAAGGTGGTGACGCGACGTGAGCCCATCATGGTTTCCAGCGCCGAACCGATCGCGGTGACCGGCACGCCGAGATCGGCCGCACGCTGGCGGTCAATGTTCACCCGCATCTGCGGCCGGGTTTCCTTGTAATCGGAATCGGGGCCGACCAGGCCGGGATTGTCGGCCATGCGCAGCAGGATGCGGTCGCGCCACTGCGCGATCTCGGCATATTCCGGACCGCCCAGCACGATCTGGAACGGTTGGCCGCCGCTGCGCACCAGGCCACCACCCACCTGCGTGCGTACGCGCACGCCGCGGATGGTATCCAGTTCCTTCTGCAGTTCGTTGGCGACTTCGGGCGTACCCTCGCTGCGCTGGCGCCACGGCTGCAGGAAGATGCTGACGCGGCCGGTATGCATTTCCTCGCTGGCGCCCCAGCCGCCCGGCACGCGGGGGTTGGCACGCACGATCGGCTTGTCCGGGCCGACATGCGGCGCCAGCAGCGATTCCACCTGCTGCACCTGCTGCACGGTGTAGTCGTAGCCGGCGCCTTCCGGGCCGTCGATCATGATCTGGAACGAACCGCGGTCTTCGGCCGGCGCCAGTTCCGACGGCAGCAGCTTGAGCAGGCCCCAGCTGGCAGCCAGTGCGGCCACCATCACCAGCAGGTAGATCCAGGTGCGATCGACATGGTGATCGAGCACCCGCCCATAGGCACCCGCAAGGCGTTCCAGGTTGCGGTTGATGAAGCCGTGCAGGCCTCGCGGGGCCTGCCCGGTGTGCGGCTTGAGCAGCTTGGAGGCCATCATCGGCGTCAGTGTGAGCGCAACGAACGCGGACAACGCTACGGCAGCGGCCAGCGCCACGGCCAGTTCGCGGAACAGGCGCCCGGTGTTGCCTTCCAGGAAGCCGACCGGCAGGAACACCGCCACCAGTACAGCGGTGGTGGCGATCACCGCGAAGGCGACCTGCGCGGTGCCGCGCTTGGAGGCCACCAGCGGTGGCTCGCCCAGGTCGATGCGGCGCTGCACGTTTTCCACCACCACGATCGCATCGTCCACCACCAGGCCGATGCACAGCACCAGCGCCAGCAGGGTCAGCAGGTTGATCGAGAAGTCGAACGCATACAACGCGATGAACGCCGCCACCAGGCAGACCGGCACCGTCACCGCCGGAATCAACGCGGCGCGGAAGCTGCCGAGGAACAGCCAGATCACCGCCAGCACCAGGATCATCGCTTCCACCAGGGTGGCGTAGACGCGGTCCACTGCAGCTTCGATGAAGGTGGTGTTGTCGAAGGCGACGAAGATCTGCGTGCCCTTGGGCAGGGTCAGCGCCACCCGCTCGGCCTCGGCGCGCGCCGTGCGTGCCACGTCCAGCGAGTTGGCGGTGGAGGTCTTGACGATGCCCAGGCCGATGCCGGGCTCGCCGTTGCTGCGGTAGTACGCGCGGCGTTCGGCCGAGGCCAGCTCGATCTTCGCCACGTCGCCCATGCGCACCACGTAGCCGTCGCGGCCCTTGCCCAGCGGGATGGTCGCGAAATCCTCGGGCTTGATGTAGTTGCGTTCCACGCGCAGGGTGAAATCGCGGTCGGTCGACTCGATGCGGCCGGCCGGCAGCTCCACGTTCTCGTTGCGCAGCGCGGTTTCCACGTCGCCGGTGGTCAGCCCGCGCGCGGCCAGCTGGTCACGGTCCAGCCAGATCCGCATCGCATAGCGCTGGCGGCCGCCGATGCGGACCTGGGCCACGCCATCGAGGCTGGAGAAACGATCGACCACGTAGCGGTCGGCGTAGTCGCTCAGCTCCAGCGTGTCCATGGTCGAGGACACCATGTTGAACCAGATGATCGGGTCGGCATCGCTCTCGACCTTGGCAATCT
Source organism: Stenotrophomonas maltophilia group sp. SKK55 (assembly GCF_057179845.1). Lineage (NCBI taxonomy): Bacteria > Pseudomonadati > Pseudomonadota > Gammaproteobacteria > Lysobacterales > Lysobacteraceae > Stenotrophomonas > Stenotrophomonas maltophilia group sp. SKK55. The sequence goes on from NZ_JBXUHP010000048.1 coordinate 54,123, forward strand.
CTGGTGGCCGCGCCTCTTCCGGCATGCGGTCGGCGACACGGCTGACCGCATCGCGCACGTCGTTGGCCGCCGCTTCGATATCACGGTTGGAGGTGAACTCGATGCTGACCTGCGAGCGGCCGTTGGTGCTGCGCGCGTTGATCGTATCGATGCCTTCGATGCCGGCCAGCGCATCTTCCAGCACCTGGGTGATGCGGCTTTCGATGACCGCCGCCGACGCGCCGGTGTAGTCCACCGACACCGAGACGATCGGAGGGTCGATGGCGGGCAGCTCGCGCAGGGTCAGGCGGGTGAAGGACATCACGCCCAGCACCAGAAGCAACAGGCTCATCACCACGGCGAACACCGGCCGCTGGATGGAGATGTCGGACAGCTTCATCCGCCGTGGCCCTCGGCCGCGACCGGCGCCGGCGCGTCAGCCGGTTTGGCGCCGGAGGCCGGTGCGGCGTCCTTCGCAGCAACCTTCAGGCCCGGGCGCAGCTTGCCGGTGCCATCGACCACGATGCGCTGGCCCGCTTCCAGGCCCTGCCGGATCTCGACCACGCCGGCACGGCGCGCGCCGGTGGCCACGTCCACCCGCTCGACACTGTCGTCGGCCTTGATGCGGTACACGAAGGTATCGCGGCCAACCTGTACCACGGCGATTTCCGGGACCACCAGCGCCGGGCGCTCGGGGCGGAACAGGCGCACGTCCAGCAGCATGCCCGGGCGCAATGCATGGTCGCCATTGGCGAAATCGGCGCGCACGGTCACTGCACGGGTGGCCGGATCGATGCGCGCATCGATGGTGCTGACCACGCCCTCGAAGGTGCGGCCCGGCCAGGCCACGCTGGTGGCACTGACCTTGTCACCAACACCCAGCGCAGCCAGCTCCACTTCCGGCACCTGGAAATCGACATGCATGTGCTCGATGTCGTCGAGCGTGGTGATGACCGTGGTCGGGGTCAGCAGCGATCCCGGGCTGACCTGGCGGATGCCGAGCACACCGGCAAAGGGCGCGCGCACGCGTCGGTCACCAATGTCTGCCTGCATCTGCATCACGCGTGCCTCGGCGGCGTCGCGGATCGACTTCTGCGTATCCAGCGTGGCGCTGGAGACCAGACGCTGGGCGGCCAGTTCGCGCTGGCGCTTGTACAGCTGATCGGCTTCATGGAAGGTGGCCTGCGCCTGCACCAGTGCGGCTTCCTGGGCCTGCCCGCGCAGCGTCACGATCGGCGCACCGGCAGCAATGTGCTGGCCGCTCTCGAAGTGCACTTTCTCGACGATCTCGCTGACTTTGGCAGTGACGCTGATCGACTCGCGCGCCTTGGCCGTGCCCAGTGCCTGCAGGGTGTCGTTCCACTGCGTGGGCTGCACGACCTGCGCGGTGACCGGCACCGCTTCGCCCTGCCGACGTGCGGCGGCCTCCTGTTTGCCTGCGCACCCGGCCAGCACGGCCAGGCTGAGGCCGAGGGCCAGGGTCGAAGCGATACGAGCCAACATGAACGGTCCTGATTGATCCACGGCCGCCGAGTGTAGGCAAGTGCCCATAAAAGCGGTATGTGCCAAGCGTTTACCGGCGTGGAACCAAGGCTGCGATAGCGCCTTGAACCCGTTCCGTGCAAGGCTGCCGTGGGCAGTGTCGGCGTGTGTCGGGGTGTATCCAGTGGTGCACCACCGCGGCCGTCATCGTAGAGTCGAACCTGCCCGACCGAGGGCGTCGGGCGGGGCCGGATCCTGGCGGGGATCCGGCCCCGTTTTTTTATCCTCGGCGGATCAATACCGGTAGTTCAACTTCATCCACACGCTGCGCCCCGGCTCGTTGAAGCGCACCGGGTCGGCCGGGAAGCCGAAGTCGGCGCTGCCGGCCAGGTTCAGGTGCTCGCTGTAGGCGCGGTCGAACAGGTTGTCGACGCCGGCGCTGAGCTGCAGCTGCGAACTGAAACGGTACGCCGCATTGAGCGCGAAGGTGGCAAATCCAGCGCTCGGCCCGAGGTCCTGCGCGACCACGTTGCCCTGTCCATCTGCGACACGATGCTGATGGGTCACCGCACGCAGCAGCGCACCGGCGCTCCAGCGCTGGCCCTCCCAGTTCGCACTCAGGCGCGCTTCCAGCGGCGGCATCTGCGGCAGCGGACGCTGCTGGTCGCGGTTCTCTCCCCAGGCATAGGCCAGCGTGCCGCCCAGCCTCCACTGCTCGGTCAGGCTCACTTCCAACCCGGCCTCGGCACCGGCAATGCGCGCCTCGACGTTGCTGGCCTGGCTCATGCCCATCATGCCGCTGCCGTGGTAGGTGAACAGGATGTAGTCCTGGATCTGCCCGGCATAGGCCGAGACCCAGGCCTGCACGCGCGGTCCCTTGTACTGCAGGCCGACGTCGAGCTGGGTGGTGCGCTCGGGCTGCACGCCGGTGAACGCGTTCACTGCACCGGCCGGGCCATGGTTGGGCGAGAACAGCTCCCAGTAGTCGGGCATGCGCTCACTGTGACCGAGCCCGGCGTACCAGGTCAGGCCATCGGCCAGGTCCTGCTCGTAACGCAGGAAACCGCTGCCGAGCCATTCCTTGCGCGTCTGCCCGGCGCTGGGATTGGGCCGGTTGCCCATCATGCCGCGGATCGATTGCCGCTCATCGCGGGCGCTGGCACGGTCGATGCGCAGGCCACTGATCCAGCGCTGGTCGGTGCCGGCGCCGAGGGTCAACTCGGTGAACACGCCATAGCGGCGGAAGTTGGCATCGGTCTCCCAGGCGGCCTGGCGGTAGGTGTCGCGGCCCATGCCCATGCGGCCACGATGGCGGCTGTCTTCGCCATCCACACCGGCCACCAGCTGCACGTCCTGCCAGCGCCACTCGGAACTGACCCGGCCGCCCTGGGTACGGCGGTCCACGTTCGAGGCCATCGGCATCGGCATCATGCTGTGCGGGTTCGGCGTGCGCAGCGTGTAGTTGTCCATCACGTGGTCGGCTTCGTTGTAGTACACGTTGGCCTGCAACGTATCCCACGCACCGGGCAGGTTGCGCTTCTCGAAGCGCGCGGCATAACTGGTGCGTTCGAACGCAGCACCGTCCATGCCGCGCCCGGCGTAGCGCGCGATCGCATCGCCGGCACCGGCGGAGATTTCCAGCAGCGTGTCGGCATCCGGCGTCCAGCCGATGGCCACGTCACCGTTCCACTTGCGCCACCTCGATGGCACCACATCGCCGTGGCCGTCCTTGTAGTCATCGGCTTCGGAACGGTTGCCGCTGGCGCGCACATAGCCGGTCGGGTTGCCCAGGGTCAGGTCCAGCACCTGGTCGTTGCGGTTGCGCGAACCGACCAGCGCGCTGGCATCGGCACGCAGGCCCGGTTCCTCGAAGCGCGGTGTATCGCGTTCGAAGCGCACGGTGCCGGCCGAGGCACCTGCCCCCCAGCGCACGCTCTGCGGGCCCTTGATGATGGTCAGCCGGTCGAAGCTCTCCGGTGCGATGTAGGACAGCGGGTTGTCCATGCGCGAGGGGCAGGCACCGATCAGGTTGCCGTCATTGCTGAGGATGTTCAGGCGCGAACCAAACATGCCGCGCAGCACCGGGTCACCGTTGGTGCCGCCGTTGCGGATGGCGGAGAAGCCAGGAACGGTCTTCAGATAGTCGGCGCCGTCACTGGCCGGAACCGGCTGCCGTGGCAGGCGTGGATCGGTCACCCAGTGCAGTGGCGACGAAGGCGCGGCGGCGGTGACCACCAGCGTGTCGAGAGTGCGCGCCTCTTCGGCAGGCGCGGCGTGGACCAGCGTTGCAGCCACGGCCAGGCCAAGGGCAACCGGCAGGCGCGCGCAGGCGCCCGCGGGGCGGGAAGTCATTTTCATCGGAACAGCTCCAAAGTACGCACGCGCGCACGGCGCCCGGTCAGGCGTCGTGCGGCAGATTCGATAGGGACATCAGCGGACGATGGCGGGGCGCGGTGGCCCACGTGCGGCGTGCGCCGGCCAACGCAGTGCCGGCAGCACCTGTTGCGACCACGGGAATACCAGCCGCGGCCGCCACAGCAACGGCAACAGCAGCACCAGCACCGCCAGCCACGGCAGCAGGCGCATGGCCAGCACGCAGTATTCGCAGGCTTCGCCGTGCATGGCGTGGGGGTCGGCCGGGCGGTTGGGTGCTGCCTGCGAAGCGCCATGCGGGTCGTGCCCGGCCATGGTCATGTCGTGCATGTCATGTCCCATGGCCGCGTGGTCCATGCCTGCCATCGCCGCGTGGTCCATCGGCGGCGCCTGCAGCGCGCGGCTGACCAGTGGCGCAAGCACCATCAGCAGCGTCGCCAGGACGGCGAGCTGGAGCAGAAGGCGCTGCGGGCGGGACAGGCGGGTCACCGCGCTAGTGTAGAGGCAGGTCCAGGGTTGCCCTGTGCGACGAACCGTCGCAGGAGGGGGTTTATCGGCAGGGCTGCGCCCTGCACCCGCTGCGAGCTGGAGCAACAGCAACAGCCGAAGCAAAAGCGGGCTTCCTGTAGGTAGGCGGGGTGGGTCCGGTTGCGGGGGACGCCGTAAATACGTCCATGTAGGCTCGGTCGCCGCTTGCTCGTGTGCGCTGTCCTGCGCACACGGCAAGACCGGGGTTGGGCGTCCTGCCCAACCCGCCCGAGGCATGCCTCGGGCCCATGCGGCTCACGCCCCCGCAACCGGACCCACCCCGCCTTCGACAGCTTCCCGCGATCTGCAGGAGATCCACGCCATGCGTGGATGAATCTCCATCGGAATCGAATATTTCGAATTGGAATCGAAAAGCATCCACGCATGGCGTGGATCTACTGTGTCGACCAAGGTCGACACCTACCAACAGCCATCGGGATCTGTCAGAGGCGGGGCGGTGTGGGCAGGCAGGACCGTTGGCGCCATGGATGGCGCCATCGAGCCCCCAAGGATGGGTTTAAGGCGTGTCCTGCCTGCCCACACCGCCCCGCCCCCCACGGAAGCCAGCTGTTGCTGTTGCTTCGGCTGTTGCCATTGATTCGGCGGGTGCAGGGCTGCAAGCCCTGCTCGACCAACCCCTCACACCGTGATGGTCTGGGTCAATGACTCCCACGTCGGGGGCACCGGCCACGCTGCGGCCTGGTTGCCATCCAGCACCCTGCGCAGGTCGCGCGGATCAATCTGCGGTGCCAGCACGTGCACCAGCTCCAGCGCGTAATCACGCAGCACGCGGTCGCGCGGCAACACCGCCCAGGCGATGCACTCGCTGATCGGATCCGGCGCCGGCCACGACCTCAGGTCTTCGTCATTGGAACTGACCGCCATCTCGGCCAGCAGGCCTACGCCCAGCCCCGTGCGCACGTAGGTCTTGATCAGGTCGGCATCGAGCGCGGTCAGCGCCAGGTCGGGCACCAGCCCATTGGTGGCGAAGGCGCGTTGCAGGGATGAGTTCGGTCGGGTTGACGATTCGTAGCTGATCAGCGGCTGGCGGGCCAGCGCGGCCAGGTCCGGTGCGCGGCCGGCGCGGTCCAACGGGTGGCCCTTGGGTACCACCACCAGGCGTCGCCAGCGGAACAGCGGCACTGCGATGCCATCGGTTGGCTCACCGCCTGCGGTGCTGATGATGGCGATATCGGCGTCACCCTGGTTCAAGCGGTCCAGCGCGTCGGTTTCACCGGCCTGCTGCAGGTGCACGCTGACCTGCGGATAGGCCTGCTTGATCGCCGCCACCGCCGGCGGCAACACGAAGCGCGCCTGGGTGTGCGTGGTGGTCAGGATCAGCTGGCCCTGGCTTTCACGCCGCTGGTTTGCCGCGTACGTACGGATGTTGTTGGCTTCGGCCAGCACCGCGCGGGCACGCGCGATGACTTCGGTTCCGGCCGGGGTAACCGACTCCAGGCTGCGTCCCTTGCGCACGAACAACAGGAAGCCGAGCTCGTCCTCCAGCTGCTTGAGCTGCTTGGACAGGCCGGGCTGGGTGGCGTGCACGCGCGAGGCGGCCAGCGTGATGTTCAGCTCGGCGTCGGCGATGGCTACCAGGTAGCGCAGCTGGGTCAGCGTCATGGGCAGGCAGGCGGCATGGGGCGGAAGTCCACTCTAGGGTCAATTGCCGTCACCAGCTTATAACCAAAGGTTGTTTAAGAAAGGTATCTGGTCATTTCCGGGCGTCATATGCCGGCGCTACGGTCAGCCGGCAGCCGCTGGCCTGAACGGCCAGCCCTCCCCCCTTCGCCCGCCGTAACCCGGCGCGGCCCCGTTTCCGGAGCGCTCCCATGGCCCTGTACGACTCCATCCTCGATACCGTCGGCAACACCCCCATCGTCAGGCTGCAGCGCCTGGCGCCGCCACAGGTCAGCGTCTACGCCAAGGTCGAGTCGTTCAACCCGGGCGGCTCGGTGAAGGACCGCCTGGCGCTGGCGATCATCCTCGATGCCGAAGCACGTGGCCTGCTCAAGCCGGGCGACACGATCGTGGAGGCCACCTCGGGCAACACCGGCGTAGCACTGGCGATGGTCGCCGCCGCGCGCGGCTACAAGTTCGTGGCCACCATGGTCGAAACCTTCTCGGTCGAGCGCCGCAAGCTGATGCGTGCCTACGGCGCCAAGGTGATCCTGACCCCGGCCGCCGAGCGCGGCAGCGGCATGGTGCGCAGGGCGGCCGAGCTGGCCGAGCAGCACGGCTGGTTCCTGGCCAGCCAGTTCGCCAACCCGGCCAACCCGGCGTATCACCGCAACACCACCGCTGCCGAGATCCTGCGCGACTTCGCCGGCAAGCGGCTGGACTACTTCGTCAGCGGCTGGGGCACCGGCGGCACGCTCACTGGCGTAGGCGAAGTGCTGAAGGTGGCACGCCCGCAGACCCGCATCATCGCCACCGAACCGGCCGGCGCCGCCCTGCTCAAGGGGGATGACTGGAAGCCGCACAAGATCCAGGGCTGGACCCCGGACTTCGTGCCGGACGTGCTCAACCGCGACGTGGTGGATGAACTGGTCTCGGTCGAAGATGATCGCGCGATCGCCACCGCGCGTCGCCTGGCCGCCGAGGAAGGCATCTTCGTCGGCATCTCCGCCGGCGCCACCGTGGCCAGCGCACTGGACATCGCTGCCCGCGCTGAACCGGGCTCGGTGATCCTTGCGATGCTGCCGGATACTGGTGAACGTTACTTCTCCACACCGCTGTTCGCCGATGTGAACGAAGGATCCGACGACGACTGGCTGGCCGGCCTGCCGTAACAGCCGGGGTCAGAGCCTTTTCCGTTCGGAAAAGGATCCGGCTCCTTCCCGCTTCAGCCTGCGTGAAGGCGTCGCCCGCCATCGTGCGCGAAGGCCGTTGGATCGCAGCGCGTGAGACGGTCATGACGCAGCATCGATGCCCTGTCCCCTACCGTGGGAACAGCCGGCGCAGATGCTGCGCGGATCACCTCACAGGCAGGAGACGGACGCATGAAGATCGAGGTTTGGCAGGGCGACATCACGACCCTGGCGGTGGATGCGATCGTCAACGCGGCCAATGAAACGCTGCTCGGTGGCGGCGGTGTCGACGGCGCGATCCATCGTGCAGCCGGGTCCGCATTGCGGGCCGAGTGCGAGCGGTTGCCCGAGCTGCGCCCCGGCGTGCGTTGCCCGACCGGCGAAGTGCGTGCCACCGGCGCTTACGCCTTGCCGGCACGGCATGTACTGCACACGGTGGGCCCGGTCTGGCACGACGGCCAGCGCGACGAGCCGGCATTGCTCGCCAACTGCTACTGGAAATCACTGCAGCTGGCCGAGTCGCTGGGGGTGCAGTCGATCGCCTTCCCGGCGATCAGCTGCGGTGTGTATGGCTATCCGCTGTACCAGGCGGCGCAGATCGCCGTGACCGAGACACTGGCCTGGCAGCGCAGCCATGCGCAACCGATGCGCATCGTGCTGGTGGCGTTCAATACCGCAACGGCCAAGGCCTACCAGCAGGCGTTGAGCGCCGCCGGGCAAAGTGCTGACAGCGAACCGCGTGGGTCGCTGCTGCCGCCCCTGGGTGATGCGGGCTTTGCCGCCGCGCACTGAATCCGGCGGTCAGCGTCAAGGAAAGGCCGGGCATTGCCCGGCCTTTCCTGTAGCACCGTTGTCCACACTCCCACGGAGTGTGGAACACGTTCAACGGCTGGCAGCTTCCACCGCGGTGGCGTCATCGGCCACAGCAGCGGCGGCGTCGGCAGCGGCACTTGCCGCCGAGGCCGCAGCCTCGTCGGCGCTGGCGCCGTCCACCTGCACGCGTACTTCCACCATGCCCGCGCCGTTGCTCAGGCTGGACACCTCGACGGTGTAATGACCAGCCGGCAATGCTTCTTCCAGGCGTGCGTTGGTATCGTTGCCACCGTCATCGTCGGTCAGTTCGACATCGCCGCCAACCACGCGCAGCACGGTATCGAGCTGGCCGGAGATCGCATCCAACCGCACATTGGTCGGACGGTCCAACGTCAGCAGGAAGCGGCGGACGCCATCGTTGTCGAGCATCGTGTACACGCTGCCGGACTTCGGCAATGCGGTGCCATCGCGATCGACCAGGTTGCCCGGCAGCTCGATGCGATTGGCCGACAAGGTGAACATGCCACTGACGCCGTCGCCGAGGCCGCGCGCGGTCAGCGTGTACTTGCCCGGCTTCAGTGACAGGGTCAGGCGCGAGTTGGTGCTGTCGCCGCCGTCGTCATTCTCGGCATCCACGCCCTGCCCGGAAAGCTTCAGCACCGGGTCGAAGGCATCCGAGACCAGCCGGATCTCGTACAGGCCCGCCTTGTCCACCTGCAAGGTGTAGTCCTGCGAGTTGCTGGCCAGCATATCGACGATCTCGCCACTGCCCACCAGCGGCTTGCCGTCGTACGGCTTCAGCTTCTCGGCGCGAAGGCGATAAGGGCCGAACGCGGTCGGGCCATCGGCGTTGACTGCCACCTGGTAGGTACCACTGCCGTTGGCGCGGAAAGCCAGCGAGACGTCCCCCTCGCGCTCATAGCCGGTGTTGCTGGTGGATACCAGGCTGCCATTGTTGAACACCGCAATCGAGCCGCTGAGGGCACCAGTAAGCTTCAGGCCGACCAGATCCCTGTCTTCCAGCTTGATCTGGTAGAGCTGGTGATGGCTGCCGTCGTTGAAGTTGATGCCGCTGCGCGAGGTGATCTCGCCGGAGACCGGCTTGTCGAAATCGAGCGACGCGGCCTTGCCCGCAACCGCGCCGCCGCCGATGCGGTTGCACCCGCCGGCGACCAGGACCGTGGCTACGGCCAGTGTGATTGCTGCCAAACGCATGTTGTTTCTCCTTGGCCTTCCATGTGGTTCCCACGCACCGGCCGGGCGCATGGGGGCGGAAAAGATACCCGCAAAAGCAAACGCCGGCGTGATGCCGGCGCTGCCTTGTTCATCCAGCGATGGGACGGATCAACCGTTCCACTTGCCCAGCGCCGCCAGGCCGTTGTCCCTGGCGCGCTCGTACACGGTCTTCTGGGCAGCAGCGTAGTTGCCCTTCATGTCCTTGGCCCACAGCTTCAGCGCGGCCTGCTGCATGGCGCGGCCGTAGGAGAAGCTCAGCGGCCACGGCAGGTTGCCCAGCTGGTTCATCGCGTTCAGGTGCTCGGTGGACTGCTCGTCGCTCTGGCCACCGGACAGGAACACCACGCCCGGCAGGATCGCCGGCACGGTGCTCTTCAGGCACATCACGGTCGATTCGGCCACTTCCTCGACGTCGGCCTGCTCATCGCAGCCCTTGCCGGAGATGACCATCGACGCCTTCAGGATGGTGCCTTCCAGCAGCACGTTCTGCTGGTACAGGGCGTCGAACAGCGAACGCAGGGTGGCTTCGGTGACTTCGTAGCAGGTTTCGATGTCGTGATCGCCGTCCATGATCACTTCCGGCTCGACCATCGGCACCAGGCCGCATTCCTGGCACAGCGCTGCATAGCGGGCCAGCGCATGGGCGTTGGACTCGATGCAGGTGCCCGACGGGATGCTCTCGCCGATGTTGATCACAGCACGCCACTTGGCGAAGCGCGCGCCCAGCTTGTAGTACTCCTGCAGGCGCTCACGCAGGCCATCGAGGCCTTCGGTCACCAGCTCGCCCGGGCAGCCGGCCAGCGGGTGCGCACCCTTGTCCACCTTGATGCCCGGAATCATGCCGTGGTCGGCCATGTACTTGGCGAACGGCACGCCGTCCTTGGTCGACTGGCGGATGGTTTCGTCAAACAGGATGGCGCCGGAAATGTGCTCGTTGAGCTTCGGCGTGGTCAGCAGCAGCTCGCGGTAGGCGCGACGGTTCTCCTCGGTGTTCTCGATACCGACGCCGGCGAAACGCTTGGCGATGGTAGCAGTGGATTCGTCGATCGCGATGATGCCCTTGCCCGGGGCGACCATGGCCTGGGCGGTTTCAGCCAGCTGTTCGATGCTCATGTATTTCCTGTGGCGGGTGCGGGAAAAACACAAGTATAGCCCCGCGGCCCGTTGCCTCGCCGTGGAGGACAGGATGGAAACGCTTCCAATGTCCGCACCGGACACGCCGTGTCCCGCCGTCGGGGGTCAGGGCCTCTGCGGGGGTCTGCCCCCGGGGTCGGATCCGCAACGCGGCGCCGGCCCCAGGGCAGCACTACTTACAGGTCGCCCAGGCCGATGGCGCGGCCGTCCTCACCCACTTCCAGCAGGCGCAGGGTATTGGTGGCACCGTGGGTTTCCATGTGCTCGCCACTGGTGAACACGACGCGATCACCGGCCTGCAGCAGTTCCGATTCAACCAGCAGGCGGATGCTGCCGCGCGCGGCTTCGCGCGGGGTCAGGCCGCGGCTGTCGAAGTTGATCGGGAACACATCGCGCATCAGCGCCATCTGGCGGCGCGCGCCGTCATGGCGCGTCACCGCGAACACCGGCGCCTTGGCGCGGAAACGCGACAGGTAACGTGCGGTGCCACCGGATTCGGTCATCGCCACGATCGCGCGCACGCCCACGTGCTGCGACAGGAACATGGTGGCCATGGCAATCGCCTGGTCGGCACGTTCCAGGTTGCGCGGCGACGCGTTGAAGTCGGTCTCGGTCTGGAACTGGCGCTCGGCCCCCAGGCAGATGCGTGCCATCGCCTCCACGGCCTTGACCGGGTAGGCGCCAGCGGCAGTTTCCGCCGACAGCATCACTGCGTCGGTGCCGTCGATGACCGAGTTGGCCACGTCCAGTACTTCGGCGCGGGTCGGGATCGGGCTTTCCACCATCGACTGCAGCATCTGCGTGGCGGTGATCACCACCTTGTTCTGCGCCAGCGAGGCCTTGATGATCTTCTTCTGCAGGCCCGGCAGCTCGGCATCGCCGATTTCCACGCCCAGGTCGCCACGGGCGACCATCACCACGTCGCTGGCCTCGACGATTTCTTCCAGGTTCTCGATTGCCTCGGTGCGCTCGATCTTCGACACCAGCGCGGCATCACAGCCATGCGAACGGGCGATGTCGCGCGCATCGTTCATGTCCTGCGCATTGCGGCAGAACGACACGGCGATGAAGTCCACGCCGATCTTGGCAACGATGCCGATCAGCTCCTTGTCGCGCTCGGTCAGCGCACCCAGCGAGAGGCCGCCGCCCTGCTTGTTCAGGCCCTTGCGGTCGGACAACACACCATCATTCAGCACGGTGTTGACGATACGGTCGCCCTGCACTTCCACCACCTGCAACTGCATCAGGCCGTCGTCGAGCAGCAGCACATCACCCGGGCCGACGTCCTGCGGCAGGCCAAGGTAGCTCACGCCCACCTCGCTGGCAGTGCCCGGGCCGGCGTTCTCGCTGGCGATCAGGTCGAAGCGGTCGCCCGCCTTCAGCTGCACCTTGCCTTCGGCGAAGCGCTCGATGCGGATCTTCGGGCCCGGCAGGTCGGCCAGGATGCCCACTTCCACGCCCACGCGGGCCGCAGCGGCACGCACTTCGGCGGCACGCTTGGCCTGGCCGGACGGATCGCCATGGCTGAAGTTCAGGCGCACCACGTTGACGCCGGCGCGGAACAGATCCTCCAGCACGCCCGGCGGGTCAGTGGCCGGACCGAGGGTGGCAAGGATCTTGGTGCGACGCTGACGCTCGAACATGGTGGATGGGCCTCTCCCGGTAAAGAACGGAAATTAGCACATCCTTCACGCCGCATGTATACGGTTACAGCCTTGTGCCGCCTGACTTCGCGGGTCATGAAGCGGACATCGTCCGGACATACGCTGGCGCAGGGGCGGTTCTGTGGGGCCGAGCATGGGCTCGGCTCTACAGGAAGCTAGGCCAGCAGCGTTTCCAGCTGCGCCGGCTCACGTGCCAGCTGACTGGCACCGGCTTCCGTCAATTCCGCCTCTCCGCCAAAGCCCCACAGCACGCCGACACTGCGCAGGCCATGGTGGCGCGCGCCTTCGATGTCCATGCGCCGGTCGCCGATCATCCAGCACTGTGCCGGCTGCACCTGCAGCCGGCGCAGTGCCTCGCCGACCAGTTCCGGCTTGTGGCTGCGCGAGCCATCCAGGGTTGAACCGACGATCTCCTCGAACAGCCCACCGAACGGCAGGTGGGCGAGGATGCGGCGCGCGTGCGGCTCGTTCTTGGCGGTGACCACCGCCAGCCGGTGTCCACGGCCATGCAGCGTGCGCAGCGTGCCTTCCACCTGCGGGTACACCGTGTGCTCGCGCCAGCCTTCGACGTCGAAGCGCTCCCGGTAGTAGCCCACGGCCTGTTCCACCCGCGCCGGTTCGACGAACAACGGCGCGAAGGTGGTGCGCAGCGACGGACCGATCCAGCCCAGCAGGGTTTCCTGCGGCGGCACCGGATGGTCCATCTTCTGCAGCGCATAGGCGATGCAGGCGGTGATGCCCACCTGCGAATCGATCAGCGTGCCGTCGAGATCGAAGAACAGCACATCCTTGCCGCGCTCGGCACTCATGCGCCGCGCGCGTCGAGTGCGGCGACAGCCGGCAGGGTCTTGCCTTCCAGGAATTCCAGGAACGCACCACCACCAGTGGAGATGTAGCTGACGTCGCCGGCGATATCGAACTTGTCGACCGCGGCCAGGGTATCGCCACCGCCGGCGATGGAGAACGCCTTCGAGCTGGCGATCGCGCGGGCCAGCGCTTCGGTGCCCTTGCTGAAGGCTTCGAACTCGAACACGCCGACCGGGCCGTTCCAGACCACGGTGCCGGCCTTCTCGATCAGCTGCGCGTACTGCGCGGCGGTCTGCGGGCCGATGTCCAGGATCAGGTCGTCTTCGGCAACGGCATCGACCGCCTTCACTTCTGCGGCAGCGTCGGGCAGGAACTGCTTGGCGGTGACCACGTCAACCGGCAGCGGAATGTCGGCGCCGCGCGCCTTGGCATCGGCCACGATCTTCTTCGCGGTGTCCAGCAGGTCCGGCTCGTACAGGGACTTGCCGACGTTGTAGCCAGCTGCGGCGATGAAGGTGTTGGCGATGCCGCCACCGACGATCAGCTGGTCGACCTTGCCAACCAGATTGGCCAGCAACTCCAGCTTGGTGCTGACCTTGCTGCCGGCGACGATGGCCAACAGCGGCTTGGCCGGTGCATCCAGCGCCTGCGCCAGCGCGTCCAGCTCGGCCATCAGCAGCGGGCCACCGGCCGCGACCGGTGCGAAGCGGATGACACCATGGGTGGAAGCCTGCGCACGGTGCGCGGTACCGAAGGCATCCATCACGAACACGTCGCACAGGGCGGCGTACTTCTTCGACAGGGCCTCGTCGTCCTTGCCCTCGCCGACGTTCATGCGGCAGTTTTCCAGCAGCACCAGCTGGCCCGGCTGCACGTCGACGCCGTCGACCCAGTCGCGCACCAGCGGAACTTCGCGGCCCAGCAGCTCGGACAGGCGCTGGGCGACCGGTGCCAGCGAATCGGCCTCGCTCCACACGCCTTCCTTCGGGCGCCCCAGGTGCGAGGTGACCATCACCGCCGCGCCCTGCTCCAGCGCGCGCTTGAGCGTCGGCAGCGAAGCGGTGATGCGCTGTTCGGAGGTGATGCGGCCATTCTCGATCGGCACGTTCAGATCCTGGCGGATCAGCACGCGCTTGCCGGAGAGGTCGAGGTCGGTCATGCGGACAATGGACATGGGCAACTCTTTGGCTCGGGGACGGGATGCCGGACTGCGGCAGACGGCCATTGTATCGGGTGCGGCTGGTGGGAGGGCCTCTGCCTGCGGCAGGCAGAGGCGCAGGGCAAATGCAACAGCAACGGCAACGGCCAAAGCGCTGGCGCTTCGTGGTGCTGTGAGTGGGCCGGGGTGGTGTGGGCTGGCAGGGGTGGTGTGGGCTGGCAGGGGTGTCAGCCCACACCGCCCCGGCCTCGACAGGCACCTGAGGTGATGCAGATGGCAAAGGCAAAAGCGGTTTCTGGTGTCGGAGAAAAATGTAGAGCCGAGCCCGTGCTCGGCTGGGTCTATCGCGAACAGCAGCCGAGCATGGGCTCGGCTCTACAAAGAGCGCCCTGCCAAGCAGCTTTTGCTCTTCTTTTTTTCTTTCCGTGGGTGGACGCACACGGAAATTGTCAGAGGCCGGGCGGGGTGGGTTCGCGGGGGTGTCAGCCGCATGGATGCGGCTGCCAAGCCTACAAGGACGTACTTGCGGCGTCCCCCGCGAACCCGCCCCGCCCGGCCAAGCGCTGCTTTTGCTTTTGCTTTACGCGACCAACCGCCCACCCACGAGGGGCTGCGCCGTTCGCTGGAACCTATTCCGAAGGCGCAGGCTTCTGCCGAAGCAGGCTGAGCGCCAGGCCACCCACCACCAGTACGCCCAGGCCCAGCAACGCCCACAGCAACCACGATTTCCAATCGCGCTGCGGCTTCAGCGCCGCATCGCCGGCCAGCGGCTCCGGACTGCCTTCCAGGCGCGCCAGTGTCGGCTGCCACGAAGGATCGTTGCGCTGCCGAAGTTCCTCGATCAGCACCCCGATCGGCGCGTCCGTGCGGCGCGCGGTCGCGCTGCCCACCGCCAGTGCGTAGGGCGCCGCACCCTGGCTCAGGAACACCAGCACTTCCGGCTGGTAGCCCAGGCGCAGTGTCGGCGCGGTGGCGGTTTCCGCCGGATTCGCCACCAGTTTCCAGTAGCGGTCGCGGTGCACCCCGCCCAGCGGCTGTGCCGCCGACTGCTGGCGCTGGCCCTGCGTGCCCTGCTGCACCTGATAGGCGATCCACGGCGCGCTGCGGCGTTGCCATTCCGCACTCTCGTCATCGCGGCTGAACAGCGTCCATTGCACGAGGCTGTTATCGGTGCTGGCCACATCGGCACGCGCCACCGGGAACCGGCCATCCATCTCGAAGGTGTACTCGCCCTTGCCCCTCGACGTCGGCTCCAGCGACAGCCATTCCCAAGGCAGCGTGGCCGGTGCTGGCGGCAGTTCCGCCAGTACGCCGCGCAGGGTCGGCAGGCGCGAGTCGCCCTGCGCCAGGATGCGCAGGTAGCGTGCAGCGCCGTCCACCTGCAGGCGGCGCTGCAGCAGGCGCTTGCCGGCGCGCTGCAGATCCACCAGCGGCACGTCGCGGCCAATCGATCGCCAGTGCTGCAGGTCGTCACTGGCATCCAGCTGCACCTGCGCCTGCAGCGGCTGGCCGCTGTCGGTCCAGTCCAGCACCAGTGCCGCCAGCGGCTGCTGGTCGAGCATGCTGGCGTCGATCAGCCAGCCGCCCTGCCCGCTCGCCGCTGCCCCGCCACCCACCCGCGCTTCGACCCGGCGCACGCGCCCATCGGTATCGCGCTCGGTCAGCAGCTGCAGGTCGTTGCGCTGGGCATCGGCCAGCGGCGGCAGCACGAACCACGGCAGTTCACGCTGCACCGGCGACTGCGCCAGCGGCTGGTCCGGCGCCAGCAGTGCCGACGGCAACAACTGGCTGGCCGCGTTGAACACCTGCAGATCGCTGAGATCGGCGGTTACGGCACGGCGGTAGATCGCCGGCTCCAGCACGATACGGTAGGCACCGGACTGCGCACTGGACAATGTAAGCGGCCATTGCTCGGCATACTGCGTGCGGTAATCAGCCGCCTGTACCACGACGGCGGCCAGCATGCCGAACATCGCCGGCAGCAGCGCCCTGCTCCACTTCCTCATTGCGTTTCCTCCACGGTCGGCGCCGCGCTTGGCGGTGCCGGTGCCAGATAACCCACTACCGTGCACAGCAGGCCGTAGGCGATGAACGATGCGATGCCCAGCAGGTTGCCCAGGTGCTGGCGATCGACAATAACCAGCTTGGCCAGCACCACGCCCATCAGCACGGCACCGACCATCCACAACACACGCTGGCTGCGACGCGAACCCCACACCCAGGCAATCACACCCAGCACGCTCCACAACACGGTCAGGCTGGTCTGCGCCAGGCTGAAGCGCATCATCGACGCATTCCACGCCAGTCCACCCCATTGGTGTACGCCATGCAGCACCAGGCTGGTCAACGCGAGGAAGGCCGCCAATGCCAGCAGCGGCATGCGGATGTTCAGCAATGCCTGCGGTGCCTCACTGCCGTACAGCCAGCGCGCCAGCAGCAACAAGCTCAGCCACTGGCCGATCTCCGCCGGATTCAGCACCGGCAGCCACAGCAGCGGTGCGGCGTCGCCCGGCAGCAGCTGGCCGAACAGCCAGCCGATCGCCAGCAGGCCGAACAGCACGCACTGCAGCGGGACGCGCACGCTGTCGAAGGCCGCGCCCAGCGGCCAGCGCAATGCGTTCCAGCGCCACAGCGACAGCGCCGCCATCAGCAGCCACGGCAAGGTCACCAGCAGGGTCGTCCTACCCTGCGCCAGGCCGGCCTCGCCACCACCCCACAAGGCCAGCAGCGAAAGCAGCGACGGCCACAGCAGCCACCACAGGAACTGCGCGATGCGGGCCACGGTATCGCCGCCCTGGCGCAGGCACAGCAGGGTCCGCACGCCCAGCACCGCGAACACCGCCCAGGCCAGCGCGCCATGACCGGCGAACGGCTGGTGGTGTGCATCGCTCTGCATCAGGGCCAGCGGGAAGCCCAGCGCGAGCATGGCCAGCGCAGTAACGCCCAGCGCACGCGCCGGCTGGCGACGCTGCGCTTCGGCCGCCAGCCAGGCAGTGACCGCGGCCAGCACCAGCAACGCGTCCACTTCGGTGCGATACGGGAAGAAGCGGGTGATCTCATGGACCAGGCCGCCCAGCCACCACAGCAGGCCCCACAGGTAATACACCAGTGCGACCTCATGACGCGGCCTGCGCTGGTAGCTCCACGCCGACGCGAAGCCGGCCAGGGCCAGCAGCAGCGCGCCAATGGCGGTCGGGTTGATCAGGAAGCGCAGGTCTTCGTGCCAGTGATCGCCACCGGCAACGAAGGCGAATGCGGCGCCGATCTGCAGCAACGCGCCGGAGACCTGCGGCAGCCAGCGCTTCTGGCGCAGCCCCAACCACGCCAGGCCAGCACCTTCCAGTGCAAACACGGCGCCGGTGGCGCGCGCCGACAATGCCAGCGGCACCGCCAGCGTGGCGAAGCCCACCGCGAGCACCGCATGCGACTGCGCCAGCACGGTGTAAGACGCGCGCGCGATCAGTGCCCGCGCCAGTACGGCGTAGATCGCCGCCAGGCCCAGCGCGCACAGCGCCAGCGTCATCGGCTGCTCGTGCAGCATGCCCGCCTGCAGCGAGAACGCGACCAGCGGCGTGCCGAACACCAGGCTGCCATCGATCAGGTCACGGCGGCCGGCCGGCTGGCGACGCGCGTACAGCAGCGGTATCAGCAGGTAGAACACGAAGAACAGCGCCAGGAACGGCTCGGTGCTGCTGAACTTGTCCGGTGCGTACTGCAGCACGCCCCAGAAGGTGCCAATGCCGAAGGTGAAGGCGAAACCCAGCAGGTTCAGCGCGCGCCATGGCCGGAACCAGGCGATGGCGAAGATGCCCGCGTTGAGCACGGCGTAATAGCTGAACAGCCCCACGTGGTTGCCACTGCCGGTGGACAACCACAGCGGTGCCATGAAGCCGGCCAGGATGCCCAGTACGGCCAGCGTGCGCGAGTTCTGCACCACCGCCAGCACGCACAGCCCGGCCACCAGTGCGATCGAACTGGCAAAGGCAAAGGCCGGCGGAATCAGGTCGAAGCGCTTGAACGCCGCGAAGATGGTCAGCAGCAGTACGCCGATGGCACCGCCCTGCAGCGCCAGTGCGAACAGGCGCCGGCGCTCGCGCTGGTGCCAGCCGAACGCCAACAGGCCCAGCGCCCCCACGGTGACACCGGCCAGGCGCAGCTCGATCGGCAGCACCAGCCAGCCCTGGTCGCTGACGTACTTCAGCAGCGCAGCGACACCGGCCAGCAGCACCAGCATGCCGATCTTGACCGGCACGTTGCCTTCGGTGAACCAGCGCTTGACCGCACCGATGCCACGCTCGATGACATTGGGCAGTGCCGGTTCGGAAGGCAGCGGCGGCTGCACCGGCACCGGCGGCACCGGCGGTGGCGCAGCAGGACGGGGGACAGGCACCCCGGTGGGCGTTGCTTCGCGCACCGGTGGCTGCGGGGGCTGAGGCGCAGCAGCGGCGGCCGGCCGCAGGAACGGTGGATCGGCGCTGGCAGCAGGCGCGGCCACAGGCCGTTCAGGCGCGGGTGCGGTGGCGGCCGGCCTGACGGCGGCCGGCGCGGCGGCCATCGCGCTTTCCAGCGCAGCGACGCGGCGGCGCAGGCCGGCAATCATCACCAGCGCGACCACCAGCAACAGCGGGATGGCCAGAAGAACCAGTACGACCAGGGCTATCAGTGCTTCCATTGCGTGCTTCCAATGCGATCCCGCGCCCCAGCGGCGGCGGTCGACCGCCCCATGCTACGACAGGGTGGGGCCCATAAACGACGAACCCCGGCCAAGCCGGGGTCCGTCTTCGATCTACACCGGCCTTACTTGGCGGCGATGACCTTGGCCATTTCCAGGCACTTGTTGGAGTAACCCCACTCGTTGTCGTACCAGGTCACCAGCTTGACGAAGGTGCCGTCCAGGGCGATACCGGCGTCGGCGTCGAACACCGAGGTGCAGGTCTCGCCGCGGAAATCGGTGGCCACCACCTTGTCTTCGGTGTAGCCCAGGATGCCCTTCAGCGCGCCTTCGCTCTGTGCCTTCACTTCAGCGCAGATCTCGGCGTAGGTGGCTTCCTTCTCCAGCTCGACGGTCAGGTCGACCACCGACACGTCCGAGGTCGGGACGCGGAAGCTCATGCCGGTCAGCTTCTTGTTCAGTTCCGGAATGACCACGCCGACGGCCTTGGCCGCACCGGTGGACGAGGGAATGATGTTTTCCAGGATGCCACGGCCACCGCGCCAGTCCTTGTTGGACGGGCCATCGACGGTCTTCTGGGTGGCGGTGGCCGCATGCACGGTGGTCATCAGGCCGCGCTTGATGCCCCACTTGTCGTTGATGACCTTGGCCAGCGGGGCCAGGCAGTTGGTGGTGCACGAGGCGTTGGAGATGATTGCCTGGCCAGCATAGGTCTTGTCGTTCACGCCGAACACGAACATCGGCGTGTCGTCCTTCGACGGGGCCGACATGATGACCTTCCTGGCGCCGGCATCGATGTGCTTCTGCGCGGTTTCCTTGGTCAGGAACAGGCCGGTGGCTTCCAGCACCACGTCGGCGCCGACTTCGTCCCACTTCAGGTTGGCCGGGTCGCGCTCCTGGGTCAGGCGGATCTTCTTGCCGTTGACCAGCAGGTCGTTGCCCTGCACCGCCACGTCGGCCTCGAAGCGGCCGTGCACGGAGTCGTACTTGAGCATGTAGGCCAGGTAATCCGGCTCCAGCAGATCGTTGATGGCCACGATTTCGATGTCGTCGCCGAAGTTCAGCACCGCCGAGCGCAGGACGTTACGCCCGATGCGACCGAAACCGTTGATACCAACCTTGATTGCCATTTCTCAAGCTCCTGCAGCCGCGACGGGTGCGGCGGGATGGATAGGGCCCACAAGTCTAGCAGGCCGAGGCTGGCCACCGTGGGCCAGGCCGGGCCGCCAGCAGGTCGGCGGACAGGATTTGATCCGGATCAAAGCGTTAGCGCGGCGTGAGGCCGAGACTGTCGCCATCCACCCAGCAACGAGAACACCCCCATGCGCAAGACCTCCCCCCTGATCGTGGCCAGCCTGGCCGCCGCCCTGTCCCTCGCCGCCGCCCCGGCCATGGCCCAGTCCAAGGGCGACTGGACCGTTTCGGCCGGCGTGCACCAGGTGGCGCCGAAGTCGAACAACGGCTGGCTGGCCGGCGGCACCCTGAAGGTCGACGTCGACAACGACGTCAAGCCGACCATCACCGGCGAGTACTTCATCGCCGACAACCTGGGCATCGAAGTGCTGGCCGCACTGCCGTTCAAGCACGACATCAACATCAACGGCCTGGGCCGCGTCGGCAGCACCAAGCAGCTGCCGCCGGTGGTGACCGTGCAGTACCACTTCAACAGCAAGGGCAAGGTGTCGCCGTTCATCGGCGCGGGCGTGAACTACACCACCTTCTTCAGCGAAGACACCACCGGTGCATTGGCCGGCAGCAAGCTGAAGCTGCAGGATTCGTGGGGCCTGGCCGCGCATGCGGGCATCGACTTCGCGATCGGCGAGAAGGGCGCCCTGCGCGTGGACATGCGCTGGATCGACATCGACAGCAAGGTGAAGTTGAACGGCGAGAAGATCGGCACCGTCAACATCGATCCGCTGGTCTACGGCGCGTCCTACGTCTTCAAGTTCTAAGCGGTGTGTTGATTGCGGGGGCTTCGCCCCCGCTCCCCCGCTGCACGCAGAAACCCTCGCAGCATGTTGCCCCGGTGATTGCCGGGGCTTTTTTGTTTGTGCGAGAAGCACCGGCTTCTGGAATTGGGCGGAGAGGGTGAGGTGATCGGGACACGCCGTAAATACGTCCCTGTAGGCTCGATCGCCGCATCCATGCGGCGAACGGTCCCGCTCACCTCACCCTCTCCACCCTTCCCATCTGCGCGCGCGTACCAGCTCAAGCAAAAGCAGCAGCACGCCCGGTCATTCGAAGCGTAATGGTTGCCTGCAACTGCAGGAGACCGATTCTGATCCCGCATTTGTTTTTGATCCTGCCTTTGACGTTTACATCCGTCTCCGCCGCCATGTTTGGAGGGGAGCGCAGCGGGAGGGGCGGCGGGACCGTCCGCGGCATGGATGCCGCGGACGAGCTTACAGGGACGTACTTGCAGCGTGTCCCGCAGCGCCTGCCCCTGCAGCCAGCCCCCAGCAGACAGGAACGCGCCGCTCCTCAATCCACCTACCCCGCTAGAATGTGTGCATGAAAGCCCTGCACTCCCTGTTCCTCGCCGCCGCCCTGGCGCCGGCCCTGCTGTCCGTCTCCGCCCCCGCCCATGCCTGGGGCGCGCAAGGCCACCGCCTGGTTGCCGAAGTCGCCGACGCCCGCCTCAACCCCGCCGCCCGCGCCGAAGTGGACCGCCTGCTGGCCATCGAGCCAGACGCCACGCTGGCCAGCATCGCGCCCTGGGCCGACCAGCTGCGCGCCAAGGACCCGGGTCTGGGCCGTCGCTCGGCCGGCTGGCACTACGTCAACATCGCCGAAGACGACTGCCACTACGAAGCACCGAAGCACTGCAAGAACGGCAACTGCATCGTCGAGGCCCTGAAGGCACAGAGCGCCATCCTCGGCGATCGCAGCCTGACCGATGGCGAGCGCCTGCAGGCACTGAAGTTCGTCGTGCACCTGGTCGGCGATATCCACCAGCCGATGCACGCCGGTTACGCCCACGACAAGGGCGGCAACGATTTCCAGCTGCAGTTCGGCAACCGCGGTACCAACCTGCACTCGCTGTGGGACAGCGGCATGCTCAACACCCGCAAGCTGGACGATGCCGGCTACCTGCCGGTGCTGCAGGGCCAGCGCGCGCCAAAGCTGGCGCGCCAGTCCAACCCGCAGCGCGACCCGCAGGCCTGGGCCGAAGCCAGCTGCCGCATTTCCATGCAAGCTGGCGTTTATCCGGCGTCGCATAAAATCGGTGACGAATACACCGAGCGCTACCGGCCGCTGGCCGAAGCGCAGCTGCGACTGGCCGGTGAAAACCTGGCGCAGTTGCTGAATCGCGTGCTAGGCACGCGCTGAGGAGAATCCCGATGCCGGTCCAGGTGCAGTCGTTCTTCCACCGTGACAGCAATACCTTCAGCTACCTGGTCAGCGATCCGGCCAGCGGTGAGGCGGCGCTGATCGACCCGGTCCTGGACTACGACCCGGACACCGACGCCAGCAGCGAATCACCGCTGCGCGGGGCATTGCAGGCCATCGAACAGCAGGACCTTCAGCTGCGCTGGCTGCTGGAAACCCATGCCCATGCCGACCATGTATCGGCCGGGCGCCGGCTCAAGCAGCGCTTCCCGCAGGCCACGCTGGCCATCGGTGAAGGCATCCGCGCGGTGCAGGCCACGTTCGCGCCGCGCTATGGCCTGCAGCTTCCGGCCGCCGATGAGATCTTCGATCACCTGTTCAGCGACGGCGAAACCTTTGCCATTGGCGAGCTGCAAGGACAGGTGATCGCCGTGCCCGGCCACACCAGCGACAGCATCGCCTACCTGATCGGCGATGCGCTGTTCACCGGTGACTCGCTGTTCATGCCCGACGGAGGCACCGCACGCTGCGATTTCCCGGGTGGCGATGCCGCACAGCTGTACCGCTCGATCCAGCGCCTGCTGGCCCTGCCCGATGCCACCCGCGTGTTCGTCTGCCACGACTACGGCCCGGGCGGCCGCGACTTCGCCAACGAAACCACCATCGGCGAACAGCGCGCGCACAACATCCACGTGCATGACGGCGTGGCCGAGGCAGAGTTCGTCAGCGTGCGCCAGGCCCGCGATGCCACGCTGGAAGAACCGAAGCTGATGCAACCGGCGGTGAAGGCCAACATCCAGGGTGGGGCCTGATCCACGCCGCTGCGCCCGCCGGGCATGGCCCGGCGCTACCCCGGTCATCGCGAGCGATCATTTTCCCTGCGTGCGCACCACGTGCTGGCCCTTCACGATCTCGAAGGTGAAGGCGTACTGCAGGGTGACCGCCACCGGCTCGACGCGCTCGGCGCCGCGACAGTCGCCGCGGTCGGCAGGCACCTTGCCAGCCGCGAAGTGGCAGACCGCTGCGGACGAGTACTTCCACATCGCCACGGCCTCCTGCGCGGCCTGCAGCAGGGGCGCATTCTCGCCCGCAGCACCTGCCGCGCACTCCGGGCGATCGGTCAATGGCAGGCTGCGCTCGACGACGCCGTTGGCATCAACCACCACCTGCAGGCAGATCGTGGTCGGCGCCAGTTCCGCACGCGGGTCACGATCGCCGACCTCCGGGTCCGGTGCCGCGTACAACTGCGGCATCCGGTAGCCTTCGGTCGCACCCAGCGAATACGCCTGCAACTGCCCACTGCCACCGTCCGCCTGCGGCTGCAGTCGCTGGTGGCCGACATTCTCGCTGCGGGTGTGCACGGTGGCCAGCCGTTCCTGGCTCGCACACCCCACCATCAGCGCCGCCACCACGAGCAGCGGCGCGGACTTCACTGGGCGTCCTCGCTGTTGTCCATCGCAAAGGTGATCGGAATCTTCACTGCGCCTGCCACCGGCTTGCCGTTCTTCATCGCCGGCCGATAGGTCCAGCTGCGCGCTGCGGTGATCGACACCGCGTCGAACACACCCGGATTGGTGGCACTGAGCACTCTGACATCGGTGGGTTGGCCGCTGGCGTCCACTTCCACGCGCAGGTTCACCACGCCCACCTGGCGTTGCTCGAACGCGGACCTGGGATAGGAGGGCGGTGGCATCTTGACGACCTGGATCTCCCGATCCGTGACCGCCGCTGCCGGGCGGCCGGCCATCGCACCGCCCTGGCTGGCCCACGCTACTGCGCCCATTCCCAGGCACAACCCGACGACCAGCACCTGCCCCGATACCCACGGCAATGCCTTCCGCTTGGACTGCTTCAACATGGCGATACGCTCCTTCAACACGGGTTGGCTGCGCCAATGGCAGACCGCTGGCGCAACCGGGTGGACCAGCTGCGCCTTCAGCAGCGTGCCGGCATAAAGGCCGCGCAGCGTAGGCTGCGGGGCGATGGTACGGGCATCGCAGGCCAGTTCCTGGTCGCGCAGGAAGCGGCGTGCGGCCCAGGACAGCAGCGGGTGGAACCAGAACACCGCGCGCGCCAGCAGCAACGCGCCGTTGGCCCAGTGATCGCCATTGCGACGGTGGCTGCGCTCGTGCTGCAGGATCAGCCCCTGTTCCTGTGCGCTGAACTGTTGATCGAAGTCCGGGCCAACCACGATTCGCGGCCGCCACAGGCCAACCAGTGCTGGCAGGCCTGGATCACTACTGGCCTGCCAGCTGCCATCGGCGCGCGGCTTCAGCGGGCCCATGCGCCGTTCGAAACGACGCTGTGCGCGCAGGTCGCGCAGCAGGCAGATGCCCATGCCCAGCGCCCATGCCAGCAGCAACAGCGGTGCCCATGGCAGCGACGGCCCTGCCAGTTCGTCCACCGCCCCTGGCTCGACTTTCAGCGGCACTGTCGGCACGTGCTGCAACAGCGCAGCCTGCGGCAACGGCAGCAGCAAGGTCACCAGCAGCATCGGCAACAACCACCAGCTGCGATAAGCCAGTCCAGCGCCCCCCACCCACACCAGCAGCGGTCGCAGCACGGCCAGCAGGATCACCCCCATGGCCAGCCACACGCTGGCCTGCCACAGTCCACCGAGCAGCTCAGTCATGGTCCAGCTCCTGGATCAGCTTCTTCAGTTCGGCGATGTCCTGTGCGCTCAGCTGGCCGCGCTCGCTGAAGTGCGCCACCAGCGGCGCCACGCGCCCTTCGAAGACACGGCCGATGAAGTCCTGGCTCTGCGCCTCCACCCAGGCCTGGCGCTGCAACAGCGGGCGATACAGATAGCGCCGTCCATCGCGCTCGGCGGCGATCGCGCCCTTGGTCAGCAGGCGGTTGAGCAGGGTCTTGATGGTCGGCTCGGCCCAGTCACGGTGGGCCAGCGCGGCGACCACTTCGTCGGCACTACGCGGTGCCTGATGCCACAGCACCTCCATCACAACGGCTTCGGCTTCGCTGATCGGGGTCATGATTTACATCCGTAATCGACAGTTCGATTACGCTCGTAATCGAACCGGCTGTCAAGCCCCTCGACTCCGGATTCATCGGCTTTGCGCCAGCATCGAGCCCTCCCAGCCGAGGCCTCGGATGAAAGCGCTTCCCAAGAAGGAATTCCCGGTCGAGCAGGCCCGCCGCTTCCTCGAACCCGGCCCGATCGTGCTGGTCAGCACCGCCTGGCGCGGCCAGCACAACCTGATGACGATGGGCTGGCACATGGTGATGGGCTTCTCGCCGTCGCTGGTCGCCACCTACCTGTGGAATGAAAACCACAGCCATGCACTGGCCGTCGGCAGTGGCGAGTGCGTGATCAACGTACCCGGCGTGGAACTGCTCGATACCGTGGTGGACATCGGCAACTGCAGCGGCCGCGAGGTCGACAAGTTCGCCCGTTTCGGGCTCGATGCGCTGCCCGCGCGCGAGGTCGGCGCGCCGCTGGTCGGGCAGTGCCACTCGAACTTCGAATGCCGCTTGTACGACGACAGCCAGGTGGCGTCGAGCAATCTGTTCATCTGGGAGATCGTGCGCGCCCATGTTGCGCCCCGGCCGAAACTGCCGCGCACGGTGCATTACCGCGGCGATGGGCAGTTCATGGTGTCCGGCGCAGAAGTCTCGCGTCGACGGCGGTTCAAGCCCGACATGCTGTAATGCCCGCACTCCCCCACACGCAGGACCGCCGCGCATGACCGAACACCTCACCGACCTGGACGCCGCCGTCGACTGGCTGTTTGCGCGCGTGGACGGGCCGCTGCGGATCGGGGCACCGCTGGCACTGGGCAAGCCGCATCGGCTGCTCAACGCCCTGTATGCGCGCGTCGAGCACGATCCCTCACGGCCGCTGCAGCTGTATACCGCGCTGTCGTTGAACCCGCCGAAGGCGCGTGGCAACGGCCTGGAGGCACGCTTCCTTGCGCCGTTCGCGCAGCGCCACTTCGGCGACGATTTCCCGCGCCTGGCCTATGCCGATGCGATCGCGCGCGACGCGTTGCCAGCGCACGTGCAGGTGGAAGAGTTCTACATGCAGTCCGGCGCCCTGCTCGGTTCGCGGCGGGCGCAATCCAGCTATACCAGCCTGAACTACACCCATGCCGCCGACGCGGTCGCGCAGCGCGCGCCGCAGGTGATCGTGCAGAAGGTGGCGATGCGGCCGAATGACCGTCGGCTTTCGCTGTCGTGCAACAACGACATCACCCAGGACACGCTCGATGCGATGACCGCGCGTGGCCTGCCACGCCCTTTGCTGATTGCCGAGATCGATCCGCAGCTGCCCTATCTGGGCGGCTCGGCGACGGTCGATGTGTCGTTCTTCGATCTCGTGATCACTCCGCCTCCGCCGTACCCGGCGCTGTTCGGGCTGCCGCGGCAGCCGGTCGGCGACGCCGACTACGCCATCGGCCTGTATGCCAGCACCCTGGTACGCGATGGCGGCACCCTGCAGATCGGCATCGGCACGCTGGCCGATGCCCTCAGCCATGCGCTGGTGCTGCGCCACACCGACAACGCGCGCTACCGCCGCGTGCTGCACGCGCTGGATCCGCAGCTGGCCAGCCACCCGCTGGTGCAGGAAATCGGCGGTGTGGATCCGTTCGAGGTGGGCCTGTACGGCTGCAGCGAGATGCTCAATGAAGGCTTCCGCCGCCTGGTGCAGACCGGGGTGATCAGGCGCAAGGTGCACGACGACCTGGCGCTGATGCAGCGCATCGAGAATGGCAGCACGTTGTCGATCGACCACGCCACCCTCGCCGCGGAAGGCGAGTACCTGCATGGCGCGTTCTACCTGGGCTCGCCGGAGTTCTACGAGTGGCTGCGCACGCTGCCGGAAGACGAATGCCGTGCGATCGGCATGCGCCGCATCAGCGAGATCAACCAGCTGTATGGCGGTAACGAGGCACTGGAGCGCCTGCAGCGCCGCCATGCGCGTTTCTTCAATTCCTGCATGATGGCTACCGCGCTCGGCGCGGCGGTATCGGATGCGCTGGACGATGGACGCGTGGTGTCCGGCGTGGGCGGCCAGTACAACTTCGTGGCGATGGCACATGCCCTGCCGGAAGCGCGCAGCGTGCTGATGTTCCGTGCCGCACGCGATGACAAGGGCCGCCGGGAATCGAACGTGCGCTGGAACTACGGCCACACCACCATCCCTCGCCACCTGCGTGACATCTACCTCAACGAGTACGGCATCGCCGATCTGCGCGGGCTGACCGACGAGGACTGCGTGCACGCAATGACCGCGATCACCGAGGCGCCGTTCCAGGATGAGCTGCTGCAGCAGGCGCAGGCCGCGCGCAAGCTTCTGGCGGCCGCGCAACCGGATCCGGCGCGTCTGCAGCGCAATACGCCGCAGGCATTGGCGGCAGCGCTGGCACCGTTCCGCGCCGATGGCAGCCTGCCGGACTATCCGTTGGGCAGCGACTTCAACGAGATCGAGCAGGTGCTGGTCAAAGCGCTGGGTTGGCTGAAGGCCAATACGCAGACCCGCAGCGGCAAGCTGCGCACCGTCTGGGCAGCGCTGCGGCAACCGGCCGGCGACGGCGATGCGGTGTACCTGCAGCGCATGGGTCTGCAGGCACCGAAGGATTTCGCAGAGCGCCTGGATGCGCGACTGCTGCGCCTGGCACTGGCGCGCACTGCGTAAGCACTGGTGGCGCCGGGCCATGCCCGGCGAATGGGGATCGCTGCCAACCAAGCTTGGCAGCTCCCGGAGCGCCGTCGCTGACGCGGTATCCTGTAGCGATGAAAGACGACTCCCGTTTCCTGCGTGACCTGCAGCAGCGCCAGGCCACAGGCGAAGACCTGCGTTACCTCTGCTTCTGGGGCCACCAGCCGCCGCGCATCGGTGTGTCCGCCTCGTGCTTCAGCCAGTGGTATGACGCAGGCTTCGACATCGATGGCATGCACTACCGCACCGCCGAGCACTACATGATGGCCGGCAAGGCGCGCCTGTTCGGTGCCACCGGCCTGCTCGACACGATCATCGCCAGCGCCACGCCGGACAAGGCCAAGGCGCTCGGCCGCAAGATCGAAGGCTTCGACGAGGCGCTCTGGACGCAGGCACGCTACGACCTAGTCGTGGAGGGCAACAAGGCCAAGTTCGCGCAGAACCCGGAACTGGGCGCGTTCCTGCGCTCTACCGAAGGCTGGGTGCTGGTCGAAGCCAGCCCGGTGGACGTCATCTGGGGCATCGGCTTGGCCAAGGACCACGCCGACGCGCACAACCCGGCACAGTGGCGCGGATTGAACCTGCTGGGGTTCGCGTTAATGGACGTGCGCGAGGCGATGTAGCGTTTATCCACGCACGGCGTGGATCTACTGGCAAGACGACCGATTCGTTTCGCCCCACAGAAAAAGAGAAAGGCCGGCTTGCGCCGGCCTTTCGTTCATCACTCCATGTCGCTGCTTACAGCGCCTTGGCAGCTTCCACCACGTGCGCCGTGGTGATGCCGAAGTACTTGTACAGCTGGTCGGCCGGGGCCGAGGCACCGAAGGTGTCGATACCGATCACCGCACCGTCCAGGCCTACGAACTGGCGCCAGAAACCGGTGACGCCAGCTTCCACGGCCACGCGCTTGCGCACCGCGTTCGGCAGCACCGATTCACGGTAGGCCGCATCCTGGCGCAGGAACACGTCGGTGGACGGCATCGAGACCACGCGGGTCTTGATACCGGCCGCATCCAGCTGGGCCTTGGCTTCGGTAGCCAGCGAGACTTCCGAACCGGTGGCGATCAGGATCACGTCCGGGGTACCGGCGGCATCGGCCAGCACGTAACCGCCGCGCTCGATCTGCTTGATCTGCTCGGCGCTGCGCGGCTGGTGCGGCAGGTTCTGGCGGCTGAACACCAGGCAGCTCGGGCCGTCCTGGCGGGTGATCGCGGCCTTCCAGCTCACCGCCGACTCGACCGCATCGCACGGGCGCCACACGTCGTTGTTCGGGATGTAGCGCAGCGAGGCCAGGTGCTCCACCGGCTGGTGGGTCGGGCCGTCTTCGCCCAGGCCGATCGAGTCGTGGGTATAGACGTGGATGGCGTGGGCCGGAATCAGCGCGCTCATGCGCACGCCGTTGCGGGCGTAATCGCTGAACACCAGGAAGGTGGCGTCGAACGGAATGAAGCCACCGTGCAGGGCCAGGCCATTGGCGATGGCGGTCATGCCGAACTCGCGCACGCCGTAGTACACGTAGTTGGCGTTGGCGTCGTCGCTGGCGACCGACCTGCTGCCCTTCCACAGGGTCAGGTTGGAGTGCGCCAGGTCGGCCGAGCCACCGACGATTTCCGGCAGCAGCGGCGCATAGGCTTCGATGGCCAGCTGCGAGGCCTTGCGCGATGCAATCGTCGGGCCTTCAGCGGCCACCTGGGCGATGCAGGCATCGGCCTTGGCAACGAAGTCGGCTGGCAGCTCGCCGTGCGAGCGGCGGGTCAGCTCAGCCGCCTCTGCCGGATACTGGCTGGCGTACTTGTCGAACAGCTGTTCCCACTCGGCCTGACGCAGGGTGCCGGCGCCATTGGCGCGCCAGCCGTCGTAGATCGCCTGCGGGATCTCGAACGGGCCGTATTCCCAGCCCAGCTGCTTGCGGGTGGCTTCCAGCTCGTCCTTGCCCAGCGGGGCACCGTGGCTGGATTCCTTGCCCGCCTTGTTCGGCGAACCGAAGCCGATGGTGGTGCGGCAGCAGATCAGGGTCGGCTTGTCGCTCTGCGACAGCGCGACCTCGATGCCGGCCTTGATGCTTTCCGGGTCGTGGCCGTCAACATCGCGAACCACGTTCCAGCCATAGGCCTCGAAACGTTCCGGGGTGTTGTCGGTGAACCAGCCCTCGACGTTGCCGTCGATGGAGATGTGGTTGTTGTCCCAGAAGCAGACCAGCTTGTGCAGGCCCCAGGTGCCGGCCAGCGAGGCGGCTTCGTGCGACACGCCTTCCATCAGGCAGCCATCACCCATGAACACCCAGGTGCGGTGGTCGACCACTTCCAGCTCCGGGCGGTTGAAGCGCTGTGCCAGCAGCTTCTCGGCCAGGGCGAAGCCCACGGCATTGGCGAAACCCTGTCCCAGCGGGCCGGTGGTGGTTTCCACGCCCGGGGTCTCGTGGCGCTCCGGGTGGCCGGCGGTGTGGCTGCCCAGCTGGCGGAACAGCTTGAGCTGCTCGATCGGCAGGTCGTAACCGCTCAGGTGCAGCAGCGCGTACTGCAGCATCGAACCGTGGCCGTTGGACAGCACGAAACGGTCGCGGTTGAACCAGTGCGGGTTGCTCGGGTTATGGCGGAGGTAGTCGTTCCAGAGGACTTCGGCGATGTCGGCCATGCCCATGGGCATGCCGGGGTGGCCGGACTTTGCGGTTTCAACCGCATCGGCGGCGAGGAAGCGGATGGCGTTGGCCAACTGGCGACGGGTAGGCTGCGTCATGGTTCTGTCGGAATCGGGAGGCGGCCGCGGACGTGCGGGCGGCCTATTGTCCCACAGACGCGGGGCCGGGTTCAGGCGTAGGACCAGATCCCTTGCCGGTGAAAGGGATCTGGTCCCGCCAACCCCTTACTTGGGCGCGGCAGCCTCGATCACGCCACACATCGACTTCTTCTGGAAGTCCTCGCCAGTGGCGTAGGTAGCCGGGGTGGTCTTGGTCACGGTGATCTTCGAACCCTTGCCCTCGGCTTCAACCAGCACGTTCCACGGCAGGGTGGTCTGGCCACCATTGAACTGGACGTTCTGTTCCAGGGTCAGCATGCCCAGGTCCTTGTCCACGCTGGCCACCTTCAGGCCCGACTTCACGCCCTCGATCTGGATACGCTTGAGAGCGTCGGCCGGGGTAACGTTGGGCACCACGTCCCAGGTGGTGAAGGTGCGCCCGGCGAAGAAGCTGCCGGTCTTGGTGTAGTTGGTTTCACAGGCCTTCTGGGCACTGGCGTCGAAAGCCAGCAGGCCCAGGGCGGCGACCATCACGTACGAAATCCTCATTTCTGCTCCCTTTCGCACGGCGCCAATCCCGACGCCTTCCATGCGTCGGGATAGTATCCATGGCATTCAGGGCGCGTTCAATCGAGGGGCGTGCCCAGCGCCGGTCCGTCATGGGACTCGCCCTTGGCCACCAACGTGGTCAGGGCCAGGTCGCCGGTCACGTTCAGGGCGGTACGGCACATGTCCAGGAAGTGGTTCACGCCCAGGATCAGGCCGATGCCCAGCGGGTTCACCCCGACCATCGCGCAGATCATCGCCACCACCGGCAGCGAGCCCGACGGCACGCCCGCCGTGCCGATGCCGCCAAGGATGCAGACCGCCATCACCATGATCTGCTGGCCAATGCTCAGGTCCACGCCGAAGAACTGGGCCAGGAAGATCACCGTCACGCCCTCGAACAGGGCGGTGCCGTTCTGGTTGGCGGTGGCACCCACGGTCAGCACGAAGCGCGACACACGCTGCGGCAGGCCCATCTGGTCCGCCACGCGCAGTGCGGTCGGCAGGGTCGCGTTGCTGGAGGCGGTGGAGAACGCCATCACCGTCGCTTCCTGGGTATCGCGGAAGAACGACAGCGGCGAGCGGCCAGACAGCCATACGGCAGTACCGTAGGTCACCACCATGTGCAGGCCGAGTGCCAGCACCACCACGCCCACGTAGGCGCCCAGGCGGATGATCAGCTCGAAGCCGAACAGCGCGGCCAGGTTGAACATGAAGCAGGCCACCGCATAGGGGGCCAGGCGGATGACCAGGTTGATCAGGGTCATCGAGATTTCAAACACGCCTTCGATGGCGCGGCGCAGCGGGGCGACCTTCTCATTGTCGGTCAGTACCATGCCGATGCCGAACATCAGCGCGAAGAACATCAGCGACAGGATCGCGCCGTTGTCCGACGCGGCCTGCAGCACATTGCTCGGCACGATCGACAGCAGCATGTCCATGCCCTTCGGCGTGCCATGGATGCCAGCGACGATTTCCTTGCTGCGCTCGGCGTTCTCCGACAGCATCATCGCGGCGACCTGCGGATCCACGCCGGCGCCCGGCTTGAGCAGGTTGACCAGCACCAGGCCGATGCCTACGGCAATGCCGGACAGCAGCACGGTATAGGCCAGGGTCTTCCAGCCGATGCGGCCCAGGGCGCGGATGTCGCCCATCTCCGACACGCCCATGATCAGCGCCGAGAAGATCAGCGGCACGATCAGCATGAAGATCAGGTTGAGGAACAGGCCCGACGCCGGGGTGGTGACGTAGTCCATGACCCACTTGGCACCGGCCTGCAGGCCATCGACGCTGCCGCCCAGGGCGTGCACGATCAGTCCCAGGATCAGGCCGATCGCAAAGCCGATGCCCATCTTCCAATGCAGGGGCAACTTCTTCTTGTCGGCAGCAGCTACTGTCATGCGCGGGTTTCCTCGAAAAATGAATGCACTCTAACAAAGCGCGCAAGCGGCGCCGGTTCAGGTTCGCCGCGGTGGATACAGCGGCGCCAGGCCAGTTTCGGCGGTGCCCTTAGCCGCCGACCAGTGCGGTCCGTCACGGAAGACCTCGCGCAGGCGCGTGCGCAACGGGGCCAGTTCGCCCTGCCCGCCCCAGCGCGCCTGCTGCAGGTCCAGCAACACCTGGCGCTGGGCCGGGTCATCCAGCCGGGCGATCACCTGCTCGATGCGTTTCACACCGGCCATCGCACACAGCCGTGCCTCCACCTGGTCGAAGCCTTCACCATCCAGCGCACGGCGCAGTTCGGCCAAGCCGGCACGCCCGCTCACCACGGTCGGCACAGAGGGCGTGCCGGCTGCAGGCGCCGCCACACGCGGGCGTCGGCCTCGCTGCCAGCCCCACAACAGGGTCAGCAGCCACAGCAGCGCCAGGCCAATGGCCGCCGCCATCCACGGCCACGGACGCTCGGACAGGCCGCTGGCGCGTGGATCGGTCGCGGCGATACGCCCATCCTGTCCATCGCTGCCCGGCAGCGCGGCAGCGGTGTCGATCGGTGGCAGCGCTGCCGGCGAGGCAGTGGCGGCGCCGGTACCGGCCGCAACGGCCAGCGTCAGGTCCGGCAGCTTCGCTTCCTGTGCCTTGCCGTTGCGCACATCCCACCAGGGCAGGCGTGGTCCCGGCACCACCAGCGAACCCGGCTGGCGCGGCACAATCGAATAGCGGCGGGTGATCTTCAGGCGCGGCGTGCTGCCGTTGAAGGTCTCTTCGTACTGTGCCGGTTCGGCGAACACCTGCGCGTTGGCGCCGACATCCGGCACCGGCAGGTCGGTGAACTGTGCTCGGGTCGCGCCTTCGGCAACCGCTTCGACCACCACGTTGGCTGCCTCGCCGGTACGGGCACTGGTGGGCGCGCTGGTGTAGCGCAGCTGCAGGCTCTGCAGGGGCAACCACGGCTGCGGCGCCTGTGCCGGCTGTGCCTGCACCTGCAACGTGCGGTCTACGCCAGTGGCATTC
Source organism: Stenotrophomonas maltophilia group sp. SKK55 (assembly GCF_057179845.1). NCBI lineage: Bacteria > Pseudomonadati > Pseudomonadota > Gammaproteobacteria > Lysobacterales > Lysobacteraceae > Stenotrophomonas > Stenotrophomonas maltophilia group sp. SKK55. The sequence goes on from NZ_JBXUHP010000048.1 coordinate 87,520, forward strand.
ATGCGGCCATCGCCGCCCCCGAAGAAGTCATCGAAGAAACCTCCGGCGCTGCGCCCGCTGAAACGCGCACCGGACAGCCGCAACGCGCCGCTGCGCTCGGGGATCAGCAGGAAACGTCGCTCGACCACGTTGTAGCGGCGCCCGTTGACCTGCCGTACGTCGGTGCGGTCGTCGCCCACCCGCTGCAACGACGCGCCCGCCGGGGTATCCAGCACCAGCTCGCCGGAGGCCAGCTGCGAGGCGAAATACAACCGCACCACCACGCCCACGCTCTGCTGCACGTACGGCGTATCGTCATCGACAACGGTTTCGATGAAGGCCATCGCATTGCTGTCAGGTCCGGCCACGGCGGCCGCATCGACCTGCAGCGTCAGCGGCGCGGTTCGCGCACTTCCCACCTGCAGGCCCGGTACCACCAGCGCACCACTGCGCCGCGGCGTCAGCGCCACGCCATACAGGTTGCGCTGCTGCATGCTGCCATTGCTCCATTCTACCTGGCGGCTGCTGGTCTGGCCGCTCAGGTCGAAGTCGGTGCGCAATGGCGTGAAGTCGGGAGCGCCCTGATCGCTCTCAACATTGAGGGTGACCGTATCACCCATCGCGATGCGGTCGCGATCCAGCCAGGCGCGTGGCTGCGCCCAGGCCAGCAGCGGCAGCCACAGCAACAGCGCCGCCAGTACCGGCCGTGACCAGTGCCCGTGCATGTTGATCGCCCACGTCATCGCCCTTCCCTCTTCCTGCGTTCGTTTTCCAGCTGGAACTTGGCCCGCAGCAACGCGCCCGGATCATCCGGCACACGCCGCATCCACGCTTCCACCGCCTGTTGCTCCTCGCGCTCGCGCGGTGTGCGGCCCTCAGCCCCCGGTACGGGTTTGCCGTCCTTGCCAGCCTCGCCTTCGCGTGCCTGCTGCATCGCCTGCTGCATGCGCTGGCGCTGCTGCTCATCGGCCTGGGCCTGTGCCTTGGCATCCTCCACCTGTGGTGGCGCCTGCTGGCCATCGCGGCCGGGCTGCGGGCTCGACGGGTTCTTGTCGTCACCCGCCTTGGGCTGCCCCTGCTGGCCCGACGGCGGCTGGCCCTGGCCGGGATTCTGCTGGCCCTGCTGCGGCTTCTGGCCCTGCGGGCTCTGCTGGCCCGGGGTATCGTTCTGCTGCTTCTGCTGCCCGCTCTGCGGTGGCTTCTGATGATCCTGGCCTTTGCCACCCGACTGCCTGCGCTTGCGCGCGGCATCGACCACGGCACGGTTGGCGACCGCATCGGCCATGCCGGGATGCAACGCCAGCGCGCGGTCGTAGGCGGCGATCGCTTCGTCGTAGTTGCCTTCGCGTGCCAGCGTGTTGCCCAGGTTGTACCAACCGGCATCGTTGTCGATGCCTTCGAAGCGTTTGCGTGCAGTGGTGAAGTCGCCGTTGCGGTAAGCCTGGACCCCCTCGGCCAGGCGCTGATGCTGCGCCTGGTCGCTACGCTTCCACAGCGTGCCCTGCGCGGGTTGCGAGGCCTGCGTCGCAGGTGCCTGCGCCTGCGCGTCATTCATCCATGGCACGAGGCCGACCGCGAGCACCGCCGCCAGCAGCGCACGACGGCGGAAGGCCAGCAATGCCAGCAGCATCACCGGCGGCAGCAGCCAGAAGCCTTCGTCACGCCACTGCCTGCCTTCGCCCGGCCGCTGCGCCGCCGTGCCTTCGCGCGCGTCGAGTACACCGAGCGCACGCAGATCGCTGTCATCGGCGGCGATGCGTGCATAGCGGCCGCCGCCTGCAGTGGCCACCGCGCGCAGGCTGCCCTCATCCAGCGCAGCCTGGCGGATCTGCCCGCTGCCATCGCGGTAGGCCGCACCGGCAGGCGTGCCCAGGCCCAGCACCGACACCTGCAGGCCCAGGCTGCGTGCCTGCGCTGCCGCCAGTGCAGCTTCACCATCCGCCTGGTCGCTGACCAGCAGGATCTGCCCCTGCAGCGCACCGATCTGCCGCATCAGCCGTGTTGCCCAGTCGATGCCGCGGTCGGCACGCTGGCCATCGCGTGGCATCACGTCCGGCGCCAGCGCATCCAGATACAGCGCAACATTGCTGCCGTCATCAGTCAGCGGCGCCACCGTGTAGGCATCATCGGCATACACCACCAGGCCCACCTGCCCGCCCTGGCGGGCGCGCAGCAGCTCGCCCACTTTCGCGCGCGCCTGCAGCAGGCGCGACGGTGGCAGATCGGTTGCACTGATCCGGCTGGACAGGTCCAGTACCACCAGCAGCGGTGCGCTGGCCTGGAACATCGGCTGCGCCTGCTGCCGCCAGCTCGGCCCGGCCATCGCCAGCGATGCCAGTGTCCAGCCCAGCAGCAGCGCCCATGGCAGGCGCACGCGACGCTTCGCACCCGCGGCCAGCAGATGTGGCAACAGGTGTGCGTCCACCGCCTGCCGCCACGCATCACTGCGTCGCTGCCGGTACAGCGACAGCGCGAGGATGAGGGGAAGCGCCAGCAGCGCCCACAACCACTCCGGTCGCAGGAAGTGCAATGCGCTCCAATCGGGAAGATTCGAAGCAAACGCGATCATCGGCGACGCTCCGGCCATAGCCAGGCCAGCACGCCCAGCAGCAACGCCAGCCCCAACGGCCACGCATAGCGTTCCTCGCGAGGGCGCAGGCTCGGGCCCTTTGCGGCCACTGGCTCCAGGCGATCGAGCTCGGCGTAGATCCCGGCCAGCTGCGCGGTATCACGCGCGCGGAAGAACTGGCCGCCGGTCATGCTGGCGATCTTCTTCAGGGTGGCCTCATCGACCGGATCCTGGTCGGTGGAAATCGGAATGCCGAACAACCGCATGCTGCCATCGCCGCCAAATGCGACCGTGTGGATGCGCACGCCCTCGGCGCGCGCCACTTCCGCGGCGCGCAGCGGTTCCAGCACACCGGCATTGCTGACACCATCGGTCAGCAGGATCAGCACGCGCTGTCCCTCCGGCTGGGTGCGCAGGCGCTTGACCGCCAGGCCGATGGCATCCCCGATGGCGGTCTCGCGCCCGGCCAGGCCGACCACGCTGTCGCGCAGCTGGTCGCGCACGCTGGCCAGGTCCGCAGTCAGCGGCGTGAGCGTGTAGGCGCGGTCACCGAAGATCAGCAGGCCGACGCGGTCGCCCGCACGACGATCAAGGAAGTCGGCAAGCACGGCCTTGGCTGCGGTCAGGCGATCGACCGCCTGGTCGCCCAGCACCATGTCGCCCTCGCCCATGCTTCCGGACACGTCCATCGCCAACATCATCTGTCGGCCCTGCTGCGGGGGTGTCATGGCGTCACCCAGCTGCTGCGGTCGCGCCAGCGCGATGCACAGTGCACACCACCCCAGCCAAAGCAGCAGCGTGCGCAGCCACGACACGTCGACGCGGCCACCACCGGACAGCGCTTCCAGCTCGGCGGCAGCGTAGGGGACGCGTAGTGCAGCACCCGGCGCTGCACGGCGCTTCCACCAGCGCATCAGCAGCGGCAACGGCAACGCCAGCAAAGCCAGCGGCCACGCCAGCTGCAGGTCCGGCCATAGCCAGTAGCTTGCCAGCAGGTTCATCGGCGGCGCTCCAGCAGCATCGCCAAGTAGCGTTCGCGGGCCCAGCTGCGTATGGCCGCCACGTCGCGGTTGTCGACGCGCGGGCGATAGGCGCCTTCGGCCAACAGGCTGCGGTGGTCATCGGCCAGCGTGCGCTGCGGGTCGAGGCGTTGCCACCAGGCGTCATCGCGCAGCGATTCACTGCCCGGCCGTGCATGGCGTGCGGCACGGCGCAGCAGTCCGGCGATGGCCGCCAGTTCGGCCGCAGCGTCGGGGGCGGTTGCCAGTTCCTGATCGAACAGCTGCAACCAGCGCTGGCGACGGCGGCGACGTCGCCACATCACCACGGCGATCACCAGCAGCACCAGCACGACCGCCGCGCCGATCATCAGGTAACCGGGGGCTGGCGGCCACCATGACGGTGCCGGCGGCAGCTGCACATCGCGCAACGGCAGCGCGGCGCTCATGCCGGCACCTCGGTCGGCGACGGCGCCAGCCAGGCGTCGCTGGGCGCATCGGAGGACAGCACCTGCACGTCGACGCGGCGCGCGCCGAGCTGGCGCCGCAGCTCCTGCAGCGGCTCGACAAAATGCGCCTGCCAGTGCGCCTGCACGTCGCTGCGGCGCAGGTCGAGACCGATGCGCTGCTGCGCGGTCTGGAACTGCAACGCCGCCGACGGTGGCCGCAGCTCCAGTGGATCGACCAGCAGCACCAGGCTGAGGTCGTGATGCTGGGCCAGCGCGCTCCAGCGCGCGGGCGGAATGCGGATGGCCTGCTGCGGATCGGCCAGCACCAGCATGCGCGCGCCTGGGCGCAGCACGCGGCCGGCATGGTCCAGCGCGCGCTCCAGGCCCAGATCGTCGGCCGGCGGCTGTGCATACCAGCGAGTCAGCGCGTCGAGCACGCGGAGCACACCGCGCGGCCCACCTGCGGGGGTGATCGGCGCTTCGCGGTCGCTGCCACGCAGCGCGCCCACGCGGTCGCCACGGCGCTGCGCCGACCACGCGGCAACAGCACCCGCGCGTGCGGCCTGCACCGATTTGAAGCGCACGCGGGTACCGAAGTACAGCGCCGGCGACGTGTCGGCCACGATCAGGCTGACCCGCTCACGCTCGGCCTGGAACAATTTGGTATGGGCGCGGCCGGTGCGCGCGGTCACGCGCCAATCGATGTGGCGCGCGTCGTCGCCGGCCACGTATTCGCGCGACTCGGCGTACTCCATGCCGCGGCCGCGCAGCGGGGATGGTGCCTGGCCCGCGTTGCCGGTGCGGCCACGGCGCGGCGGCGGCGGACGCTGTGCCAGCCGGCGTAGCGCGACCAGTTCGGCCAGCTGCGGGCGCAGCCCGTCACCTTCGAGCGCAGACGGTGCCTGTTCCAGGGATCGATCGGTCATGCGCAGGCTCAGGGTGCCGGCACCCGGGCCAGCAGCTCCTGCACCAGGCGCTCGCCGTCCCAGCCTTCGGCGGTGGCTTCATAGCTGGGCAGCACGCGATGGCGCAGCACGTCGGCGGCAACCGCACGCACGTCATCGGGGGTGACGAAGTCGCGGCCGGCCAGCCAGGCGCGCGCACGGGCACAGCGCTCCAGTGCGATGGAACCGCGCGGGCTTGCCCCCCATGCGATGCGGCGGCCGAGGCCGGCGTCGTAGCGCGATGGATCGCGCGAGGCCAGCACCAGTTCGATCAGGTAGCGCTCCAGTGCCGGTGTCATGTGCAGGTCCAGCACTTCGCGGCGGGCGTCGAACACGTCCTGCATCGGCATCTTGTCCGGCGCCGGCGCGGCCTCGCCCAATGCACCACGGGCACGCTCACGGGCCAACCGCAGGATCTCCGATTCGGCGGCCTGGTCCGGGTAGCCGATGCGCACATGCATCAGGAAGCGGTCCAGCTGCGCTTCCGGCAGCGGGAACGTGCCTTCCTGTTCGATCGGATTCTGCGTGGCCATCACCAGGAACAGCGGCGGCAGCGCATAGGTATGGCGGCCGACCGTGACCTGGCGCTCGCCCATGGCTTCCAGCAGCGCCGACTGCACTTTGGCCGGCGCGCGGTTGATCTCGTCGGCGAGCAGGATCGGGTGGAAGATCGGGCCAGGCACGAACTCGAACCGGCCTTCCTGTGGGCGCCAGATCTCGGTGCCGGTGAGGTCGGCCGGCAGCAGGTCGGGGGTGAACTGCACGCGGGCAAAGTCCGCTTCCAGGCGCGAAGCCAGCGCACGGATCGCCGTGGTCTTGGCCAGGCCCGGTGCCCCCTCCACCAGCAGATGGCCGTCGGCCAGGAGCGCGATCAGCAGGCGTTCGACCAGTGCCGCCTGGCCGACGATCTCGGCCGACAACGCGTCGCGCAGTCCGGTGAATGCCGCATGCAGGCGGGAGATGGCCGGCGCGGGCGGCGGCGAGATGGTTTCGGGCATCGGCGGTGGCAGGTTCATGGGGGCCTTTGACCGGCGCAGGACGGCACGGGTTCCCGACATCATCGCAGGGTGCCCTGCGATTGGCATCAAGAACGGCTGAACAGCGCATCCACGCATGGCGTGGATCTACCGGCGGAAACGAGGAAGGGCCGCACAGGGCGGCCCTTCTTCGAAGACTTCGGAGCGGTGGCTCAGTTCTGCTTGGCCACGCGCAGCACCTTCGGGGTGACGAACACCAGCAGTTCGGCCTTGTCCTTGTTGCGGCCGCGCTTCTTGAACAGGTTGCCCAGGAACGGCACGTCGCCCAGGAACGGCACCTTGCTGATGCTGTTGCGATCGGTGAACTCGTAGACACCACCGATCACCACGGTCTGCCCGTCCTCGACCAGCACCGCGGTATTGACTTCGCGGCGGTTGATCGACGGCACGGTGCCGTAGCCCTCCAGCTGGATCAGCTGGTCGACTTCGTCCTTCTTCACCTGCATGTTGAGGAACACGCGGTTGTCGTTGGTGATGGTCGGGGTGACCTTCAGCTCCAGCACCACTTCCTTGAACTGCACGTTCGGCGTCGCCACGCCACCAGCGCCACCACCGCTGATGGTGACGTAGCCGATTTCCTTGCCCTGCTTGATCATCGCTTCGCGCTGGTTGGTGGTGACCACGCGCGGGTTGGAGATCACCTCGCCTCGCGACTCCTGCTGCATGGCCGACAGCTCCACGTCCAGCAGGTACCCAGCATTGAGGATGGACAGTGCCAGCGAACCCGGGTTGCTGGCGGCAGCCACCGGCAGGTTCCAGTTCAGGCCACGGGTGATGGTCGAGCCCACCGGGACAGGAGCCGGGCCCACGCGGCCACCGGCGATCCAGTCGCGTTCGGCCTTGGCGTTGTCCTGCGCGGACTTGACCTGCGATTCCCGGGTCAAGCGGTTGGCTTCGAGATTGCCGCTGAAGTACACGTTGTCACGGCTGCCGCTGACACCGAACTTCGCGCCCAGTTCGCGGGCGAAGGTATCGGTGGCGATGACGATGCGGCTTTCGATCAGCACCTGGTCGACCGGGCGGTCGATCACGTTGATCAGCTCGCGCATGCGCGCGATCTTCTTCGGGATGTCGCTGATCATCAGCGTGTTGGTGCGCTCGTCGGCCACGATGCGGCCGCGCGAGGACAGGAAGCCACTGTCTTCCTGCGACGAGCTGCCCGAACCACCGCCGCTGCCACCGCCACCGCTGCCGCCGATGCCCTTGGCCTCGGTCAGCGCTTTGAAGATCTGCGTGGCGCTGTGGTAGTTGATCTGGATGTAGTCGGTCTGCAGGTCTTCGCGGTTCTCGATGGCGATGCGCGCGTCTTCCTTCTCCTGCTCGAACTTGGCCAGTTCAGCCTGCGGCGCCACCCAGATCACGCTGCCATCGCGACGCTTGTCCAGGCCCTTCGCGCGCAGGACGATGTCCAGCGCCTGGTCCCACGGCACATTGACCAGGCGCAGGGTCACATTGCCCTGCACCGAGTCGGACGCAACCACGTTCAGGTTGGACTCCTCGGCGATCAACTGCAGCACGGTGCGCACCGGCACGTCCTGGAAGTTGAAGGTCACCGGCTTGCCGGTGAAACCACGCTGGCCGACGGCCTTGGCCGCCTGGGTGACGCTGCCGGCGGTGACCGCGCCGACGGCGGCCGGGGCCTGCCGCGGGCTGATCTCGACCACGTACTCATTGCCGCTCTGGTACGCCAGCGACTCCACTGCACCGCCGGTGCTCAGCACCAGCTGGGTACCGGCACCGGACGGCTTGGCGTCGATGCGCTGTACCGGCGTGGCGAAGTCGGTGACGTTCATCGGCTTCTGCAGGTTGGCCGGCAGTCGGGCATTGCCGACGTCGACCACGACGCTGTTGCCCTGCGTGCGCAGGTCAGGGATCGCGCCCTGCCCGTCGAACTGCACGATCAGGCGCCCGGCGCCGTCATCGCCACGCTTGAAATCGATCTTGGCCACCGACAGGCCTGCCGGCGCAGCGGCCGGTGCCACGGTGGCGCCCACCGGCTTTTCCGCCGGTGCGGCAGCCAGCGCCGGAGCGCAGGCCAGCATCAGCGCGACTCCCAGCGCGCTGACACGGTTCAAGGTAGAGCGCCGGATGGGACGCAGCCCCTTGGCTTGGTGAAAGGTCATCGTGCTATCCCCAGTAAACGATCATTGATCTTCAAGCGAGAGCGTTGCCGGCCGTTCCAGCCAGCCACCCGCGCCATCCGGCACCAGTTCGATCAGCTCCACGCGGTCTTCGAAGACCGCCGTGACCCGCCCGTCGCTCTGCCCCAGGTAACCGCCCGGGCGAACCCGGTAGGTGACCTTGTCCGGCCCCATCACCAGCGCCACGGTGCCTGCACCGGTACCGATGGTGCCGACCATGTCCAGCGCATCCAGCGGGAAGCCTTCCAGCGGCTCCTTGCGCCGGTTCGGGTCCGGTCGCAATCCGCCGTTCCCCTGCTGCGGATTGGTCCAAGCATCGGTGAACGGATCGCGCATGCCCTGCGCGGAATATTCAAAGGTCTCGAACTGCTGCATCACCGGCAGCGGCTCCAGCGGTTGCGCCGGTCGCGCGCGCTCGCCTTCCACCCACTTCTCAAGGTTCGGTGCGTCGCCGGGCGTGCTGGTCACGCCACGGCCGCAACCGGCCAGCAGCAGTACAGCCAGCACCATCGCACCACGTACGGTCTGCGCGCGCATCACTTCTTGCCCTCCTTGCCCGCGTCAGCCGCCTGCTGCGCCTGCACTTCGGTCTCGTCCAGGTAACGGTAGGTCTTGACCGTACCGGACAGTTCCAGTGCACCGCTGCGGACGTTGCCGCCGGTCTTTTCCTTGGGCTTGAGGTTGATGTCATGCATGGTCAGGATCACCACCCGCGGCAACGAGGCCACGCCACTGACGAATGCGCCGAACTGGTGGTAACTGCCCACCATGCGCAGCTTGATCGGCTTCTCGGCGTAGAACTCCTTGATCTGCTCCTGCTCCGGCTCGAACAGCTCGTTGGTCAGGCCGCTGGACAGCGCGGTCTGCGAGATGTCGATGATCAGGTCGGGCATTTCGGTCTTGCTCGGCAGCTGCCGCAGCATCTGCTGCAGCACCTGCTCCATCTGCGCCAGCTGCTGCTTCAGCGGCTCCAGGTTCACCGCGCGTTCCTGCTGCTTGGTGAACTCGGTGCGCAGCTCGACTTCCTTCGATTCCAGGCCGGCCAGCTCCTCGCGCTTGCCGCTGATCAGCAGCATCCACGCCACGAACATGATGACCAGTGCCAGCAACGAGCAGAAGACGATCTTGGCCTTCTGCGGCCAGTTGCCGATGTCGTTGAAATCGAGGTTCTTGATGTCGATCTTCTGGCTCATGCGCGATCCCCCTGCAGCAGCGCATTGAAGGCCTGCGGCGGCTGCGCCAGGCGGCTGCCCTCAGGCTTCGGGGCAGGTGCCGGGGCCGGAGCGGCCGGTTGGTTCGGCTTGGCCGGAGTGGCCGGCGGTGCAGCGGCCGGTGCGGCGGGAGCCGCTGCCGGCTGGCCCGTTGCCGGAGCCGCAGGCGTCGCGGCATCCGGACCTGCGGCCAACGGAGCCACCGGTGCCGGCGCCGCCGTCGCCACCGAGCCATCGGCGTTCAGGCCCGGCGTCGCCGAGACCTCTTCGCTCTGTGCCGGCAGTTTCACCTTGACCACGAACACGTAGGGCAGCGCCTTGATGTCGGCCAGCGGACCGACCTTGCCATCCTTGTCCTTCTCCGGGTCACGCGCTTCGATGATCGACAGCTCCGGATTGGTCATCCAGCCGGAGGTCTCCAGGTTGCGCATGTAGGCCGAAACGCGGGCATTGGACTGGGTGCGACCTTCCAGCGTCAGCACATCCCCTTCCTGCTTCAGTGCGGTCAGCACCACGCCGTCGGGGATGGTGCGCACCAGTGCGTCGAACAGGTGGACCATCTGCGAGCGCTTGGCCTGCAGTTCCTCGATCACCTTCTTGCGGGCCAGCAGGCGTTCCTTCTGCGCGTCGAGGCGATCGATCTCCTTGTTCTGTTCCTTGACCTTCTCGATCTCGGCTTCCAGATAGGCGTTGCGGTCCATCTGGCCGCTCACCTGGCGGTCGTAATAGAACCAGATCATCAGCGACAACAGCAGGCCACCGACAGCGGCCATGCCCAGCATTGCGTAGAACTCGCGCTGGCGTTGCTTGCGCCGTTCGGCGCGCCAGGGCAATAGATTGATGCGTGCCATCAGTCGAAGCTCCTCAGCGCCAGACCGGTCGCGATCATCAGCGCGGGGGCATCCTGGGCCAACGCATGCGCGTTCACCTTCGGCCCCAGGGTCATCTGCGCCAGCGGGTTGGCGACCACGGTCGGCACGCCCAGCTGCTCCTCGACCATCTCCGGCAGGCCACCGAGCACGGCGCAGCCGCCGGCCAGCACGATGTGATCGACGCGGTTGAATTCGCTGCCCGCATAGAAGAACTGCAGCAGGCGGCTGATCTGCTGGACCGTGGCTTCCTTGAACGGCTCCAGCACTTCCATCTCGTAGCTTTCCGGCAGGCCACCCTGGCGCTTGGCCAGCCCGGCTTCCTCGTAGCTCAGGCCATAGCGGCGCATGATCTCGTCGGTCAGCTGCTTGCCACCGAACACCTGCTCGCGGCTGTAAAGGCTACGGCCGCCGCGCAGGACATTGAGGGTGGTCATGGTGGCGCCGATGTCGACCAGCGCAACCACACCGTCGATGGACACCGGCAGCTCGCTGGCGACCAGGGCGTAGGCGTTCTCGACCGCAAAGGCCTCCACGTCCATCACCTTGGCCTGCAGGCCACCGAGCTCCAGTGCGGACTGGCGCAGCTCGACATTCTCCGAACGCGACGCGGCCAGCAGCACCTGGACCATCTCCGGGTTGTTCGGGATCGACCCGATCACCTCGAAGTCCAGGTTCACTTCCTCGATCGGATACGGAATGTAGTTGACCGCTTCCAGCTCGATCTGGGCTTCCATGTCGTTTTCGTCGAGATCGGCCGGCATCGGGATCACCTTGGTGATCACCGCCGACCCCGCGACGGCGGCAGCGGCCAGCTTGGCCTTGCTGCCTGAACGGTTCATCGCCCGGCGGATGGCCTCACCGACGGCCTCCACTTCGACGATGTTCTTCTCCACCACCGCATTCGGCGGAAGAGGTTCCACAGCGTAATGTTCCACGCGGAAACGATTGCCGCTGCGGGACAGCTGCAAAAGCTTTACCGCAGTCGAACTGATGTCGACGCCTACAAGCGGCGACTGACTTTTTGGGATGAGCCCCACGGTTTCTCCCCTGCCGACGGGCACTTGGACGCAAGACCTGCGTCCGAGCATTAATAACGTATTCTTAGCAAATGGCAACGGCCCTGCTGTGAAATCCCTCACGGATTCACCATGCAGCCCCTGACTGTTCCCCTTGCGCTCCCCGGTGCCGACCCCAGCCGCCACCTTGCGTAATCTATACTCTGCGACCACGAAATTCGCAATCGGAATCTGAACCCGATGACTCGACTCCGCCGCTGGCTGCGCTGGATCTTCCTGATTGTCCTGGTCCTGGCGCTGATCGGCGCGGCCGCCGTGGGCGGTCTGTACTATGCCGTTTCCTCCAAGCTTCCCGACGTGCAGACCCTGCGCGACGTGGAAATGCAGGAGCCGATGTACGTCTACGCTGCCGACGGCAAGCTGATGGCGGTGTTCGGCGAGACCCGGCGCACCCCGGTCACCATGAAGGACGTGCCCGAGCGGCTGAAGCAGGCCTTCCTGGCCACCGAGGACGCCCGCTTCTACGAGCATGGCGGCGTGGACTACATGGGCATCGGCCGTGCGGTCTGGCTGCTGGCCACCACCAACGACAAGCGCGTGCCGGGTGGCTCCACCATCACCCAGCAGGTCGCCCGCCAGTTCTTCCTCAGCTCCGAGTACAGCTACACCCGCAAGCTGGCCGAGATCCTGCTGGCGCGGAAGATCGAGTCCGAGCTGAGCAAGGACGAGATCTTCGAGCTGTACCTGAACAAGAGTTTCTTCGGCAACCGCGCCTACGGCGTGGCCGCCGCCGCCGAGTTCTACTACGGCAAGAAGCTGAACGAGCTGGACCTGGACGAGATGGCCTCGCTGGCCGGTATCCCCAAGTTCCCGTCCTCGGGCAACCCGATCTCCAACCCGGAACGTGCCCGCCAGCGCCGCGACAACTACGTGCTGCAGCGCATGGCCGACCTGAAGTTCGTCAGCCAGGCCGAGGCCGACGCGGCCAAGGCCGTGCCGATGCACGCCACCGCGCATGAGCCGCCGGTACAGGTCGATGCCCCGTACGTGGCCGAGCTGGTGCGCCAGGAAATGATCGCCCGCTTCGGCGGCGACGTGGTCAACAAGGGTTACCACGTCACCACCACGATCGATTCCACCCTGCAGACTGCGGCCAACCTGGCCGTGCGTGATGGCCTGCTGCTGTACGACCACCGCCACGGTTGGCACGGCGTGGAGAAGCAGGTGCAGCTGGGCGCCGGCGACGATGCTGCCGCCCTGGCCGAGCACCTGCGTGGCATGTACGGCCAGGCCGGCCTGCTGCCGGCAATCGTCGCCAGCACCGCTGCCGACGGCAGCGCCACGGTGGTGCTGGCCAACCGCACCGAGATCGTGCTGCCGGCCGGTGCCGCCAAGTGGACCAACAAGACCCCGGGCAAGCTGGTGCAGCGCGGCGACATCGTGCGCGTACGCGCCGGTGCCAAGGAGGGCGAGTGGCTGCTGGACCAGATCCCGCGCGGCCAATCCGCGCTGGTCTCGCTGGATGCCCACAGCGGCGCGCTGAAGGCGCTGGTCGGTGGCTTCAGCTTCTCCGGCAACAAGTTCAACCGCGCCACCCAGGCCCGCCGCCAGCCGGGTTCCAGCTTCAAGCCGTTCATCTACGCCGCAGCGTTCGACAAGGGCTACAACCCGGCCTCGATCGTGCTCGACGCCCCGGTCGTGTTCCGCGATCGCCGCGGCAAGACCTGGGCCCCGCAGAACGACGGCGGCGGCTTCCGCGGCCCGATGCGCCTGCGTGAAGCGCTGGTGCAGTCGCGCAACCTGGTCTCGGTGCGCCTGCTCGATGGCATGGGCGTGGACTATGCGCGCAAGTACATCAGCGAATTTGGCTTCGCCGAATCGGAGCTTCCGCCGAACCTGTCGATGTCGCTGGGTACTGCCTCGCTGACCCCGCTGTCGGTGGCGCGTGGCTACGCGGTGTTCGCCAATGGCGGCTCGCGCGTGGATACCTGGCTGATCGACCAGGTCAATGACCGCGACGGCAACCTGGTGTTCAAGGAAAACCCGGCACTGGCCTGCCGCGACTGTGCGGGCAGCAGCGATCAGCCGGTCAACCAGGTGGTGGATGGCTTCAACTTCGGCGCCCCGGCCCCGAAGGTGGACCCGGCCGCTGCGGCCAAGGCCGAAGCCAAGACCGAAACTGCCGCCGCTCCGGCCAACCCGGACGCCCGCACTGCCCCGCGCGCGATCGACGCCCGTACCGCCTACCAGCTGGTGTCGATGATGCGCGACGTGGTCCAGCGCGGTACCGGTGTGCAGGCCAAGGTGCTCGGCCGCGAGGACGTGGGCGGCAAGACCGGCTCCACCAACGACCATCGTGACGCCTGGTTCTCCGGCTTCGGCGGCCCGTACGTGACCACCGTGTGGGTGGGCCGCGACGACTTCCGCTCGCTGGGTTACCGCGAATACGGTGGCAAGGCGGCGCTGCCGATCTGGATCGACTACATGCGCACCGCGCTGAAGGACACCCCGATCGCGCAGAACGAGCCGCCCAGCGGCATGGTCCAGGCCACCCTCAACGGCGCGACCGAGTGGGTGAAGGTGGAAGACATGGACCGCCTGACCGACTACGACCTGAACCTCAATACGCCGCAGGCCGACGCCGCCGCGTTCGATATCTTCTGAGGAAGGGCCAGGTGGGTGCCAACCGTGGGTTGGCACCGCTACGACTGTAGAGCCGAGCCCATGCTCGGCTCAGGGCCCCCGCGTAGAGCAGCCGAGCATGGGCTCGGCTCTACATCCCCACCTTGAAATACCCACGCGGATGTCACATCCGTGCGCTAGTCTGTAGCCAGGTCGCAACAGGAGTCATCGCATGCACCGCGCCCGTCAGCATGCTGCCAGCCAGACCCGCGAGCGGCGCCACCGCCTCGCCCACGAAGCCGCCCGCCTGATGGCTGAAGGCGGCATCCGCGACTACCACCAGGCCAAGTTGAAGGCCGCCAGCCGGCTCGGCATCCACGACGATGCCTCCCTGCCCCGCAACACCGAGATCGAAGACGCCCTGCGCGAGTACCAGCGGCTGTTCGCTGGCCCCCAGCACGGCAGCGAACTTCAGCGCCGCCGCGAGGCCGCGATGCGTGCGCTGGAGTTCCTGCACGGCTTCGCCCCACGGCTGGCCGGCCCGGTGCTGGAAGGTACCGCCGATGCCAACAGCCCGGTGCAGCTGCACCTGCACAGCGACGACCCGGAAGCCGTGCACCGCTTCCTGGAGGAGCACGGCATCCCCGCCGAATCGCGGACGCGCCGGCTGCGCATGGACCGCGAGCGCAGCCTGGATGTGCCAGTGTGGGTGTTCAGTGCCGAGGAGCTGACCTTCGACCTGGCCGTGCTGCCGTACGATGCGCTGCGCCAGGCGCCGCTGTCCCCGGTGGATGAGAAGCCGATGCGGCGCGCGTCTGTCGCACAGTTGCGGCAGCTGCTGGCCGAAGCGGAGATCACCGCGTACGTCGGCGGGTGACGGTCGCGCAGGTTCTGGTAGGTGCGGACCGTTGGTCCGCACGGTGCATCAGGCATCCGGATAGCTGACCGAAGAGCAGCCGAGCATGGCTCGGCTCTACAGGAGGTGCGTTGCCCTACCAGACATCATGGTGCTGCTCCTCCGTTTCATCGCCAAGCAGGCGCATCAACCAGGGGGCTCCCACCCGCTGCGGGTACGCCATCATCATCCGCGCGTGCATGTTCTGCAGATCGCCCAGCAACCAGGTCTGGTTGTAGACATCGCCGAACGGATCGGACCACGCCGTCTGTATCCGCGCGCGCTCACCGCCGTTGAGGTTGGGCATCCTGTCCAGCGGGATCTCCAGTACCGGCTCCAGCGCCCGGTTGATGGCCGCGTTCTCCGCCTCCGCCGCACGCATGAGTTCCAGCCGATGGCTCACCTGCCAGCACGGGAAAGGGAAGCAGCTTCCCGTGGCATCAATGTACGCCGCGATGTCGGCCAACATGTGAGCCTTCAGCTGCCACACCATCGCACTGTCCAGCAGCTGCCGCACCCGCAGTGTGCGCAGCGTGCCGGCGCGGACATCCTCCGGCGTGGTGAACGGCTCACCCGGGGTTGGGCCGCCATGCCGCACCAGCACGATGCGATGGATCGCCTCCTGGGTGATGTTCTCCACGCGCAGCGCGGCCGCCTCCGGATGCACGCGCGGCGGCGGCACGCTCGATACCCGCCAGGTGTACCAGGCCGCCAAGCCCGTGCCCGCCACGCACAGCAGGGCGAACAGCAGCCAGCGGTCCAGATTGCGGGTGTAGTAGTAATACCGCGCCCGCCACAGATAGAACGTGCGATAGCTGATGAATCGGCTTACCCAACGGTACATGGCCATTTCCTCGGCAAGGGCCCCGGCGCGGCGGGGCGGGTTACGCGCGTCACGCCGGGGCTCCATCGCTTACCAGCCGATGCCGACGCCGACGCCCATGCTGCGCTCACCGCTGTTGGTGAACGCCCCATTGAGGCTGAAGGTGGCCGAGCCCTTCTCGTTGAGCACGCGCTGGTAGCCCACCGCCATCGCCGACTCACCCTCGCTGTAACCCACGCCCGCACCCAGGCGGTTGTAGGTGGCCAGGCCGGCGGTGTTCATCGCCATCGCACTCTGCGCGCTGCTCATTGCCGCCATGCGGTTGAAGCGCTTGTCCATCTTGTCCAGGCGGCGCTCGAAATTGCTGATCGCACCATCGGTGTACTCGTTGGCACGGGCCAGCATCTTCTCCAGGTCGGCGGTGTCGACCTGCGGCTTGGGCGTGTCGTCCTGCTTCGACTTCGACTTCGGCTGCGGCGCCGGCTTGTCACCTTCACCGATTGAGGCAATCTGCGGCGAACCGCTGGTTTCCGGCGTCGGCGCGATCTCTTCGGTGGACGGCGAAGGCGCGGATGCTGCCGCCATGGCGCGGGCCTGCGGCTGATCATGGATGCGCTGCTCCAGCCCATCCATGCGGCCATTGAGCTGCTGCTGCATCGAATGCAGCTGGCCACCATTGACCGCATCGCGGCTGCCGGCCGCGATCAGGCCGTTGGCCACGTTGGAGATGACCATGCCGTTGGCACCGGCCAGGGTGAGCTGTTGGGTACCGTCTGCGCGAACCGACGGGGTTTCCTGGAACACGGAGCGGAGCTGGGACTCGACCTGGTTCACCCGCGAGGTGGTGCTGACGACCGCGCCGTCGAGCGCTTCCAATGCACCATTGAGCGTGGTTTGGGACTGGCCCTGCACGTTGAAGCTGGGGCCGACGATGTTGCCGTTGGCATCGACTTCGCCGCCGAGGGCGGAGAGCGCGCCGCGCAGCTGGCCGACGGTGGCGGCGTTGTGGTTGGCGGTGCCGTTTGCGATGTTTACGAGGCGGCGCTGCAGCAATCCATCTCCAAAAGACACGGTATGACTTTCATGAGCCACAGAGTTGCCTCCGACAGCAACACTGCTCAGCGCCCCCTTTCTCACGAGGCTGCCCGCGCCAAGCGCAATGCCGCCACGTTCCTCAACTACGGACCGTGTACCGAGCGCAAATCCATGATCGGCGCCGGCCTGAACCCAAGCCCCACGACCAAGAGCCACAGAGTTTTCACCGTGCGCGGTTGCGTAGAAGCCAACTGCGACAGCGCCATCAGTCAATAGTGACGCCATCGCCCCCTCGCCAATCGCGACCCCGGCACGTCCGGCGCGTGGAGCCCTCCACTCCAGCCCCGGAATACTTGACCCAAAATCAAAATACTCAGCCTTGCTTTCAACCAGGCCCAATCGATTGTTCGTCGAGAAGAGCTGACTTCCGCGCACAACGTCCGAGCTATCAGCCGACAGCTTCGCCTCGGCCACGCCAGTCAAACGCGCACCACCGTAGTCGATGACGCTCGCATCCAATCCACGCATTGCCTGCTCGCCCATCTCCCGCTCCTTGCGCATCGCCTCCAGATCATTCCGATTCTGCGAGATCTTCTGCTCGGCGGCGTACAACTGACTGCCGGTTACGGCATCACGACTTCCTGGTGCCACTCGGCCGTCAGCCAGGTTGGTCAGCACCATGCCATTCACGCCATTCAGCGCGATCTGGTTCATGCCGTCGGCGCGAGTCGAGGGTGATTCCTGGAAGATTGAACTCAGCTGGCCTTCCACCTTGTCCGTGCGACGGCCTGCGGTGATGACAGCGCCATCGAGTGCCATCAGTGCATCCTCGACGGTGTTCTGCGAGCCGCCCTGCACCGCGTAGGTCGGGGCGATGATGTTGCCGCTGGCATCCATGCCTGCGCCGCCGCCGAGGGTGGCGAGGGAGTCCTTGAGCTGGGAGACAGTGGTGGCATTATGGTCAGCGGTACCACGGGCGATGTTTACAAGGCGGCGCCGGATGCCGACCCCCCCGAATGACGCAACTCCTTCTTCATCCGCTAGTGAGCCATTTCCAAGTGCCAGCGAACCGTGAGCACCACTTTCAACGCTTGCGCTAGCACCAATCGCCACACCTGCATACGCACCGCCAGCGTCTCCGCCAACCTGTGCACCCGCCCCCATGGCGAATCCATTCTCGGAATCCTCAGAAACGGCTGCCGCTCGACCAATTGCGGTGGAGTTCTTCCCCATCGCCTCCGCAAACGTGCCTACCGCGGTTCCTCCATCCAGTCCCGTCTTGGCAGAATTTCCGACCGCGACACCTGCCACACCGGCTTGTGCGCGTTCACTGAAGGGAGCTGAGCCGATACTTACAAACTGCGCGACATCCTCAAGATCTGAGACGCGCGAATTCGTTGAGTACAGTTGTTTCCCGGACACAGCCTCAGCACTGCTTGCGCTCAGCAATCCATCCGCCACACCACTGATTCTCCGATTGGCATTGGCGCTGTTACGCACGTCCAACGTCGTACCGCTGTTCTCCTCACCCAGGCGCACATTGCCAGTTGCAGAAGCCTGCGCCACCAGCCCGCCCAGCGCCGCTGTTTCGGCCAACGCCTTGGTCGCATCCGTCTTTGCCACGGCAGCGTCTGCACCCGCAGACCTGGCCACACCCTCCACCGTCGTCACCTTGTTATTGGTGGCGTTGAGCTGCCTGCCGTTGACGGCCTCGTAGCTGCTGGCGCTGACCACACCATCGGCCACGCCGGTCAGCTTCCGGTTCGCATTCGCGCTATTGCGCACATCCAGTACGGTCCCGCTATTCTTCTCACCCACGCGAACATTGCCGCTGGCACTGACCTGATTCAACAGCCCGTTGAGCGTCCCCACCTGCGTCATCGCGGTGTTCGCTGTGGTCTTGGCGGAACTGGCATCGCTCATCGCGATGCTGACATTGCTGTTGGTGGTGTTGAGCTGCCGACCCGTCACCGCATCGGTACTTGTCGAGGACAACGTCGCGTCCGCAACACCCGTGATCCTGCGGTTGGCACTGGCACTGTTCCGCACGTCCAGGACAGTTCCACTGTTGGATGCGCCCAGACGGACGTTCCCCGAGGCTGATGTCTGGCTCAGGAGGCCGGAGAGCGTATTGGCCTTCGCCAGCGCGCTGTCGGCATTTGTCTTCGCGGCGTCGGCGACGGAGCGCGCGGCCGTGACATTGCTGTTGGTGGTGTTGAGCTGCCGACCCGTCACCGCATCGGTACTGGTTGAAGACAATGTCGCGTCCGCAACACCCGTGATCCTGCGGTTGGCGCTGGCACTGTTGCGCACGTCCAGGACGGTACCACTGTTGGATGCGCCCAGACGGACGTTCCCCGAGGCAGACGTCTCGCCCAGGAGGCGCGAAAGCGTGTTGGCCTTTGTCAGTGCACTGTCGGCATTGGTCTTGGCCGAGTCCGCGACGGAGCGCGCGGCCGTGACATTGCTGTTGGTGGTGTTGAGCTGCCGGCCCGTCACCGCATCGGTACTGGTTGAAGACAATGTCGCGTCCGCAACACCCGTGATCGTGCGGTTGGCGCTGGCACTGTTGCGCACGTCCAGGACGGTACCACTGTTGGATGCGCCCAGACGGACATTCCCCGAGGCAGATGTCTCACCCAGGAGGCGCGAAAGCGTGTTGGCCTTTGTCAGTGCACTGTCGGCATTGGTCTTGGCCGAGTCCGCGACGGAGCGCGCGGCCGTGACATTGCTGTTGGTGGTGTTGAGCTGCCGGCCCGTCACCGCATCGGTACTGGTTGAAGACAATGTCGCGTCCTCAACACCCGTTATCCTGCGGTTGGCGCTGGCACTGTTGCGCACGTCCAGGACGGTACCACCGTTGGACGCGCCCAGACGGACATTCCCCGAGGCAGACGTCTCGCCCAGGAGGCGCGAAAGCGTGTTGGCCTTTGTCAGTGCACTGTCGGCATTGGTCTTGGCCGAGTCCGCGACGGAGCGCGCAGCCGTGACATTGCTGTTGGTGGCATTCAGCTGTCTGCCCGTAACAGCGTCCGAACTGGCGCTGTTAAGACGTGCGTCCTGTACGTTCACGATTCGTCGCTTGTTATCGACACTACCCACCGAAACGGAGTTCAGCTCGGTTGCCCGCGAATTTGCTCCCAGCGCGACAGCGTTGGCGGCGGAAGCGAGCGCACCACTCCCAAGCGCAACCGCATCGGCGGCAATTGATCGTGCTGCATTTCCGAAGGACGCCGCTCCAAGGTAATGGGCTTCAGCCTTTGCACCAACAGCCACATTGTGATCGCCGTTTGTTTTGGCTTCATATCCAATAGCAACGCTATCGTACCCAAGCGCCTGGGCATACGCTCCGACTGCGACATCCTGCTTGGCTGAGTAAGCGCTGTACCCGACTGAGACACTGCCGGTGTCGGGGATATAGGCGTTATACCCCAGCACTGCATAACCAGAACCCGTTGCGCCCAATAGACCGGCGCCACCACTGAACAACGATGGCAAGCACGCTCCCTCGAACTCATCGAAGTTCTGGTCACAGAACGGATACGTGGCTGCCTGTGCAGTACCCGTGGCAATCATCGCAGCTATCAGCGAATGCACCGCCGCAGACCTCATCGAGGGGCGCCTTCTCACGCCGCTGACAGTCTTGGATGATGCCGCGAACTCGCTGGCCACGACCCAGCATTGCTTGGCGTGACTCCAGATGCGGCGGTAGATGTGGTTCATGTTTCTCTCCTTAACAGGACAAGGGAAATGAAGCCCCGCGCTGACGCGGGGCCATGAAGGTCAGGCGCTCGGCGCCAGGGTCGTTACGTGATCGCGATAGCCGTCGTTCGACAGGCGGTACTGCAGTTGCAGCGTGCTGCCGGGCTGGAGCTGGACCGGCAGGGTCAGCGCGGCGTCGGGGTAGAGGCTCTTCGACAGCTCAAGCGGTGTGCACACGCCACTGGCATTGCACTCGGATGCACCGGTAATGCCGACACGCAGCGTGCCGGTGTTGCGCAGGGTGTCACCTTGCAGCTGCAGATCCACGCTGCCCTTGGTCGGCACCACGTTCACCAGTGCCCCCCAGACCAGGCTGACGCCGACATTGGCCTGCGCGGTCTGTTCAGCGTCTTCCAGAGGGGCTTCATCCGGGCCTTTGACACCCTCGAAGTAGATGCGGTACGCCGCCTCCTTTTCCACGGTCTGCAGCGGAATCACCCGGATCAGGCGATTGCCACCACCGCTGAGTGCGAGCTTGCCGGGCGTGATGGCAATCGCCGCGTCGGCGGCTTCTACTTCGATCTCTTCCTCATCCAGCTGTGCCGGGTTGGTGATGCGCAACAGCCGTGCCTGCACGTACTGCGGCTGGGTGGATTGCGAGTACACGCGGATCTGCGTGCCGTGCCTGGCATCCACCGCTGCACGCATCGGATAGATGGACAGGTTGGCCTGTGCCGGCTGGGCCAGCAGCGCGCTCAACGGCAACAGGCAGAACAGCAGCTTCTTCATGATGAGCCTCCGTGGGGATCAGGGTTTGGCGGTCGGCACGCGCAGCTCTACCGTCAGCTCGCCCTCATAGATACCGGGGCGCTGGCTGGCGATGGGGGTAGGCGGTGTCTCCAGCGTCAGCGGCGTGGGCACGCAGTACACGGGTTGGCTGATGCCCGGCAGCAGCACCATGCGCAGCTGAGCGCTGTCGATGCCGCGCAGCAGCTGTTCCTCGCCGTGTTTCATGGCCAGCTCGTTGCCGCCGTAACTCAGCCGAACGTGGTAGTCGAGGCGCTGGGCATCGTCGCTGCCACCGTCCTGGTGCCAGACCGCGAAGTCACGCCCGGGTGGCGGACGCGGCCCGCTGTCGCGCACTGTGACGCCGAGGAACTCGCTCTGCGAGCCCACCCCGTCGTACAGGCACATGTCCACTTCCTTGTATCCGCCGACCATCTTGCGGATGGGGTCGTAGCGCAGGTCCATGTTGACCAGCGGCGCAATGCCATCGAAGCCGGGGAAGTAGATCGAGATCGCGTCGTAGTCGGTGACGATGAAGTCGAAGTTGAAGGTAGCTGTGGCAACCGGAGGTGCGGTCGGATCGGCCTTGATGTTCAGGCGCATCGTGGCCTTCCAGTGGCCTGCGACGAGTCGCGAAATTTCGCGTTGAGGCAGGATCATCTCGACGCCGGTTCCGAGCGGCTGATCTGCCCCGCTCCCTATGCCACAGGTGAACCAGAATGATCCGTTCAGAATGCGCTTGTCACTGTCCCAGAGATCGCTAGCGCAGCGATAGCCCGACATAGCCCGCTGCAGGCTTCCTACCGCACGAATCTCCGTTTGCAGGCCAGTCCTCAGCTCAACGAGACGTAACGCAATCTCTGTTCTCCCCCCTGACATGCTCGGCTCACTTTCCGTCGGGCACTTCCCAAACTCACTATCAGAAGCAGACCCGCAAACCACATGGATCTGCCCATACTTGAACGCCAGGTCGTGACTGAACCCCAGCACCGTCCGCGGCGTCCACAGCACCACATCACCCGGCACCGCCGAGCGATCCCAGCTCATGACGATGTCCCTGCTCTGGTCCGTCGGATGCGTCTCCGGCGGCCACTGTGCCCAGGCCCGTGGCATCACCAGCACCAGCGCACACACCAGCATCAACACAAACATCCAACGCCGGCTCATGGCGTACCTCCTGCAGCAGCGGTCTGGGGCGTGGCGGCAACCAACGCGCGTTCCTGCAGCAGGCGGGTCACGCGGGCCTGCTGGCGGATCTCGGGCGGCAGCTGGGCCACGGCCAGCGGCTCGCAATGCACGGCGCCCACCAGCAGCACCACCTGGCGGCGCTCGCGCACCTGCAGCGGGCAGTGCAGCAGGCGGTCGTCCTGCAGCAGGTACAGCGTTGTTTCGCGACGCGGGAAATCGGCAACGAAGCTGCCGTTGGCGCTGGTGCCGGGCACCGGCGCATTGAGGATGCGGGCGCCGCCCAGCGGCGCGCCGCCAAGGTCCTTGGCGCTGCCGATGAAGGTGTAGGTCACTTCGATCGGCACCGGCATGCGCATCAGCTTGCCGGGGGTGAGGAACATCGGCCGCGCGCCGCCCACGCCGCTCACGCGGATCGCGGCGATGCTGTCCAGCGTACTGGCGTCCTGCACTTCAGCGCGCTGCGACTGATAGGCCTGCAGCGGCAGCAGCCGTCGCTCGCCGATCTGCAAACGCTGTCGGCGCAGCCCGCCCACCTGCAGTTCGGCAGCCACCCCGCGCAGGTCGATGTCGTCGGAGCCGGCCACCTGCACGGCCAGGCCCGCGTCAGCGCCGTTGCTTCCGCTCCAGTAGAAGCCGCGCTTGCCCAGTGCAAAACCGGAGCTGTGCATACCGCTGTAGGCGGTTTCGCTGCGGCCGCGCTGCTGGTAGTGCGCAAGGGTGGCGCCGCTCTGGCCCAGGCTGTTCTGCAGCTGGCCGCTGAGCGTGGCGCTGTAGCGATTGCTGTTGTTGCCGCGCAGTTCGGCAGACACCTCGCGGTACTGTGCGTCCAGCTCCTGGCGCAGACTCTGGCCAATGCTGTACGTGACATCCGGACGCTGATGCTGTGGCTGGCGCACGTCCACGCTGTAGCGGCGCTGGCCGCTGCCGGCGGTGCCGCGCAGAAGACGCGTGAGGCTCAGATTGAAATAGATACCGCGGTCGCGCTGGTCGCTGCCGCGCAGGCTGTCCGTGCTGCGTTGCTGCCACACGCCCACCCGGGTCGATACGTTGAAATCCTGCCAGCGGCGGCTGCGGTTGAAGCTGGCCTGCCAGGTGCGGCTGAGCTGCGGCTCGCGACGCGGCTGCCACGGCGCCGGTGGCGGCAGCAGCGGGTCGAGCCCGGCCAGCGGATCGTCTTCCAGGCCTGGCAGGGTGCGCCCGGCGCGCCAGGTCTGGCGCCGCGTAAAGCCCACATGGGCACTGCCACCGGCCACCGGCAGCGCCATCGAGGCGCTGAGCGAATTGATGCAGCCCAGCTGGTCGCGCGCATCGGCCTCGAACTGGCAGGCCTTGCCGCGCATGCGCTGCCGGTAGATGTTCCAGGACGCGGTGCGACGGTAGGAGAGCTGGTGCTGCTGGCCGGTACTGCCATCGTTGCCGCGCATGCCACCGAAACTGGCGCGCAGTTCCTGGGTGGCATACAGGCGGCGCAGGTCCACGCGCAGTTCGCCATAGCGGATGCCGCCCAGGTCGGCGGCACCGGCCACCATCGCCACGTCGCGGCCCAGCGGCACGCGCATGCCGGCCACGGCCACGCGCTCGCCATCGAAGCGGTCACTGCGGCGCTCGTTGCGCCTGCCACCCTGCACGAACCATTGCCACTGGCTGTTGGTCCAGTCGCCGCCCTTGTCGAACGGCGCGTCTTCGGTACGCACCAGCACGCCGTCTTCGTAGATGCGCAGGGTGACGTTGTAGTTGCCGAACGGGAAGGTGCGGGTATCGATCTGGTTGATGCCGGCCTGCAGGTAGGAGGTCTGCAGCAGGCGCGTGCCGTCGTAGGCATCCACGCGCGCGTCGCGGGCCAGCAGCACGGTCAACGGCGTGGCCTGCACGGCGGCATCGGCATCCACATAGGCCTGGGTGGTGCCCACGCGCACGCCCTGGAAGCGGTCCAGCGGCAGCATGCTGAAACTGAAGGTGCCGCCCTGCGGACTGGACAGGTTGCGGCGGTCCATGCGCCCGGCCTGCAGGTAGTGCGCCTGCCCCAGGTCATGGCGGTAATAGACGTTGTCGAACTGGAACGCGCTGTCGCTGCTGCGGCTGCGGTAGCGCTGCTGATTGAAGTTCCATTCGGCAAAGGCGTGCCCGCGATCGAACAGGCCCAGCACGCCGGTGCCACGCGCGGACAGCGCTTGGTAATCGCGGCTGCCACTGACATTGATCACCTGCTGGTGCAGGAAAGCGTTCTCGGCATTGGCGCTGACGGTGTGGAAACGTTCTGCGGCTGGCTCGCCGGGAATCCACTGGCGGGCAACGAACAGGCGCACCGCGCCCTCGCCTTCGTCGTACAGCGCGCGCACGGCAGCGGGGTCCTCCGGTGGGTCGAGATAGCCGCAACCGGCCGTGGCGCCACCGAAGCGGCAGGCCAGGTGGCTGTTGCGCGGCATCGGTTGCGACAACGCAGGCAGCAGCACGGCCTGCGCCTCGGCTGACAGATCGAGCGACTGCAACACCTGCCCGGGCGCTTCCAGCTGCACGTGTTCCAGGGTCACGCGTACCGGCGACAGCCCGGCCGAGCGGCCGAACAGCTGGATGTCGAGTTGTTCGGTCTGGCCTTCAACCAGATCCTCGAAACCGGGCGGGACGCCGCGCGCCGCCACCAGCGGCGTTGCCAGCGCCAAGGCGAGCGCGACCGCCAGCCGGGTAACGGCGGGGGCATGTGGGGTCATGGGAGTACCGCTGGAGAAGCGGCCGGCCCGGCGTGCGGGCCGGCGCGGGGATTACGGCGTGGTGGCCTTCTGGTTCAGCACGATGTTGACGATGCCGGTGTAGGCGCCCTTGGTGGTGATCGGCGCCGGGGTGGTCTGGGCAATGGTCAGCGGCATCGAAATCGAAGCACCGGGGGTGGAGCCGGCGCCGGTGAACAGATCGGCAGCCTTGAATTCGATCGGGCTCTCCGTCAGTGCGCGGCGGTTGAGGCTGACGGTCATCGGCACGGTGACCTTGCCGTCACCGTTGACCAGCGCGAAGGCACCGCCGATCTTGGCTTCGATATCGGCCTTCTCATCGTTGGAGTGGATGCGCACATGCTGGGTGCTCGGCACAAGGCCGCGCAGCGGATCGTGGGTCAGGGTGACGGCGTCCGGCAGTGCGCTGCCGTCATCACGCAGCAGGGCCAAGGTCGGGTCGACGTCGGCGTAGACGGAGATCTTGGTTTCAACAGCGTGCGCGGACAGCGAAGCGGTAGCCAGCGCTGCAGCGAGCGCGGCCTTCTTGAGAATGGCGTGCATGGTTGTCTCTCTCGGACAAGGGGGAATTTGAAAGCTCCCCTCCCCAAGGAGAAAAGGGAGGGAAGCGCCGCCCGCGGGGATGGGTGCGGGCGACGGAGAGAATGTTAGAAATCCATTGCCATGCAGGCCATTCAAGGATTCCTAAAACGTTGAACGTTAAGGAGAATTCTTGAATTCGCTCAATGTTTGAGGGTTATGCAATTTCCCTCATCGGTTCAATGCAACAAACCTCATTGCATTGAATTTGTAGAGCCGAGCCGATGCTCGGCTGCCGTTCGCTTCAACCTGCCGGCACGACGGTGACGTGATCAACATCGATGTCGGTCGGCTTGAAGCGATGCGTGTCGACCTTGCCACGCAGTTCGACCACGGTGTCGGCGCCGATGGCCTGCGGCGGCAGATCTTCGTCATCGATCTCAACGTCGATCTGGCCGCTGGCATCACGGAACTGGTAGCGCTCGTCACCGATCTTGGCGATGAGGGTGCCGCGCAGCACCACCGGATGGTCATCACGTTGCGCGCGTGCGTCGGCGACAGTACTGGCAGCGGCCCCTGCCCCCGGCCCGGTGTACTGCGCGACGGCCTGCGGGCTCAGCAGGGCCAGCGGCGTGGCGATGAAAGCGATGGCGATCAGTCGGTTCATGGCGTTCTCCATACAGGGATGAGTACGCACAGGTTCTATCGCCTTCGATGTGATCCCCATGCAATAGATCCGAAAAGACATGAAAGCGACATTCATTATCAGAGCGCGTTCAGACCCGGAAGCGGGCTCTTGTAGAGCCGAGCCACGCTCGGCTGCGCGGTGTGGACGGGCGCCAGCCGAGCATGGGCTCGGCTCTACAGCGACCATCCGGGAATCGTGCGGACCAGCGGTCCGCACCCACCCTCCGTCGAACACGATCAGGGCACAAAAAAAACGCCCCGCGGATGCGGGGCGTTCTCGGCACAACCTCCGCGGGCGATCAGCCCTGGTAGTCGCGCACGTCGCTGCCGGTGTAGACCTGGCGCGGACGGCCGATCTTCATTTCCGGATCGACCTGCTGTTCCAGCCAATGCGACACCCAGCCGGAAGTACGGCCCAGGGCGAACATGACGGTGAACATTTCGGTCGGGATCTGCAGCGCCTTGTAGATGATGCCGCTGTAGAAATCGACGTTCGGGTACAGCTTGCGGGCGACGAAGTACTCGTCCTGCAGCGCAGCCTGTTCCAGCTTCACGGCCACGTCCAGCAGCGGATCCTGCACGCCCAGCTGCTTGAGCACCTTGCTGGTCATCTCACCGATGACCTTGGCGCGCGGGTCGAAGTTCTTGTAGACGCGGTGGCCGAAGCCCATCAGGCGGAAGCCGGAAGTCTTGTCCTTGGCCTTGACCACGGCGGACTCGACGTTGTCGGCGCTGCCGATCTCTTCGAGCATCTTCAGCACGGCTTCGTTGGCACCGCCGTGGGCCGGACCCCACAGCGCGGTGACGCCCGCAGCGACCGACGCGTACGGGTTGGCACCGGTCGAGCCGACCAGGCGCACGGTCGAGGTCGAGGCGTTCTGCTCGTGGTCGGCATGCAGGATGAACAGCAGGTCCAGTGCCTTGACCACGTCCGGGTTCAGGTCGTACTGGCCGTCAGCCGACTCGAAGGTCTGCTTCAGGAAGCGGCTGACGTAGTCCAGCGAAGTGTCCGGCTTGTTGGCCGGCAGGCCCTTGCCATGGCGGTAGATCAGCGCCGACAGGGTCGGCACCTTGGCGATCAGGCGCACGGCGGCCTTGCGGCGCTGCTCGGCGTCGGACAGGTCCAGCGAGTCGTGGTAGATGGCCGACAGCTGCGCGATCGCGGCCGCCAGGATCGCCATCGGGTGGGCATCCTTGGCAAAGCTGCCGATCAGGGTGTTGATCGACTCGTCGACGTTGGCTTCGGCGGTCAGCTCATCGGTGAAGGCCTTCAGCTGCTCGGCGCTCGGGCGCTCGCCGTTGATCAGCAGGTAGGCCACTTCGACGTAGCTCGACTTTTCCGACAGCTGCTCGATCGGGTAGCCGCGATACAGCAGCACGCCCTTGTCGCCGTCGATGTAAGTGATGGCGGACTTGCAGCTGGCCGTCGCGGTGAAGCCGGAATCGTAGGTGAAGAACCCCGTTTCCTTGGTCAGCTTCGCGATGTCGACGCAGTCGTTGCCAAGGGTGGGTTTGATGACGGGCAGAACGACCGACTTGTCGCCGGCGTTGAGCGTGACCTGATCAAGATCGGACACTGTGTGCGCTCCTTCATGGGAAGGCGCCTGCCCAAGCGCATTGGTCAGGCACGTGAATGACGTCCTCGGCCTGTGCCGGGGATCATGTCATTATCGCACAGCAGCATTTGTCGGGTGCTAGACGGAAGTCGTATACGACAGGCGGCCAGACACCGGCCGTTGAGCGGCCCGGATCGGCAAAAGCGTTGTCACACGAACGCAGTGTTCCGTCCATCCAAACGCCCGTTGGGTTGGCGTTGGGGAAAAACAAACGGCCGCGCAGAGCGCGGCCGTCGGTTCGAAGCTGGATCGACAGATCAGCGCGCGTAGCGCTTCTGGAACTTGTCGATACGGCCCGAGGTGTCGATGACCTTGTGCTTGCCCGTGTAGAACGGATGCGAAGCCGAGGAAATTTCAACCTTGACCAGCGGGTATTCGTTGCCGTCTTCCCACTGGATGGTTTCCTTCGTCGCCATGGTGGAGCGGGTCAGGATCTTGAAATCGGAGGTGACGTCATGGAAGACGACGTCGCGGTAGTTCGGATGGATATCGGCCTTCATGGGCTCACACCGTAAATGGGCTGGTGGTCAAGAGCGGCATTATAAGCACCGGTTGCCGTTCGGGGCAACCGGTGGCCGGCAACGGACGTCAGTCCGCGCCCAGGGCCTGGCGCACCAGGGCCTCGAAACGCCCCTGGTCGTAGGCCATCAGCAGATCGCAGTTGTCCGGCTGGCCGGTCTGGCGGTTCCAGTCGACGATGGTGGCGCCGCGGCTGAACGTGCCATTCAGCTCGACGTTCAGCGGCCGCGACTCGACCTGCAGCTGCCCTTCCGGGTTCAGCGCCCAGGCCATGGCCACCGCATCGGCGGTGTACCAGCGACCGCCCTTGGCATCTTCCGACAGCGCGCGGGTCTTGCGCGAGATCAGTTCGTAGAAGCGGGCGCGATCGGAATCGGCCTGCAGCCATTTCTCGGCGTCCTCCAGCGGCAGGCCGTGAGCAACGGTCGCCTCCCAGTCCGACACCAGCAGGTGCTTGAACGAGGTGAACACCACGTGCGCGGCTTCCGGATCGAACGCAATGTTGAATTCGGCTGCCGGGGTGATGTTGCCGTGGCAGGTAACCGCACCGCCCATCACCACGATGCGCTTGATGCGCTGGGGCAGGGTCGGGTCCAGCTTCAGTGCCAGCGCCAGATTGGTCAGCGGGCCCAACATCACCAGCATCAGTTCGCCGGCGTGTTCGTGCGACAGGCGCAGGATGGCCAGGGCAGCGTGCTCGGCCTCGGCCTGGCGGCTCGGCGGCGGCAGGTCCACGTCGCCGTAGCCATCACGGCCATGCACGTGGGCAGCGTCAACGGAGGGGTGCAGCAGCGGATCCGGGCTGCCGGCAAACACCGGCACGTCGGGGCGGCCGACGATGTCACAGAGCTTGAGGGCGTTGCGGACGGTGTACTGCAGGCCGACATTGCCGGCGGCGATGGTCAGGGCGACCACGTCGTGCCGTTCATCGGCAAAGGCCATCAGCAGGGCCAGGGCGTCGTCCACACCGGGGTCGGTGTCGATCAACAGGGGGATCTTGTGGGTCATCGTTGCCGTCTTCAGATCGGCAACGAAGTGTGGACCGGGATGATGACCGTTGCAATACCGCACTATCCCAACGGCATAAGGTGTCGGGGAGAGCGTGGGCTCCCTTGCCCGCCACTAACGGCCCCGCCCGACTCTTTCACAAAAATGAACAGATTTGATTGGGCACGCTTGGAGCGCTCAACATCACCTGCTATAAAAAGTAATACATATTTTATAGAAATCCGCCATGAAGCTGCCCATGCCAGCTCCCGATCTGGCAACCCTCACCCGGAAGTACATTGAGACCCTCGGTACCATACTGGACGCCCGGATTGGGCCAGAGGTGAACGGCGCCTATGAGCACTGGGACAAGGTGCGCCACAGAGCGCCACCGGCAGGCCTGAACGCGGAGCAGTGGTGGCTGGGTATCACGTGGACGCGCGCAGCATTGCTGAAGCCGCTGCCGCTGTTGCTGGACAAGACGCAGCAACCCTTCAAGCTCGCACTTACCGATTCAATGCAGCGGCACCTGCACTACATTGACCGGGAGGCCGCAGGCTCGGTGAAGGGTGTGGATGCTGCCAGCGGCCAAGGACGGTTCATGATCCGGTCGCTGATCGAGGAAGCGATGACCTCATCGCAGTTGGAGGGCGCCTCGACCACGCGGGCCGTGGCAAAGGAAATGTTGAGCACGGGCCGCGCGCCGCGCGACCAGTCCGAGCGCATGATCTACAACAACTACGTGGCAATGAACGTGATCCGCGAGCGCGGCATACGCCCGATCACTCCCGGCGAGATTCTGGAACTGCACAGCATCCTCACCGACGGCACGCTGGAGCTGCCAACCGACAGCGGGCGTTTCAGAACCGCCGAAGACAACGTCGCGATCTTCGACCGCGGCTCACCGCCTACGCTTCTGCACACCCCTCCTCCGGCCGAGGAAGTGCCTGCACGGATTGAGCGGCTGTGCACGTTCATCAATGAAGAAAGCACACCGTTCGTGCATCCCGTCGCCAAAGCCATCGCACTACATTTCCAGATTGGCTATGACCATCCTTTCGTGGATGGAAATGGCCGTACGGCGCGCGCACTGTTCTACTGGGCAATGATGAATGCCGGGTACTGGATGACCGAGTACTTCTCCATTTCCAGCGTGCTGAAGAAGTCTCCAGGCAAGTACATGCGGGCCTACCTGTACACCGAAAGTGACAACCGGGATCTTGGCTACTTCGTTGCGCAACAACTGGAGGCCATTGAGCAATCGATCCAGGGACTGCATGCCTACATCGCCAGGAAGCATGCAGAGGATCAAGCGGCGCGACGTATGTTGCGAACCGCCCGGCTTGGCGGTATGCAGCTCAATCACCGTCAGCGCGCGTTGCTGGCCAACGCGCTGAAAGATCCTGACCGGACCTACACCGTCGCCAGCCACCAGGCGGCACACACCATTACCTATCCGACCGCATTGAAGGATCTGAATGGATTGGTGGCTGCCGGACTTGTCAGCAAAGAGCGCGTCGGGAAGGCTTCCGAGTATCTCGTGCTTCCCGGCCTTTCGGAACGCTTGGTGTTGTAGATCCACGCCATACGTGGATGACGGGAGAATGATCGAAAGCGCCGTCTGTAGAGACGAGCCATGCTCGACTCCCGCGCGCAGCGCGAACAGCAGCCGAGCGCGGGCTCGGCTCTACAGTAGATCCACGCCATGCGTGGATGTGTGGACCAAGGTCCACACCCACCAAGGCGGCATTATGCCGAGGCGTAACGCACAGCGGTGCCGATCCACCGTGCAACCACGCGGTCGGCCAGCGCGGGCTGCTGGTCCAGCAGGCGCTCGGCCAATTCATGCACGCCGGGCAGCAGGCCGGCGTCGCGGGCCAGGTCGGCAATGCGGAAACCGGCCAGGCCGGTCTGGCGCGTGCCCAGCAGTTCGCCGGGGCCACGCAGTTCCAGATCCTTCTCGGCGATGACGAAACCATCGTTGGTCTCGCGCATGGTCTGCAGGCGCTCGCGCGCCATCTGCGAGAGCGGGGCCTGGTACAGCAGCACGCAGCGCGATACCGCCGAACCACGACCCACGCGGCCACGCAACTGGTGCAGCTGGGCCAGGCCGAGGCGCTCGGCGTTCTCGATCACCATCAGCGAGGCGTTCGGTACGTCCACGCCCACTTCGATCACGGTGGTCGCCACCAGCAGGTCGATCTCGCCGGCCTTGAACGCCACCATCGTCGCAAGCTTCTCGGCGGCCTTGAGGCGGCCATGCACCAGCCCGACGCGAACACCGGGCAGCAGCGCCTGCAGTGATTCGTAGGTGGCCTGCGCCGGGGTGGCATCCAGCTCTTCGCTTTCCTCGATGAGCGTACACACCCAGTACACCTGCCGCCCTTCCTGGCAGGCCAGCGCAATGCGCTCGATCAGCTCCGGGCGACGGTCATTGTTCAGTGCGACGGTCTGCACCGGCGTGCGGCCCGGCGGCAGTTCGTCGATGGCCGACACGTCCAGGTCTGCGTACTCGGACATCGCCAGCGTGCGCGGAATCGGCGTGGCGGTCATCACCAGCTGGTGCGGCACGCTGTTGCCGCCCGCGCCCTTGTCGCGCAGGGCCAAGCGCTGGTGCACGCCGAAGCGGTGCTGCTCGTCGACGATGGCCAGCGCCAGGTCCTGGAACACCACCGCCTCCTGCATCAGCGCGTGGGTACCGACCACCACCTGCGCTTCGCCGTTGGCGACCTGCTCCATCACCTTGGCACGTGCCTTGCCGGTGACCTTGCCGGCCAGCCACGCGATGCGCACACCGAGCGGTTCCAGCCAGCCGCGCAGATTGTTGAGGTGCTGCTCGGCCAGCAGTTCGGTGGGTGCGGCCAACGCAACCTGCTTGCCCTGCTCCACCGCCAGCATGGCGGCCAGCGCGGCCACCACCGTCTTGCCGGAGCCGACGTCGCCCTGCACCAGCCGCAGCATCGGGCTGGGCCGCGCGAGGTCTTCACGGATCTGCTTGAACACGCGTGCCTGCGCCCCGGTCAGCGCGAACGGCAGCTGCTTCAGCAGCGCCTTGGCCAGCTTGCCAGGACCGGCCAGCGGCGGCGCATGGTGTGCCTGCAAGGCAATGCGCTGGCGACGCAGGCTGAGGTGATGGGCCAGCAGTTCTTCCATCGCCAGGCGACGCTGCGCCGGGTGGGTACCAGCCGCCAACGCGGCCAGATCGGCATCCGGCGGTGGCCGGTGCACGGTCAGCAGCGCGCTGCGCAGCGAAGGTAGGCCCAGGCCATCGAGCCAACCGCTGGGCAGCAGTTCCAGCGTGCTTTCCTCGGGCAGGCGGTCCAGCGCCTGGCCGATCAGCTTGCGCATGGTCATCGGGCCGACGCCTTCGACGGTGGGATACACCGGGTCGAGGCGGTCGCCGAGTTCGGGATCGTCGTTGCGGCCCAGCACCTGGTAGCTGGGATGGACGATTTCCAGGCCGAGGTGGCCGGGCTTGGGCGTGCCGAAGCAGCGCAGCCGGGTGCCGACCGCGAACTGCCCGACCTGCTGCTGGCGGAAGTGGAAAAAGCGCAGCACCAGGGTGCCCTGCCCTTCGTCCTCCACCGCCACTTTCAGCATCGGCCGGTAGCGCATGCCGCGCTCGACCGCGACCACCCGCCCTTCCACCTGCGCCGGCACGCCGTTGCGCAGGTCTTCGATGCGGGTCAGCCGGGTCCGGTCTTCATAGCGCAGCGGCAGATGAAGCCAGAGATCCTGCAGGGTGGCCAGGCCACGCGCCTGCAGTTTGGCGGCCACGGCCGGACCGACGCCGGCGAGCATCGCCAGGGATGCTTCGCCGGACGGTGACAGGACCGGGGTGACCGCCGCCTTGCGTGCCACGTGGCGGTCAGTCGATGACCATCACCGCGTCGACCTCGAAGCTGGCGCCCTTCGGCAGGCCGGAGACTTCGATGGTGGAACGGGCCGGGTACGGGGCCTGGAAGTAGTCCTGCATGACCGCGTTGACCTTGGCGAACTCGCCCAGGTCGGTCAGGTACAGGCCCAGGCGCACGACCTTGTCCAGCGAACCACCTGCGGCTTCGGCCACGGCCTTGAGGTTGTCGAAGGCGCGGCGGGCCTGTGCTTCGACGTCACCGGCGCCGACGATGTCGCCGGTAGCCGGGTCGAGCGGGATCTGGCCGGAGAAGTACACGGTGTTGCCGGCGCGCACGGCCTGCGAGTACGGGCCGATGGCGGCGGGGGCCTTTTCGGTGTTGATGATCTGGCGGGACATGGGTCGCTCCGGTGCTTGGGGGAAAACAGAGCGGTGATTGTACCGGCTGGGGGTGCATCCACGCATGGCGTGGATCTACCGCAGTCCGGGCATGTGATGCGCCGCCTGTAGAGCCGAGCCCATGCTCGGCTGCTTCAGGCAAGAGCAGCCGAGCATGGGCTCGGCTCTACAAAAACCATCCACGCATGGGGTGGGGTTATTGGCGGCGTACCGATTGCACGACCGACAGGCGGCGCAGGCGGCGCATCACTTCTGCCAGGTGGTTGCGGTCGCGCACCTGGATGTTGAACGCCAGCACGGCGGCGTTGAAGTCGCGGTCCAGGTAGTCCACGCGCTCGATGTTGGAATGGCTCTGTGCGATGGCGGCGGCCAGCTGCGCCAGCACGCCGGTGCCGTTCTCCACTTCCACCACCAGCGAGGTGTCGTAGTCGCCGGAGACGGTGGTGTCCCAGCCGATCGGCACCCAGCGCTCGGGCGACTTGCGCAGCTCGGCCAGGTTCGGGCAGTCCATGCGGTGCACCACGATGCCCTTGCCGGCGGTGTGGTAGCCCATGATCTCGTCGCCGGGTATCGGCTGGCAGCAGCCGGCGAAGGTGACCACGCCGCGTTCGCTGCCGTTGATCAGGATCTTCTCCTGCGAATGGTGACGCGAATGCGGGCCGCCACGCAGTTCGGCGTAGGCCATCAGCGCCTGTGCGGCCTGGGTCGGCATCCAGTTGCCCAGTGCGACCTCGGCCAGCAGCGCTTCCAGGCGCGGGAAGCGGTGTTCGGCCAGGAACGCGTCCAGGCGGCCTTTCGGCAGGCGCTCCAGCGACGAATCCATCGCTTCCAGCGCGCGGTCGAGCATGCGGTGGCCGAGCTGCACGGCGTCTTCGTGCTCCAGCTGCTTGAGCTGGTGGCGGATGGCGGTGCGCGCCTTGCTGGTCACCACGAATTCCAGCCACTGCGGTTTCGGCGTGGCCGAGCGAGCGGTGATGATCTCCACCGACTGCCCCGACACCAGCTTGGTGCGCAGTGGCACCAGTTTCTTGTCCACGCGCGAGGCCACCGCCATGTTGCCCACGTCGGTATGCACGGCGTAGGCGAAATCAAGCGCGGTGGAGTTGCGCGGCAGCGCCAGGATCTTGCCCTTCGGGGTGAACAGGTAGACCTCGTCCGGGAACAGGTCGACCTTGACGTTGTCGAGGAACTCCAGCGAGGAACCGGCGGCGCGCTGCGAGTCGATCAGCTCGACGATCCAGGCGTGGGCACGGCTCTGCGCGCTGTTGGGCGAGTCACCACCGAACTTGTAGGTCCAGTGCGCGGCCACGCCGCGTTCGGCGATCAGGTCCATTTCCTCGGTACGGATCTGCACTTCGATCGGCGAGCCATACGGCCCGAACAGCACCGTGTGCAGTGACTGGTAACCGTTGGCCTTGGGAATGGCGATGAAATCGCGGAAGCGCCCATCCAGCGGCTTGAAGGTGGCGTGCACCGAACCCAGCGCGTGGTAGCAGCTGGGCACGCTGCGCACGACCAGGCGGAAGCCGAACACATCCATCACCTGGTCGAAGGATTTGTTCTCGTCGCGCATCTTGTTGTAGATGCTCCACGGGGTCTTGATGCGGCTGATCAGCCGATGCTCGATCCCCTCCTTGGCCAGGCGCTGCGACAGCTGCACTTCCACCTGCGCCATCGCTTCGCGGCGCACCACCGGCTGGCTGCGGATGTGTTTTTCGATGATGGCGTGGCGCCATGGGTAGAGCGCCTTGAACCCCAGGTTCTGCAGCTCGCTCTTGACCAGGCTCATGCCCAGGCGCTGGGCGATGGGCGCGTAGATCTCCAGCGTCTCGCGGGCGATGCGGCCGCGCGCTTCGCGGCTCTGCGCGCCCAGCGTGCGCATGTTGTGCAGGCGGTCGGCCAGCTTGATCATGATCACGCGCAGGTCGCGCGACATCGCCAGCAGCATCTTGCGGAAGCTCTCGGCGGCCGCTTCCTGGCGGTCGCGGAACTTCAGCTTGTCCAGCTTGGTAACGCCGTCGACCAGTTCGGCCACGGCTTCGCCGAACTCGGCGGCCAGCGCCTCGCGGGTCAGCGGGGTGTCTTCGATGGTGTCGTGCAGGATCGCGGCGATCAGCGCTTCCACGTCCAGGCCGAGCTCGGCCAGCACCTGGGCCACGGCCACCGGATGGGTGATATAGGGCTCGCCCGACTTGCGCGTCTGCCCAGCGTGCGCGGAGGCTCCGACTTCCCAGGCACGGCGCAACAGCGGCAGCTGTTCCGGCGGCAGGTAATGGGCGGCGCGTTCAAGCTGGAGGACATAGTCGGGTACGGCGGCAGCGGGGGCTGCGGCGACCTTGGCAGTGGGGCCTGGGTTCATGCCCGAAGCCTATTCCAGCGCGACGTTTACGGCAAATCCTGAATGCGAAACAGCCCGCACGGGGCGGGCTGTTCGGTGTATCCAACGATTACGTTGATCGATGCGATCAATCGTCGTTCTTGGACATGTCTTCGTCGGCGACCACTTCGGCGGCAGCCCACTCCAGCGCTTCGCGCTCGGCGCGCTCACGCTCGGCCTTCTCGACTTCGTCGATCAGGGCGTTGTCGATCTTGCGGGCGGCGATTTCGCGCAGCGCCAGCACGGTCGGCTTGTCCTCGGTCTCGCTGTTGTCCAGCGTGGCCTGCACGCCGTTGGCGAGCTGGCGGGCACGCTTGGACGCCATCATGACCAGTTCGAAACGGTTGTTAACGACTTCCAGGCAATCTTCTACGGTGATGCGGGCCATACGGGCTCCCGGCGACCGGTCGGCCGCTCAGTCGAATGAGGGAAAGGGGACGGAGTGTACTGGCAGGGGCTGGACAAAATCAAGCCAACCCCTACCCGATTCTTTTGGAATCAGTCAGTTGCACCCGGATCGGGGGTCAGCAGCGCCTGGATCAGGCCGGCGTGGCGGACCTTCTGGGCCTCCCGGCGCAGGCGGCTGGCAGTGAAGATGGCGCACAGCTCGTCCACGGCAGTGTCGAATACCTCGTTGACGATGACGTAGTCGAACTCGTTGAAGTGCAGCATTTCATCGCGGGCTGCCCCCAGCCGCTGGGCGATGACCGCTTCGCTGTCCTGGCCGCGCTTGCGCATGCGGTCCTGCAAGGCCTGCTTGGACGGCGGCAGGATGAACACGGTGACCGTGCCCGGCACCAGCTGGCGCACCTGCTGCGCGCCCTGCCAATCGATCTCCAGCAGCACGTCCTGGCCGGCGGCCAGCTGCGGTTCCACCGACTGCCGGGCCGTGCCCTTCCAGTCGCCGTGCACCCAGGCGTGTTCGAAGAAGTCGCCGGCGGCGATCATCTGCTCGAACTTCTCGGCACTGACGAAGTGGTAGTGCTGGCCGTTCACCTCACCGGGGCGCATCGCGCGCGAGGTGAAGGAGATCGACAGGGCGATCTGCGGGTCACGCGCCAGGGTGGCATTGACGATGCTGCTCTTGCCGGCGCCGGACGGGGCGGCCACGATGTACAGCGTGCCGCGCGCAACGGCGTCCGACGGCTTCGACGGGGCGCTCATGCGCGGAACCCAATTGGTTGATTTCGCAAAATTTTTCCTCGGTGTTCCAGGTCCGGCGCGGAGGATCGCGCCAGGACGGCGGGGGCTGCGCGGAACATCCTGGAACCAGGCCCGGCAGACGCTTCCCCAGGGGGCGGGCACGCAACTTTACCAGAGCAGGCCCTTTCCGGGCCCGTCCGGCAGGCGCCGCGCCTTGTGCCACATGGGCATCCGGAGGCCTGTGCTATAACCGGCCCGTACCCAACGACAGCCCGGAGGCCTGCGCCTCCCCGCCATCCCAGGAGAACGGCATGCCATCGATGAGCCGCCGCCAGTTCCTGAAAGTGACCGGGACAACCCTGGTCGGCTCCAGCCTGGCACTGATGGGCTTCGCGCCCGGCATCGCGCTCGCGGAGGTCAGGCAATACAAGCTGACCCGCGCGACCGAGACCCGCAACACCTGTACCTACTGTTCGGTGGCCTGCGGCATCCTGATGTACAGCCTCGGCGATGGCGCCAAGAACGCCGAGCCGAGCATCTTCCACATCGAGGGCGACCCGGACCATCCGGTCAACCGCGGCACGCTGTGCCCGAAGGGTGCCGGCCTGGCCGACATCATCCACAGCAAGTCGCGCCTGCTCTACCCCGAGTACCGCGCGCCGGGCTCGAACGAGTGGAAGCGGCTGAGCTGGGACGATGCGCTGGACCGCATCGCGCGGCTGATGAAGGAAGACCGCGATGCCAACTTCGTGCAGAAGAACGAAGCCGGGCAGACGGTCAACCGCTGGCTGACCACCGGCATGCTGGCGGCCTCGGCCACCAGCAATGAAACCGCGGTACTGA
Source organism: Stenotrophomonas maltophilia group sp. SKK55 (assembly GCF_057179845.1). Lineage (NCBI taxonomy): Bacteria > Pseudomonadati > Pseudomonadota > Gammaproteobacteria > Lysobacterales > Lysobacteraceae > Stenotrophomonas > Stenotrophomonas maltophilia group sp. SKK55. Next base: position 125,459 of record NZ_JBXUHP010000048.1, read on the forward strand.
CCCACAAGGTCGTCCGCTCCCTTGGCATGCTGGCATTCGACAACCAGGCACGTGTCTGACACGGCCCGACGGTGGCAGGTCTTGCCCCGACGCTAGGCCGTGGTGCGATGACGAATCACTGGGTCGACATCAAGAATGCCGACCTGATCCTGATCATGGGTGGCAATGCCGCCGAGGCGCATCCGTGCGGGTTCAAATGGGTGACCGAGGCCAAGGCGCACAACAAGGCCCGGCTGATCGTGGTCGATCCGCGCTTCAACCGCTCGGCCGCGGTGGCCGATGTGTACGCGCCGATCCGCACCGGTACCGACATCGTGTTCCTGGGCGGCCTGATCAACTACCTGCTGACCGAGGACCGCATCCAGCACGAGTACGTGCTGAACTACACCGACATGTCGTTCCTGGTGATGGACGAGTTCGCCTTCAAGGACGGCCTGTATTCGGGCTACAACGAAGAGAAGCGCAGCTACGACCGTTCCAGCTGGGACTACGCCTACGGTGACGATGGCTTCGTGCGCAGCGACCCGACGCTGAAGGACCCGCGCTGCGTCTACAACCTGCTGAAACAACACTACGCGCGTTACACCGTGGAGATGGTCGAGCGCATCTGCGGCACGCCGGCCGACAGCATCCGCCAGGTGTGGGACATGATCGCGTCCACCGCCGGCAAGGACAAGGCGATGACCATCCTGTACGCGCTGGGCTGGACGCAGCACTCGATCGGCGCGCAGAACGTGCGTGCCGGCACCATGGTGCAGCTGCTGCTGGGCAACATCGGCGTGGCCGGTGGTGGCATGAACGCGCTGCGCGGGCACTCCAACATCCAGGGCCTGACTGACATCGGCCTGATGTCCGACCTGCTGCCCGGCTACCTGACGCTGCCGAAACAGGATGAGCAGGACTACAACGCGTACATCGCCAAGCGCACGCAGAAGCCCCTGCGCGCCAACCAGATGTCGTTCTGGCAGAACTACCCGAAGTTCCACGTCAGCCTGATGAAATCGTGGTGGGGCGATGCCGCCACCGCCGACAACAACTGGTGCTTCGATTACCTGCCCAAGCTCGACAAGCCGTACGACATGCTGCAGGCGTACGAGCTGATGAACGAGGGCAAGATCCATGGCTACATCTGCCAGGGCTTCAACCCACTGGCTTCGGCGCCGAACAAGGGCAAGCTGATCAGCGCGTTCTCCAAGCTGAAGTTCATGGTCAGCATGGATCCGCTGGAAACCGAGACCATCGCCTTCTGGCAGAACCACGGCGCACTGAACGACGTCGACCCGAGCACGATCCAAACCGAAGTGTTCCGCCTGCCCACCACCTCCTTCGCCGAGGAGAACGGCGCGGTGGTCAATTCATCGCGCTGGCTGCAGTGGCACTGGAAGGGGGCCAACCCGCCGGGCGAAGCGCGCAGCGACATCGAGATCATGTCCGAGCTGTTCCATCGCATCAAAGCGATGTACGAGAAGGATGGCGGTGCGTGGTGGGAGCCGGTGCGCGACCTGGCCTGGAAGTACGCCAACCCGGAGCTGCCGACGCCGGAAGAACTGGCGATGGAATACAACGGCAAGGCGCTCGTGGACGTGTTCGATCCGAAGGATCCGACCAGGCTGGTGCGCAAGGCCGGCGAGCAGCTGGCGACGTTCGGCGACCTGCGCGACGACGGCAGCACCGCCTCCGGCTGCTGGATCTACATCGGCGCCTGGGGCCCGAGCGGCAACATGATGGCGCGGCGTGACAACAGTGACCCGACCGGCATCGGCAACACCCTGGGCTGGGCCTGGGCGTGGCCGGCCAACCGCCGCGTGATGTACAACCGCGCCTCGTGCGACGTGGCCGGCCAGCCCTTCGATCCGCGCCGCACGCTGCTGGCCTGGAACGGCAAGAACTGGGGCAACGTGGACGTGCCGGACTTCAAGGCCGACGAAGATCCCGCCGACGGGATGGGCCCGTTCATCATGAACCCGGAAGGCATCGCCCGCTTCTTCGCCAAGGCCGGCATGGCCGAGGGACCGTTCCCGGAGCACTACGAGCCCTTTGATACGCCGCTGCGCAGCAACCCGCTCAGCCCCGGCCAGGCGCTGACACTGAACAACCCGGCGGCACGCGTGTTCGCCAGCGACCGTGCACAGATCGGTTCGCCGGACGAGTTCCCGCATGTGGCCACCACCTACCGCCTGACCGAGCATTTCCACTTCTGGACCAAGCACGGCAAGTTGAACGCCATCATCCAGCCCGAGCAGTTCGTCGAGATCGGCGCGGCATTGGCCGACGAGCTGGGCATCACCAACGGCAGCCGCGTTCGCGTGAGTTCCAAGCGTGGCCATATCGAAGCCGTTGCGATGGTGACCAAGCGGATCAAGGCCCTGCAGATCGATGGAAAGACCGTGCACCAGGTGGGCGTGCCGATCCACTGGGGCTTCCTCGGTGCGGCCAAGCCCGGATATATCGCCAATACGCTGACCAATGCCATCGGTGACGGCAACTCGCAGACGCCCGAATCGAAGTGCATCCTGGTCAAGGTCGAGAAGGTGTAGGAGAAACGCCATGTCACTGCAATCGCTGGACATCATCCGCCGCTCGGCCACCACCACGCCCTCACCGGAGGCGCGCGGTGCGCACACCGGCCAGGTCGCCAAGCTGATCGATGTGAGCAAGTGCATCGGCTGCAAGGCCTGCCAGGTCGCCTGCATGGAGTGGAACGACCTGCGCGACGAAGTGGGCAGCTGCGTTGGCAGCTATGACAACCCGCCCGATCTGAGCGAACAGTCGTGGACGGTGATGAAGTTCCGCGAGTACGAGGACGAAAAGGGCAAGCTGGAGTGGCTGATCCGCAAGGAGGGCTGCATGCACTGCAGCGACCCGGGCTGCCTGAAGGCCTGCCCGTCGCCCGGCGCGATCATCCAGTATGCCAACGGCATCGTCGACTTCCAGGAAGAGAACTGCATCGGCTGCGGCTACTGCGTGACCGGCTGCCCGTTCGACGTACCGCGCATCTCCAAGAAGGACCACAAGGCCTACAAGTGCACGCTGTGTTCGGACCGGGTGGCGGTCGGTCAGGAGCCGGCATGCGTGAAGACCTGCCCGACCGGGGCGATCACCTTCGGCAGCAAACAGGCGATGACCGAGCATGCCGCCGGTCGCGTGGAAGACCTGAAATCGCGCGGCTACGAGAATGCCGGCCTGTACGACCCGCAGGGCGTCGGCGGTACCCATGTGATGTACGTGCTGCAGCACGTGGACAAGCCCGAGCTGTACGCCGACCTGCCCAAGGACCCCCGCATCAGCCCGATGGTGGAAGTCTGGAAGGGCGTGGCCAAGCCGCTGGGCGTGCTGGCGATCGCTGCCACCGCTTTCGCCGGCTTCCTGCACTACATCGGCATCGGCCGCAACACGGTCAACGACGAGGAAGAAGAAGAAGCCGAGCACGAGTCGAAGAGGATCGAAGAGGAGCAGCGGCCATGAAGTACGCCCCGCACCCGCGGCAGATCGTCCGCTACCGCGCGCCGACCCGCATCAATCACTGGATCGTGGCGATCTGCTTCGTGCTGACCGCGCTGTCCGGGCTGGCGTTGTTCCACCCTGCCCTGTTCCCGTTGACCCAGCTGTTCGGTGGCGGCCCGTGGACGCGCATCCTGCATCCGTTCATCGGCCTGGCCATGGTGGTGGGCTTTGCGCTGCTGGCGTTGCGCATGTGGCGCGACAATCTACCGACCGCCGATGACCGCGCGTGGATGCGCGGCATGCGCGATGTGCTGCGCAACGAGGATGAAAAGCTGCCACCGGTCGGTCGCTTCAATGCCGGCCAGAAGCTGCTGTTCTGGGCCATCATCGGCTGCCTGTCAGCACTGCTGCTGACCGGCTTCGTGATCTGGCGGCAGTATTTCAGTCATTTCTTCCCGATCGGAGTGATCCGCTTCTCGGTGCTGGCCCATGCGCTGTTCGGCTGGGTGCTGGTCTGCGCGATCGTGGTGCACATCTATGCGGCGCTCTGGATCAAGGGATCGGTGCGGGCGATGACCCAGGGCAAGGTGACCTATGGGTGGGCGTACAAGCACCACCGCCAGTGGTTCCGCGACATCCTGCGCGGGCGCCGGGAACAGGGGTAGCGGCAGGGCCTGCGGCCCTGCACCCGCTTCAAGCCAAGGCAACAGCAACAGCGGCTATCCGTGGGATGGCGGGGTGGATCCGGTTGCGGGAGACGCTGCAAGTACCCCTCCGGGGCCCGGCCCAGCCGCTGGCGGCTGTGCGTTCGGGCGCTTGCGAAGCAGTGCTTCGCAAGCAAAGCGCCCTCACCCATGTAAGCTCGGTCGCCGCTTGCTCGTGTGCGCAATCCTGCGCACGCGGCAAGACCGGGGTTGGGCGTCCTGCCCAACCCGCCCGAGGCATGCCTCCGGCCCATGCGGCTCACGCTTCCGCAACCGGATCCACCCCGCCTTCGACAGTTGGCCGCGATCTGTCGGTGGGCGCCGACCGTTGGTCGGCACTGATCGAATCCCGACCAACGCTCGGGATCCACTTTCAACCAACCGATGGGGTCAGATCCGTTTTCCTGTGGAAAACGGATCTGACCCCAACCATTTCAGATGGCCGGCAACACGCTGGACGCCAGCGCCGACAACAGCGAGGATGGAGCCTGGTTCTTCTGGCTGGCCCTGCATGGCGCAACGCATCCTTGAACCCGGTGAGATCGAGACGCTCGCCTCGCGCGATGTGCCGCGCATCATCCTGCCTGATACCGAGTCGCTGTTCGCCACACGCGCGGCACGCCTGCGCAGCCTCGCCGCGCACAGTGCCATCGGCGGCTACCTGCAGCTGCTGGCGGCGCTGGCCGATGCACAGCAGGCGCTGCTGGAGGATCTGACACCGCAGCAACGCGAGGACCTGCAGGCACAGGCGCGTGCACAGCAGTCGAGCGCGGCGGCCAGCGCCGGCATGCCATTGCGGCCGGCCAACTCGCTGCAACTGGATGGGCGCTGGCGCGACTGGCTGCGCACGCTGTGCCGGCACTGTGCCGACGAGGCCGGGCTGCCTGCGGAAACCCGGCAGGAGCTGCAGCGCGTCGCGGCTGCTGATGATGCGTGGCTGGATGCACAGGCGCATGCGGTGCTGGAACGCGATGACGCGCCCTCGGTCGACGCCGTCGCTGCGCTGCTGGTGATGAACGCGCTGCAGGTGTACTGGGCGGTGCTCGCCGCCAGCTTCCATCCGACCGACCTGAAGCCGCTGGCCGATGCACCAGGGCTGTGCCCGCTCTGTGGCACGCTGCCGGTGGCCAGCGTGGTGCAGGCGCGCCCACCCTACGCCGCCTATCGCTACCTGTCGTGCTCGCTGTGTGCCTGCCAGTGGCATTACGTGCGCGTGCAGTGCAGCCAGTGCGGCGCCGCAGGCAAGGACATTGCCTATCGCGCCCTGGCCGATGTGGACGGTGACCGCGGCGAGGCGGTGCGCGAGAGTGCGGTGCGCGCCGAGACCTGCGACCACTGCCACAGCTATCGCAAGATCCTGTACCTGGAGAAAGATCCGTCACTGGAGCCGGTGGCCGATGACCTCGGCACGCTGGCGCTGGACCTGCTGCTGGCCGAGGAAGGCTATGCGCGCGCCAGCCAGAACCCGCTGCTGTGGCAATCCGACGGCGACTGACCTATGCCACGCACGCACGCCACACCGGTATCGGCCGCCGCCCTGCCTTCGCTGGACCGGCTGCTGCGCCTACCTGCGTTGTCGGCCATGATCGAACGCCACGGCCGCAGCCGCATCACCCAACTGCTGCGCGCACACCTGCAGGAACTGCGCGACCGTATCAGCGCCGCGCAGCTCTCGGCCGAACGCCTCGAACAGGCCATCAACGGCCCGTCGCTGGTCGCGGCGCTCGACGCCGCACTGGCGGCCGATGCACGGCTGGACCTGCAGCCGATCTTCAACCTGACCGGCACCGTGCTGCACACCAACCTGGGCCGCGCCCTGTTGCCCGATGTCGCTGTGCAGGCGGTCACCCGCGCAATGACAGTGCCGGTCGATCTGGAATTCGACATCACCCGCGGCCGCCGCGGCGACCGCGATGCACGGGTGCAGGCGCTGGTCTGCGAACTGACGGGCGCCGAAGCCGCCACCGTGGTCAACAACAATGCGGCGGCGGTTCTGCTGCTGCTCAACAGCCTGGCCAACCGCCGCGAGGTGGTCGTCTCGCGCGGCGAACTGGTGGAGATCGGCGGCGCCTTCCGCATTCCCGATGTGATGCGCAGCGCCGGCGCGCGACTGCTGGAAGTGGGCACCACCAACCGTACCCACCCGGCCGACTTCGCCCATGCCATCGGCGCCCGTACCGCGTTGCTGATGGAAGTGCATGCCAGCAACTACGCGATCACCGGTTTCACCGCCAAGGTCGACACTGCGGCAATGGCTGCGATCGCGCACGAGCACGGCCTGCCGCTGGTGGTGGACCTGGGCAGTGGCAGCCTGTGCGACCTGGCGACCTTCGGCCTGCCGCACGAGCCCACCGTGCAGGAAGCACTGGCGGCCGGCGCCGATCTGGTTTCGTTCAGTGGCGACAAACTGCTGGGCGGCCCCCAGGCCGGGATCATCGCCGGCCGCGCCGACCTGATCGCGCGGATCAACCGCAACCCGCTCAAGCGGGCGCTGCGCATGGACAAGATGGGCCTGGCCGCACTGGAAGCCGTGCTGGCCCTGTACCGCGAACCGGAACTGCTGGCACTGCGGCTGCCGACCCTGCGCAGCCTTTCGCGCCTGCGGGATGACATCGACGAGCAGGCACACCGCCTGCTGCAGCCGATGCGCGCGTCGCTGGCCGCCGACTATGCGCTTGAACGGGCTTCGATGTACAGCCAGATCGGCAGCGGCGCGCAGCCACAGGCGCAGCTGGCCAGCGCCGGACTGCGCGTTACCAGCGCGCGCCGCGGCGGGCTGGATCGCTTGGCCAAGCGCTTGCGCCAGCTGCCGCGGCCGGTGCTGGGCCGCATTGCCGATGACGCGCTTTGGCTGGACCTGCGCTGCCTGGAACCCACTGACGAAGCCGCCTTCCTCGCGCAATGGAGCACGCTGCAGGCATGATCGTTGGCACCGCCGGGCATATCGACCATGGCAAGACCAGCCTGGTGCGCGCACTGACCGGCATCGAAACCGATCGCCTGCAGGAAGAACGCACACGCGGCATCTCCATCGAGCTGGGCTATGCCTATGTCCCGGTGGAGAACACAGGCGGAGGGAATGCCGAGGCGACGCTGGGTTTCGTCGATGTGCCGGGCCATGAACGCTTCGTGCATACGATGGTGGCCGGCGCCACCGGCATCGATGTCGCCCTGCTGGTGATCGCCGCCGACGACGGTGTGATGCCGCAGACCCGCGAGCACCTGGCAATCCTGCAGTTGCTGGGCGTGGATCGCGGTGCAGTCGCCCTGACCAAGATCGACCGCGTGGACGCCGCGCGCATCGCCCGGGTCGAGATCGAGATCGCCGCGCTGCTGGCCGGAACGCCGCTGCAGGATTCCCCCGTATTCGCCTGCAACAGCACCGTACCCGACGATGCTGGCATCAACGCGCTGCGTACCCAGCTGCACGCGTGGGCGTCGGACGACGCCAACACGCGCCAGGCCGAACTGCGCGGCGAGCTGTTCCGCATGCCGGTGGACCGCGTGTTCTCGCTGGCCGGCCACGGCACGCTGGTGACCGGCGCAGTGCACGGCGGCATCGCTGCCGTGGGTGAGCATCTGCAGCTGATGCCGGCCGCCACGGACGTGCGCGTACGCAGCATCCACGCGCAGAACCAGGCCAGCGAACACGCCATGGCCGGGCAGCGCTGCGCGTTGAACCTGGCTGCCATCGCCCGCGACGACATCCACCGTGGCGACTGGATCGCCGACCCGCGCGCCCTGCTGGCGACCCGTCGCGTCGACGTGCGCCTGCGGCTTTCCGCACTGGCCGCACCGTTGCGGGACTGGGCGCCGCTGCACATCCACTGGGGCACGATGCACCGGCAGGCCCATGTGGTGCTGCTGGAGGATGTCGATCACGGCGACGGACAGTTGGTGCAACTGGTGTTCGATGCACCGGTCTGCGCGATGTGCGGTGATCGATTCATCGCCCGTGATTCAGCGGCCATCCGCACGCTGGGTGGTGGCATCGTGCTCGATCCGGACCCACCACAGCGGCGCCGGCGCAGCCCGGCACGGCTCGCCTGGCTGGGCGCACTGGAGCAGCTGGCGGCAGGGGCAGGAATCGGCCCGCTGTTGCAGCAGGCTTCCTTCGGCATAGCCATGGCCGCCCTGCAACGCTACTGCCGGCGCGCGGCCGACCGGATCGATCTGCCTGCAGACACACGGCGCATCGTCACCCGCGAAGACACGGTGGTCATCCTTGCTTCGCACTGGCAGGCGCTTCGCGAACAGGTGACCATGTCGCTGCGCAGCTGGCACGAGCGACGTCCGGATGAACCCGGTGTTGATAGCGGGCGCCTGCAGCGCAGTACGCTGCCCGCGCTTGCAACGAGCCTGTGGAATGCTCTGCTGCAGGGCCTGCTGGACGACGGCAGCGTGCAGCGCGTGGGCGCCTGGTGGCGCCTGCCCGGCCATGACCATGCGCCGCCGGAACGCGAGCGACTTCTGCTGGAACGCGTGCTGCCGCAACTGCACGCCGGTCGCTTTGATCCACCGTGGGTGCGCACGCTGGCCACCGACGCCGGTCTGGCCGAAGACGAGGTCCGCGCCGTCCTGCGCCGCGCCACCGCGCGTGGCGAACTGTTCCAGGTAGTGCCGGACCTGTTCTATGCACCGGCCCGCATTGCCGAGCTGGCCGCGATCGTCGCGCAGCTGTCGCAGGCCACCGGCACGGTGGATGCGGCCACCTTCCGCGATGCCATCGGCCTGGGCCGCAAGCGCAGCATCCAGATCTTGGAGTTCTTCAATCGCGTTGGCTACACTCGACGCGTCGGTGACCAGCATCGGCCGCGCGGAGACCTGCAGTGGAACGCAGCCCGCGACTGAGCCCACCGGTACCGCCGTACTTTCGGAAGGCATGCGCATCCGGGCATGCGGCTGGGCTTCAAACCCAGTAGGGGGCGTCGATCGTTCCCTGGTAGGTTCGACTCCTGCTGCCTTCCGCCATTGGTGTTTCCGCAGGAGATGTCGGCATGGCCACGCACGCGCAGTCCCCCGCCCCTTCAACGGCCGATGCCCCGCAACGACTGACTTCGCTGGCACACGGCGGCGGCTGCGGCTGCAAGATCGCGCCGGGCGTGCTGTCCGAACTGCTGCGGGGCGTGCCAGCGCTTCCGGCACCGGCCGAACTGCTGGTCGGCCGCGAGACCAGCGACGACGCCGCGGTGTACCGCCTCGATGATCGCCAGGCAATCGTCGCCACTACCGATTTCTTCATGCCGATTGTGGACGACCCGTTCGACTTCGGCCGCATCGCTGCCACCAACGCGCTGTCGGACCTGTATGCGATGGGGGCACGACCATTGTTCGCGCTGGCCATCGTCGGCATGCCGATCAACACGCTGCCGCAGGAGACCATCCGCGGCATCCTGCAGGGCGGCGAGCGTGCCTGCGCCGATGCCGGCATCGTGGTCGCTGGAGGCCACAGCATCGATTCGGTGGAACCCATCTATGGCCTGGCCGCGATCGGCGTGCTCGACCCGCAGCGGCTCAGGCGCAATGCCGATGCCCGCGCCGGCGATGTACTGGTGCTGGGCAAGCCGCTGGGCGTGGGCGTGTATTCGTCGGCGCTGAAGAAAGAAGTGCTGGATGCCGAGGGCTACCAGCAGATGATCGCGTCGACCACCCGCCTGAATACCGTGGGCGTGCCGCTGGCCGCGCTGGACGGTGTGCACGCGATGACCGACGTCACCGGTTTCGGCCTGCTCGGCCACCTGCTGGAAGTGTGCCGGGCCAGTGGCGTTGCCGCCGAAGTGGACAGCGCGCAGATCCCGCTGCTGCCGCAGGCCTTGGACCTGCTGCAGCGCGGCTGCGTAACCGGCGCCTCCAATCGCAACTGGGCCTCGTATGGTGCGGAGGTGCGTTTCGCCGATGGGTTGTCGGCACACTGGCAGCCGCTGCTGACCGACCCACAGACCAGCGGTGGGCTGCTGGTGTCCTGCGCCCCTGAAGCGGTGGACGCGGTGCTGGCCTGCTTCCACGACGCAGGGTTCGGCCAGGCGGCCGTGGTGGGGCGGCTGGGCGAAGGAGCGCCAGGCGTCAGCGTGCGCTGATGCGCTGAAACGACAAGGGCGCCCGAAGACGCCCCTGCTGTACCGCGGGATGCAGCATCACTCGATGTTCTGCACCTGTTCGCGGATCTGGTCGATCAGCACCTTCAGCTCCACCGCGGCATTGGACGTACGGCTGTCCACCGACTTCGAGCCCAGCGTATTGGCTTCGCGGTTGAACTCCTGCAGCAGGAAGTCCAGGCGGCGACCGACCGGCTCGCGCTGTTTGAGCACGCGGCGGATCTCGATGATGTGGCTGCCGAGGCGGTCCAGCTCCTCATCCACGTCCAGCTTCTGCAGCCACAGCACCAGCTCCTGTTCGGCACGACCAGGGTCGACCGGGTGCGGCAGGTCAGCCAGGCGGGCGGCCAGCTTGGCGCGCTGGCCGTCGCGAATGGCCGGAATCAAGGTGCGCACTTCGGTGGCGATGCGTTCGATGCCGTCCACGCGCTCGCTGATGGCGGCCGACAACTTGCCGCCTTCGCGCTCACGGGCCTCGACGAAGCCGTCCAGCACCTGGTCCAGCAGGGCCAGTGCCTCGGCCTGCAGGGCGGCGGCATCGGTGGCCTCGCCGCGGGTCACGCCGGGCAGCTGCAGCAGCTCGGTGAAGCTGACCTGCAGATTGGGGAAATCCGAGGTCAGCCGGTGCGCCAGGCGGCCCAGCTGGCCCAGCAGGGCCTCGTCCACCTGCAGGTTGGCCGCTGCCTCCGGTGCACGCAGGCGCATCACCAGATCCAGCTTGCCACGGCTCAGGCGTGCGGCGATGCGCTCGCGCAGCTGCGGTTCCAGCGCCCGCAGTTCTTCGGGCAGGCGGGTGCCGACCTCCAGGAAGCGGTGGTTGACCGAGCGCAGCTCGCAGCCCAGCGTGCCCCACGGGGTGACCCGCTCGCCGCCGGCATAGGCGGTCATGCTTCGAATCATGGAATGTGTCCGGTGCGTGCAAAGGGGGAATGGTACCCTAGCGCCCTCACCAGAGCCCCCTTGCCCGCCCCGTGAAGGCCGCGGGCGTGGCGGCGTACTCCCTCGCCATTACGGAACCCCGCACCATGTCCGATTCCCGCCCCAGCGGCCGCCAGCCCGACCAGCTCCGCGCGGTCGTCATCCAACGCGGCTTCACCCGCCACGCCGAAGGGTCGGTACTGGTGTGCTTCGGTGAAACCCGTGTGCTGTGCACCGCCAGCGTCGAGAACCGCGTGCCGGGCTTCCTGCGCGGCAAGGGCGAAGGCTGGGTGACTGCCGAGTACGGCATGCTGCCGCGCGCCACCCACACCCGCAGCGACCGCGAAGCAGCCCGTGGCAAGCAGGGCGGTCGCACGCTGGAGATCCAGCGCCTGATCGGCCGCAGCCTGCGCGCGTGCGTGGACCGCAACGCGCTGGGCGAGCGCACCATCACCTTGGACTGCGACGTGCTGCAGGCCGACGGTGGCACCCGCACCGCCGCCATCACCGGCGCCTACGTGGCCCTGGTCGATGCGGTGAACGTGCTGATGAAGCGTGGCGACATCAAGCGCAACCCGATCCTGGGCGCAGTGGCGGCGGTGTCGGTGGGCGTGTACCGCGGCACCCCGGTGCTGGACCTGGACTACGCCGAAGACAGCGACTGCGACACCGACATGAACGTGGTGATGAACGACGGTGGCGGCTTCATCGAACTGCAGGGCACCGCCGAAGGCCACGCCTTCCGTCGCGATGAACTGGACGCGCTGCTGGGCCTGGCCGAAAAGGGCGTGGCCGAGCTGCTGGCCGCGCAGCAGGCGGCGCTGTCGGCATGAACCGGCGCCTTGCCCTGACCACCCTGGTGGTGGCCGACTATGACGAAGCCATTGCCTGGTACACCGGCAAGCTCGGCTTCACGCTGCTGGAAGACATCGACCAGGGCCGCAAGCGCTGGGTGGTGGTCGGCCCGACCGACGGCAGCGCCGCCGCCCTGTTGCTGGCCCGTGCCAGCGACGAGGCACAGCGCAGCCGCATCGGCAACCAGACCGGTGGCCGCGTCGCCTTCTTCCTCAACACCGACGACTTCCACCGCGACCACGCGGCGATGCTGGCCGCCGGCGTCGAGTTCCTGGAAGCGCCGCGCGAAGAACCCTATGCAACGGTCGCGGTGTTTCGCGATCTGTATGGCAACACCTGGGACCTGCTGGAGCCCCGTCAATGAAGAAACTGGTACTGGCCAGCCACAACACCGGCAAGCTGGTGGAGATGCAGGAGATCCTCGCCGACCTGCCGCTGCAGATCACCTCGGCCGCCGAACTGGGCCTGGGCGACGTGGAAGAGACCGGCCTGACCTTCGTCGAGAACGCGCTGCTGAAGGCACGCGCGGCCTGCGAAGCGACCGGCCTGCCGGCACTGGCCGATGATTCAGGCCTGATCGTCGATGCCCTCGGCGGCGCGCCCGGCCTGTACAGCGCGCGCTATGCCGGCCACCCGACCAACGCGGCGGCCAACAACGCCAAGCTGCTGGACGCAATGGCCGACATTCCCGACGGCCAGCGCAGCGCCCGCTTCTATGCGGTGATCGTGCTGCTGCGCCACGCCACCGACCCGCAGCCGTTGATCTGCGAAGGCCGCTGGGAAGGACAGATCATCCGCGAGCTGCGTGGCACGAATGGTTTTGGCTACAACCCGGTATTCCTGGACACCACCCACGGCCTGACCGCCGCGGAAATGGAGCCGGCACTGAAGAATGCCATCAGCCACCGTGCCATCGCCCTGCAGCAGCTCAAGCAGCAGCTGGCGACGCTGTACTGACGCCGCCTGATCGAACCAGGGAAGCCGGCCAGTGGCCGGCACTACCGATGAAGCCCATGCCGCACGCCCACGACCACTGCAACCACCTGCCCGGCGAAGCCTGCTCCGCTGCCCACGACAGCCCGCCGCGGCTGGTGCCGCCACCGCTGTCGCTGTACGTGCACCTGCCGTGGTGCGTGCGCAAGTGCCCGTACTGCGATTTCAATTCGCACCAGGCCAAGGGTGAACTGCCGTTCGATGCCTACATCGACGCGCTGCTGCGTGACCTGGACCAGGACCTGCCACTGGTCTGGGGCCGGGTGGTGCACAGCGTGTTCTTCGGCGGCGGTACGCCCAGCCTGTTCCCGCCGGAAGCGATCGACCGTTTCCTGCAGCAGGCCAGCGCACGCCTGCGCTTCGCGCCCAATGCCGAAATCACGCTGGAAACCAACCCGGGCACCGCCGAGCATGGCCGCTTCGACCGCTACCGCGCGGCCGGCGTGAACCGCCTCAGCTTCGGCATCCAGAGTTTCGACGACGCCATGCTCAAGCGCCTGGGCCGCATCCACGACAGTAGCGAAGCCGAGCGCGCGGTGAAGATGGCGCAGGACGCGGGCTACGACAACGTCAACATCGACCTGATGTACGCGCTGCCGGAACAGACCCTGGCCGGTGCCGAGGCCGATCTGGAACGTGCATTTGCACTGCAACCGGCCCATATCTCGCACTACCAGCTGACCCTGGAACCGAACACGGTGTTCTTCGCGCGTCCGCCGCAGGGCATTCCCGATGAAGACAATGCCTGGGACATGCAGGAGCACTGCCAGGCGCTGCTGGCGCAGGCCGGTTTCAGCCAGTACGAAGTCAGCGCCTACGCACGCCCCGGTCGGCAGAGTGCGCACAACCTGAACTACTGGCGCTTCGGTGACTATCTGGGCATCGGTGCCGGCGCGCACGGCAAGATCAGCTCGGGTGCCGAAGAACACGTGCTGCGCCGCTGGAAACTGAAGCACCCGCAGGCCTACCTGGACAGCGCCGGCACGCCGGCCTCGTTCGGTGGTGACGATGTGATCGCGCCCGCGCGCCTGCCGTTCGAATACATGCTCAACCTGCTGCGCCTGCACGAAGGCTTCGGCCTGCGCGATTTCGAGTCGCGCACCGGGCTGCCGCGCAGCGTTCTGGACGCGCCCCTGGGCGAGGCCGTGCAGCGCGGCTGGCTGGACGTGGCGGATGGCCACGTGCAGCCGACCGAGCTGGGCCGTCGATTCACCAACGACGTGGTGAGCCTGTTCCTGGAGGACTAGACCTTCCGCCGTAGCGGGTAGCGCCGGCCGCTGGCCGGTACTCCGGTGGAGACAGCGTTGCCGGCCAGCGACCGGCACCACCGTTCATCCGTCGTCCCTCCCCAGCGGACGTGAGACACGTTCACCCTAAAGTAGCGCCGACTGCGGCCGACACGGTAGATTCACAAGATCGATCCGCGGGAATCCGGGTACCGCTCGCCGATGTCAGCTGTCTTTTCCATTACCTCTGCCGACAAAGCCCGCCTGGCCGCCAGCGACCTGCCACCGCGGGTGCGTGAGCTGCTGGGCGCGTTGATCGGCCTGTGCCGGCAGACGCTGGCCGCGCCGCTGATCCTGACCGTCGAAGCGTTGGAGCAGACGCTGCTGCACGACGCGGATCGCGCGCGCAATCCGCAGCTGCAGGCGGAGCTGATGGCCCGGCGCGGCCAGTTGCATGCCTTTTCCGGTCATTTCGCTGACCGCATGCTTGATGCCGTGGCCGATGCGCTGATACGGCTGCGCGAACCCACGGCCCACTTCAGCCCCGGTTCCACGCCACCGCCACTGCCCGGCATGCTCGGGCTGTCGCTGGTCGATGAACATGAAGTGGACCGCGACCTGCTGCTGACCGAGATGGTGCGGCGGGAAACGCTGCGCTCGACCAACACGCTGAACCTGCTGGGCCAACGCCTGGGCGTACTGGCGGCAGCACCGGCCTTCGAGGCCGACACCCTGCCGCTGGCACCGCAGGCACTGTGCGCCATGCTGCGCCGGATTGCCGAACAGGATTCGCTCGCTGTCGACGTTCAGCTGGCGCTGTACCGCAGCTTCGAACGCCAGGTGCTGGAACGCCTGGGCGACATCCTCGACCGTGCCAATGCCCTGTTGGCCCAGCACGGCGTGCTGCCCGGCCTGGTCTACACCCCCTATCTGGCGCGTTCATCGAGCACCCGGCGGATCATCACCCAGTCGGTGGGCGGTGGTCGCACCACGCAGCCGGCAAAGCGTGCCGCCGCGCCACTGACCGGCTGGAACGGATCGGCACCGGCCGGCTCCTGGTCGAGCCTGGTGCAGGACGCTTTCCAGGATGACAGCACGGCCGGTGCGGCCTTGCCGGGCCTGACCACCTCCACGGGCAGCGCGCTGCATGCGCTGCTGCAGCAGGCACGCCATGCCAGCGCAGCACCTGCGGATCGCGATGCTGTGCCGAGCGCGGCCGTGGATGCGGTCCTCGCACGCCTGCAGGCGCAGTCCAGCGCCGCCACCGGCGTAGCCGACCTGCAGGCGGCCGTGGTGGCGCAACTGCGCAGCGAGCATGGCACGCAGGCCCAGCTGGGCAGCCACGACCGCGACAGCCTCGACCTGCTGCGCATGCTGATGCAGCAGGTGCAGCAGCAGCAGCGTCCGGACCCGGTGCCGGCCGCCCTGCTGGCGCGCCTGCAGGTACCGCTGGCACGTGCGGCAATGGCCGACCCCGGCTTCTTCGTGCGCGACGAGCACCCCGCGCGCGAACTGCTCAACCAGATTGCCGAAGTCGGCGCCAACTGGCTGGGCGACGATGACGTCGACCCGCAGTTGCTGCAGCGCATGGCGCAGAGCGTGCAGGGCCTGCTGGGCCAGGATGCGCGGGCGCCGGAGGCCTTCGCCAGCGCGAACGAGGACGTGCAGCAGCATCAGCGTGCCGCAGCGCATCGCGCCGAGTTGGCCGAACGCCGCCATGTCGAAGCTGCACGCGGCAAGGAGCGGCTGGAACTCGCGCGGCGACAGGCCAGTGCACAGATCGACCAGTGCTGCGACGCGCAGGAGCCGCCCCGCTTCGTGCAGACCCTGCTGCGTCAGGCCTGGGCCGATGCCCTCACCCTGACCCGCCTGCGCCACGGCGACGATTCACCGCAGTGGCAGGAACGCCTGCAGCAGACCCAACGCATCGCCGCCATCACCGCGCAACCCGTTGATGCGCCCGGCGGCACCGATGCAACGCTTGCTGCCGAAGTCGAGGCCGCCCTGCTGCAGGTCGGCTACCACGCCGAGGAAGCCGCCGCCGTCGCACGCAGGCTGGCCACGCCTGGCGGCGAGGACGAGAGCACCTCGCGTACCGAACTCAGTGCCCGCCTGAAGGCACGCGCGCGCCTGGGCGAGCACGCCGGTACGGCCGCCGGCACGACGCCCGCCACACCGCGCAGCAGTGCCGAGGAAGCCGCTTACCAGCAGCTGTCCTCCCTGCCCTTCGGCAGCTGGTTCGACATCGATACCGGCGATGGCACGCTGCGCCGCCAGCGCCTGTCCTGGTACAGCCTGCTGACCGGCCACGCCCTGCTGGTCAATCCGCGCGGGCAGAAGATCGCCGATACCGACCTGGATACGCTGGCCCGGCAGATCAGCGCCGGCCAGGCGCAGCTGGTCACTGAGGACAAGGCCCGGCTGGTTGACCGTGCCTGGGAGGCCAGCCTTGGCGCATTGCGTGCATTGGCGGCCGGCCATACGCAGGAGACCTCCGCATGATCACCCAACCGCCGCAGGACACCCGGCGCGCGCCGCGCCGCCAGGTCTCGGACCTGGTACCGGTCACCGACCAGATGCGCGAAAGCGTGGTGGGCCGGCTCGGCAATATCTCCGAAACCGGCATGCTGATGCTGGCCAGCGCACCGTTGCGCGAGGATGCGCTGTACCAGTTGCGCTTCCCCTTGCCGTTGGGCGACGGCCGCCACCAGGACATCGACGTGGGCGTGCACCTGCTGTGGAGCGAACCTGCACACGCCCCCGGACAGAGCTGGACCGGCTTCCGCTTCCTCACCCTGTCGCGCGAGCATCGGCAGCTGCTGCGCCAGTGGGTGGGCGAAGACAGCGACGAGGGGCCGGTTTCGACGGCCTGAGTGCCGGTTCCAGCACAGCGGTTTTTCCCGGTATGCGGCAGAATCTAGGGCCGTTTTCCGTGTCGAGCCACCGCAATGATCCAGCAAGACCCCGGCGCCCTGTATTCCGACCACCTGGCCGTGCTGTGCCGACGTGCCGAACAGGCGCTGGCCCGCGGCGGCTTCGATCACCTGGTGGTGCCTAGCGGCACCCTGCACTACCAGGTGTTCGATGATCGCGACTATCCGTATGCGGTGAACCCCCAGTTCAAGGCCTGGCTGCCGCTCACCCGCGTGCCCAACAGCTGGATTGTGTTCACCCCGGGCAAGCGCCCGGCGGTGATCTTCCACCAGCCCTTCGACTACTGGCACGTGGTGCCGGATGCCCCCAGCGGCTGGTGGGTGGATCACTTCGACATCCACATCATCCGCAAGCCGGAAGACGCGCTGGCGCTGCTGCCGGCCGATCCATCGCGCTGCGCGATCCTCGGCGAGCCGCAGAGCGCGCTGGGCAGCTACGTGCCGAACAACCCGGCCCCGGTGGTGAACTACCTGGAATGGCACCGCGGCAGCAAGACACCGTATGAGATCGCACTGATGCGCCAGGCCCAGGTGCTGGGCGTGCGCGGCCACCGCGCTGCCGAGGCCGCATTCCGCAATGGCGCCGACGAGTTCAGCATCCACATGGCGTACTGCCAGGCGGTCGGCCAGGACGCCAACGAGCTGCCGTACGGCAATATCGTGGCGTTGAACGAACATGCCGCCGTGCTGCACTACACCGAGCTGGGCCGCAAGGCACCGCAGCCGCTGCGCAGCTTCCTGATCGATGCCGGCGCCAGTGCCCACGGCTACGCCAGCGACATCACCCGTACCTACGCCGCGCAGGGCCACGACGAGTTTGCGGCGATGATCGCCGCCGTCGACGCTGCCCAGCAGCAGATGTGCGCAGCGGTGCGCCCGGGCTTCGACTACAAGCAGCTGCACGTGGACGCACATCTTTCGCTGATGGGCGTACTGAAGGACTTCGGCGTGATCAAGGTCTCGCCGCAGACCGCGCTGGAGACCGGCGTCAGCGCCGCGTTCTTCCCGCATGGTATCGGCCACCTGATCGGCCTGCAGGTGCACGACGTGGCCGGTTTCGCGGCCAGCGACGAAGGCGGCCGCATCGAGCGCCCGGCGGGCCACCCGTACCTGCGCCTGACCCGCGTGCTGGAGCCGGGCATGGTGGTGACCATCGAACCGGGCCTGTACTTCATCGACATGCTGTTGAATGAAGTGAAGGACGCTGGCCACGGTGATGCGATCAACTGGGACCGCGTGGACTTCTTCCGTCCGTATGGCGGCATCCGCATCGAAGACGAAGTGCTGTGCACTGATGGCGAGGCGGACAACCTGACGCGGCCGGCGTTTGCGGCGGCCAACGGCTGAGCCCCTCGTGGTTGGGCGCTCAGAGCAAAAGCCGCGCTTGGCGGGGCGGGTGGGCCATGCAGGGGACGCTGCAAGTACGTCCCTGTAAGCTCGATGGCGCCATCCATGGCGCCAACGCCCCTGCATGGCCCACCCGCCCCACCTTTGACAGTTTCCTGCGCGTCCAACCACGGAAAAGAAAAAAGAAAAGCAGAAGCGGGTCGCTCGCTGCGCTCGCTCTGTGTCGACCAAGGTCGACACCTACCAACAGCCGCGTGAACCTGTCGAAGGCGGGGTACTGTGGGTTTGCGAGGTGTGAGCCGCATGGATGCGGCGACCAAGCCTACAAGGACGTACTTGCGGCGGCCCCGCAAACCCACAGTACCCCGCCATCCCACGGAATGCCGCTGTTGCGGTTGCTGTTGCTGTGGCCTCTTCAGGTGCAGGGCTGCAAGCCCTGCCGAAAACCCCTACCCCGCCATCACCGCTTCGATCTCATCGGCGCTGCGCGCCAGGCCCTCGGTCAGCACGCGATGGCCGTCATCGGTGATCAGCACATCGTCTTCAGTGCGGATGCCGATACCGCGCCAACGCGGTTCCACCGTCGTGTCGTCCACGCCGATGTACAGCCCCGGCTCGATGGTGAACGCCATGCCAGGCTCCAGAAGGCGTGAATCACCGGCGAGGCGGTAATCGCCCACATCGTGCACGTCCAATCCGATCCAGTGGCCGGTCTTGTGCCGGTAGAAGCGCTGGTACAGGCCTTCGGACAGATTCTTTTCCAGCGTGCCCTTCAGCAGGCCCAGCCGCAGCAGGCCCTCGGTCAAGGTCTGCACTGCGGCCAGGTGACCGGCCTCGTACGGCACGCCCGGCTTGGCCTGGGCCAGCGCCGCCGCCTGCGCCTCGCCGACCAGGTCGTGCAGCGCGCGCTGCTCGGCACTGAAGCGGCCGTTCACCGGGAAGGTGCGGGTGATGTCGCTGGCGTAGCCACGGTACTCGGCGCCGGCGTCGATCAGCACCAGCTCGCCATCGCGCGACCGCGCGTTGTTGTCCCGGTAATGCAGGATGCAGCCGTTGCGGCCGGCACCGACGATGCTGCAATACGCAGGTACCGCATCGCTGGCGCGGAACACGCGTTCCAGCTCGGCCTGCAGTTCATACTCGTGGATGCCGGCCCTGGCGGCCTTCATCGCCGCCAGATGCGCACGCACGCTGATCTGTGCGGCGTGGTGCATCAGTGCCACTTCGGCGCCGGATTTGAACAGGCGCTGCTCGTGCAGCAGGTGGCCCAGCTCCAGGAACTCATGGGGCGGCTGCGCACCGTGGCGTACCTGCGAGCGCACGCGGTTGACCCAGCCGATCAGCTTCAGATCGAAGTCGGCGTCGCGGCCGAAGTGGTAGTAGACGCGCGAGCGCCCTTCCAACAGGCCCGGCAGGATGTCGTCCAGATCATCGATCGGGTAGGCATCGTCCATGCCGTACTGCGCTACCGCGCCTTCCTGGCCGGCGCGGCTGCCGTCCCAGGCCTCGCGCTCGGCATCGCGCTCGCGGCAGAACAGGATGGCCTCGCCGTGGCGGCGGCCCGGAATCAGCACCAGCACCGCTTCCGGTTCCGGGAAGCCGCTCAGGTACTGGAAATCCGAATCCTGGCGGAACGGATAATGGGTATCGAGGCTGCGCACCTTCTCGGCTGCGGCCGGCAGCACCAGGATCGCATCCTCGCCAGCCATGTCCATCAGCTGGCGGCGGCGACGCTTGTATTCGCCGGCCGCGATGCCGGTGCGCTGCCTGATATCCATCAGTTCAGGCGCTGCCGATGGCGCGCGGCCAGCACCACGTCGCCGTGCAGCAGCAGCACCGCCACGCGGATGAACTCCTCGATCTCCGACAGGGCTTCGTCGTCGTCATCGCCGCCGGCCTCGAAATCCTCACTGGACGCACGCGCCAGGCTGGCCATGTCGGTCAGCGCTTCTTCGCCCTCTTCGGACAGGGACGGGCGGCGGCCGCCGCTGCCCAGGCCGAAGCCGCCCAGGAACGAGCGGGTCCAGCTGAACATGGCATCGGCCTGCGCGGACACGTCGTCGCTGTCGGCGAGCAGCAGTTCGAAGGCGAAGTCGCGGTCTTCCAGCTGCTTGATGGTGGCCTGCAGCAGCTGCCCCAGCACGCTGTCGGCGGCCACCGGCGGCAGGGTGTCGTCGGCCAGCACGCGCGCCGGCCAATCGTTGCCGGGGGCGCCGCCGGCGGCCAGCCAGCCGCACAGCGCGCCGTGCAGCTCGGCAGCGGTAGCGCCCAGGCCCAGCGCCTGGCTGGCGCGGGTAACGTCGTCGACGGAGGGAAGTTCGGTCATCGTGCGGCTCGTTCGGAATAAGGAAACCCGGGGTGCGCACGCGCGCGCCCGTGAGACCCCGTAGTGTAGCAACCCTGCGGCATCCTCTCGTGGCCGTCCGGCCTTGCTGCGACAGCGCTTGACCGCCCTCACCCGGCTTGCCTATCGTGCCCGCATGGAACCCGCCGATCCCCTTGCCCAGCTGCAGGACTTTGCCGCCCGCGTGGACGCGTTGCTTGAACGCAACCAGCGCCTGGCCGAGGAGAACCGCAGCCTGCGCCACCAGCAGGAACAGCTGGTGGCCGAGCGCTCGACGCTGCTGGCCAAGAACGAGCAGGCGCGCTCGCGGGTTGAAGCGATGATCAGCCGGCTCAAATCCCTGGAGCAGCACACATGAGCGCCGAACCGGTCAGTGTCCGCATCCTCGATCGTGAATACACCGTGGGCGTCGGCGCCGACGAACGCGACAGCCTGATGGCGGCTGCGCGCCTGCTCGATGCGCGCATGCGCGAGATCCGCGGCAGCAACCGCATGGCCGCCGTCGACCGCGTCGCCGTGCTGGCCGCGCTGAACCTGGCCCACGAACTGCAGCTGCTGCGCGACGAGAACGCCCGCCAGGCCGTGGCGCTGCAGCAGACGCTGGCCGACCTGAACCGGCGCCTGGACCGCGCGATCGACGGCGGCGCCTGAAGACCGTGCACAACGCGTCTTCTCATATCTGAATTGGCACGGACTGTTGCCGACGAACGGCCTATCCAGATCCTGCGTGCTGGCTATAATGACCACGCGTTCTCTGCGGTACTCGACGGCATGTGCAAACATTCGCCTTGTCCCTTAAGAACGACACCGGGAGCGCGACAGCGCCGGGAGTGCAGGTCCGCCTTGTAGCGGGAAGCCCGATGGTTCTCCAGCGTTCCCACTTGAGCCCCCGGGTTCAAGGTCGTTTCGCATGCATCGACATTGCGGAGAATGCAATATTCCAGCAAGGGCGGCGTCTTCGGGCGTCGCCCTTGTTCTTTCCGGCACAATGGCGGCTGATCCTTGCCGCTCGCTGCCATGACCGACCCGCGCCAGGCCCTGCGCCACGACCTGCGGCAACGCCGCCGTGACCTTAACGCTGGTGAGCGCATCGCCGCCGCCGAATCGCTTGCCGATGCCCTGCTCGCCCTGCCGTTCGCCCCGCGCGAAGGCGCGGTGGCCGGCTACTGGGCGCTGGATGGCGAAATCGCCCTGCACCGCTGGCAGCTGCAACTGCCCGAAGGACTCACCTACTGCCTGCCGGTACTGGCCGGCGATGTGTTGCGCTTCGCACCATGGCGGCCCGGGCAGCCGCTGACCAGCAACCGCTATGGCATCCCCGAGCCGGACGTGGCCGTGGAAGACACCCTGGAACCGGAACGGATGGCGCTGGTCGTGACCCCATTGGTGGGGTTCGACGCACAGTGCCGCCGGCTGGGCATGGGGGGCGGCTGGTATGATCGCAGCTTCGCCTTCCGCCACGACCGGCCGGCGCCGCCCTGGCTGGTCGGTGCTGCGTTCGCGGTGCAGCAGGTCGAGTCCTTGCCGGTGGCGTCGTGGGACGTGCCGGTGGATGCGATCTGCACCGAAGACGGCACCCTGTTCCCCTCCGCTGCCCCCGTGAACGCATGACCGCCCGCAAGCGCTACTGGCTGATGAAGTCCGAACCGGACGCCTTCTCCATCGATGATCTGGCCAAGGTCAAGGTCGAACCCTGGAACGGGGTGCGCAACTACCAGGCGCGCAATTTCATGCGCGATGGCATGCAGGTGGGCGATGGCATCCTGTTCTACCACTCCAACACCAAGGTGCCCGGCATTGTCGGCCTGGCCACCGTCGCCAGCCCAGCCTACCCGGACGACACCCAGTTCGACCCGAAATCCGACTACCACGACCCCAAGAGCACGCGCGAGAACCCGCGCTGGATGCTGGTGGACGTGGCCTTCGACCGCAAGCTCAAGCAGGTGATCGCGCTGGACGAGATCAAGTTGCACGCTGACGAGCTGGGCGAGGGCTTCCCGCTGGTTGCCAGGGGCAATCGCCTGTCGGTGTTCCCGGTGACCGCCGCGCAGTGGAAGCTGCTGCTGTCGCTGGAAAAGAAATCCTGATTCCCTGCCTGAGAGTTCTTCCCATGTCCGAAGCCAAGCGCCTGGCCGCCGAGAAAGCCATCGAGTACGTCGAAGACGGCATGATCGTCGGTGTCGGCACCGGTTCCACCGTGGCCTATTTCATCGATGCCCTGGCCCGCATCCAGCACCGCATCAAGGGCGCCGTGTCCAGCTCCGAGCAGAGCACCGCACGCCTGAAGCAGCACGGCATCGAGGTGGTCGAGCTGAACCACAGCGGCAACCTGTCGCTGTACGTCGATGGCGCCGACGAGTGCGACCCGAACAAGTGCCTGATCAAGGGCGGCGGCGCCGCACTGACCCGCGAGAAGATCATCGCCGAGGCCAGCGAGCGCTTCATCTGCATCGTCGACCCGAGCAAGCAGGTGCCGGTGCTGGGCAAGTTCCCGCTGCCGGTGGAAGTGATCCCGATGGCGCGCAGCCTGGTCGCCCGCCAGATCCGCGACATGACCGGCGGCCAGCCGACCTGGCGCGAGGGCGTGGTCACCGACAACGGCAACCAGATCCTGGACATCCACAACCTGCAGATCACCGATCCGGAAAAGCTGGAGCGCGAGCTCAACCAGCTGCCGGGCGTGGTCTGCGTCGGCCTGTTCGCGCGCCGTCGCGCCGATGTGGTGATCGTCGGCGGCGAGCCGCCGGTCGTGCTCTGACCCTTCCGAAGGAGCCTGACGATGTCGCTGTTGCGTTCGCTGCTGATGTTTC
This sequence comes from Stenotrophomonas maltophilia group sp. SKK55, assembly GCF_057179845.1. NCBI lineage: Bacteria > Pseudomonadati > Pseudomonadota > Gammaproteobacteria > Lysobacterales > Lysobacteraceae > Stenotrophomonas > Stenotrophomonas maltophilia group sp. SKK55. The sequence goes on from NZ_JBXUHP010000048.1 coordinate 149,128, forward strand.
CGCTGCTGGCCCTGGCCGGCTGCGCCACCGACGCGGCCCGCCATTGGGTCGAGCTGGACGGCGCCCGCTACCAGGTCGAGCTGGCCACCAACGATGAAACCCGCGCGCGCGGGCTGATGTTCCGCGACCAGATGGCGGCCGACCACGGCATGCTGTTCATCCACGACCGCGAAGAAATGCAGGCGTACTGGATGAAGAACACCAGGATCGCGCTGGACATCCTGTACTTCGACAGCCAGCGCAGGCTGGTCAGCCAGCAGCGCGACGTACCGCCGTGCTCGGCCGGCGACATGTGTCCGCCCTACCCCAGCGGTGGCCCGGCGCGTTATGTACTGGAACTCAACGCCGGCCAGGCCGAGAAGCTGCAGCTCAAGGACGGCACGGAGCTGAAATTCGGCCCAGGCATCGAGTAACAGGGTTCTGCCCGCGGTAGTGCCGGCCGCTGGCCGGCAACCCTGCAGGGGTCAGATCCCATTCGCTCGCGAAAGGCATCTGACCCCTGAATTTTTCACGCGATACCGCTTGAAACCGCCTGCGAATGACGCCAGTCTGTGGCCATGCAGGACCGGATCACACTCCCCGACTGGGATGCCCTGGCCGACCTCGAAGACGAGGCGCTGCCACTGTTGCCGACCGCGCTGCTGATCGCGCGCGATGAATACCCCGATCTGCAGCCGTCCACCTACGACGCGCTGATCCAGAGCCATGTCGAGCACCTCCGCTCGGAAGTGGAGAGCATCGACAACAGCCCGCTGAAGATGGCGGCGATCAACCGCCACCTGTTCGACGAGCTGGGCTACAGCGGCGACCACGACGAGTACTACGACCCGCGCAACAGCTACCTCAACCAGGTATTCGAGCGCCGCCTGGGCAATCCGATCTCGCTGGCGCTGGTGCAGATGGAAGTCGCGCGCCGGCTGGGTATTCCGCTCGATGGCGTGTCCTTCCCCGGCCACTTCCTGGTGCGCCTGCCGGTGGACGACGGCGTGCTGGTGATGGACCCGTTCAACGGTGGCCGACCGCTGGACGTGGACGAACTGCGCGAGCGGGCCAAGTCACATCTGGGCGGGCAGATGCCCGACGACCAGGTGCTGGCGCAGATCCTCGACCCGGCGCCCGCGCGCGCGATCCTGATGCGCATGCTGCGCAACCTGCACGGCGTGTATGCCGAAGCCGGCGAGTGGGACCGCGCCGCGCGCAGTGCCGACCGCCTGCTGAAGCTGGCCCCGGAGCAGGACGATGCGCTGCGCGACCGCGGCCTGGCCTATCTGCAGCTGGAGTACCTGGCCGGTGCCCGCCACGATCTGGGCCAGTACCTGAAGCGCAATCCGGAAGCCAGCGATGCGCAGTGGCTGCGCGAGAAGCTGATCGACCTCGGCGGGCCGATGCCGCGGCTGCATTGAGGGAGTCGGTGTGTGGACCAACGGTCCACACCCACCGGATGGGCCGGATGGCCCTCCAGTCAATCGACCTCGACCATCTCGAAATCGGCCTTGGTCACCCCGCAATCCGGGCAGGTCCAGGTCTCGGGAATGTCCTCCCAGCGCGTCCCTGGCGCGATGCCTTCCTCCGGCAAGCCTTCCGCTTCGCTGTACAGGAAGCCGCAGACCACGCACATCCAGGTGCGCAAGGTGGTGGGGGTGGCATCGCTCATCGGATAATCAGGACTGGATTCACGGGCCGCCATTGTCCCATCGCGGTCCACTCACCGGTAGCCATCGATGACTTCTGCTTCCCCGGCGCCCCGCGGCGTCTACCTGATCACCCCGGACGAGCCCGATACCGCACGCCTGCTGGCCCGTACCGCACCCTTGCTGGCCGCCGGCGCCACCTGGCTGCAGTACCGCAACAAGACCGCAAGCGACGCGCTGCGGCGGGAGCAGGCCACCGCGCTGCAGGCATTGTGTGCGGACCACGGCGTGCCGCTGATCGTCAACGATGACCCGGCGCTGGCCAAGGCCGTGGGCGCGGCGGGCGTGCACCTGGGCGGCACCGACGGCGACATCCCCAGCGCGCGCGCCCTGCTCGGCCCCGAGGCCATCATCGGCGCCTCCTGCTATGACCAGCTGGCCAATGCCGAGAGGGCCGTGGCCGCCGGCGCCAGCTACGTGGCCTTCGGCGCGTTTTTCCCGACCACCACCAAGATCACCACCAGCCGCGCCCATGCCGACCTGCTGCGGCAAAGCGCCGCACTGGGCGTGCCACGGGTGGCGATCGGCGGGCTGACGCCGGACAATGTCGGTCCCATCATCGACGCCGGTGCCGATCTGGTCGCCGTGGTCAGCAGCGTGTTCGCCGCCGAAGACCCGGTCGCGACCCAGCGCGCCTTCCTCGCCCAGTTCGCGTAACGCCCAGGATATTCCCCCATGAACCACGACCAGTCCCACGCCCTGTTCTCCCGCGCCCAGCAGCTGTTGCCGGGCGGCGTCAATTCGCCGGTGCGCGCGTTCAAGTCGGTCGGCGGCGAACCGTTCTTCGTCGAGCGCGCCGACGGCGCCTATCTGTACGACGTCGACGGCAACCGCTACATCGACTACGTCGGCTCCTGGGGCCCGATGATCGTCGGCCACAACCACCCGGCGGTACGCCAGGCGGTGAAGAAGGCGATCGACAACGGCCTGTCATTCGGCGCGCCATGCGCGGCCGAGGTGACCATGGCCGAGACCATCACCCGCCTGGTGCCGTCGTGCGAGATGGTGCGCATGGTCAACTCCGGCACCGAGGCCACCCTGTCGGCGATCCGCCTGGCGCGTGGCGCCACCGGCCGCAACCGCATCGTCAAGTTCGAAGGCTGCTACCACGGCCACGGCGACTCGTTCCTGGTCAAGGCCGGCAGCGGCATGCTGACCCTGGGCGTGCCGACCTCGCCGGGCGTCCCGGCCGGGCTGAGCGAACTGACCCTGACCCTGCCCTACAACGACTTCGAAGCGGCCACTGCGCTGTTCGAGCAGCAGGGCGATGACATCGCCGGCCTGATCATCGAACCGGTGGTCGGCAACGCCAACTGCATCCCGCCGCGCGAGGGCTACCTGCAGCACCTGCGCGAACTGTGCACGAAACACGGCGCGCTGCTGATCTTCGACGAAGTGATGACCGGCTTCCGCGTCGCCCTCGGCGGTGCGCAGGCGCACTACGGCATCACCCCGGACCTGACCACGTTCGGCAAGATCATCGGCGGCGGCATGCCGGTGGGTGCGTACGGCGGTCGCCGCGAGCTGATGCAGCAGATCGCCCCGGCCGGCCCGATCTACCAGGCTGGCACGCTGAGCGGCAACCCGGTGGCGATGGCCGCTGGCCTGGCGATGCTGGAGCTGATCCAGCAGCCGGGTTTCCACGACGACCTGGCCGAACGCACCGCACGCCTGTGCGCCGGCCTGGAAGCGGCCGCCGCCGAAGCCGGCGTGGCGGTGACCACCACCCGCGTGGGCGCGATGTTCGGGCTGTTCTTCACCAGTGAGAAGGTGGAGACCTATGCGCAGGCCACCGCCTGTGACATCCCAGCGTTCAACCGCTTCTTCCACGCGATGCTGGAGCAGGGCGTGTTCCTGGCGCCGTCGGCGTACGAGGCCGGCTTCCTGTCCAGCGCCCACGATGACGCGGTGATCGAGGCCACCCTCGCCGCTGCACGCGTGGCATTCAAGGCCGCCAAGGGCTGATCGCAAAGAAAGGGGACGGAGGGGATTAAGTCGTTTGTGCATAAACGACTTAATCCCCTCCGTCCCCTTTTTTCAACCGAAGACGAACTTGCCCTTCATCATCGCGAAGTGGCCGGGGAACGAGCAGAAGAAAGTGTAGTCGCCGCCCTTCTGCAGGCCCTGGGTGGAAAAGCGCACGCGCGTGGTCTCGCCACCACCAATTACTTTGGTGTGCGCCAGCACGCGCTTGTCGGCCTTCGGCAGGTAGCTGTCGGCCAGGGTCATGCGCATGCCTGCCAGTGCCACCGGCTGGTAGTCGGCCGTGCGGGTCAGCACCCAGTTATGGCCCATCGCGGTAGCGGCCAGCTTGCCGGTATGGCGCAGGGTCAGATCCACGGCGGTGCAATCAGCGGCGACCTTGATCTCGCGACTGCTGAAGCTCATCTGGTCGGTGCTGTCGATGCTCACCGCACACACCCGCGCCATCGCCGACGGCGCCAGCATCAGCGCGCCCAGTCCCACTGCCACCCACCAAGCCTTCATCGTTGCCTCTCCTGCGGTTCAAGCACCATTCTAGGCAGGCCCCTGCGGCCGCGTCTGCGACCGTCTGTCGCATGCCCACTCCAGGGTTTCCCGCGCACTCACTGCAATGGCATGCTCGACCGATGCGGATCGACCTGTTGCTGCTGGATGTGGACGGCGTGCTGGTGCAGTACCAGCGCGCGCAGCGCGTGCTGCACCTGGCGCAGGCACTGGATGTTACCCCTGCCGCAGTGCAGGCGGCGCTGTTCGACAGCGGACTGGAAGCGGCGCATGACAACGGCACGCTGCAGGGTCCGCCCTATCTGGCGCAGCTGGGGGCGTGCCTGGGCAGGACCGTCGATGTACCCAGCTGGATCGCCGCACGCCAGGCGGCCAGCCATCCGCAGCACGCGGTGCTGCAGCGGCTGCAGGTTCTGCAGCTGCCACTGGCGGTACTGACCAACAACGGCGCGCTGATGGCACAGGCGCTGCCCACCCTGCTGCCGGAACTGTTCCCTGCGCTGCAGGGACGCGTGTTCTGCAGCGCCGATTTCGGCCTGCGCAAACCTGAGCCCGCAGTATTCCTGCGCACACTCGACGTACTGGGCGTGGCGCCTTCGCACACGCTGTTCGTCGATGACCTGTTCGCCAATGTGCGCGGCGCACGCGCCGCCGGCCTGCACGCGGAAACCGTGCGCGATGGCCGTGGATTGGGCAAGGTGTTGAAGCGCTATAGGATCGCGTGACGCGCTGTAGAGCCGAGCCCATGCTCGGCTCCTGTTGCCTGACATCGCGATGAGCCGAGCGTAGGCTCGGCTCTACAGATGCCTCTGCCGGCTTCAGCGCGCGGCAATGAACGCAGCAATCGCTGCGCGCAGGCGCTTGAGGCCTTCGGCCACTTCTTCGTCGGTGATGTTCAGCGACGGCACGAAGCGCAGCACGTCCGGGCCGGCCTGCAGGGTCAGCAGGCCGTGCTCGGCGGCATGGTCGAGGATCGCCCCGGCCTGGCCGGCGAAGTCCTTGCCCAGCACCGCGCCCAGCATCAGGCCGCGGCCACGCACGTCGCTGAACACACCAAACTCGTCGTTGATGCGGGCGAAGCCATCGCGCAGCGCCTTCGACTGGCGGCTGACATTGGCGGCGATCTCCGCCGAGGCCAGCTTGCGCAGTGCCACGCGGGCCACCGCGGCGGCCAGGGGGTTGCCGCCGAAGGTGGTGCCGTGCGCGCCGAACTGCATGGTCTCAGCCACCTTCGGGCCGGCCAGCATCGCGCCGATCGGGAAGCCGCCACCGAGTGCCTTGGCCAGGGTGACCATGTCCGGCACCACATCATCCTGCCAGTGCGCGAACAGCGTGCCGGTGCGGCCCATGCCGGCCTGGATCTCGTCCAGCACCAGCAGTGCGTTGTGCTGGTCGCACAGCTCGCGCACGCGCTTGAGGAAGCCGGACTTGGCCGGCATCACGCCGCCCTCGCCCTGGATGGGCTCCAGCATCACCGCCGCCACGTCGCCGGCGGCCATCGCGGTTTCCAGCTGCACCTCATCGTTGAAATCGATGTAGCGGAAGCCACCGGGCAGCGGCTCGTAGCCTTCCTGGTACTTCGGCTGGGCAGTAGCGGTCACCGCGCCCATCGTGCGGCCGTGGAAGCTGCCACGGAAAGTGATGATCACCCGCTTGTCGGCGGGACGGCCCTGGCTGGAGGCCCACTTGCGGACCATCTTGATCGCCACTTCGTTGGCTTCGGCGCCGGAATTGCACAGGAACACGCGCTCGGCGAAGCGGCTGGCCTTCACCAGCTCCTCGGCCAGGTGCAGCGGCGGTGCACTGTAGAACACATTGCTGGTGTGCCAGAGCTTGCCGGCCTGCTCGACCAGCGCGGCCACCAGGTCCGGATCGTTGTGGCCCAGGCCGCACACGGCGATACCCGCAGCCAGGTCGATGAACTCACGGCCCTGGCTGTCCCACACGCGGGCGCCCTGGCCTCGTTCCAGTACCACCTGGCGGGGCTTGTAGACCGGCAGGTAATAGTGCGAAAGGGAGATCAGCGGATCGGTAGCGGCGGTCATGGCAGTCGGCAGGGTTCAGGAATCCCCATTCTCGCGCCGGAACCCCTGCGGCACAATGCGCCCATGCGACCGTTTTCCGCCCCCCAGCTGAACCCCGCCACCGAGACCGGCTGGCGCCGTCGGTGGTTCGACATCATCTACCGCCATGACTCGCGGCCCTCGCGCAACTTCGACCTGATCCTGGTGGTGGCGATCGTCGCCAGCATCCTGGTGGTGATGATCGACAGCGTGCAGCACCTGCATGCCGAGTGGTCCACCGGCCTGTACATCCTGGAATGGGGCTTCACCATCATCTTCACCGCCGAGTACCTGCTGCGCCTGGCGGTGGTCAAGCGCCCGCTGCGTTACGCGGTGAGCATCTGGGGCATCATCGACCTGCTGTCGATCCTGCCCGCCTACCTGTCGATGTTCATCCCGGGCGCGCAGAGCCTGCTGGTGGTGCGTGCGCTGCGCATCCTGCGGGTATTCCGCATCCTCAAGCTGACCCGCTACATCGAGGAAAGCGGCGTCCTGATGACGTCGCTGTGGCGCAGCCGGCGCAAGGTGCTGGTGTTCCTGTTCACGGTGATCACCATCACCATCATCGCCGGTGCGCTGATGTACGTGATCGAGGGCCCCGAACACGGCTTCACCAACATCCCGGCCAGCATGTACTGGGCGGTGGTGACCATGGCCACGGTCGGCTTCGGCGATATCGTGCCCCAGACCGTGCTCGGCCGCTTCGTCACCTCGGTGCTGATCCTGATCGGCTACAGCATCATCGCCGTGCCCACCGGCATCTACACCGCCGAACTGGCCAGCACCATGCGCGAAGCCGAGCTGGCGGCGCGCCGGGATGCCCGCGGCTGCCCGCACTGCGGGCTGGAAGGCCACGAGCCGGATGCACGGCATTGCCGCAGATGTGGCGGTGAACTGCCGGATGCATTCAGCCATTGAGGCAGATGCCGGCCAGCGGCCGGCACTACCGGACCAACAGGGTGCGCGCCGGGCATGGCCCGGTGCCACCGTGGACAGGGCCACGCCCTGTGTGGATCGCCCTCAGCGCATGCGGTTGCTGGTGGTCACCAGGTCGTTGTAGGCATCCAGAATCGTCGACTGTGCGCCTTCAGGGTCGGTGGTGAGCCAGCTGCCCGACGCCTTGCGCTCGGCGGCCAACGCATCGGCGGTGATCGGCTTGCCCTGCTCCAGACGCTCGACTCCGCGACCGGCGCTACGCACCAGCTTGTCGGCCGAACGCTGCACATGGCCCCACATCGGGTCGTCCTTGCCGACACCACTGTTCTGGATTTCCGTCACCAGCGCCTGATAGTCGGCCAGCTGGCCGCGCAACGCCGCAACGTCCGGTGCGTCGCTCTGGAACGCCATCGCCAGCTGCTTGCCATCGCCGACAAGGCGCAGGTGGTAATAGGCCAGCGAGCGGCCTTCGCTTTCCTCGATCTGCTTCAGCTGGGCGGCGCGGCGATCGTTCTCGTTCTTTTCCAGCGCCGCATCCATTGCTTCGCTGGCCTTGAAGAAATCAGCATAGGCCTGCATCAGCGGGGCATGCTGGCTGCGCATCCCTTCGCCACCATCGCGACGATAGTCCTCGCGGGTGAAGTACCCATCGGCACGCTCGATCAGGGTGTTCAGTGCCTGGAATGCCTGCTGGTACTGTCGCGCGGGTGCATCCAGCGGCGTGGCAGGGGTCTTTGCCAGCGCATCGGTCACCGGCTGGCCGCAGTACTCGACGCGGTGCGACAACACCTTGCCAGGTGAGCGCGGCTGCGCTTCCTTGCCGGTTGGACCGGCTTCGGAATCCTTCATCCAACCGGTGTAGGTCTGGAAACCCTCGTGGATGGGCTGTTCGACGCCGTTGTAGCACTCGATATAGGCGTTCACCTTTTCCAGCCCGGGATCGGCGACAGCCAGCCCGGCCGGGTTGTTGCAGCCGGCCAGCGCGCAGAGCAGGAGAACAGGAATCAGGCGTGTGGATGCGTTCAAATCAGTTCCTTGCACCAGTGAAAACTGCAGGCATCGTCATGCATGGCGCGAGCGCGCGCTCCAGCACCTCGGGAAGGTGCTGGCATTCGGGGCTGCGGGGCGTGTCATGTCGCGATCAACCTGCTCAATTGCGACAAAAATAACGCGTTGAGCTTCCCGCCTACTGGCGGTTGCTCTGGAAAACGAGCGAGTTGTATTCCTGCATCAGCTTGCTGGCAGAGCCACGCGGTGCCATCGAGGGCGAATCCAGCATGCGCCGTTCGAAATCGCTGTAGGGCGTCTTGCTGCTGACCCGCTGCAGCCGCTCCTTGCCTTCCCGACGGAAGTTCTCGGCTTCGCGCTCGAAGCTGTTCCAGTCCAGCTTGCCCGGCTCCTGATCGGCCACCTTGGCATGCGCCTCGTCGGAAATACGGTTGAAGGCGTCGAGTCGTTCACGGGCTTGGGCCGGATCAAAGTCGTCCTCGCTCATCAGCTCCACGATCGCCTTGGCTTCCAGCATCATCGCCAGACGGTAATACTCGCGCGTTCGCCCCTCGGCCTGTTCCAATACCTTGAGCTGCTCGCGCTGGGCAGCGTCATTCTGGCGCTCCAGCTCGGCGTTGAACGTTTCGCTGGCAGCCACGAAGTCCTTGAATGCGGCCATCAAGGGCGCGTGCAGCTGCTTGCCCTTGGCAAACTGGTCGTCTTCGTAGTCCTGGCGATCATAGTAGTCGTGCGCCTCCTTGCTGACCGGCACCAGCGCCTTCAGCGCCTGCTGATAATGGCTGGCAGCAGCATCGAGTTCGGCCAGTGCCGGCTTGGCAGCCGTCGCCTCGGTCACCGGGCCATCGCACTGCTTCATGTCGTAATCGCTGATCTCGAACGGACCGTACACCTGTGTCTCGCGCCCGCTCGGGCCGGTCTCGACGTCCTTGATCCAGCGCGTATAGGACTGGAGGCTGTCGTGCGTCTTCGAATCAAGCGCGTTGAAGCAGCCGATGTAGGCGTTGAGCTTCGCAGTCAACTGCTGCTGTGCATCGGACGGTACCGTGTTGGCCTCCGGTTTGCCCGAGGCGCCGGCGTCGCCAGCGGCTGCAGGAGCCTTGCCACCGCAGGCGGCCAGGACAAGCGACAGCGAAGCGGCCAGCGCCGCGATGGAAAGCGTACGTGTCATGTGTTCACATCCCTGTTGAAAACGATTACAGCCCTGCATTCTAGCGCAGCAGGCCGAGGGCCGCAGCCCTCGGCCCTTGCGCAATGTAGCACTCAGTCCAGGAACAGATCCGGCAACAACGACCGCGACGGGTCCACGGCATAGCCGGACAGATCGCTGACGCCGGCCTGTGCCAGCACTTCATCGTCGATCAGGAACTGGCCGTGGAAACCCGCCGCCTCGCGCACCAGCACCGCATGCGCGGCGTCGGCCATGATCTGCGGCGTACGGCAGCCCGCGGCATCCACGCCCGGAATCATGTTGATTGCATCGGTGGCGATCACCGTGCGCGGCCACAGCGCGTTCACCGCCACACCCTGCGGGCCGAATTCCGCGGCCAGGCCGAGCGTGACGAAGCTCATGCCCATCTTCGCCAGCGTGTAGCCGGTATGCGCGCCCCACCACTTCGGTTCCAGGCTGGGCGGCGGCGCCAGGGTCAGGATGTGCGGATTCGGCGCCTGCAGCAGGTACGGCAGGCAGGCCTGCGCGCACAGGAAACTGCCGCGCGAATTGACCTGCTGCATCAGGTCGAAGCGTTTCATCGGCGTATCCAGCGTGCCACGCAGCCAGATCGCGCTGGCATTGTTGACCAGGATGTCGATGCCACCAAAGGCGTCGACCGTGGCGGCAACCGCGGCCTGCACCTGCTCTTCCTCGCGGATGTCGCACTTCAGCGCCAGCCCTTGGCCGCCGGCCGCGGTAACGGCTTCGGCTGCGGTATGGATGGTGCCCGGCAGCTTTGGGTTCGGCACCGCCGACTTGGCCGCAATCGCCACGTTGGCGCCGTCACGCGCAGCGCGCAGTGCGATGGCCAAGCCGATGCCACGCGAGGCACCCGTGATGAAAAGCGTTTTGCCCTGCAGACTGCCCACGTTCCACACTCCAGCGTATGCAATGAGCCGCTAGTATGCCGCGCCGACGTGGAGTTCACCCGGCCTTGACGATACTGGCGCCTCCAGCCAACGCACGAGGTCCACGCCATGCGCCGTTCCCGCCTGTTGCTGCCTGCCCTGGGGCTTGCCCTGCTGACCGCCTGCCAAGGCCGTTCGCCGGAACCCGGCAAGGAACCGTCGGCCGGTGACACGCCCAGCGCAGAAAAAGCCGCCGCGGACGGCAAGCTGCGCTGGAGCGAGGCAGTGGTGTGGGATGGCGACCTCAACGCCTGCCGCCAGGGCGAGAATGCGGCCACGCGTGAGTGCCTGCGCGATGCGATGCGCGCCGGCGGCGCCAGCGCCGATGCGATCACCGCCGCCGAACAGCTGTCCACCGGCGGCGAGCTGGCCTACGTGACGGCCTGGCACGAGAATGAAGGTCTGGGCATTGCCACGGTCGAGTATCCGTTCCGCGCCAACACCAACGAGGGCACCCGCCTGGTCGACGCCACCGGCAAGCGCATCGATGTGGATGCCGTGCAGCTGGACGACACCCTGCGTGCCGACCCCGCCGTGCAGGCCCTGCTGAAGGACCACCCGCAGGCCACGCCGTTCGCACCGGCGCAGTCGGCCGGGGCCACGCCGCTCGAGAACGGCGGCATCCGCCTGCTGTACCGCACGCCGCTGCGCGACTGCCACGCCTGCCCGGACGTGGGACAGTTGCAGATCGCCTATGACTTCGACGCCAAGCGCAACTTCATTGGCCAGCAGGTGGTGCCGGCGACGCCGTAAGGCGTTATGCGTCGCGATGCTCTGGTAGCGCCGGGCCATGCCCGGCGAGGCCGACTGCGGTATACGCGTGCCGGCATTGGCGGGACTCGCGGAGAGTCATTCGCTGGAACCGCTTGGCAGAACGTGCTGATATAAATTCATTGGCAACCAGGCTTGCCAATTATGTCGGCGCTTTTTTTCCATTCTCGTCAAATCCGTAGCGCCGATAAAACTCTCGGTCCTCCCATTGCTCAACATATGCCAAGGGCAACCGAACTGCTATGTCTCCGACGGCGAGGCTAGTGTCTCCATGGAATACCAGATCAAGTCGCCTCCTCGCAAGCTCGATTAGCTCTGGCCAGCGCAACTCATGCGCCACCAACTCGATAAGCTCCACCGGGACTTCACCCTGCCCCAACCCGCCAAGTGCCCGTCTAGAAAATGTCTCACCCACTCTATCCAGAAAGCACGGCTTCAGACCTTTGACCTCCCTCAATAGATCGACAACGCCGAAAAACGCTGACTCTGCATCACGCAGCCCAAATCCCGCCAACAGAATGCGGGAAGAGTTGCCAATCAATATATCAAGCAATTCAACTGCCGCTGAATTCTCCATTAGAAAACCTTCTCGGAATATTTACCCACAGCATCAAAACCAGAACGCCCGAACGCAGCCTCTGCCGCCTGTCTTGCAGAGGCTCCGGTTGGCCTATAGTGACCGGACGCATTGTCAATCGATCGTACCGCACCATTTACAAAACGAACTTCACCAGCCGCCATCACGTCTGCACCTAGGGACAGAATGGCATCGTCATCCAGCGACTGCAGGGTGAAGATGCCCAGCCGCTGCCCGGGTTGAGGATCCGCAACACCCTGCACCGCACGCAACGAGCCCAGGTCCTTCATGCCGAGCAGGCGCATGCCGTGGTTGCGCAGCGCCATCAATCCGTCGAACCAGCCGGGAATGGTCGCGGCCATATCGCGATAGGCCTGCAAGGCCGAACGCCCATCACGATGGGTCGTTGCCTGGCAGGCATGCACGAAGTCGGCGCTGACCAGCTGTGGGCGCAGGACACTGCCCACGCTCGGCGGGCCGGTCACTACCTGCAGTGGACTCACGGCTTGGGCCCCTGCCCCTCGTTGTCTTCCCAATGCAGGATGCGGCGGGTGACGAAGCGGTAGACCGGCTTGCCGGTGGCGAACCACAGTTCGCGCACCCACGAGGTGCGCTTGAGCACCCGCTTCTCCACCGGGGTGAGCGACTCGCGGCAATACATGCGCTTGTGCTTGAGCAGGTGGCGCAGGTCCTCGCGGGCCAGCAGGCGCATCCAGCGCGAGCGCGGGTTGCCGATCACTGCCAGCTGGAAGTCGATCAATGCCGGGCGGCCGTCCTCGGTCACCAGCCAGTTGGCTTCCTTGGCCAGATCGTTGTGGGCCACGCCGCGCCGATGCAGCTGCTGCAGCAGGCGACGCGCGGCGCGGAACCAGGCCAGGTCGCCACGCGGTGGGCGCTGGTACATGGCGTCGCCGGCCATGAAACTGCGGTCGAGATGATGCCCATTCCACGCCAGCAGCTGCGGCACATCGGCCATGCCGTGGATATGGCGCAGCGCGCGCGCTTCGCGGCGGGCCAGCCACCAGGCCGGCAGCCGCAACCACAGCGGCGTGGCGCCCAGGTCACGGCGTACGAAGGGGCCGGCCGGCCCTTCCACACGGAGGATGCGACCGAAGCTGTCGGCCTTCAAAGCATGCGGTGGCGTGTCTGGCGTATGCGGCATGGGCCCATTCTAGGCGATGGCGCCGGTTGCAAACGGTCACCAAGCGGCTGGGAACCAGTCACCTTCACGCCCCTATAATCGGGCAATGGACTCTTCATGGATCGACGCCACGCTCGCGTGGATTGCCGCTCACCCCGTGCTGGCGGGTGCCGTTATCTTCCTCATCGCCTTCTGCGATGCGGTGATCATTCTCGGTGCCATCGTGCCGGCCCTGCCGCTGCTGTTCGCGGTGGGCGTGTTCATCGGCCTGGGCCAGATCTCCGGGCCGTACGCGGTGGCCGCAGCCGCACTGGGCGCGTTCGCCGGTGATGGCATCAGTTACTGGATCGGGCGCCGCTGGGGTGACCGCCTGCGTGGCGTGTGGCCCTTCAGCCGTTACCCGCAGCTGCTCGACCGCGGCGAAAACCTGTTCCGCCGCAATGCCTTCAAGAGCATCCTGGTGGCACGCTACGTCGGCGCGATCCGGCCGTTCGTGCCCGCCATCGCGGGCATGATGAAGATGCCAGCCAGCCGCTATGTGCAGGCCAGTGGCATCGCCAGCATTTCATGGGCGGTGCTGTTCCTGGCCCCGGGCTGGATTCTTGGCGAGGCCTATGACGCGGTGGCCGCGGTAGCCGGTCGGCTGGTGGTGGTGGTCGGCCTGCTGGCGGTGATCCTCGGCCTGGTCTGGGCCATTGTGCTGTACGGCTACCGCTGGTCGGCCGCGCGCATGGACAACTGGCTGGCACGCCTGCTTGACTGGTCCAACCGCCATCCGACGCTGGGCCGCTACACCGTCGGTGTGCTGGACCCGAAGCGGCGCGAGTCGGTGCCGCTGGCGATGCTGGCGCTGATGCTGCTGGTGCTGGGCTGGGGCTGGTTCGCGCTGCTGACCGTGGTGGTCGCGCATGGCGAGCCGCTGGCGATCGACCTGCTGGTGCACCAAGCCATGCTGGCGCTGCGCAACCCGCTGGCCGATTACCCGATGGCCGCGCTGGCCTCACTGGGCGCCTGGCAGGTACTGCTGCCGGCCACTGCGGCGGCGATGGGCTACCTGGTCTGGCGCCGGCGCTGGATGGCGGCCGCGCACTGGCTGGCCGCGCTGGCCTTCGGCCTGGCGCTGACCATGCTGCTCGGCGCTACCGTCGATGTTGTGCGCCCGGTCGACGCCAGCAGCGGCTTCGGCTTCCCGTCGGTGTCGGTGACGATGGCCACCATCACCTTCGGCTTCTTCGCAGTGCTGATCGCCCGCGAGATGCCCGGCCGCACCCGCGTCTGGCCGTACCTGGTGTCGGGCATCGTGGTCAGCCTGATCGGCTTCTCGCGCCTGTACCTGGGCGCGCATTGGCTGAGCGATGTGATCGGCGGCATGCTGTTCGGCACGTTCTGGCTGCTGGTGCTGGGCATCGCCTACCGCCGCCGCTTCAACCGCTCGTTCTGGGTGAAGCCGGTGGCATGGCTGTTCTACGGCGTCTTCGCCGTCGCCGCGATGTGGTACGCACCGCGCAATATCCCGGTGAAGCTGGAACGCTTCGAGCCGACCTTGCCGGCCCCGCAGGCAATGGACACGCAGGCCTGGTGGCAGCACGACTGGGCGACACTGCCGGCGCGCCGCAACGAGTTCGATGACGACCAGCGCTGGCCGCTGGACGTGCAGGTGGCCGGGCCGCTGGCACCGCTGCAGGCGCAACTGGAAGCGCGCGGCTGGAAGCGGCAGGAGCAGGCCGGCTGGCAGCAGGCGCTGCTGATGCTGGACAAGAACACCGGCGCCGATGAACTGCCGGTGCTGCCGGCGACGCTGGACACCCGCGTGGAAGCGCTGTTGATGGTACGCCCGGGTACACACCGTGATGAGCGCTACGTACTGCGCCTGTGGCCGGCCCCTGCGCAGTTGCAGCCGGGCAATACGCCGCTGTGGCTGGGCAGTGCGCAGACCCTGCGCTACGAACGCCATTTCGAGTGGATCGGCATGTGGCACCCGCTGCGTGGCGTCGACCCGGCATTGAATGCCGTGAAGGACGCCGTGCAGGACCTGCCGCAGCGCGAGGACGTGCACAGCGAAACCGGGTTGCCGGTGCTGCGGTTGAAGACCACACCGTGATGGAGCCGCCGGGCATGGCCCGGCGCTACCGGAACACGGACGGGTAGCGCCGGGCCATGCCCGGCGGAGGTAGATCCACGAGACGCGTGGATGGCTGCTACGGCATCCAGCCCAGCAGCTGCTGCAATCGCTGGTGCGGGTCGTCCATCTGCAGCAGCTGCAGGCGCTGCTGCTCGCTCAGCGGCAGCAGTTCGGCCAGCCGCCAGCCGACCCAGCTGGCCTGGTCCAGCAGCGCCGGATTGGCCGGCGCATAGGCCTCGCCGGCCTGCTCGATGATGTGCCCCAGCACCGTGGCCAGCAGTGCATGCTGCGGCCGCAGTTCGTCATCGGGGTCTTCCTCGCACCAGCGCACATCAGCCACCACCAGGCCGTTGTCGCGCACGCGGGTGCGCTCGACATGGAAGCGACGGGTGCCGCGCAGGCGCAGCTGCAGCACGCCGTCGGCGCCGACATCGAAGTCTTCGATGCGTACCTGCACGCCAAAGGCGGCCGGTGTGGCCGGTGCGCCGACCTCCTCGCCCTCGAGGATCAGGCAGACACCAAATCCCTCACCACTGCGGCCGCTGTCGCGGACCAGGTCCAGATAGCGCCGCTCGAACACGCGCAGGCCCACCGCTGCACCCGGTACCAGCGCGGTGTGCAGCGGGAACAGCGGCAGCGAGCCGTCGCCGCTCATCGGGCCTGCAGCGCGGCGAGGAAGCGTCGCGGGGCACCGTCGAAGCCACCGTTGGACATGAATACCACGTGGTCACCACTGCGCGCGCTGGCCTGCAGCTGCGCCAGCAATGCGTCGGTATCGGGCACCGCGTGGGCCTGGCCACGCACCGCGGCGATCACCGCCGCAGCATCCCAGGCCAGTTCCGGGCGATGCAGGAACACCACTTCATCGGCCAGCGCCAGCGAGGGAGCCAGCGCCTGCGCATGTGCGCCCAGCCGCATCGAGTTGCTGCGCGGCTCCATCGCGACCACGATGCGCGCATCACCCACCTTGGAACGCAGGCCCTCCAGCGTGGTGGCGATCGCAGTCGGATGGTGGGCGAAATCGTCGTAGACGGTGATGCCGTCATGGCTGCCGATCACTTCCATGCGGCGCTTGACGCTGCGGAAGCGGGCCAGCGCCGGGATCACGTCGGCCGGGGCCACGCCTACCGCGTGCGCGGCGGCCAGCGCGGCCAGACCGTTGAGCACGTTGTGGCGGCCCAGCAGCGACCATTGCACATCACCCAGCGCCTGCCCACGATGGTGCACGCGGAAGGCGCTGCCATCGGCGGCCAGCAGCTCGGCATGCCACTCCAGCGCCGGATCGAATCCGAAACGCTCGACCGGGGTCCAGCAGCCCATCGCCAGCACTTCGGCCAGGTACGGATCCTCGCCGTTGACGATAAGCCGCCCACGTGCGGGTACGGTACGCACCAGATGGTGGAACTGGCGCTGGATCGCGGCCACGTCCGGGAAGATGTCGGCGTGGTCGTATTCAAGGTTGTTGAGGATGGCCACCAGCGGCCGGTAGTGCACGAACTTGCTGCGCTTGTCGAAGAAGGCCGTGTCGTACTCATCGGCCTCGACCACGAACTCGCGGCCCTGGCCCAAGCGGGCGGAGACACCGAAATCCTCGGCGACACCGCCGATCAGGAAGCCCGGCGAGCGGCCTGCACTTTCCAGCAGCCAGGTGAGGATGGTGGTGGTGGTGGTCTTGCCGTGGGTACCGGCCACGGCCAGCGTATCGCGGCCCGGCAGCACCTGCTCGGACAGCCACTGCGCGCCGGAGATATAGCGCTGGCCGGCATCGAGCACGGCTTCCACGGCGGCATTGCCGCGCGACAGCGCGTTGCCGATCACCACCTCGTCGGTGCCGGCCGGCACGCTGTCGGCACGGTAGCCCTGGTCCAGGATGATGCCCAGCTGTTCGAGCTGGGTCGACATCGGCGGGTAGATGGCCTGGTCGCTGCCGCTGACGGAATGCCCAAGTTCCCGCGCCAGGGCGGCCACGCCGCCCATGAAGGTGCCGGCAATTGCAAGGATATGTACGCTGCTCATGACCGAGGATTGTGACCGATGACGGCTGTATAGGGCCAATGTCCGCTATCGGGTAAGACAACCCCTACACGGGATGTGAGAAAACTCCAATCAGCTGTCAGGGAATTCCCGATAGCGATGTTCTGTGAACCCGGACACAATTCGAACTGCCAGCCGCAGTACCCGAACCGGTCCTACTCCCCAAGAGGCCATCCCCAAGGGAGCTCATGCTGCGGGGCCCTGAGCAAGCCCTTCGCTGGCGCCTATCAAACGACACAGGCCTGATCCTCGCGGACCAGGCCTGTGTTTTTTGCGCCCGAAGGACCGGAAGCATGCCGGCCCCGCCGGATCAGGCCTTGATCGCTGCCAGGATGCGGGCTTCGATCTCGTCCAGCTCACCGACGCCATCGACGCGGGCCAGGGTGCCACGGCCGGCGTAGAAATCGACCACCGGGGCGGTCTGGTCGTTGTAGACCTGCAGGCGCTGGCGCACCGCTTCCGGGTTGTCATCGGCGCGGCCCTGCTCCTTGGCGCGGCCGGCGATGCGGTCGACCAGCAGCTCGGTGGGCACATCCAGCTGTACCACCGCGTCCAGCGGCTGGCCGATCTTGGCCAGCAGGCCGTCCATCGCATTGGCCTGGGCCACGTTGCGCGGATAACCATCAAGGATGAAGCCCTTGGCGACATCGGCCTGGGTCAGGCGCGACTCCAGCATGCCCAGCAGGATGTCGTCCGACACCAGGTTGCCGGCATCCATCACCGTCTTGGCCTGCTTGCCCAGCTCGGTGCCGGCGGCGATTTCCGCGCGCAGCATGTCACCGGTCGAAATGTGGGCGATCCCCAGCTTTTCCTTCAGGCGCGTCGCCTGTGTCCCCTTGCCCGAACCGGGCGGTCCCAACAGAACCAATCGCATTGACCTGACTCCAACGTGTTGAAAACAAAGAAGGTTCGCGTCCCGGACGGTCCGGTATCGCTGCACCGCAATAGCGCCACTTTACCGCATCCGGGTAATGTCCCTGCAATGTCCCCTCCCCCGAGCAGGTAGAAGCATGCGCAACGGTACTCTCCTTTATGCCCAGTCCGGCGGTGTCACCGCCGTCATCAATGCCACGGCGGCAGCGGTGATCGAGCAGGCCCGGGCCAAGGGCATCAAGGTCCTGGCCGCCCGCAACGGCATCCTCGGCGCGCTGCGCGAGGAGCTGATCGACACCAGCAGGGAGAGTGCCGCCGCGATCCGCGCCCTCGCCCATACCCCGGGCGGCGCCTTCGGCTCGTGCCGGGTCAAGCTGAAATCGCTGGATGCCGACCGCGCCCGCTATGACCGTCTGCTGGAGGTGCTGCAGGCCCACGACGTGCGCTGGTTCCTCTACAACGGCGGCAACGACTCGGCCGACACCGCACTGAAGGTCTCGCAGCTGGCCAAGGCCTCCGGCTACGACCTGACCTGTATCGGCGTGCCCAAGACCATCGACAACGACCTTGCCGTTACCGATACCTGCCCCGGCTTCGGATCAGCGGCCAAGTACACCGCGGTCTCGGTGCGCGAGGCGGCACTGGACGTGGCGGCGATGGCCGAAACCTCCACCCGTGTCTTCATCTACGAAGCGATGGGTCGCCACGCTGGCTGGCTGGCCGCCGCCGCCGGCCTGGCCGGCAACGGTGATGACGAAGCGCCGCACATCATCCTGCTGCCTGAGCGCGCCTACGACGAGGCCACGTTCCTGGCCAAGGTGAAAGCCGTGGTCGAGCGCGTCGGCTACTGCGTGGTGGTGGCGTCGGAAGGCATTGCCACCGCCGATGGCCGCTTCGTTGCCGATGCCGGCGGTGGCAAGGACTCGTTCGGTCATTCGCAGCTCGGCGGCGTGGCGGCGCACCTGGCCGGCCGAGTCAAGGATCAGCTGGGCCTGAAGGTGCACTGGGCACTGCCCGATTACCTGCAGCGCTCGGCCCGCCACCTGGCCAGCAGGACCGACTGGGAGCAGGCGCAGGCGGTGGGCAAGGCCGCGGTGCAGCTGGCCCTGAAGGGCCGGAATGGCGTGATGCCGGTGATCGTGCGCAGCAGCGATTCACCGTATCGTTGGAAGATCGAAGCCGCGCCGCTGTCGAAGATCGCCAACCACGAGAAGAAGATGCCGGCTGGTTTCATCCGCCGCGATGGCTTCGGCATCACGGCCAGGGCACGCGCCTACCTGTCACCACTGATCAAGGGGGAAGCACCGCTTCCCTATGGCACCGATGGCCTGCCGAAGTACGTCACCTTGAAGAACGTGGCGGTGAAGCAGAAACTGCCGGCCTTCGAAGGCTGACCTGAAAAAGGGGACGGAGGGGATTAAGTCGCATACGCCCCTCTGTCATCTCCAACAGCATCAGCAGTGGGTCGGATACGACTTAATCCCCTCCGTCCCCTTTTCATGGAGGTCATCATGGCACTGCGTGTTGTTCGACTCGGTACGCCGCGCCAACCCGGCGAGGGACTGCGCATCGGCACGGTGCGGCGGCCGCCGCGCGGCGTGCCGCGCAGCGAGTTCGCCCGACAGGACTGGTACGACGTCTGGTTTCCGACCCTGTCACCCAGCGCGGAGCTGGTGAAGCGGGCACATGAGGCAACGACGGCGGCCGATTGGACCGCCTTCTTCCGCCATTACAAGGCCGAGATGAAGGCGCCCGATGCCGCCCACGCGCTGGACCTTCTGGCCGCGATGTCGCAACACAGCGACATCAGCGTGGGCTGCTACTGCGAGGATGAAGCGCACTGCCACCGCAGGGCATTGCGCGAGCTGCTGGTGGCGCGCGGGGCAATGCTGGCGGATTGATCAGCCGGATGCCGGCCAGCGGCTGGCACTACCACGCGTGGATGGCGGCGTGGGCGCAGCGCCCGCGCCACCTCAATTGCAAGCCTTGCCTTCCATCTGCAGCTGCGCGGCGAACATCGTCACCTGCGGAATCTGGCCGGCGGCGGCCTGCTTCTTCGCCTCTTCCAGATAAATGCGCGATTGGCCCTGCCCGTCCAGCTCGACCTTGTGGCTCGACGGCAGGCGCCACACCCGCACCACCGCCTGCTGCGCCGGGCACGCGGCATTGGGCACGCGGATCACATCATTGAGCTTCCAGCCCTTGTCGGCACTCGGCTGCGCCTTGGTGTAATCGACGAAGCGCGCGCGTGGCTGGCATTGCTCGCTGGTCCGGACGGCGGAGAAGCGATATGGCGCGGCGGCATCACCGGTGAACGCACCTTCCAGCCGCGCGCAGGCCTCGGGGATCTGCCGCAGCGTATGCACCGCGCCCACCGCCTGCGGCGCACCGACCGCACGCTGCAGTTCCGGCGTTTCCGCAGCAAAGGCCGGTGCGGCCGGGACCAGGGCGGCAAGCATCAACAGGGACAGGCGCATGGGGGATCTCCTACGGGGCTGTGCGCAGGCTTGCAGAGGCTGCCTTAACGGGGTGCAAAGGCCGTTGGCTCGCCAATCATGCCCAGGGCCCGACGGCATGCGCCGCGGCTCCCAGGAGCCAGTCGAGCATGGCTCGACTCTACAAGTGACG
The DNA here is from genome assembly GCF_057179845.1 of Stenotrophomonas maltophilia group sp. SKK55. Taxonomy (NCBI): domain Bacteria; kingdom Pseudomonadati; phylum Pseudomonadota; class Gammaproteobacteria; order Lysobacterales; family Lysobacteraceae; genus Stenotrophomonas; species Stenotrophomonas maltophilia group sp. SKK55. Next base: position 169,580 of record NZ_JBXUHP010000048.1, read on the forward strand.
GCACGCATACTGCGGGCACCAGGGAATGCTGAACACCGCCATACGTCGGACGACCGCCCAGGTCGGTACGGGTTGGTTCCAGGCTGCAGCCCGTCGTCCCCCTCGTGGTGCCGTTCATCGCCACTGGATGCCTACATCCATTCTGCGGAGGGGTCTAATGCTGGAACGTCACGGGCTGTCACTGGCGCTGGGCTGCGCCATTCTCGCGATCCTGTTCGGAATCGTCTCGGCGCGCTGGATCCTGCGCCAACCCACCGGCAATGCGCGCATGATCGCGATCGCCACCGCGATCCAGGAAGGTGCGCGTGCCTACCTCAACCGCCAGTACCTGACCATCGGCATCGCCGGCGTGGTGCTGTTCGTACTGGTCGGTGTGTTCCTCAGCTGGTACACCGCGGTCGGCTTTGCGGTCGGCGCGGTGCTGTCCGGCGCGGCCGGCTACATCGGCATGAACGTGTCGGTACGCGCCAACGTGCGCACCGCCGAGGCCGCACGCCATGGCATCAGTGCGGCGATGGACGTCGCCTTCCGCGGCGGCGCGATCACCGGCATGCTGGTGGTCGGGCTGGGCCTGCTGGGCGTGGCCGGCTACTACGCACTGCTGCTGCGCATGGGCCTGCCGATGGAACAGGCGCTGCACGCGCTGGTCGGCCTGGCCTTCGGCTCTTCACTGATCTCGATCTTCGCGCGGTTGGGCGGTGGCATCTTCACCAAGGGCGCCGACGTGGGCGCCGATCTGGTCGGCAAGGTCGAAGCCGGCATTCCCGAAGACGATCCGCGCAATCCGGCGGTGATCGCCGACAACGTCGGTGACAACGTCGGCGACTGCGCCGGCATGGCGGCCGACCTCTTTGAAACCTATGCAGTGACCGTCATCGCCACCATGCTGCTGGGCAGCCTGATGCTGGCCGAAGCCGGTGCCAATGCCGTGCTGTATCCGCTGGTACTGGGCGGCGTGTCGATCATCGCGTCGATCATCGGCGCGCTATTCGTCAAGGTGAAGCCCGGCGGCTCGATCATGGGCGCGCTGTACAAGGGCGTGATCGTTTCCGGCGTGCTGGCCGCCATCGCCTTCTACCCGATCACCACCGGACTGATGTCCGACAACGTGCATGGACCGACGGCGCTGTATGGCTGCGCGCTGATCGGCCTGGTCCTGACCGGCCTGATCGTGTGGATCACCGAGTACTACACCGGCACCCAGTACAAGCCGGTGCAGCACGTGGCGCAGGCCTCGACCACCGGCCACGGCACCAACATCATTGCCGGCCTCGGCATCTCGATGAAATCCACCGCGCTGCCGGTGGTGGCGGTGTGTGCGGCGATCTGGGGCGCATTCGCACTGGGCGGCCTTTACGGCATCGCCATTGCCGCAACCGCCATGCTGTCGATGGCAGGGATGATCGTCGCCCTCGATGCCTACGGCCCGATCACCGACAACGCCGGTGGCATCGCCGAAATGGCCGAGCTGCCTTCGGAGATCCGCGACATCACCGATCCACTGGATGCGGTGGGCAACACCACCAAGGCCGTGACCAAGGGCTATGCGATCGGCTCGGCGGCGCTGGCGGCACTGGTGCTGTTCGCCGACTACACCCACAACCTGCAGGCAGCCAATCCCGGCCAGGAATTCCGCTTCGATCTCAGCGACCACACGGTGATCATCGGCCTGTTGATCGGCGGCCTGATTCCCTACCTGTTCGGTGCGATGGCGATGGAAGCGGTCGGCCGCGCGGCAGGCGCAGTGGTGGAAGAAGTGCGCCGCCAGTTCCGCGAGATTCCCGGCATCATGCAGGGCACCGGCAAGCCGCAGTACGACAAGGCGGTGGACATGCTGACCCGCTCGGCGATCCGCGAAATGATCGTGCCCTCGCTGTTGCCGGTCGCCGTGCCGGTGGTGGTCGGCCTGCTGCTGGGGCCGCGCGCACTGGGCGGCCTGCTGATCGGCACGATCGTCACCGGCCTGTTCGTGGCCATTTCGATGACCACCGGCGGCGGCGCCTGGGACAATGCCAAGAAATACATCGAGGATGGCCACTTCGGTGGCAAGGGCAGCGAAGCGCACAAGGCCGCGGTGACCGGCGACACTGTTGGTGACCCGTACAAGGACACCGCCGGCCCGGCGATCAACCCGCTGATCAAGATCATCAACATCGTGGCGCTGCTGCTGGTGCCGCTGCTGTAGATCCACGCGACGCGCGGATGGCAGGCTTGACAGGGTCGGATCCCTTTCCTGCGGAAAGGGATCCGACCCCGATGGCGGCCACCGCCCGGGCCCGGTCAGCAGGCAGCATCGTCTCGGGTTCCAGCGGTATCGGGGGATGCGGCGCGGCGGCGGGCCGCGCGAGGATCGTTGGCGTCGTCCACTTCCACGACCGGATTGGGCTCCGGTCGCGGTGCCGGCCGGCTGAGCACGTAACCGGCGCTGGCAGCAAAGAACAGGCCCACGCCAAGCAACAGGCGCCACGACGGATGCGCGCCCCAGCAGAACAGGGCAAAGCCCGCCGCCATGCCTGCGCTGGCAAACGCCTTGCCCTTGCCCGACACGGCGCCCTGCTCGCGCCACAGCCGCAGCGACGGGCCGTAGCGTGGATGCGCCAGCAGGCGCTGCTCGAACGTCGGCGAGCTGCGCGCGAAGCAGCCCACCGCGAGGATCAGGAAGATGGTGGTCGGCATGACTGGCAGCAATGCGCCGATCACCCCGAGGCCGACCATCAGCCAGCCCAGCGCGAACCAGAGCCAGCGCATCAGCGCTGCACCTGTGGGCGCGCGCCGCGCATCAGGCGAATTCCACTTCGACGTGGCGGTGCACGCTGCGGAACGCAGCGTCGGCTGCATCGATCACCTGCTGGTCCTGCTCGGCACTCAGCGGCACCGCGTCCAGCGCAGCGGTGAACTCGCGCCAGTGGCGCGCTGCGCCATCGGGATGGGCGGCCAGGTGGCGGGCGCCGAAATCACGGTTCAGGCCGAGCTTGGCCGCCATCTTGTACAGGATGGTGCCGCCCAGATTGGAGCCTTCGGCCACGTACAGCCAACCCAACGCAGTCGGCAGCGCGAGGTCCGAGGGCAGCGGGTCGATGTCTGCACCTGGCAGGGTCTGCTCCAGGTCCTGCAGGTCGCGTGCGATCTGTGCCAAGCGACGGCGCTCATCGAGATCGGGCAGCAGTGCGTCCAGCGCAGGGTTGGCATACAGCGCATCGATGCTGCGGTGGAAGCGATACTGCACGCGCAGGAAACGGGCGAAGTTACTGCGGTCGGCGAAGATGTCACCGGCCATGATGCGCTTGTCCAGCGCACCGTGGCTGTCGCGGGTGGCGGCCTTGAGCCGCAGGCTGCGGCTGTCTTCGGGAGCGATGTGTGCGTTCATGGGGGAATGCCAGGAGGGTCGTCCTGCTGTAGACGTCTGCCACGGGGCTTTCCCCAAGGCCGTCTACACCGATAATGGGCCATCCCCTTGTCCATCCGGAACCGACGATGATCACCACCGAACCGCGCATGACCAACCTGTTCCTGCAGCTGGGCCTGGACGCCAGCGCCGAGGGCATCGCCCGCTTCATCCGCGAGCACCAGCTGGCCACCGACGTCGAAGTGGTCGAGGCGCCGTACTGGAATGATGCCCAGCGCCAGTTCCTGTCCGAGTCGCTGCAGGCCGATGCGGCATGGACCACCGTGGTGGATGAGCTGAACGAGTCGCTGCACGAAGATGCGGTGAAGGCGTCGAGCGGGCTGTAAGTGCCCTGATGGGGGCGCCGGGCATGGCCCGGCGCTATCGTTGTCTCCCGCTGGGGTCAGAGCCCTTCCGCAGGAAAGGGATCCGACCCCGCAGATCAGTACTTCCAGGTCAACGCCAGCCTTGCGGTGCGCCCCGGTGCCGGCATCACGCCCAGGGCCAGCGGGTCCAGGTAATAGCGGTCGGTCAGGTTGTCCACGCCGGCTTCCACCGACAGCTGGTCGTTGAAGCGCCAGCTGGCGAACAGATCCACCAGCGTGGTTGGCCGGTACAGCTGCTGGATCGCCGACAGGCCCACGTTCCAGTCCTTGTCCAGCTTGCTGATCGGGCCAGCGTTGTGGACCATGCGGGTGCCGAAGGTCAGGCGCTCGTCGAACAGGCGCGAGCCCAGGGTCAGGTTGACCATGTAGCGCGGCGGGTTCTGGGTGTTGGTGTACGACCCCTCGAAGCCGCCGTCCACGCAGTTGGGCGTGTGGGCCAGCTCATCGTTCCTGCGCTGTGCGCCATAGGCCCGGCGCTCGGCGGCGATGTCCGGCGCGCAGGTCTTGGCTTTGAAATAGTAATGCGCGGACAGGTCGGCGAAGACCTTGCCGCTGTCATAGCTGGACTGGAATTCCATGCCCGAGACCTTGAATTGGTCGACGTTGCGGATCAGGCCCGCCGACAGCGTGCGGTAGTCACGGGTGATCAGGTCGTCGATGCGGGTATCGAAGTACGCCAGCTTCAGCGCCAGGCGGTCGCCGGCGGTGAACAGGTCATAGCGGAGGGTGCTGGCACCGATTTCCCAGCTGCGCGCATGCTCCGGCTTAAGCTCATCCACCGGCTTGGCGGCGGTGAACAGGCCCAGCGTGGTCTCGAACAGGTTCGGCAGCTTGGTGCCTTCGGCGTACTTCACGTAGACCAGGGTGTCTTCGCTGAAGCGGTAGGCCACGCTGGCAGTCGGCGAGAACGCGGTGTCACGGCGGCGGATCGGCGGCGACCAGGTCCAGCTGACCGGCACTTCCAGATCCTGCGGTTTGCCGGCGTCATAGAAGTTCCACCCACCGATGTCGCCCACCGTGCCCTTCTTGTACGGCGAGGCCAGCAGCGATTCCTGGGTGAAATTGCCATTGGCATCCGGATACCAGTTCAGCAACGCGATGCGCTTGGCGCGCCACGAGGGCAGTGCCGGGTTGCCGTTGAGCAGCTCGGTGTAGCGGTACTGGCCCTGCACCTCATAGGCATCGGGCGTGGCCAGGCGGTTGCGGTCATGCACCTCCACGCGGTTCCAGCGGCCGCCGGCCAGCAGTTCCCAATGCTCATCGGGCTGCCACTTCAGCGAGGCCACGGCGCTGTATTCCTTGCGCTCGGCGTTGCGCAGGAAGCGGTTGTTGACCAGGTCGTCGTGCTTGATCGGGCCCGAGCTGCCCGGGGCGATGTCTTCGTCGCTGTAGGACAGGCCGTAGTCGAGCGTGAACGCACCGGCGCGGGTGTCGAACGTCGAGGTGTTGCTGGCATCCAGGTTGAAGCGCTTCTGCCGCAGCGGGTTCCGGTAGGCATCCTTGTAGCCGGGATCGCCACTGAAGCTGGGCGCGTCGTACCACTCGGTGCGGCGGTCGAAGTACCACGGCGTGATGCCGGTCAGGCTGTTGTACATCACGCTGTCGGTGTCGGTGTACGCTGCATTGACGCGCAGGTCGATCAGCTCGCTGTCCGGATCGAAGCGATAGCGCAGGGTGTAGCTGTCCATGTCGACGTGGCCCGGGTCCCACTGCGGGATGCGGTCACGGTCGACGCGGATGATCTGCGAGGCCATGATCTCGCCGGCGGTGCCTTCGTAGCGGCGGTAGCCCGCTTCCAGCGTCTGCGCGTCGTCGATGCGCCAGGTGCCCTTGAGCAGCGCCGACTTCGAACGCGAGGAGGTGTTGAACACTTCAGTGCGCGGCGGATTCAGCGGCGCCAGCGTGCGACGGGTCTGCGGGAAATCATCGTAGCCATGCCGGCCCGAGAAGTAGTTGCCGTTGTCCCGGTAAGCGTAGGCGGCGACCAGGTCGAAGCGGTCCCAGTGACCGGCACCGGCCACGTTGAAGAACTGGCTGCCGGTGGCGCTGCGATCGGTGCGCGGTGTCGCACTGTAGGACGGCAGGTTGTTGGCACTGCCATTGGCCAGGCCACCGCGCACGCGCACCCCGAAGTCGCGCCCCTCGCGCAGCACGTCACCGATCTTCAGCGTCTCCATCTCGACCATACCGCCGATGCCACCGGAGGCGTTGGCCTGCAGGCTTGGGCCCTTGGTGATGGTCAGGCTGGAGATCAGGTCGGGGTCGAGGTAGGTGCGCTGTGACTGGCCCGCATAGCCGCGGTAGGTATCCATGCTGGACTGGCCACCGTCGATGATCACCGGTACGCGGCCCTGGCCCTGGATGCCACGGATGTTGACGTCGAAGCCATTGCCGACGCGCGGATCACCGGCGGTGACACCGGCCACACCCTTGACGATGTCACCGTTGGAGGTGCCGCGGAAGCGCTCCAGGTGCGCGCGGTCGAGCGTGGTGGTCGAACCCACGCTGCGGTAGCTGTCGAGCAGGCGTGCTTCATCGTTGTTCGCACCACTGTCGACGCGGTCGCCGGCCACACTCAGCGTGCCGGTGACGATCACACCGCTATCGGCCCGCACCAGCGTTGCTGCCTCCAGAGTGACCGCATCGGCGCTGACCCGGCGCACCGCCACGCCACTGCCCTGCAGCAGATGCTGCAACGCCTGGTTGGCCGACAGGCTGCCGCTGACCGCGTGGGAGGTTGCGCCGTGTGCCAGCGATGCGGGGTACACCACCTGCACGCCAGATTGGCGCATGTAGCTGCGCAGCGCCTCATCCAGCGGTTGTGCAGGAATTTCGAAGCGCAGTACGACCGCGTGGTCGCTGCGGGCGCTCTGCGCCAGTGCGGGTGGCGTCGTGCTGGCCAGCCCGGCGGCAAGCAACGCAATGCACAGACGGGACGGGCGCAGTACGCGGCCCGAGCGGTGGGAGTCGAACATGGAAGAACCTGTCAGGTAATCGGTGCCGCGAACGCGGCGTCATCCGCAACACGGGCGGACACGGCGACGTACGTGGCGACGGCGGGTACGTTCGCCGGGTAAGACGGCTGGGCACGCGACAACCCCAAGAGCGATTTGTGGTCGCAGGGGATGCCGACGGTGCGCGGTGGTTGCCGACCGTTGGTCGGCCGGTGGCGGTGGGTGCCGACCGTTGGTCGGCACAGATACGGCCATCCACGCGTGGCGTGGAGCTACTGCACGATGGCGACGCCGAATGGAAGACGAGTAACCTGAAGACCTGCCGTTGCCGCCAGTGCATCCAATGCCTGCTCCGGGCGGTCGATGCGCAACGCAGCACTCACTGCAGGCAGACGTGACAGATCACCGCGCACGAAGGTCGGTCCCGCGCGATAGCGCCCGACCCACTGCACCGCATCGGCGACGCTGGCCTGCTCCAGCAGCAGCTCGCCCTGGCGCCAGGCGCCGACGCTGTCGGCGGTCACGTCAGCCCGTCGCATGACCCCGCCACGTTCAGTGTAGACGGCACGCTGCCCCTGCTGCAGGTAGGTCCAGCCACCGTCGGCCGGGCTGGCCACGCGCACCCTGCCCTGCCCAACCTGGGTTTCCACCCCCTCGTCTCCACGCGCCACGGTGAACGCGGTCGAGATGTCCTCGACCAGGCCATTGCCGGCGCGCACGCTGAAACGCCGCTGTGCATCCGGGCTTACCTCGAACCAGGCGCGCCCGCGCAGCAGCTCGACCTCGCGGGCGTTCGCATCGAAGCGCACGGCAATCGCACTGTCCGCATCCAGCACCGCCCGACTACCATCGGGCAGCCGCACGTGCTGCACCTGATGCGTGCTGCGATGATCGGACTGCAGGCGCAGCCACGCCTCCGGCCATGCCACCAGCATCGCCAGCATTGCCGCCACAGCCATCGCCCAGCGCAGTCGATGCGGCCGACGCCGTCCGCTGGCCCCGGCGGCCTGCGGGCGCGGCCCGACACTGCGCCACAACGCGCGCTCATGTTCGAAGGCCCTGCGGTGCCCCGGCTGTTGCAGCCAGTGCTCGAACGCCTGCATGCGTGCATCGCTGATGTCACCCGAGGCCAGCCACGCGATCCAGTCCCGGGCCTGTTCGGCCAGGGCATCGTCATTGGCGGCGGGCTGCATGTTCGGCGGGCTCATCGGCTGGCGGACAGGCGCATTCAAGCGCAGGCGGGGGAACTGGACCGCATCCACGGTCCAGTGATCAAGACGTCTGCGCGAAGGCCAGCCCCAAGCCGGCGCGCTCATCGACCGCTGCGCGCCCAGGCCAGGCGCTGCAGCGCGGAGCGCACATGATTCTCGACGGTGGTCACCGACACCCCCAGGCGGCGTGCGATCTCGGCCTGGGTGAGGCCCTGCAGGCGGTTGAGCCGGAAGATGGTGCGGGTCGGCTCCGGCAGGTGACCCGCCGCATCGAGCACCCGCTGCAGCTCATCCTGTGCCATGGCCTGCTCCTCGGTGGAGATCACCTCGTCGGCCCCCCACAGGTAGTGGTCGGCCAGCAGCCGGTTGCGGCGGCTCGATTCGCGGCCGTGGTCAGTGGCAAGGTTGGCGGCCAGCCGATACAGATAGGCCCGCGGGTTGCCGATCGCCTGGCTGTCATCGACCCCACGGGCCTTGAACCAGACCGCCTGGATCACGTCCTCGGCGCCGTTGTCGCCCCCGAGGATGCGCTGCACCCGGCGCAGCAGCGCGGGCCGCTCGCGGATCAGCAGCTCAGTGAGGGAGGCAGCATTGGAGGACATGCGCGGAGCCGGGACGACAGACGGGAGGCACCGCGCATGCTACTCCGTTAATGCGAATAAGTCACATTCGTATCGTTGCCGGAGCTACAGGCAATCAACCAGTGCGTCGTACGTATTGGCAGTCGTGCCGGGCAGCGGCGCGTGCAACGCATCGAACCCCTCCCCCGTTTCCCACACCTGCAACAGGGTTTCCAGGCGTGTTCCGGTTGCCAGCGGCAGCACGCAGGCATAGCGTCCGCGGTTGACCGTGATCAGGCCGCTGGACTTTACCCTGGTGTTGCTACCGGCGAAGGTCCATACACACTGGACAACCACCCCCGTGGCCTGGTCCACGGAACAGCGCAGGCGCATGGCCCACAGATTGATGTACTCGCCCTCGCAGAAGGTATCGCCACATACCTCATCGAAGCCACGCACCAGTTGCCGCTCAGCAGCAAGGAAACGCTCGTGGCCGCCCCCCGGGCCGGCGTAATCCCGCGCATCGACGAACGCAGGCGCAGCCTGCGCGACACCGGCGCACGGCAGGCTGACAGACAGCACGCCACACAACAGCCAGCATCTACGGAAGCTCCCCATCAGCCCACCCTCCCCTGCGTGCGCAGGCATTCAGGCAGCCCATCGAAGAGACCATGGCCAAGCCCGGGCAGAGGGGCGATCAGGCCACCCGGCGCTTCCAGGGAGGCGTAGAACGCGTCGACGGGCACCCCGGGCTGCATTTCGACCGGACAGACCCAGCTCCCGTTGTCGATCCGCACGTGTCCCGTGTCGGGCTCAACCTCCAGCTCGCTGGCGGCCACCACCCAGACACAGCGCTGCACGGTGCCGCGGTGGGCGAGCACGGCGCAGCGGAACTCCATCACCCGGTAGTTGCTGTAATCACCTTCACACAAGGTGTCGGCACACCATGCGGCGAATTCGCCGGCGACCGCGTCCTCCAGCGCAAAGGCACGGTCCCATCCGGCCTCGTCGGAGGGATAGTCAATCAGGTTGACATGCAACCCGCGCGCGAGCGCGGGCAGCGGCGCCAGCAGCAGCAAGGCACAACAGCCCAAGCGGTTCCAGTTCATGGCAAGTCTCCTTGGCAAGGACGTCCAGCCTGCCGCGGGGACCGGGTCGAACCCATCGGGAAACCCCGCCCCACCCGCTCCGCCAGGGGCGGGCGCGCAGGTCGGCCCAGCCCTACCCTGCACAGCGCCCGGCAAAGGCATAAAATGGTGAGCTATCCGTCTATATCCCCACCTGGAGCACACCATGGGCCTGGAACTCGTCTCGCCCGGCAAGAACCCGCCGGAAGAAATCAACGTCATCATCGAGATCCCGAAGGACTCGGAGCCGGTGAAGTACGAAGTGGACAAGGAAACCGGCGCGATCTTCGTCGACCGCATCCTGTCCACCCCGATGCGCTATCCGTGCAACTACGGCTACGTGCCGAGCACCCTGTGTGGCGACGGCGATCCGGCCGACGTGCTGGTGGTGCTGCCGCTGCCGCTGGTGCCGGGCTCGGTCGTGCGCTGCCGTCCGGTCGGTGTGCTGAAGATGAGCGATGAGGCAGGCAGCGACGAGAAGATCCTCGCCGTGCCGGTCTCGAAGATCTTCAGCGGCTACGCCCACGTCGAAGACATCGCCCAGGTCTCGAGCCACTGGCTGGAGCGCATTGGCCACTTCTTCGAGCATTACAAGGACCTGGAGAAGGGCAAGTGGGTCAAGCTGGACGGTTGGGGTGGCGCCGCTGAGGCCAAGCAGATCCTGATCGAGGCGCACCAGCGCCATCTCGACAGCAAGGCCTGAGCCTGAACCGGATCGCTCCGGCGATACCCCGCCGGAGCGATGCGGGTCACGTTTCATGATGACGGCACATCACTCTTGCTGCCGTATTAGGTAAATTGCGTCACTTCACACGTCATCGACATCCATCGTCGAGACAGCCAGGGGAATGTGTCGTGCGTATTCTGCTTGTTGGGGATGCAGCCAGCCTGCCGGCTGAGCTGACCGAATTCATTGCCGATCTTGGGGAAGACTGGCAACCGCTGACCGCCGCCGATGGCCAGACCGCGATGACCGCGGTGGCCACGCAGGGCGTGGACGCGGTGATCGTCTGCCCGCAGTTGCCCGATCTCAATGCCACCACGCTGCTGGGCCAGATCCGGACACTGCGCCCGGAAACCATCCGCATCGCGCTGGTCGATGCACACCATGGCAACCGCCCGCCGCCGGCGCGCCTGATCGGTGTCGCCCACCGCTTCCTGCCGCTGCCGCTGGCACCGGAAGTGCTGCTGGAGGCATTGACCAGCCTGGAAGAACTGCGCGAAGTGCTGGACAGCCCGCGCCTGCGCGATGCCATCGGCCGTATCGAGAAACTGCCATCGCCACCGCACCTGTACCTGAGCCTGACCCAGGCCCTGGAACATGACGACGATACCGACAGTGCCGATGTGGCCAAGCTGGTCGCCGCCGATCCGGCCATCGCGGCCAAGGTGCTGCAACTGTCGAACTCGGCGTTCTTCAGCCAGGGCCGCACCATTGCCGACCTGCGCACCGCGGTCACCCGGCTGGGCCTGGCCACGCTGCGTGACCTGGTGCTGGCCAGCGAAGTGTTCTCCGCGCCGACGCTGTCGGCTGCCGAGCGCAACTCACTGCAGCAGCGCGCACTGCTCGCCTCCCGGCTGGCCGCACGCCTGCTGCCCGAGTCCAGCGCCGAACTGGGGGCGACTGCCGCACTGCTGGCCGACATCGGCCTGCTGCTGCCCGGCGTGCGCAACGAGCGCAGCGAGCCCGCGCTAGCCGGCGATACCCGCCCAGGCCATGCCGAGGCCGGCGCCTACCTGCTGGGCCTGTGGGGCCTGCCGATGCCGATCATCGAAGCGGTGGCATTCCACCTGCAGCCGCAGCGCGCCAACACCCGCAGCTTCTGGGTGACCGGCGCGGTGCACGTGGCCCTGGCGCTGGTCAATGGCGATCCGGTGGACGAGGACTACCTGCAGCGCGCAGGCGTGCTGAACAAACTGCCGCAATGGCGCGAGCACGCCAATGCACTGATGGGACTGGTGCCCAGCGACGCCTGAGCGTGCTGGATGATGTCCTGACGACAGAGGGCGCACCCACACGGTGCGCCCTTCCCATGTCAGCGGGTACCGCAGGCATCCTGCACGCAACGCCGATACTGCGACTCGCAGATGACCGGTGACTTGCCACTGGCCAGGCACTGCTGGCGGAACTCTTCGCAATAAAGCCCGCCACCACAGACCCCGAGGCCCTGCGCGAACACCGCGCCCACCAGCGCCGCATAGATCAGTACAGCGGCTGATGCCTGGCGCAGCAACGTGTTCTTCATATCCCTCTCCACATGCAAGCGTCCGGTATTGGACCTCCTGACTGTGTCGATTGCGACACGACAGGACCGTGACTGCGCTCACCTTCCAACAGTTTCCGGAATTCCCCTACATAAAAGAGGGCGGACCTTGCGGCCCGCCCTCCCCGTGTTGCTACCGCACTTCGATGGATCAGAAGCGCTGGGTGTACTTCATGTACAGGAAGCGACCCACATCGAAGCCGCCGTAGTAGGCGAACGCCGAGTTCGGAGCCGAGTACTGCAGCGGACCCTTGTGGTCGAACACGTTGTTCGCACCCAGGGCGATCGTCGCATCCCACGGCGCCTTCCAGCTGACCTGCAGGTCGTGGAAGGTGTTGGAGCCGGTGTGACGCAGCGGATCGGTTTCGCCATTGGCCATGTGGTTCGGCGCATCGCACCAGCCATCAGCCAGCGAGATGCAGCTTTCCTTCATGCCGGAGTAGTAGCGCGCGGTGTAGTTCACACCGAAATCGCCGTACTGCCAGTTGACGCCCAGGTTCGAACGCACGCGGAACAGGCCCGGCTCGCCGACGCGGCCGATCATGATGTTGTCACCCGCGCTGTTCTGGCCCTGCTCGTCGTACTTGGCGGTGTAGCTGGTGGTCCAGTCGATGCTGAACTGACCGATGGCCAGTTCCGGCAGGCGGTACTTGATGCCCAGGTCGTAACCTTCGGTTTCCATCTTGCCGAGGTTGGCGGTGCCGTAGGTGATCGCACTGACGTGGCCGTCAGCCGCACGGGTCACGCTCGAGCAACGCTCGGAGTTGCCCAGCACGTAGCAGTCACGCAGGATGCGGTCGACGCTGTCAGCGATGATCATGTCGCTGATTTCGTACTTGTACCAATCCAGCGAGACGTCCAGGCCCTGCACCCAGCGCGGGCTCCACACCAGGCCGAAAGTGGTGCTCTTGGAGGTTTCCGGCTTCAGGTTCGGGTTGGCACCCGAGACGAACTGGTCACCCGACTGGCACGGCAGGGTCGAGCACGGCAGGTTGCCCTGGCCCAGCTGCACATAGTTGGCCGGAGCGCCAGCGGCGGTGCACGCGGCATTGCCGGCAACACTGCCCGGGGCGTTCACGCCGCACGGATCGATGTAGGACTCGAAGCTCGAGCTCAGGCCACCGTACAGGTCGCTGATGGTCGGAGCGCGGAAGCCCTCGGCGTAGGTGCCGCGGACCAGCAGTTCATCCAGCGGACGCCAGGTCAGGCCGAACTTGCTGTTGGTGGTGCCACCGAAGTTGCTGTAGTCCGAGTAACGGCTGGCAACGTTCAGGGTCAGCTCCTTGGCGAAGGCCATGTCGGCCAGCAGCGGCACGTTCAGTTCGAGGTAGACCTCGTTCAGATCGTACTGGCCGCGGGTCGGCTTCTGGCCCAGGCCGGTGGACTGGCCCGACTGCGCGAAGGCGTCCGGCACGTAATTGCCTTCTTCCTTGCGGTGCTCGACACCCAGCGCGAAGCCCAGGTCGCCGGCCGGCAGGGTCACGATGGAACCGGACAGGTTGGCGGTGAAGCTGGTGGTCTTGGTGACGCCGCGGGTGGTGAAGGTCGGGAACAGGAAGTCCTGCAGCTCCTGGTTCGCCAGCGAACCCTGGCCATCAACACCGTACGGCAGCAGCGGGTTCCACGGGCGGCAGTCGCCCAGGATCGGCTTGGCCGAGGTGCCGCAGCGTGCAACGCCGCCGGCATCGATGAACGACGGGCCCAGGGCCTGGCCTGCAGCGATCAGGCTCATGTCGCCGCGGTTGCTCTTGATCGACTCGTTGCGGTTCCACAGCGCGCCGACGTCCCAGTCGAAGGTCTTGCCGCCCAGCTCGAAGAAGCCGGTCAGGGTCGGAGCGAAGCGCAGGGTCTTCAGCTGGCTGTCAGTGGTACGCGGCACTTCCCACAGGCGGCGACGGAAGCTGACGTCCTGGCCGACCGGGTTGAAGGCGCTCGAACCCTCCAGCGGGGTGCCGAAGGAGTTGGACTGGAACGGGTAGCCGGCGATCTGCTGGAACGTCTGGCGCTCGTTGTAGAGCACGTCGGTGTTCAGGCTGATCGAATCGGTGAAGTCGTACGTGCCGTTGATGTAGACCGACTTGCGCTTCACACCGGTCAGCAGGGTCATCTGCTCGTTGGAGTTGGCGAATTCGTCCGGCGTAATGACATGGTAGTCATTCGGGTTCTTCGGGTTGCCGCCGGCGTTCAGGGTCTTCCAGACAGCCTGCTTGGAGTCGCCGCAGTTGACCTGGGTCGGGTTGCACCAGCTGCCGTTCTGGCTGATCGGGCTCCAGGTGGCCGAGGTCGAGTTCGGACCCAACGAGCCGTCGCGGCTGTACCAGCGGTCCTTGGCCCACACCGGATCCTGCTTCGAGTACTCGGCCGACAGGGTCAGGCTGCCGCGTTCGCCGCGGGCACCGAGGGTCATCGAATAGGTTTCGGTGTCGCCGTCGCCCTTGCCGTACTGGCCGACGTAGACGTTGGCTTCGCCGCCGTCGAAGTTCTTGCGGGTGATCACGTTGACCACGCCGGCGATGGCGTCAGAGCCGTAGATCGACGAGGCGCCGTCCTTCAGGATTTCGATGCGCTCAACGGCCGACATCGGGATCTGGCTCAGATCCTGGTAGCCCGCAGTGGTTGCGCCCAGACGCTTGCCGTTCATCAGCACCAGGGTGCGCTGGGCGCCCAGGTTGCGGATGTCGACGTAGTAGCCGCCCACGTTCTCGCCCGAAGCCAGCGACTCCGAACGCGAGATGGCCGGGGAGCCGGCCGAGGTCAGGTTGTTCAGCACGTCGGCGACGCTCGAGAAGCCCTGCTTTTCCAGGGATTCGCGGGTCATCGTCAGGATCGGCTGCTGGGTTTCCACCGAGGCGCCGCGGATGCGCGAGCCGGTGACCGAAATGCGGTCCAGATCGGTGGTGCCCTTTGCTTCCTGGGCGGAAGCAAAGGCCGGCGCCAGCGCCAGCGCAATGCCGGCCGGCAGCAAGCCGAACCGCACTGCGGGATTACGAACGTTCATCAATCTCTCCAAGGTACGTGTTAGCAGCGTGTTAAAACACCCCAGCACGTTACGATTGCGTTGCAGCGCTGTATTTGCGCGAACCAACCGGAGACTTTGCGGATTGTGGCGGGAGCAAGCCGCCGTTCTCCCTGAAGCGCGATGCGGACTGGCCGTAGCGGGCGCGGAACGCACGCGCGAAGCTGCAGCAGTTGTCGAAACCGCTGGCGGCAGCGACCTCGCCCACCATCATGTCGGTGTCGCGCAGCAGATCAGCGGCGCGTTCGAGGCGCAGTCGTGCCGAAAGCGACTGCGGGCTTTCCTCGTACAGGCTCTGGAAGGTCTTGGACAGGTACCAGCTGGAGAAGTTGGTCAGCTCGGCCAGTTCGACGATGCGCACCACCCGGTGGCTGTTGCCTTCCAGATAGAGGCGCGCGCGCTGCATGCGGCCGAACACCTGGCGCTTGCGGCTGCGCGAGCGGCCCGGGCAGCGCTGCACGTTGTCGGCCAGGCCACGCTGCAGGCCCGCGAGGTGCAGCAGCAGCGGGCGCAGGGCCTGCGCCGGCTGGCCGCTGGCCAGCGCATCGCGCCACAGGCGCAGCGCCACGCGGGCATCAGTACGGTTCATCCGGCCACGACCTGCATACAGGCCGCAGTCGGCCATCTCGGTCAGCACGCGAAGCGCTTCGATGTTCAGGTTCAGGCCGACGCACAACCCGTTGCGACCGGCCTGCACCAGCGGCCGCGATTCCTTCTCGAAGGCGATCCACTCGCCCTGGCGCAGGCGGAAGCGCCCTTCCTTGGCCTCGACCCACGAGCTGCCACGCACCTGCATCCAGACAGTGAAGCTGGAGCCGGCGGTCTGCAGGCTGCCCAGCCGGGCCACGCCCAGGCAGGTCGGTGCGACTTCGTCGAGCGACCGGTCCAGGGAAACAGTTTGGCCGCGATCGGCCAGCGAGAGTTGACGCATGGGGGCACCACGGATTTGCCTAGTACAGGACTCCGTTTTGCCAAATCAGGCGGCACCGCGTCAGGAAGGTCCGACGAGATCGCCACGAATTCGCTACGAGATCCCGACGAAGAAATTACGAAGGCCCGTTTCCCTTGAACAACAACAACTTGGAGAATGCGGGAAACAGTGCAGGCGGGCGTTCGGGCAACCGCATCACGCCGATGTCAGCGCCATCGCTGACCGCCATCGCCACGAACAGGTCCTTTCCGTCGGCGCTGGCACTGAGCCCGTTGCCGGCGCTGAGCCGTTCTGCGTCCAGGCAGCGTTCCGCCTCCTCGCGGCCGGGCTGGATGCGCACGAAGGTGGTGCCACACGTGGTCGAGGTACCAAGGTAGCCGATGCCGCTGTTGCCGGTCACGGTCCAGGCCCGGTATCGCCAGCGGCTGGGCCGGTCATCGCTGATCTGCTGCACGCTGGTCGGGGACAACGCGGCATCCGCCGACCACAGGCCACCGGCGGCCAAGCGGGTGAACAACACGCGGCCACTGCTCCGGTCAAAGCGCGCCTGCGACACCCCATCGATGCTGGCCAAGCGGCGCCAGGGCTGGACGCTGCGATCGAACAGGCTCAACCGCGTGCGCTGGTCGGCATCGCGCTCGACCACAAACAGCTGCTGCGGCGAGGCGCCATACAGTGCCTGCAACGGCTGTTCGGCCGGAACCGGCAAGGGTTGCAGGCGTTCATCGCGTGGCGCGATTTCATAGACCACCGTGCGGCCATGCGCATCGCGGCCAACCACGAGCAATTGCCGGCTGTCGGCCGACCAGTCCGGTGCCTGCCGCGCTTCCGGCCGCAGCCCTTCGATGGGACGCAGCGAATCCGGCCGCTGCATGTCCGCCCACCACAGGGCGAAGCTGCCGGAACGATCGGAGGTGAAGACCAGCTGGCGGCCATCAGGCGCTGCCATCGGCTGTCCATCGCGGCCACTGGAGGCGAACAGGCGCTCGGGCGTGCCGCTGCCCTGCATCGGCACCTTGAACACACCGAACTGCGCGCGCCGGTGGACGAACGCCAGCATGCCACCGCGTCGCGACACCGCTGGCCACTGCGCATCATCCAGGCCGGCATCGCGCAACGTGTGCCGCTCGACATCCAGGTAATAGAGCCGCGCCTCGCTATCGACACGACGACCGAAGACGATGGTTCGGCCATCGTCCAGCCAGGCCCAGCCGCGCAGCTCTGCCGCTTCATCGGTCAACTGCTCGGGCGTACCGCCCGCGGCCGGCACCCGCCACAGATCACCCAGCTGCGGGTTGCGCACGAACACCAGCCATTGCCCATCGGGCGAATACCGCGGTGCGTAGTCGAAGTCATCCTCATCGACGCTGTAGGCCAGCGCGCGCCACTGGCCACTGGCCAGGTCCAGCACACGGATGCCACGGTGCGCGTAGCGACCGACCATGCTGCCGAACACCAGGCCACGCCCATCTGGCGTCCAGTCGAAACTGAGCAGCTCCGTGCCATCGCAGCGTGTGGCCTGGCGCAGTGCGCCACCGGTGGCGCTGGCGATCAGTACCTGGCAGCCGCCGTCGGCGGAGAACCGCGCGAAGGCGATTTCGCGGCCATCTGGCGACCAGTTCGGGAAGCGATCGACGGCACCGGCCGGTGGCGCCAGCAACTGGCGCGCCGGCGCGTTGCCGGAGGTCTGCAGCTTGATCGCGCCACCGCCGTTGCCATCCTCGTTGGCGCCCTCATAGGCCACCAGCGAACCATCCGGTGACAGCGTGGGATAGGTTTCAAAGCCGCTGGTCGCGGTGATCAACCGATACGGCCGCTGCGGGCTGCCGATCACCCGCGTACCGTTCTCCACGGCAGCCTCCACCGGCGAACTGCCGGCCGGTGCACGACGCAGCAGCAGCGTGGTCAACACCAGCAGCGTGGCCAGCATCAACACGCCCAACGCCAGCAGCACGCGCCGACGGATATGGCGCCAGCGGCGGCGCGCTGCCTGTGGATGCGCAGGCAACGCAGCAGTGGTCACCGGCTGCGCGGCCATGCCTTCGTCGTCAGGGACGCCTGCGGCCACGGGCTCGGCATCGTCCAGCACCTGCACCGGAACCAGAAGCCGATAGCCTGTCTTGGCGATGGTTTCGATGTAGGCCTGGCCGTTGTCGTCGTCGTTGCTGAACGCCTTGCGCAGCTGGGTGACGGCCTGGGTCAGCACATCGTTGGTCGGCAGCGTGTCCGGCCATACCTCGGCGAACAACTCGTCGCGGGTGACAACGCGGCCCGGCTGCCGCAGCAGCACGCGCAGCACGCCCAGCGCCTTCGGCGTCAGCCGGCGCGGGCGACGCGCGCCGACGACCTCGACTTCGCGCGAGGACAGAGTGACGGTGCACTCTCCTATCCGTATCCGATCGGATACCGGGGGCTGGATTTCGCTGCTGTTCATTTTCTGCTACACAGTAGAGACAGGTCCCGGGCAGTGTTTGCCTTCGATACCGCCCCTTCCTGGGAACAGCGAAAAGCCAGACTCCGCACAAAGCATCGGCGCATACCGCAAAAACAATCGAGCGCGCTAATACTAGCCTATGCAAGTTACCTCGCCTATCGCGTGGTCGACATCAGGCTCTCTCTCGCCGACGCATTCACATAATTTGCGACATCATTCGCGCCCTTTCGGGCGCGAAATTTTTATCTGGCGTTCATTTTCACATGCGCCGCAACATGGTCAATCCGACCAGCCGCGAAACCACCAAAGCCACGTACATCACGCCGGAAAACTGCTCCAGCATGACCAGTGCGCGTGCCTGTGGATGCAACGGCACGACGTCACTCAAGCCGACTCCAGACAGCAAGCTGAAGCTGAGATAAAGCAGCTCCATCCAACTGCGCTGCGCGCCTCCGCCGGTGCCGTGGAAGCTGCCCGGGTACCACTGCTGGCATACCGCGAATGCGAACGCGAATGCCCATGCAAGCAAGGTGAATGTCGCGCCTGCGGCGAACAGTTCGTCGCGGGTGACCTTGTGGTCCTGGAGCATGTAGGCGATCAGCGCGCCGGCCGTGTAGAAGTACAGCAGGCTCTCCAGCAACTGCGCGGTGGTCAGCAATGCGCTGCGGTCGAGCAATGCACCGGCCAGCGAGAACACCACCGACGGGATGGCCAGCACCAGTGCCAGCCAGGTGCCCAGCGGGCTGCGCTGCACCACCCACAGCGCCAGGCCCAGTACCGCCATGCCGAACATGCCCAGCGCCGCGCGGCCGGCAGCGGTGTCGTCCAGCGCGGGGTACAGCAGCACCGCGATCAACTGGGCACCCAGCAGCCAGGCCGAAGGATGACGGCGGGCGATGGCCAGCCAACGGGTGGTCATGGCAACAGGCATGGTGTCCTTCCCCCAGGGTGATGCGCGGAGCATAGCGGGGAGCGGCGTGATGAGCGGTGGTGCCGGCCGCTGGCCAGCACGCTTCCCGGCCCCCGCACAACCGGCTGCCGGCCAGCGGCCGGCACCCGGCTACTCGTCATCCCTGCTGGTAGACCTCTGCGCCAGCCGCGCGGAACTCCTCCGACTTCTCCTTCATGCCGGCCTCGGCGTAGTCACGCACATCCTGGGTGATCTTCATCGAACAGAAGTGCGGGCCGCACATCGAGCAGAAGTGGGCCAGCTTGTGCGCATCCTTCGGCAGCGTCTCGTCATGGAACTCCTTGGCCTTCTCCGGATCCAGGCCAAGGTGGAACTGGTCTTCCCAGCGGAACTCGAAGCGCGCCTTGCTCAACGCGTTGTCGCGAACCTGCGCGCCCGGATGGCCCTTGGCCAGGTCGGCCGCATGCGCGGCAATGCGATAGGCCATGATGCCGTCGCGCACGTCCTGGCGATTGGGCAGGCCGAGATGCTCCTTCGGCGTCACGTAACAGAGCATGGCCGTGCCGAACCACCCGATCATCGCCGCGCCGATCGCGCTGGTGATGTGGTCGTAGCCCGGTGCGATATCGGAGGTCAACGGCCCCAGCGTATAGAAAGGCGCCTCGCCGCACTCACGCAGCTGCTTGTCCATGTTCTCCTTGATCAGCTGCATCGGCACGTGGCCGGGGCCCTCGATCATGGTCTGCACATCATGCTTCCAAGCGATCTTCGTCAGTTCGCCCAGTGTTTCCAGCTCACCGAACTGCGCGGCGTCGTTGGCGTCGGCGATGCAGCCCGGGCGCAGGCCGTCACCCAGCGAAAAGGTCACGTCATAGGCCTTCATGATTTCGCAGATCTCTTCGAAATGCGTGTACAGGAAATTCTCCCTGTGGTGCGCCAGGCACCACTTGGCCATGATCGAGCCCCCGCGGCTGACGATGCCGGTCACCCGCTTGGCGGTGAGTGGCACGTAGCGCAGCAGCACGCCGGCGTGGATGGTGAAGTAGTCCACGCCCTGCTCGGCCTGCTCGACCAGCGTGTCGCGGAAGATCTCCCAGGTCAGTGCTTCGGCACGGCCATCGACCTTCTCCAGCGCCTGGTAGATCGGCACCGTACCGATCGCCACCGGCGAGTTGCGGATGATCCACTCGCGGGTTTCATGGATGTGCTTGCCGGTGGACAGGTCCATCACGGTGTCACCGCCCCAGCGGATCGCCCACACCAGTTTCTCTACCTCCTCGGCGATTCCCGAGGAAACGGCGCTGTTGCCGATGTTGGCATTGATCTTGGTCAGGAAGTTGCGGCCGATGATCATCGGCTCGCTTTCCGGATGGTTGATGTTGTTGGGCAGCACCGCGCGGCCGCGCGCGATTTCATCCCGCACGAACTCCGGCGTGATGATCTTCTGGATCGAGGCGCCGAACGCCTCGCCCGGGTGCTGCTGCAGCAGGCCCGCATCGCGGATCGCTTCCAGCCGCTGGTTCTCGCGGATGGCAACGAATTCCATTTCCGGGGTGATGATGCCGCGGCGCGCGTAGTGCATCTGGGTGACGTTCGCGCCTGCCCGTGCACGGCGCGGCAGGCTGCGTGCGGGGAAGCGCACGGCAGCGAGCTTGGGGTCGTGCTCGCGATCACGCCCGAACGACGAACTCAGGCCTTCGAGCTGCTCGGTATCGCCACGTTCCTCCACCCAGCCGCGACGCAGTGCCGGCAGACCGGCGGACAGATCGATACGCACGCCCGGATCGGTGTAGGGGCCGGACGTGTCGTAGACCGTGACCGGCGCATTCTCTTCGCCGCCGAACAGCGTCGGGGTGCGGGTCAACGCAATCTCCCGCATCGGCACCTGCAGATCCGGGCGCGAACCGGGCACGTGGATCTTGCGCGAGCCGGGAATGGGCCGGGTCACGGATTCGGAGAGTTGCTGGGCCTGTTGCTGCAGGGCGGAGAGCTGTGCGTTCATCGGGCATCGTCCAGGAAGGTCAGGGACGAAGCGGCGGCGCACTGCGACCGCGCCCGGACGCTCCTTGGGCGGAGTCCGGGAATGGCTGCATTGCAAAGCTTCCCTACGCCGGTATGAGCCGGATCAGGTTCCAAGGGACTGTCTCAACCGTGGCCACTTGGCCGCGGTACCCCCGCTTCTTGGCGTGCATTAGAGCATAGACCGCCCGCCTCCGGAGTTGCCCCCAATCGATATTCGTTAACAGAACCATGACGTCGCGTTCAGTAACGTGCACGTCCGTCGCGCTCCAGCGACCGATGCTTCCTTCGCCGCCGACGCGGCCCCTGCCCGGTTCGCGCTGCATGCCGCCGGCCCTTCGCTGCAAGCTCTGCTCGCTCCCCTCAATCCCTTGATCGGAGAAGCTCCTTCATGGTGTTTCGCGTTTCCATCGCACTGGTTCTGCTGCTGGTGCTGCTTGCCGGTATTGCACCCGGTCCCTTCAACACCGTGGTCCAGTCGATGCTGGCCGAGGTCATCCGCAGTGTCGGCTGGCTGTACCTGCTGGTCGTGTTCCTGGCGCTGGTGTTCCTGATGTACCTGGCCTTCGGCCGCTTCGGCAACCTGCGCATCGGTGGCGAAGATGCCGAGCCGGAGTTCTCGCGTGCCAGCTGGATGTCGATGCTGTTCGCTGCCGGCATGGGCATCGGCCTGGTGTTCTGGGGCGCCGCCGAGCCCATTTCGCACTTCAGCAAGCCACCGGAGGGGCTGGCGCCCGAAAGCATGGACGCCGCGCGCGCCGCCATGCGCTATGCGTTCTTCCATTGGGGCCTGCACCCGTGGGCGATCTACGCGCTGATCGGCCTGGCGATGGCCTGGTTCCAGTTCAATCGCCAAGGCGGTGGTCAGATAAGCGACATGCTGCAGCCAATCATCGGTCGCCACCATCGCGGCTGGGCCGGAAAGGTGGTCAACATCTCTGCGGTGGTGGCCACCGCAGTCGGCGTGGCAACCGCACTCGGCTTCGGCACGGTGCAGATCGCGGCCGGCGTGGAGCGCGTTTTCGGTGTTCAGGCGGGGGTACCGCTGCAGTTGACCATCATCGCAGTGGCATTCGTGCTGTACATGGCGTCCACGCTCAGTGGCGTCGGGCGTGGCATGAAGTGGCTATCCAACGTCAACCTGGCGCTGGCGGCATTGCTGCTCGCACTGGTACTGGTGCTCGGTCCGACCGGCGCCATCTTCAATACCTTCACCACCACACTGGGCTCCTATCTCAACCAACTGGTGACCATGAGCCTGCGCATGTCGCCGTTCTCGTCCAGTACCTGGGTGGCCGACTGGACGATCTTCTACTGGGCCTGGTGGATTTCCTGGGCGCCGTTCGTCGGTTCGTTCATCGCGCGCATCTCGCGCGGCCGCAGTGTTCGCGAGTTCGTGGTAGGCGTGGTGCTTGCGCCAACTCTGTTGGGCTTCTTCTGGTTCTCGGTCTTCGGGGGCACCGCAATCTGGTCGCAGATCTTCGGTCACGCAGACCTGGTGCAGGCACTGGGCAACGGCTACGAGACGGTGCTGTTCACCCTCTTCGACAGCCTTCCCCTGCCGTTGCTGCTGTCGAGCATCGCGCTGGTGCTGCTGATGATCTTCTTCGTGACGTCGGCCGATTCGGCAGTGCTGGTACTGGCCACGATGTCCACAGACGATGCGGGCGAACCACCGCGCAGGCACAAGATCGCGTGGGGCGTGGGCATCGCGCTGATCGCGGGCGCGTTGCTGCTCGCAGGTGGCCTGGAGGCACTGCAGGGCATGATCACGATTGCGGCATTGCCATTCGCACTGTTGATGGTGCTGGTGATGGTGTCGCTGTATCGGGTGCTGGACCAGGAATACACGCGCGAGCGGCGGCAGGCGCAGCGCCAGCGGCACATGATCGATGCGTGGATCGCACGCGAGATGGCGGCGCAGGAGGAGACACAGGCCGAGGCCGCACGCGCGCACGATCAGGATTGAGGGTGTTTTGCAGCCTGCGGCTGCACCGCTTTTTCAGGCAAGGGCCAAGGTCAAATTCAAAGGCGGCTCTGGGTTGCTGCTGGTTGGGTGGGGCGGTGTGGGTGGGCAGGACACGCCGTGAACCCATCCATGAAGTGACCCCCGACAGTTTCCCGGTAACGGTTGGTTTTCCACGCTTTGCGTGGAAGATGTGTATCGGAAAACAAGAAGGGGTCAGATCCGTTTTCCTTCGGAAAACGGATCTGACCCCGCCACACAGCGCGCGGCTGTTGCCATTGCCTTTGCTCTTGCTCTTCTTTTTTCTTTTCCTGCGGTGACGGCCACGGAAACTGTCCGTGGCCGGGCGGGTGGGTTGGCTGGGGGCGTGAGCCGCATGGATGCGGCGACCGAGCTTACATGGACGTACTTGCAGCGGCCCCCAGACGATCCACCCGCCCGGCTAAGCCCCGTATCACTGCCATCACCGCAGAGGGGGCTCAGCCCGGTGGCCGGGAAACCTCAATACCCCGCCGCCTGCCCATCCTTGCGGCTCTCCGACGCGCCGTAATACACGCCCGTCTCCGGGTCGCGCATGATTGCCTGATAGCCGCCATAGGGGCCGTCGGCGAACACGATGCGATGCCCCTTGCGCATCAGCGCACGCACTGTTTCATACGGGAAGCCGGTTTCCAGATTCACTTCACCACCGTCGGTCATCGTCGTGGCCTGCCCGGTCGGTTCGGTCGAGCCTTCATGCTGGATGCGCGGTGCGTCGCCCGCTTCCTGCAGGTTCATGCCGAAGTCCACCAGGTTCATCACGATCTGCGCATGGCCCTGCGGCTGCATCGCGCCGCCCATCACGCCGAAGCTGGCATACGGCTTGCCACCCTTGGTGATGAACCCCGGAATGATCGTCTGGAAGGGGCGCTTGCCCGGTGCGTATCCGTTGGGATGGTTCTTCTGCAGCACGAACATCTCGCCGCGGTCCTGCAGGATGAAGCCCAATCCCGGCGGCGCCATGCCGCTGCCCATGCCGCGGTAATTGGACTGGATCAACGAGACCATCATGCCGTCGGCGTCGGCCACGGTCATGTAGATCGTGTCGCCTTCCTCCAGCTGCTTCGGTGTGCCTGGCTGCACTTCCTTCAAGGCCTTGTCCATCGAGATCAGCGCCCGGCGCTGCGCGGCGTACTCCTTGGAGATCAGCTTCTGCACCGGCGCCGGCTGGAATGCCATGTCGGCGTAGAAGCGCGCACGGTCGGCGAAGGCCAGCTTCTTCGCTTCGACGAACAGGTGCACGTGCTCGGGTGAGCCGAACGGGATCTTCGAGAAATCGTAGCCTTCCAGCACGTTGAGGATCTGAAGCGCAGCGATGCCCTGGCTGTTGGGTGGCAGCTCCCAGACGTCGTAGCCCCGGTAGTTGCTGCTGACCGGCTCGACCCATTCACCGTGGTGGTCGGCCATGTCCTGGTAGCTCAGGTAGCCACCGTTGGCCTTAAAGTAGTCACCGATGGTGCGGGCGATCTCGCCCTTGTAGAAGGCGTCGCGCCCGCCGTCGGCGATCTTCTGCAGGGTGCTGGCCAGGTTCGGGTTCTTCCACATCTCGCCCTTGCGCGGGGCGTGGCCGTTGATCGTGAACTGCTCCTTGAAGCCCGGGTACTGCGACAGCTTGGGCACCGAACGGTCCCAGTAGTAGGCGATCACCTCGGCCACCGGGTGCCCTTCGCGGGCGTAACGGATGGCCGGCGCCAGGTTGTCGGCCATCGGCTTGCGACCGAAACGGTCGTGCAGGGCGAACCAGCCGTCGACCGCACCGGGCACCGACACCGGCAACGGGCCGGTGGCCGGGATGTCCTTCAGGCCACGACGCTGGAACTCGGCCAGGGTGAGCGACTTCGGCGAGCGGCCCGAGCCGTTGTAGCCGTAGAGCTTCTGCGTCTTTGGGTCCCAGACGATGGCGAACAGGTCGCCACCGATGCCGTTGCCGGTCGGCTCCATCAGGCCGAGCGCGGCATTGGCCGCGATCGCCGCGTCGACCGCCGAGCCACCGCCCTTCATCACGTCCAGCGCGATCTGGGTGGCCAGCGGCTGCGAGGTAGCCGCCATCGCATGCGGGGCGATCACCTCCGAACGGGTGGCGAAGGTGTGGCCGGTGATGCGGTCGGCGGCGATGGACAGTGCAGGCACGGCAGCCAGCACGGCGGCGGCGAGCAGGGAGCGGGCAAGGCGTCGGGACACGGTCGGGTTCCGGTGGAAGGGTGGTCCCTCGATCTTCGCCGCTGCGGCCTTCATGCGGTATCGGGCAGAGGTCATGGGCCGTGGCCTATCGGTGGGCGCGGCCCTTGGGCCGCACTCACCAGGGCGAAAACGGCCCGGAATCCGCGCAAAAACCGCGCTGAAAGGAGTGAATTCCGGTTCACCGAAACAATTTCAACGGCAACCATCCTTGCGCCACAAGCCATTCCGCTGGATGCCGCGGAAACCGATAAGAAAATCTGTCGCGAGGGTTGACACCGCCGAAATGGCTGTGTTTCTCTCGATTACATGCTGCATCACAACACGCCACCGCGAACCCACATCGAAGCCGCCGACACCGGCGCCGCCTCGCTGCGTTCGATTCTTGTGCTCGTACTTATTACCCAACCGACAGGTGCGGGACGAGCCAGCGTGTAAGCAACAGACACACCGGAACTCTTCAAAAACCCGCACCCGCCCCGGTGCGGGTTTTTTCATTTCAGGACCTGGTTTCAGACGCAACCACCATGACCAACGCTCATCGCACAACCCGGACCTGCAGCACCACGCCTCGTGGTGGCTGTGGCTGTGCCTGTGCGATGCGCGGCGCCCCCTCCACCGCTTTCCCCTGACCGGCCGGCACGTCACCTCGACGACCGGCCGTTCTTTTTTCTTCCCACCGCAAGGAACCTCCCCCATGAGCACCAACGACCTGCCCCAGACCAAGATCGCCGTCATCGGCTACGGCAGCCAGGGCCGCGCCCACGCACTGAACCTGCGCGAATCCGGCTTCGACGTGGTGGTAGGCCTGCGTCCGGGCGGCCCGACCGAAGCCAAGGCCCAGGCCGATGGATTCACCGTGGTGGCGCCCGCCGATGCGGTGAAGGACGCCGACCTGGTCGCCGTGCTGACCCCGGACATGGTGCAGAAGAAGCTCTACAACGATGTGCTGGCGCCGAACATGAAGCAGGGGGCGTGCCTGCTGTTCGCGCACGGCCTGAACGTGCACTACGGCATGATCGAGCCGCGCGCCGATCTGGACGTCGTGCTGGTCGCGCCGAAGGGTCCGGGTGCGCTGGTGCGCCGTGAGTACGAGATCGGCCGTGGCGTGCCGTGCATCTGGGCGGTCTACCAGGACGTCAGCGGCAAGGCCGCGCAGCATGCCCAGGCCTATGCGGCCGGCCTCGGCGGTGCCCGCGCCAACCTGATCCAGACCACCTTCAAGGAAGAGACCGAGACCGATCTGTTCGGCGAGCAGGCGGTGCTGTGTGGTGGTGCGTCGGCGCTGGTGCAGGCCGGTTTCGAGACCCTGGTGGAAGCCGGCTACCAGCCGGAGATTGCCTACTACGAGGTACTGCACGAGCTGAAGCTGATCGTCGACCTGTTCTACGAAGGCGGCATCTCGCGCATGCTGGAATTCATCTCCGAGACCGCGCAGTACGGCGACTACGTCAGCGGCCCGCGCGTGATCGACGCCAGCACCAAGGCACGCATGAAGGAAGTGCTGAAGGACATCCAGGACGGCACCTTCACCAAGAACTGGGTGGCCGAGTACGAAGCGGGCCTGCCGAACTACAACAGGTTCAAGCAGGCCGACCTGGAGCACCCGATCGAAAAGGTGGGCAAGGAACTGCGCGCCAAGATGGTCTGGTTGCAAGGACAGGCCGCGTAACCGCGCGGCCCTCCCCCACCCGCTTTGCAAGGTTCCCCCATGAACTCTTCCACACACCGCAGCGCGCCGCCCAACGGCGCGCGCTGGCTGACCCAGGCGCTGGAGGCCGAAGGCGTCCGCACGCTGTTCGGCTATCCCGGCGGCACCATCATGCCGTTCTACGACGCGCTGGTGGATTCGTCGCTGAAGCACATCCTGGTACGCCATGAGCAGGGCGCGGCGCTGGCCGCCAACGGTTTCGCCCGCGCCAGCAACCAGGTGGGCGTCTGCGTGGCCACCTCCGGCCCGGGCGCGTCGAACCTGGTCACCGGCATCGCCGATGCGATGCTGGACTCGGTACCGATGGTCTGCATCACCGGCCAGGTCGGCACGCCGCTGCTGGGCACCGACGCCTTCCAGGAACTGGATGTGTTCGGCCTGACGATGCCGATCGTCAAGCACAGCTGGCTGGTGCGCAGCGTCGATGACCTGCCGCGCGTGGTGGCCGATGCGTTCCGGATCGCCCGCGAGGGCCGTCCCGGCCCGGTGCTGATCGACCTGCCCAAGGACGTGCAGCTGGCCGATGCCAGCCATCTGCCGGCGCATGTGCCCAGCAGCGTCGAACCACCGCCGGCGCCAGCCGAGGCCGCCATTGCCGAGGCCATCGCCGCGCTGGCGGCGGCCGAGAAGCCGGTGGTCTACGCCGGTGGCGGCATCGCGCTGGGCGATGCCGTGCAGGACCTGCGCGACTTCGTCGAGGCCAGTGCCATCCCCACCGTGATGACCCTGCGCGGCCTCGGCGCACTGCCGGCCAGCCATCCGCAGTCGCTGGGCATGCTGGGCATGCACGGCACCCGCGCGGCCAACATGGCGGTGCAGGAAAGCGACCTGCTGCTGGTGCTGGGCGCACGCTTCGACGACCGTGCCACCGGCAAGCTGGCGGAGTTTGCACCGTTCGCCCGCGTCGTTCACATCGATGCGGACGCATATGAGATTTCCAAGCTGCGCAGCGCCGATGTCGCCGTGCCCGGCAATGTCGGTCATGCCATCCGCGCCCTGCGTGCGGCCTTCCCCTCCCCCAAGGCCCACCAGGAGGCGTGGCGCAAGCGCTGTGCACAGCACCGCGATCGTTTCGCCGCGCGCTACGACGCACCGGGTCAGCACATCTACGCCCCGGCGCTGCTGAAGCGCCTGAGCGAGCTGGCCCCGGCCGATGCGGTGATCGCCTGCGACGTTGGCCAGCACCAGATGTGGGTGGCCCAGCACTGCCGCTTCAACCACCCGCGCAACCACCTGACCAGTGGCGCGCTGGGCACCATGGGCTTCGGCCTGCCGGCCGCGATGGGTGCGCAGTTCGCCTGCCCCGATCGCACCGTGGTGCTGGTGTCCGGCGACGGCAGCTTCATGATGAACGTGCAGGAGCTGGCCACCATTGCCCGCTGCCGCCTGCCGGTGAAGATCGTGCTGCTGGACAACAGTTCGCTGGGCATGGTGCGGCAGTGGCAGGAGCTGTTCTTCGCCGAGCGCTACAGCGAGATCGACCTGTCCGACAACCCGGACTTCGTGGCGCTGGCGCAGGTATTCGGCATTGCCGCCACCCGCATCGACGCGCGGGATGACGTCGAGGGTGGCCTGGCCGCGCTGCTGGCCGAACCCGGCCCGGCACTGCTGCACGTGGCCATCGATGCACGCGCCAACGTATGGCCGCTGGTGCCACCGAACACCGCCAACAGCACGATGCTGGAAAGCAACCCCGCCCATGCCCGCCAGGAGATCCCAAATGCACTACCGGCTTGACCTGGTGCTGCACCCGGCCGAAGGCGCGCTGTTGCGCGTGATCGGCATGGCCGAGCGCCGTGGCTTCGCGCCGCGTGCGATCAGCGGTGCGCCGGTGGCCGCCGACGATGGCCGCTGGCACCTGCAGCTGGTGGTGGATGGCCAGCGCCCGGCGGAAACGCTGTGCCGGCAGATCGAGAAGATCTACGACTGCGTGTCCGTGCAGGTCACCGCCGTGGAAGGAGCATCCGTATGAACACCCGTACCGTAGTGACCACGGTGCCGGTACGGAGGCGTCTTCTTCGCCGCCCGTGCCCGCATGCGGCGGTCGCCTGCACCCCGCTGGTGGCCCATGCCGGCCGCTGATGCCAGCCAGGAAAGCGATGTCGGCGACGTAAGCGTCGCCGACGTACTGGCGGCGCAGGCCCGGCTGCGCCGCTTCCTGCCGCCTACCCCGCTGCACCATGCCGAGCGCTTCGGCACCTGGCTGAAGCTGGAGAACCTGCAGCGCACCGGGTCCTACAAGGTGCGCGGCGCGTTGAACGCGCTGCTGGCCGGCCGCGAGCGCGGCGATACCCGGCCGGTGATCTGCGCCTCGGCCGGCAACCATGCCCAGGGCGTGGCGTGGGCAGCCTACCGCCTGGACGTCCCGGCCATCACCGTGATGCCGCATGGCGCACCGGCCACCAAGATCGCCGGGGTCGCTCACTGGGGCGCCACCGTGCGCCAGCATGGCACCAGCTATGACGAGGCCTACGCCTTCGCCGTCGAACTGGCACAGCGCCATGGCTACCGCTTCCTGTCCGCGTTCGACGACGCCGATGTGATTGCCGGCCAGGGTACGGTCGGCATCGAGCTGGCCGCGCATGCACCGGACGTGGTGATCGTGCCGATTGGTGGTGGCGGACTGGCCTCCGGCGTTGCACTGGCGCTGAAATCACAGGGCGTGCGCGTGATCGGCGCCCAGGTGGAAGGCGTTGACTCAATGGCGCGCGCCATCCGCGGCGACGTGCGCGAGATCGCCCCCGTCGCCTCGCTGGCCGACGGCGTGCGGGTGAAGATCCCTGGATTCCTGACCCGACGCCTGTGCACCTCGCTGCTGGACGACGTGGTGATCGTGCGCGAAGCCGAACTGCGTGAAACCCTGGTCCGGCTGGCACTGGAAGAACACATC
The DNA here is from genome assembly GCF_057179845.1 of Stenotrophomonas maltophilia group sp. SKK55. Lineage (NCBI taxonomy): Bacteria > Pseudomonadati > Pseudomonadota > Gammaproteobacteria > Lysobacterales > Lysobacteraceae > Stenotrophomonas > Stenotrophomonas maltophilia group sp. SKK55. The sequence continues at coordinate 199,561 of NZ_JBXUHP010000048.1, forward strand.
ATCGCCGAGGGCGCCGGTGCGCTGGCGCTGGCAGCAGGCCGCCGTGTCGCTGGCCGCCGCAAGTGCGCGGTGGTGTCCGGCGGGAATATCGATGCGGGTGTCCTGGCCGGCCTGCTCACCGACATCCGGCCGCGCCCGCCGCGGAAACCACGGCGACGGCGTAGTGAAACCCCACGCTCGCCCGGCAAGGCCAGCGCCCTCGCGTCCCCCACCTCTTCCCCTTCCCCCCTGCAAGCCGCCGCACCCGCTGTCGAGGAGATTTCCCTGTGACCACCATCGAACGAATTACCACCCCGCGCATCCGCATCTTCGACACCACCCTGCGTGACGGCGAGCAGTCCCCCGGCTGCAGCATGAGCCCGCCGCAGAAGCTGGTGATGGCGCGTGCGCTGGACGAACTGGGTGTGGACATCATCGAGACCGGCTTCCCGGCCAGCTCGCAGTCCGACCGCGAGGCGATGGCCCTGATCGGCCGTGAGCTGCGCCGCCCGAGCCTGAGCCTGGCCGTGCTGTCGCGCTGCCTGCAGGCCGATATCGAAACCTCGGCGCGTGCCCTGGAAGCTGCGGCCAACCCGCGCCTGCACGTGTTCCTGTCCACCAGCCCGCTGCACCGCGAACACAAGCTGCGGATGACCCGCGAGCAGGTGCTGGAATCGGTACGCAAGCATGTATCGCTGGCACGCTCGTACATCGACGATGTCGAATTCTCGGCCGAGGATGCCACCCGCACCGAGCTGGACTACCTGATCGAAGTCTCGCGCGTAGCCATTGCCGCCGGCGCCACCACCATCAACCTGCCCGACACCGTCGGCTTCACCACGCCGGAAGAAATCCGCGCGATGTTCCAGCAGGTCATCGCCGGCGTCGCCGATGTGCCGAATGCCGCCAACGTGATCTTCAGCGCGCACTGCCACAATGACCTGGGCCTGGCCGTGGCCAACTCGCTGGCCGCCATCGAGGGCGGTGCACGCCAGGTCGAGTGCACCGTCAACGGCATCGGCGAGCGCGCCGGCAACTGTTCACTGGAAGAGATCGCGATGGTGCTGAAAGTCCGCCAGGCCTTCTACGAGCAGGACAGTTCGATCAACACCCCGCGCATCGTCGGCACCTCGCAGCTGCTGCAGCGCCTGGTCGGCATGCCGGTGCAGCGCAACAAGGCCATCGTCGGCGCCAATGCCTTCGCCCACGAATCGGGCATCCACCAGCACGGCATGCTGCGTCATCGCGGCACCTACGAAATCATGCGCCCGGAAGACGTGGGCTGGGAGGATTCGCAGATGGTGCTGGGCCGCCACAGTGGCCGCGCCGCTGTTGAAGCGCGCCTGCGTGCGCTGGGCTTCTGGCTGGACGAAGACGAACTGAAACTGGTGTTCGAGCAGTTCAAGGGCCTGTGCGAACAGCAGCGCGTGGTCACCGATGCCGACCTGCAGACGTTGATGCAGGGCGGCTCCAACGCGCAGGGCTACCGCCTGGCGTCGATGACCATCAGCGATGTCGGCAGCCGTGCCAACGCGCTGGTCGAACTGTCCGACCCGGACGGCAACCGCGTGGCCGAGACCGCGCAGGGCGACGGCCCGGTCGATGCCCTGTTCGGCGCGCTGTCGGCCGCCACCGGCGTACAGCTGATGCTGGACAGCTACCACGTGCACAGCGTGGGCATCGGCGCCGATGCCCGCGGCGAGGCCAATCTGAGTGTGCGCCACGACGGCGTGGAGTACGACGGCACCGGTACGAGCAAGGACATCATCGAAGCCTCCGCGCTGGCCTGGCTGGACGTGGCCAACCGCCTGCTGCGCCAGCGCCACGCCGCCGCCCAAAGCAGCACCGACGTTCCCACCCCCGCAACCGCCTGAGGAACCCGAGATGAGCGCCTTCGACACTCCTACCGCAGCCGCTGGCCAGCAGTGGAACGCCCAGGACTATGCGATCGATGCCGGTTTCGTACCGTTGCTCGGTGGCGCGGTCGCGCGCCTGCTCGATCCGCGCGCCGGTGAGCGCATCCTCGACCTGGGCTGTGGCGATGGCGTGCTCAGCACCGAACTGGCCCTGAGCGGCGCACGCATCCACGGCGTGGATGCCTCGCCGGAACTGGTGATCGCCGCCCGCGCGCGCGGTGTCGATGCCCAGGTGATGGACGGCCACGCACTGTCGTTCGACAGCGAGTTCGATGCAGTGTTCAGCAACGCGGCACTGCATTGGATGGGCACCCCGGACCGCGTGCTGGAAGGCGTACGCCGCGCGCTGCGCCCCGGTGGCCGCTTCGTCGCCGAGTTCGGCGGCCATGGCAACGTGGCCACGATCATCGCGGCCGTGCAGGCCGCACGCGTGGCGCACGGCCATGGCGCCAGCACCTTCCAGTGGTACTTCCCGAGCGCCGATGCCTATGCCGACCGCCTGCGCCAGCATGGCTTCCAGGTGCAGCTGATCGAATGCACGCCGCGCCCGACCCCACTGCCGACCGGCGTGGCCGGCTGGCTGCGGGTATTCGCCGCGCCGCTGCTGGATGACCTGCCCGCCGAGGCCCGCGCCACCGTGCGCGAGGCTGCCACCGCGTTGCTGGCCGACCTGCCACGCAATGCCGCCGGCCAGCCGCTGGCCGACTACGTGCGACTGCGGGTGCTCGCCCGCCGTCGTTGACTTGACCGTTCCGCTTTCTTTACTGATGTTCGCTATTTCGTACTTCTGCCAGGCATACGCATGACTTCTGCACCCCGCACCCTGTACGACAAACTGTGGGACGCCCACGTGGTGGTTCCCGAATCCGACAGCGCGCCCGCCGTGCTGTACATCGACCTGCACCTGATCCACGAGGTGACCTCACCGCAGGCATTCACCGAACTGCGCGAGCGCGGCCTGTCGCCGCGCCGGCCGGACCGCACCAAGGCGACGATGGACCATTCCACGCCGACCCTGCCGGCCGCCGCGGACGGCACGTTGCCCTACGCCAGCGCCGCTTCCGAGGCACAGGTCGCCACCCTGGCGCGAAATTGCGCCGAGCACGGCATCGAACTGTTCGACATGGCCTCGGACAACCGCGGCATCGTCCATGTCATTGCGCCGGAACAGGGCTTCACCCAGCCCGGCATGACCATCGTCTGCGGCGACAGCCACACCTCCACCCACGGTGCATTCGGCTCGCTGGCCTTCGGCATCGGCACCAGCGAGGTCGGCCACGTGCTGGCCACGCAGTGCCTGCTGCAGCGCAAGGCCAAGACCTTCGCGATCACCGTTGACGGTGCGCTGGCACCCGGCGTCGGCGCCAAGGATGTGGTCCTGCACATCATCGGCGTGATCGGCGTCAACGGCGGCACCGGCCATGTGATCGAGTTCCGTGGCAGCACCATCGAAGCGATGGACATGGAACAGCGCATGACCCTGTGCAACATGTCGATCGAAGCAGGTGCACGCGCCGGCATGGTCGCGCCCGACCAGGTCACCTTCGACTTCGTCGCCGCTACGCCGCGCGGCCCCAAGGGCGCCGACTTCGACGCTGCCGTGGCGCGCTGGCAACAGCTGCGCAGCGATGACGGCGCGCGCTTCGACAGCGAAGTGCACATCGACGCCGCCGACATCCGCCCGACCCTGACCTGGGGTACGCATCCGGGTACCGCGATCGCCGTGGATGCGCCGATTCCCGCCGCCAACGATGCCGCCGCGCAGAAGGGCCTGGACTACATGCACTTCCAGGCCGGCAAGGCGCTGGCGGGCACACCGGTGGACGTAGTGTTCGTTGGTTCGTGCACCAACGGCCGCCTGAGTGATATGCGCGAAGTGGCGCAGGTGCTGCGCGGTCGTCGCGTCGCCGACCGGGTGCGCATGCTGGTGGTGCCGGGCTCGGAGATCGTCAAGCGCGAGGCCGAAGCCGAGGGCATCCACGAGATCGTGCGCGCGGCCGGTGCCGAATGGCGCGAGCCGGGCTGCTCGATGTGCATCGCGATGAACGGCGATCTGGTCGCCCCCGGCCAGCTGGCCGTGAGCACCAGCAACCGCAATTTTGAAGGCCGGCAGGGGCCCGGTTCGCGCACGCTGCTGGCCTCGCCGATGAGCGCCGCGTGGGCCGCGGTGAACGGGCATGTGGCCGACACCCGCGAACTGTTCGCACAGGAGGTGGCGTGATGGCCGGTTTCCGTACCCTGACCTCGGCCAGCGTGGTGCTGCGCCAGACCAACATCGACACCGACCAGATCATCCCGGCGCGGTTCCTGTCCACCACCGAGCGTGCCGGGCTGGGTCGCAACGCGTTCAACGACTGGCGCTGGCAAGCTGATGGTTCGCCGGTGGCCGACTTCGCCTTCAACCAGCCGCACAACGCCGGCCGCAGCATCCTGCTGGCGGGCCGCAACTTCGGCTGCGGTTCTTCGCGCGAGCATGCACCGTGGGCGCTGACCGACCTGGGCCTGCGTGCCATCGTCAGCAGCGAGATCGCGGACATCTTCCGCGGCAACGCGCTGAAGAACGGCCTGCTGCCGATCGTGCTGGACGAGGCCGACGTGCAGGCGCTGATGCAGCGCCCGGACGATGCGCTGACCATCGACGTGGCTGCGCGCGAGCTGCGCACCCCCGCTGGCCGCGTCTATTCCTTCCCGCTGGATGGCTTCTCGCAGACCTGCCTGCTGGAAGGCGTCGACCAGTTGGGGTATCTGTTGGGCCGTGTCCCTGAAATCGAACGTTACGAGAGTGAGCATGCACGCTGAGATTGTTGTCCTGCCCGGTGATGGCATCGGCCCGGAAGTGGCCGCCGCGGCAGTTGCCGTCCTGAAGGCGGTCGCCGGACGCTTCAACCACACCTTCACTTTCAGCGAGCACGACATCGGTGGCATCGCCATCGACCGCCACGGTGAACCGCTGCCGGCGTCGACCCTCGCCGCCTGCCAGGCCGCCAATGCGGTACTGCTGGGCGCGGTCGGTGGCCCGAAGTGGTCCGACCCGAACGCCAAGGTGCGCCCCGAGCAGGGCCTGCTGGCGATCCGCAAGGCGCTGGGCCTGTACGCGAATCTGCGCCCGGTACGTACCCACGAAGCCGCGCTGCACGCATCACCGATCAAGGCCGAGCTGCTGCAGGGCGTGGACTTCGTGGTGGTGCGTGAACTGACCGGCGGCATCTACTTCGGCGACAAGACCCGCGACGCCGACAGCGCCAGCGACCTGTGCCGCTACACTGTGGCCGAGATCGAACGCGTGCTGCGCAGTGCCTTCCGCCTGGCCCAGCAGCGTCGCGGCAAGGTCACTTCGGTGGACAAGGCCAATGTGCTGGAAACCTCGCGCCTGTGGCGCGACGTGGCCGCACGCATCGGCCGCGAGGAGTTCCCGGACGTGGCGCTGGAGCACCAGTTGGTCGATTCGATGGCCATGCACCTGCTGGCCAAGCCACGCGAGTACGACGTGATCGTCACCGAGAACATGTTCGGCGACATCCTCACCGATGAGGCCTCGATGCTGGCCGGTTCGCTGGGCCTGCTGCCGTCGGCTTCGCTGGGCGAGCCGGGTGCGGTGGGCATTTACGAGCCCATCCACGGTTCGGCCCCGGACATCGCCGGCAAGGGCATCGCCAATCCGTACGCGACAATCTTCAGCGCCGCGATGCTGCTGCGCCATTCGCTGGGGCTGGAAGCCGAAGCGGCCGCGGTGGAAGCCGCCGTGCATGCGGTGCTGGATGACGGCGTGTTCACTGCTGATCTGGCTGCGAAGGGCAAGGCGGTGAGCACCGCGGCAGCGACCGACGCGGTGCTGGCGAAGCTGGGCTGATCCGGTAGCGCCAGGCCATGCGTGGCGCGCTTCCCGTCGGATATCGTGCGCAGCCACCCATGGGGTGGCTCTACTGGTAGACCCACGCCGTGCGTGGCTGCGTTACTTGGTGGTGTACCCACCATTGACCAGAATCGTCTGCCCGGTCATCCACCAGCCATCCGTCACCAGGAAGCGGATCCACGGCACGATATCGGCGATGTCGGTCAGCCCGGTGCGGGTGAACGCCGACAATGCCGCCGCAGTCTTGTGATACGCCTGCGCATCGGCGCTCTCGGCCGGATAGAAGAACGGCGTGTCCATCGGACCGGGACCGATCGCGGTCACCGAAATGCCGCGCTCACCAAATTCCTTCGACGCCGCGCGGGTGAAGTGCTCGACCGGCGCCTTGGTGCCGGCGTAACTGGAATAGAACGGCGTGAACGCACCCAGCAGCGAGGTGACCAGGGTGCAGATGCGGCCACCGTCATTGACGTGGCGACCTGCCTCCTTCAGGAAGAAGAACGCGGCCTTGGCATTGACCGCGCTCATCTCGTCGTACTCCGCCTCGCTGATGTCCAGCAGCGGCTTCTTGAGTACCTTTCCCACCGTGTTGATGGCGATGTCAGGACGGCCGACTGCGGCCACGGCATCGGCGAACAAGCGCTCCATCGCTGCCGCCGACGTCAGGTCGCCCTGCAAGGCCACCGCCTTGCTGCCGGCGGCCTGCACCGCGGCTACCGTCGCTTCTGCATCGGCCTGGGTAGCGGCACTGTTGTAGTGGATGACGATGGCTTTGGCGCCCTGTGCGGCGAAGTCGCGGGCGATCAGGCCGCCCAGGTTCTTGGCGCCACCGGCGATCAGCACGGTCTTGCCCTTGAGGGAATGCTCGGTCATGGCTTCGGTCTCGGGAGGGGGCTGCCCGGGGTGGCAACCCTGCCCTGACGACGATATCGTGCAGAAAATGCGGATAAAGCCCGCCACTTTGACTTAACTTTCCAGAGCCAGCGAACAATGGACCGGATCGATCGCTTCCGCATCTTCACCCGGGTCGTGGAGTGCGCGAGCTTCACCCGCGCCGCCGACCAGCTCGGCCTGCCCCGCTCCACGGTCTCGGCAGCCATTGCGGAGCTGGAGCAGCGGCTCGGCACCCGCCTGCTGCAGCGCTCGACCCGCCGGGTGTCCACCACCCACGACGGCGACGTGTTCCATGCCCGCTGCCTGCGCCTGATCGCCGAGGTCGAAGACGCCGAATCGCTGTTCCTCCAGGTCGACGCCCAGCCGTCGGGCCTGCTGAAGATCGACGTACCCAGCCGCATCGGCCGCCGCATCATCGCACCGGCGCTGCCCGGGTTCTTCGCGCAGTATCCGCAGGTGGAAGTGGACCTGGGCATGACCGACCGCGCGGTGAACCTGATCGAAGACGGTTGCGATGCGGTGCTGCGGGTCGGCCAACTGGGCGATTCCAGCCTGGTGGCGCGCACGCTGGGCCAACTGGATTTTGCCAACGTCGCGGCGCCGGCCTACCTGCGCGAACACGGCGTGCCGCAGCATCCTGCCGACCTGCCGCAGCATCGCGCGGTGAACTACGCGTCGCCGACCACGGCACGGGTGGAACCGTGGGAGTGGCAGGACGGCGGCCAACTGCGCACGCTGCCGATGCCTGGCTGGGTGCGTGTGAACAGCGCCGAGGCATCGATTGCGTGCTGTGTGGCGGGGTTGGGTCTTTTACAGATTCCGCGCTACGACGTACAGGCCGAGCTGCAATCCGGCGCGCTGGTGGAAGTGATGCCACAGCACGTCGCACAGCCATTGCCGGTCACCCTGCTGCAGCCGCATCGGCAGCACCGTGCGCTGCGCGTGCAGGTGTTCGTCGAATGGCTGCTGCCGGTGCTACGGACCGGCCTGCAGCTGCGGTAGATCCATGCCCTGCGTGATGCTTGTGTAGAGTCGAGCCATGCTCGACTCATCCCATCAACGCGCGAAGAGCAGCCGAGCGTGGCTCGGCTCTACAGAAAGCAGGTACCGCGAGCAGTGCCAACCAAGGTTGGCACCTGCCAGAGGCGCTGGCCGTGGACGCCGGGGCATCACGCCCCGGATTCATCGGGCTTCACCCGGAACCACGCCGCGTACAACGCCGGCAGGAACACCAGGGTCAGCACCGTACCGACGATCAGGCCGCCCATGATCGAGATCGCCATCGATCCGTAGAACGCGCTGCGCGACAGCGGAATCATCGCCAACACGGCTGCCAGTGCGGTCAGCACGATCGGGCGGAAGCGGCGCACCGTGGCGTCGATGATCGAATGCCAACGGTCATGCCCGGCATCGATGTCCTGCTGGATCTGGTCGATCAGGATCACCGAGTTGCGCATGATCATGCCGGCCAGTGCGATCGTGCCCAGCAGCGCCACGAAGCCGAACGGCGCCCGGAACAGCAGCAGGAACAGGGTCGCGCCGATGATGCCCAGCGGCGCGGTCACCAGCACCATCGCTGCACGCGAGAAGCTGCGCAGCTGCAGCATCAGCAGCGTGGCCACCACCACCAGGAACAGCGGCATGCCGGCCTTGATCGAGTTCTGGCCACGCGCCGAATCTTCCACGGTACCGCCGGTTTCCAGCAGGTAACCACTTGGCAGCTCGGCACGGATGCCGTCCAGTGTGGGCAGGATCTGATGCACCACGTCCAGCGCCTGCATGCCATCACTGATGTCAGCGCGCACAGTCACCGTCGGCAACCGGTTACGGTGCCAGATGATGCCGTCCTCGAAGCCGTACTCCATCGTCGCCACCTGCGACAGCGTGATGCTGCCACCGTTGGCGGTGGGCATCGACAGGCTGGACAGCAGCTCCAGCTGGTTGCGCTCATCGGCCGGCCCGCGCAGCAGCATCTCGATCTGGCGATTGCCCTCGCGATACACGCTGACCGATTGCCCGGCCAACGAACTGGACAGGAACTGGCTGACCTGGGCGCTGCTCACGCCCAGCGCGCGGGCGCGCTCCTGGTCGACTACCAGGCGCACCACCTTGCTCGGCTCGCTCCAGTCCAGGTTGACGTTCATCACGTGCGGGTTCTCCCGCACCTTGGCCTCGACCTGGCGCGCGATCGCCTGCACCTTCTCGATGTGCTCGCCGGAGATGCGCATCTGCACCGGATAGCCGACCGGCGGGCCGTTCTCCAGGCGGGTCACGCGCATCTGCACGTCCGGGAACTTCGGGATCACCTCGTGCAGCAGCCAGTCGCGGGTGCTTTCGCGTGACCTGATGTCCTTGGCCAGCACCACGAACTGGGCGAAGTTGGTCGCCGGCAGCTGCTGGTCCAGCGGCAGGTAGAAGCGCGGCGAACCGGTGCCCACGTAGGAGACGTAGTTGGCAATGCCCTCGCGGCTGGACAGCAGCTTCTCCAGCTTCTCGGCCTGGGCCTGGGTCGAGCGCAGCGACGCGCCCTCGGCCAGCTCGATGTCCACCATCAATTCCGGCCGGGTCGAATCCGGGAAGAACTGCTGCGGCACGAAGCGGAACATCATCAGCGAGAACACGAACAGCGCGATGGTCGCGGCGATCACCCACCAGCGGTGACGCAGGCAGCCATCGAGGAAGCGACGGAAACTGCGGTAGAACGGGCGCTGGTACGGATCATGGTCATGCCCGTGCTGCGGCGGCGCGATCAGGTTGGCCAGCGCCGGGTAGCGGTCGGCCCACTGCTGGCGCTTGGCGTGCCAGCGCGCGGACAGGCTGCCCGGCTTCGGCGGCTGCGGATTGAACAGGTCCGGCAGCATCTTGTCGCCCAGGTAAGGGATGAACAGCACCGCTGCGATCCACGACACCACCAGCGCGATGGTCACCACCTGGAACAGCGAGCGGGTGTATTCACCGGTACTCGATGCCGCAGTGGCAATGGGCAGGAAGCCGGCCGCGGTGATCAGGGTGCCGGTCAGCATCGGGAACGCGGTCGACTCCCAGGCGAAACTGGCGGCGCGCAGGCGGTCATAGCCCTGCTCCATCTTGGTGGCCATCATCTCCACCGCGATGATCGCATCGTCCACCAGCAGGCCCAGCGCCAGCACCAATGCACCCAGCGAGATCTTGTGCAGGCCGATGTCGAAGTAGTGCATGACGAAGAAGGTCATCGCCAGCACCAGCGGGATGGTCACGCCCACCACCAGGCCGGTGCGCAGGCCCAGCGAGAAGAAGCTGACCAGCAGCACGATCACCACCGCCTCGGTCAGCACCTGCACGAACTCGCCGACCGACTCTTCCACCGATTGCGGCTGGTCGGACACCTTGCGCAGCTGCATGCCGGCCGGCAGGGTCTTCTGCAGGCGTTCGAACTCGGCATCGAGGTTGGCGCCGAGCTTGAGAATGTCACCGCCATCCTTCATCGCCACCGCCAGGCCGATCGCCTCTTCGCCCATGAAGCGCATCTTCGGCGACGCCGGATCGGCGAAGCCGCGCTTGACCTCGGCGATGTCGCCCAGGTGCACGGTGCGGTCACCGGCGCGGATCGGGAACTGGCGGATCGCTTCGATGTCGTTGAACTGGCCGGTCACCCGCAGCTGCACGCGATCGGTGGCGGTCTCGAAGAAGCTGGTGCCGGTCACTGCATTCTGGTCGGCCAGCGCCTGCTGCACCTGCTGCATCGACACGCCCAGCGTGGCCAGCCGAGTGTTGGACAGTTCGATCCACACCTTCTCGTCCTGCAGGCCGACCAGGTCGATCTTGCCGACGTCGGGCACCCGCTGCAGTTCCAGCTGGATGCGGTCGGCGTAGTCGCGTATCACCGCATAGTCGAAGCCCTTGCCGGTCAACGCATAGATGTTGCCGTAGGTGTCGCCGAACTCATCGTTGAAGAACGGACCGACGATCTCGCGTGGCAGCGTCGGGCGGATGTCGCCCACGCGCTTGCGCACCTGGTACCACAGGTCCGGGATCTGCCTGGAGCGCAGGCTGTCGCGCGCCATGAAGATGATCTGCGATTCGCCCGGACGCGAGTACGAGCGGATGAACTCGTACTCGCCGGTATTCATCAGCGCCTTCTCGAGCGGCTCGGTCACCTGCCGCGAGACCTGCTCGGCAGTGGCCCCGGGCCACAACGTGCGCACCACCATCGCCTTGAAGGTGAACGGCGGGTCCTCGGACTGGCCCAGATGCTTGTACGACCATGCGCCGATCAGCGCGAAGGCCAGCATCGCAAACAGCACCAGCGGGCGGTTGGACAACGCCCACTCGGAAAGATTGAAGCGGCGCACCGGCTTACTCCCTGGCCTTGGCGGCAGCGGCCGGCGTAGCCGGCTTCAGCACGGGACGGTTCTGCCGGTCCACGGCGATCACCGGTTGACCGGCCCGCAGCAGGTGGCCACCCGCAGCAACCACCCAGTCACCCGCGTTCACGCCGGACAGCACCGGTACCGTCTCGCTGCCAAACGCACCGGTGGTAACCGTTGCGGCCCTCAGCGTGCTGTTGGCCGGATCGACCACCCATACGCTGGCGGCACCGTTGGCACCGCGCTGCAGCGCGCCCAGCGGCAGCTGCAGGGTGCCGTGGCGACCGGCGCTGCTGTAGACGCGGGCACTCTGGCCCAGTTCGACGTCGGCCAGCGCATCGGCGGGCAGACTGACCCGGGTCGCATAGGTACGTGCCTGCGGATCGGCAGCGGCGGCGATCTCCCGGATCGTGCCCGGCAGGCGCTGGCCGGGGCGGTTCCACAACTCCACCTCAACCGGCTGGCCCACCGCATAGTCGCGGATGGTGGCCTCGGGCAGGTCGATCAGCACTTCGCGGCCACCGTCGGCGGCCAGGTTAAAGATGGTCTGCCCGGCGGACACTACCTGCCCGGCCTCGGCCTCGCGGCTGGCGATCACACCGTCAGCCGGCGCGCGCAGCTGTGCGTAGCCGGCCTGGTTGCGCAACACATCGAGGTTGGCGCGGGCGGCGTTGGCCTGGCCCTGCGCGGCCTTGAACGCGGCGGACTGCTGGTCCAGCTGCGAGCGGCTGACCAGCTGCTGGTCGGCCAGCACCTGGTAACGCTTGAGGTCATCGCGGGCGCGCACCAGATCGGCTTCGGCTGCCGCCAGCTGCGCCTGCGAGGCGCGGGCCTGCAGCGCGAAGTCAGCCACGTCCAGCTCGGCCAGCACGTCGCCCTTCTTCACCCGTTGCCCGGCATCGACGTGGCGCTTGACCAGGTTGCCGCCAACGCGGAACGACAGCGGGCTTTCCTGCCGGGCACGCACCGTGCCCGGGAACGCCGCCGGCGCCTGCCCGGCCTGCTCGCCGGGGTGAACCACCAGCACCGGTACGGCCGCCGGTGGCGCCTGTTCCTGCCCCGAACAGGCTGCCAGCGCAGCCATCCACACCATACCGCCCATCCAGCGCACGATCTTCATCGGTCAACGTCCTGAAACGCAGGGTTGCAACTAAGGAGGGAGCCGCGACTGCCGGCCCAATTTAATAAACCGGCCGGTATAGTATAAATATCGAACCGCTTGGTCTAGTATTGTCGCGATGAGTTCCCACATTTCCCGCAAGCCGTCGGCCAAGCCCGCTGCCAAGGCCGCCGGACCCGGGCGCCCCAAGGACCTCGGCAAGCGCGCGGCGATCCTTGAAGCAGCCAAGGCACTGTTCATCGAACAGGGGTATACCGGCGTGAGCATGGACACCATCGCCGCTCAGGCCGGCGTCTCGAAGCTGACTGTGTACAGCCACTTTGGCGACAAGGAGACGCTGTTCTCCGAGGCGGTGCAGTCAAAGTGCATTGAAATGCTGCCCGACGCGTTGTTCGTAGCCGACGCGGACGGCCCGCTGCGCGACCAGCTGATAGGTATTGGCCTGGCCTTCTTCGAGCTGATCACCTCCGACGCGGCGATCTCGATCCAGCGCATGATGATGGCGCCGGAGACCGACGAACGCCTGCGCGCGCTGTTCTGGAAAGCCGGCCCCGAGCGTACCTGCGAGGCGCTGGCCGATTTCCTGCGCGCCCGCGCCGAACGTGGCGAACTGGAGATCACCGACTGTGCTCTGGCCGGCGAGCAGTTCCTGACCCTCGTCAAGGGCGAAGTGCACATGCATATGATGTGCGGCATGCCACTGTCACCCGTGGAATGCGACCCTGTTGCCCACGTGACCGCCAGCATCGACTTCTTCCTGCGCGCCTACGCGCCGCGAGGGGCCGGACCGGCTGAATAACCAAAACTGAACGAACCGGAGGTCGCGATGACTTCCGGCACTGCGACCCCGGCCCCCGGCAGCTGATGCTCTGGGCGCGCCGCCGGCCTCCGGCACCGGTAAAATGGCCGGCCCACTGCGCTGGATTTGAACCTCATGACGATTGATTACGCCCACGCCCGCGAACTGATGGTGGAACAGCAGATCCGTCCCTGGGACGTGCTGGACATCAAGGTGCTCGACGTCCTGGCCCGCCTGCCGCGCGAGGCCTTTGTCGCCGACGCGCACCGGGCACTGGCCTACGCCGATGTCGAACTGCCGATCGGCCACGGCCAGAAGATGATGAAGCCGGTCATCGAGGGCCGTACCCTGCAGGCACTGGACCTACAGCCGGGTGACGAAGTACTGGAAATCGGCACGGGCAGCGGCTTCCTGTCGGCCTGCATCGGCGCGCTGGCGCGCGATGTGCTGAGCCTGGAAATCGACCCGGAGCTGGCCGCCGCTGCGCGTGCCCGCCTGGACGCCTCCGGCCTGGGCAGCAACGTCCGCGTGGAAGTGGCCGATGCCCTGTCCTGGCAGACCGAACGCCGCTTTGACGTGATCTGTGTCACTGGTGCGGTCGACGTGGTGCCGTCACAGTTCGCCTCGTGGCTGCGTCCGGGTGGCCGCCTGTTCGTGATCCACGGCCGCTCGCCGGCGATGGAGGCCCTGCTGGTCAAGGCCGACGGCAGCTCCGAGTCCCTGTTCGAGACCGATATCGATTACCTGCGTGGTGCCGCCCCGGCCCCCCAGTTCCACCTCTGAGTCCAAGGAAGCCGCAATGATCCGCCGATCCCTCGCTGTTGCGCTGGCCACTGCCCTGCTGCCGTTGTCCGCCCATGCCGCCGACCTGCTGCAGGTCTACGAAATGGCCCGCAACGGCGATCCGCAGCTGTCGGCCGCCGAATCGACCCGGCTGTACGACAAGGAAGGCGCCGTGCAGGCGCGTGCCGCCCTGCTGCCGCAGATCAACGGCCAGGCCACGCTGAACCGCACGCGCAGCGAGCCGAACGCCGACGCCAATTCCGGCTCGTTCACCAACAAGCGCCGCACCTACGCGATCGACGGCAGCCAGACGCTGTTCAACTGGACCCAGATCAACAATCTGCGTTCGCAGCGTGAGCTGAGCAAGGCAGCGGACTTCACCCTCGAGTCGGCCAACGACAGCCTGATCGTGCGCACCTCGGCGGCCTACTTCAATGTGCTGGTGGCGATCGAATCGCTGAACGCCGCACAGACCAATGAAGCGGCCGCGAAGAAGCAGTTCGACTTCGCCGACAAGCGCCTGGAAGTGGGTCTGGCGCCGATCACCGACGTGCACGAAGCACGCGCCCAGTACGACCAGGCGCGCGCCAACACCATCATTGCGCAGAACACCCTGGCCGATAACTACCAGGCCCTGACCGAACTGACCGGCCAGCCGGTGACCAACCTGCGTGGCCTGCCGGCGGACTTCCGGCCGGAAGTGCCGGCCAACCGCGGCAACATCGACGAGCTGGTGCAGCAGGCTACCACCCAGAATCCGGCGCTGAAGGCGCAGGAGCTGAAGGTCAGTGCCGCTGAAGCCGGCGTGCAGGCTGCCCGTGGTGGCCATTACCCGACCCTGTCGCTGGGCGGCAGCTGGGGCAAGAGCGCCACCTGGGGCGACAGCACCGGTGCCGGTTCGCTGTCGCCGGATGCGCGCACCAACAGCATCGGCCTGACCCTGAGCGTGCCGATCTTCTCCGGTGGCGCCACCCAGTCCGGCGTGCGCCAGGCTCTGGCGCAGCGTGACATCGCCCAGGACGGCTACGAGCAGCAGAAGCGTGCCCTGGATCGCAATACCCGCAATGCCTACCAGACCCTGGTGCAGGGCATCAGCGAAGTGGAAGCCCGCCGCCTGGCGGTGGTTTCGGCACAGAGCGCGTACGACGCCTCGCAGGTGGGCCTGGAAGTCGGTACCCGTACCGTGCTGGATGTGATCCAGAACCAGCGCATCCTGTTCTCGGCGCAGCTGGACTATGCCCAGGCCCGTTACACCTTCCTGCAGAACCGCCTGCTGCTGAGCCAGTCGCTGGGTGCGCTGGACGTGGCCGAACTGCAGGACGTCAATCGACTGCTGACCCAGGACGCGGGCAACCCGGCCACGACCACGCACTGAGTCGCCGCCCCTGCAACGAAAAAGCCACCCGCGAGGGTGGCTTTTTTGCAGGTGCTGCATCCACACGCGCGCCCCCCCCGGCGTGGCCCCACGAACCGTCAGCCCGGCCATGCGCGCAGGCGTTCCAACGCCGCAAGCACGCACAGCGCGGCTGCCAAGGGGGCCAGCATCGACATCATCAGCCCGCAGCCGGCTGCGCCTTGCCGGGTGTCATCCCGACGCCGCCGCAGCACCGCCAGGCACAGCGCCGCCATCACCACCAGCGTTGCCGGACCCGGCAGCGCCGGCAAGGTGCCCTGCGGCAGCCACAACACCAGCATCACCGCCGGCAGCGCAACCACCATTGCGCTCAGGCGCGTGCGGGATCGTCCCGCCGCGTCAGCTGCGCGGAGCCACAACGATGTGGCCAACCGGACGGCCAGCATCAGCAGCACCAACTGCAGGGCGGCCAGGCCCGCTGCCCCGGCCAGGGGCAACAATGGCAGCATCCACTGCAGCTGGGGGTGCACCTGCAGCGCCACGGCCAGTGGCCGGGTACTGGCGAGCGCGGAAAACTCGACCAGCCCGGCCTGCAATGCTGCCAGCACGATCAGCAGCAGCATCGCCAGCAACGAGACCAGCGCCAGCACCGCCGGCTGCCACATCGCACCCTGGCGGCGCAGCGCAGGAAAGCCCAGTGCCAGGCCCACGCTGGCAAATATGCCCAGCAGCGGCACCGCAGCCGCCAGCACGCCCCCCAGCCCGAAGCGATACGGCGCGGTCGCCGGAGGCAGCCAGGGAATCCAATGCCCGTAGTGCACGTGACGTGCCGCCAGCGCCAGCAGCAACACCCCCACACCGATCTTCACCGTCAGCAGCGCACAGGCCGCAAGGGCCACACCCCGCGGCGGCAGCAACGCGAGCGCGCTCAACGTCAGCAGGCCCACGGCCGCCGCTATCTGCACGGGCAGCCAGTCATTGGCATGGAGGCCTCCGGTAGCCAGCACCGCATGTACATGGCGGGCCATGGACTGTGCCGCGCCCGCCGTGGTCGCCGTCAGCTCAAGCAACAGGATCGTGCCCAGAACGACGGCCACCCGTGGCCCCCAGCTGGCGGCCAGCAGCCCGTACAGGCCATCGGCCGCCGGCAGTCGCAGCACCAGATCCTGCAGGCAGCACAGCACCAGGCCAGCCCCCAGTGCGGCCAGCAACAGGCTCAGTACGATGGCGGGGCCAGCCTGTGCCGCCGTGTGCTGGCCCACCAGCGCGATCACGCTGCCGCCCACCAGCAACGTCAGTGCCACCACAGCCAGGTGGTCCATCCCCAAGCGCGCCCCACCGGTGCCGTCCCTGCCCCTGTCGCCGTCCATCGCAAGTTCCCTTGATATCCGCCCAAGCGCGGTCGACAGCAGGCTGGCAGCCTGCGTCGTCCTGCGGAATCAGAATCGGTGCTGCGTGCGCCACGATGTGATGGCAGGCACGCTGCCATCGGCAGGGTCGGTCCAGCAACGACAGAAAAATCGTCGCTAAGCAGAATTGATGAAGTTGATCACGACAACGCAGCGCAGCGCCGCCGACGCCGCGCTGCCGGGATCAATCGCGTGCCGGTGGCAGGTGCGGTGCGACCAGCGCAAGCGTGCGCTGCAGCGCGCCACGGCCATTGCTGACCAACGTGCAGCCCGCACGCGCCATGTCCTCGCGGGCCTGCGCATCTTCAAGCAGATGCTGCAGCAGGTCGCCCACCGCCTGCGCATCTTCGCCGATCAGCAGCGCACCGGCCTCGCGCATGCGCCGGGAGATTTCCGCGAAGTTGTGCAGGTGCGGGCCGGTCACCGCCGCGGTTCCCATCGCAGCGGGCTCCAGCAGGTTGTGGCCACCGATGGCCTGCAGGCTGCCGCCGACGAAGGCGACCTGGGCGCAGGCGTAGAACGGCATCAGCTCGCCGAGGGTATCGATGACGAACACGTCTGTGGCGGCGTGCGGCCACTGGTCCACGCGGCGGGTCGCCACGCTCCAGCCCTGTTCGCGCGCCAGCGCTTCCACCTTGGGGAAACGTTCGGGATGGCGCGGTGCCCACAGCAGCAGCAGATCCGGATGCTGCTGGCGCAGGCGGCGGTGCAGGTCGATCACCGTCTGCTCTTCGCCGTCATGGGTACTGGCGGCGATCCATACCGGGCGCGCGCCCGGCACCCGTGCATGGAACTGTTCGACGAAGCCCTGCACGTCCGGCGTGGTGATGTCGAACTTCAGGTTGCCCAGTGCCTGCACCTGGCCGGGCTCCGCCCCCAGCTGCACGAAGCGCTCGGCATCGTCCTGCGACTGCGCGGCCACGCAGGTGACGGTGCGCAGGGCGCGGCGGATCAATGCGGCCAGCAGCCGGTAGCCGCGCAGCGAACGCGCCGACAACCGGGCATTGAGGATGTAGACCGGAACACCACGGTCACGGCAGCCGAACAGCATGTTCGGCCACAACTCGGTTTCCAGGATCAGCGCCAGGCTGGGCTGGAAATGGCCGAGGAAGCGGTTGACGCTGCCCGGCACGTCGTACGGCAGGTAGACATGGTCCAGCGCGTCGCCCCAGAGCGCACGCACGCGCTCGGAGCCGGTCGGAGTGATGGTGGTGATGACCCAGCGGATGTCCGGGCGCTGCTGGCGCAGGGCATTGACCAGCGGCGCGGCGGCATTGACCTCGCCCACCGAGACCGCGTGCAGCCACACCCGTGGCTGGCCGGTCGGCTGCGGATAGGAGGCGTAGCGTTCGTCCCAGCGCCGGAAGTACTCACGGACCCGGAAACCGCGCCAGACCAGGTGGTACACGGTGATCGGCAGCAGGATATAGAGCACGACCGAGTACAGGCCGCGCAGGATCCATTCGACAGGGTCTTTACGCATGCGGCAAGGATACGGGAGCCCCCCGGGAAAGACACGCGGCCGCCTTGGTAGAATGGCCCCATGTCAGATGCCTCCACCGCCGTCCGCCCGTCGCTGCGCGATCCGCGCAACTGGCCGATGTTCGCCGCCATGTTCGGCGCCTTCGCCATCGCCCGCCTGCCGTGGATGCTGCAGCGCGCGCTGGGCCGGGGCGTCGGCTGGATCACCTGGCGCCTGCTCGGCAGCCGCCGCCGCGCCGCCGAGGTCAACCTGCAGCTGTGCTTCCCCGAGAAGGACGAAGCGTGGCGGCAGCGCCTGGTGCGCGACAGTTTCGATGCGCTGGGCGTCGGCGTGTTCGAGTGCATCCGCGCCTGGTGGGGCAGCATCGACAGCATCCGCCCGCAGGTACGGGTCGAAGGCCTGGAACACCTGCGGCAGATGCAGGCCGAAGGCCGCGGCGTCCTGCTGGTCTCCGGCCACTTCATGACCCTGGAGATGTGCGGCCGCCTGCTGTGCGACTACGTCGATCTTTCCGGCATGTACCGCAAGCACAAGAACCCGGTGTACGAGTGGGCGGTCAAGTTCGGCCGCCTGCGCTATGCCAAGGCGATGTTCGCCAACGAGGACATCCGCGCGACCGTGCGCCACCTGAAGAAGGGCGGCTTCCTCTGGTACGCGCCAGACCAGGACATGCGGGGCAAAGACACCGTATTCGTGCCGTTCTTCGGCCACACCGCTTCGACCATCACCGCCACCCATCAGCTGGCGCGCATGACCGGCTGTGCGGTGATTCCGTACTTCCACCGGCGCGAAGGCGGAAAGTACTTCCTGAAGATCGGCGCGCCGCTGGAGAACTTCCCCAGCGAGGATGTGGAAGCCGATACCACCCGGGTCAACCAGGCCATCGAAGCGATGGTGCGAGAGGCTCCCGACCAGTACCTGTGGATCCACCGCCGCTTCAAGCGCCAGCCCGGCGGCCGGAGTGATTTCTACAAATAGCGGTGCGGCGGGAGGGTTTCATCCACGCATGGCGGCACCTACAACGGCCAACGGCACCATGCGTGCGGGCACTCACCCAACGTGCTGGCCAGGCCCGCACGGACCGGGTTGGCCATGATGTACATCGCCTTCTCATGAAGGGATTCATCGCTGCGTACGGCGTGATCGTGGTAACCGCGCTGCCACAGCGGCCCTTGTCGCTCCAATCGTCGGTTCAGCAGTCGGCTGCTGCGTGATTTGAGCAGGGCCACGCACTCGGCCAGGGTTCCTCCGCGCAGCTCCATCAGCCAGTGCAGATGGTCGGGCATGAACCACCCAGGCGAGGCTATGGCTGAAGCCCTTGCGCTCTACGAAGCGCAGTGTGTCGATAAGGATCGCCACGTTTGCCGCAGCGGCGAACAACGGTTCGCGGCCGAAGGTTGCTGTGGTCAATGAGTACACGTTGCCGGATCGGGAATACCGACCGTAGCGAAGTCTGGGACTGGCCATGCCTCCAGCGTGCGATACGCATGGAAACACCGGTAGTGGTGGTTGACCGGTATTTGCGTCGGGAATGCTCCATCCACGCATGGCGTGGATCTACCAAAGCACGCTCCGTTCGGTACATGCAGTAGAGCCGCGCCATGGGTGGATGGACGATCAGACCACCGTCGGCGTGTCGCCCGCGTCCCGCGCCAGCAGGCTGCCGGCGAACAACGCAGCCAGCAGCACCGTCAGGCCACCCCAGAAAGCGGAATAGAACGCCAGGTGCGTATTGAGCGGGAACACCGTGACCGCCAGCGCCAGCATCGCCGGCCGGGCGCGATCACGTGCAGCCGCCGGGGCATAGCGCCAGGCCCGCCAGGCCTGCGCCACCGCCGCCAACCACAGCAGCAGGCCCAGAACGCCGGTCTCGGCAAGGATTTCCAGCACGATCTGGTGGGCGTGCAACGCCGGTTGGTTGCCCCACACGGCGGGGCCCTCATCTGACACGCAGGCCGGATACGCATCGCGGAAGCCGCGCGCACCGACACCGTTGACCGGATGCTCCTCGATCATGCACACCGCCGCGGTCCAGATGCGCGCGCGCCCCGAAAGCGCCTCGTCAACGCCCTGCCCGTCTTCGTTCCATGCCTGCGCCGTGCGCGCGACACGCTCGCGCAGCTGCGGCACGCCCGCTGCCAGTCCAGCCGTGCCCAGCGTTGCCACCAGGGCCAGCAGGAACAGCCGCTTCCAGCCGAACTGGCGCACGCCGCTGTAGGCCAGCACCAGCACAAAGGTGATCCACGAGGCGCGCGAACCTGCCAGCAGCAGCACGCACCCCAGTGTCGCAGCGGCGAGCAACCACCCTGCATTGCCGAAACGCCGCGCCATCGGCAGCAGCAGGAACGGTGACAGGCTGGCGAGCACCTGGCCGAATTTCAGATTGCAGGGCCCAAGCGCGCCACTGAGGCGGTCGGCCAGTGCGGCTTCGTCGGCCGGGCACAGCGCCTGGCCACTCACGGCCAGCTTCAGGTGTTCCAGCGACCAGAACCACGGGCTGGTGCCAGCCAGCGCCTGCACCAGCGCGTCCAGCGTCCACACGCCGGTGATCAGCGCCAGGCCACCGAAGGTCAAGCGCCGCCGTTCCGGCGTGGCCACCGCGATCGCCACCAGCCACATGAAGGGCAGGTAGCGCA
This sequence comes from Stenotrophomonas maltophilia group sp. SKK55, assembly GCF_057179845.1. Classification (NCBI taxonomy): domain Bacteria; kingdom Pseudomonadati; phylum Pseudomonadota; class Gammaproteobacteria; order Lysobacterales; family Lysobacteraceae; genus Stenotrophomonas; species Stenotrophomonas maltophilia group sp. SKK55. The sequence goes on from NZ_JBXUHP010000048.1 coordinate 220,133, forward strand.
GTCCGGCGGCCGCCTTGGTCCACGAGGCCGAAGGGTCGATCGCATCGATGGCCGAAAACGCCTGCGGCAGCCAGTAGCCGAGGAACAGGATCGAGGTCAGCGCCCACGCCGCCGTGCTCAACAGGTGCGGGCGGCGCTGCAGCCGGCGCATCACCATGCGCGCGGCAGCATAGACCGCGCCAAGGCCCAGCACGGTTTCGGCAATGCCCGGCAGCGGCCACATCGCCACGTACGCCAGCACCCACCAGGGCGCCCAGCGCCCGGCACGGTCGTCGCGCACGATGGCAGCGGGGTCAGCCGGCGAGATCGGCATAGAGGCGGAGGGTGTCGCGCTGCATGGCCTGCAGGGTAAACGGGATGCGGGTCGGCAGGGACGGCGGCTGCGCCAGCAGGGCCAGCGCACGTTCACCCAGCGCGTGCGCGTCGCCCAGCGGCACCGCACCGCTGGGCTGCAGCTGCTGCAGCAGTTCGCCGACGCCACCGTGGTCCCAGCCCAGCACCGGGCGGCCGACCGACAGCGCCTCGAGCACGGTGCGGCCAAAGGCTTCCGGCTTGTCCGACAGCTGCAGCACCAGATCGCTGGCGGCGTAGGCCTGGGCGATGCGGACGGTAGGCGTGCTGATCTGTACGGCCTCGGCCACGCCCAGCGCCGCGGCCTGGCGGCGCAGGCCAGCCACATAGGCCTCGCGCCCGGGTTCGTCGGTGCCCAGCATCCACAGCTGGGCAGGCACGCCGGCGGCACGCACGTCGGCCAGCAGCTGCAGCGCGTGGGCGTGGCCCTTCAGTCGGGTGCCGCGCCCCGGCAGCAGCAGCAGCGGGCCCTCAACCTGCGCCAGCCACGGGTAGTCGGCCGCCAGGGCCAGCCGCGGACGGCGGTCGGCGCGCGCCACGCGCGGGAACTGGTTGACGTCGACACCTCTCGGTACGACCCGCAGTTTTTCTTCCGGCACCGTCGGGTAATGGCGTTGCACGTAGGCACGCACGGTGTTGGACACGCAGATCACGCGTTCGCCACTGGTCATCACCGCGCTGTAGCGGCTGGGCGAGTTCAACCCGTGCACGGTGGTCACCCAATGCGGGCGCTGTGCGGCGGGCATGGCGCGGATCGCGTACAGGCCCAACCAGGCCGGCAGCCGCGAACGGGCATGCACGATGTCCGCACCAACTTCGGCAAACAGCCGGCGCAGGGTCGGCAGATGGCGCAGGGTCAGCAGCGACTTGCGGCCGATATCCAGGGTGAGGTGCTCGGCACCGCTGTCCAGCAGCGGCTGCACCAGGCGGCCGCCGGCAGACACCACCAGCGCGCGATGGCCGGCGGCAACCAGGGCCGCAGCGATTTCCAGGGTCGAGCGCTCGACACCACCGGAGTGCAGCGCCGGCAGCAACTGCACCACGGTCAATCGGCGCATCGAAGGGGCCGCCGTTTAGTCGGCCAGCACGAACATGGACCCGCAGTACGGGCACTGCGCTTCGCCGTTGGGCTCGTCCTCGATCGGCAGGTACACGCGCGGATGCGAGTTCCACAGCGCCATTTCCGGGGTCGGGCAGCTCAACGGCAGATCGCTGCGGTGCACGGTGTAGCGCTTCTCGGCGTTGGCGGGCGCGGTGGCGGTATGGCTCATGGCGGATTCGGTGAACGGGTTGCGAGGCCTGTGATTCTAGCATCTGGGCCGCAACGACATTGCCCCGCAACGGGCCTTTGCACGCCGCCGCCGATGCCTCGCATCTCCCCGCCGCACGCCGGGCGGCGGTGATTCCGGGGATTTCGCGGTCGTTCCGGCAGGTTCGCTCGCCAGAATCGACTCCAGCGATATTTCCCGCATTTGGATCGAACTAAATGGCACTTGCCAGCGCGCGGCGGCTGTTGCAGGATCGGGCCAGGTCGCACCCCGACCCACCCAATCCAACCCGATCGCATGGCCCGCCCCCACCGGACCGGCATCGCCTCTTCCACTGCCAGCCTGGCGGGCGGAGCGATGCTGTCCGTGGTGTCCGCCGATGCGGGTTCGCCCGCCGCCAGCCCTTCCGGGAGACCCTTGCATGACCCTGTCCGATCCGCGCCGCGCCCTGCTTCCGCTCGCCCTGGCCCTGGCCTGTGCGACCCCTGCGATGCCGGTGCTGGCGCAGGGGCTGCAGACCTCGTTCGAACCGGGCGAACCTGTCCCGGCGCAGGCCACCGGTGCGCTTCAGGTCACGATCGGCAATGGACCGGCCGCGCCCTACGCCGCCAAGCGCAATGCCGGCTACAGCGGCCTGCATGCGCTGCGCTACAGCAGCGAAGGCGGCAGCGCGCGGCGCGAACTGTTCAAGGCCGACCTGCCCATCGAGGCCGATACCACGCTGTCGTGGCTGGTGCTGCCGGAAATCGTCGGCAAGGACACCGTCGCCTCGACCTATGTATCGCTGGACCTGCTGCTGGACGATGGCAGCCGCGTTTCGGCCGGTGCGGCACGCGACCAGCATGGCGTGGCGATCGGCGCGCGCGCGCAGGGCGAATCGAAGACGCTGTACCCGCAACAGTGGGCCCGCAAGGCGGTGCGGCTGGGCGACGTGCCCACGCTGAAGGGCCGCCGCGTGGTGGCGATCGAGCTGGAGGTGGCCAGCGCCGAGGGCGCGCCGGTCTCTGGCTGGATTGATGACGTGCGCCTGGATGCCCAACCGCGGCAGCGGCCGCAGCGCGTCTCCGACTGGGTGCTGACCACCCGCGGCACCCAGGCCAACGGCACCTTCTCGCGCGGCAACAATTTCCCGGCCACGGCGGTGCCGCACGGGTTCAACTTCTGGACCCCGGTGACCGACGCCGGCGCACTGAACTGGCTGTACCGCTGGAACGAACAGAACGATGCGCAGAACCGCCCGCAGCTGCAGGCGCTGGCACTGAGCCACCAGCCCAGCCCGTGGATGGGCGACCGCCAGACCTTCCAGGTGATGCCCTCGGCCAGCCGTGGCGTGCCGGACGCCGACCGCCGCAAGCGCGCGCTGTCGTTCGACCGCCGTCATGAAAGCGCGCGCCCCTACCGCTACGACGTGCGCTTCGACAATGGCATCGCTGCTGCCATCGCACCGACCGACCATGCCGCGCTGTTCCGCTTCGAGTTCCCCGAGGGCGGCGACGCCAACCTGCTGTTCGACAATGTCGATGCGCGTGGCGGCCTGACCCTGGACACGGCCACGCAGACCCTCAGCGGCTACACCGATACGCGCAGTGGCCTGTCCAACGGCGCCAGCCGCATGTACGTGGTGGCCAGCTTCGACAAGCCGTGGCGCAGCAGCGGCCGCCTCGACACCGGCCGCCCGACCGGTTACATCAAGTTCAATGCCGGCAGCGACCGGCAGGTGACGATGCGTATCGCCACCTCGCTGATCTCGGTGGAACAGGCGCGTCACAACCTGGCGCTGGAAATCGCCGCCGCCGACACGCTGGAAAGCGTGGCCGGCCGTGCGCAGGATGCATGGGACGCGCGCCTGGCCCGCTTCGACATCGGCAATGCCAGTGACGACCAGAAGACCACCTTGTATTCCAGCCTGTACCGGCTGTACCTGTATCCCAACTCCGGCCACGAGAATGCCGGCAGCGCGGCCGCGCCTGACTGGCGCTACGCCAACCAGGCCAGCGCCAGCGACGACAACACCGAGGGCAGCGCGAACCGCAGCTTCACCGGCGTGCGCGATGGCAAGGTATTCGTCAACAACGGCTTCTGGGACACCTTCCGCACTACCTGGCCAGCCTATGCGCTGTTCACGCCCGACGATGCCGGGCAGATGGTGCAGGGTTTCATCGAGCAGTACCGTGCCGGTGGCTGGATCGCACGCTGGTCGTCGCCGGGCTACGCCGACCTGATGGTCGGTACCAGCTCGGACGTGGCATTTGCAGATGCGTGGCTGAAAGGCGTCGGTGGCTTCGATCCGGCAGAGGCCTACGCGGCCGCGCTGAAGAACGCGACCGTGGTCCCCCCCGACCGCCATGTCGGCCGCAAGGGCATGGACCGCTCGACCTTCCGTGGCTACGCCAGCGCGGACGTGCACGAAGGCATGTCGTGGACGATGGAAGGCGCACTGAATGACTTCGGCATCGCCAACATGGCCGAGGCCCTGGCCAAGCGCGCGACCACGCCGGCCGCACGCGACCGCTACAGCACCGAGGCCGACTACTTCCGCCATCGCGCCGCCAGCTACGCGACGATGTTCGATCCGGCCGCCGGCTTCTTCCAGGGCCGCAAGGCCGATGGCCAGTGGCGCGTGGACGCCAAGGCCTACGACCCGCGCGTGTGGGGCCACGACTACACCGAATCCAATGGCTGGACCTTCGCCTTCACCGCCGCCCACGATGGCGAAGGACTCGCCGCGCTCTATGGTGGCCGTGACAAGCTGGCAGCGAAGCTGGATGCCTTCTTCTCCACCCCGGAAACCGCCGACCCCGCGTTTGCCGGATCCTACGGCGGCACCATCCACGAGATGACCGAAGCGCGCGATGTGCGCATGGGCATGTACGCGCACAGCAACCAGCCGGCGCACCACATCCCATGGATGTACCTGTACGCCGGGCAGCCGTGGAAGACCCAGCAGCACGTGCGCGAGATCCTGTCGCGGCTGTATGTGGGCAGCGAGATCGGCCAGGGCTATCCGGGCGACGAGGACAACGGCGAGACCTCCGCGTGGTACGTGCTGGCCTCGCTGGGCCTGTATCCGCTGCGCATGGGCGCCCCGGAGTACGTGATCGGTTCACCGGCGTTCGAACATGCGAGGGTGGAACTGCAGGGCGGTGCGGTGCTGACCGTGAACGCGGCCAACAACTCACGCGAGAACGTCTACGTGCAGTCGCTGAAGATCAATGGCAAGCCGTGGACGAAGACCTGGGTGCCGCACGAGCTGATCGCCAAGGGCGCGACGCTGGACTTCGTGATGGGGCCGCAGCCGTCGCGCTGGGGCAGCGGCGTGGACGATGTGCCGCGCTCGCTGACCGCGCGGGGCCAGCGCCCGCAGCTGCTGCACGACCTGCTCGGCAGTGGCGCCAAGGCGACGCTGGCCGATGGTCGCGCCCTGCCAGCGCTGGTCGACGACGATGCCGCCACGACCGTCGGCCTGGGCGGCGGCGCAACCATCGCACTGACCGGCCTGGGCGACGGCGTGCCGACCATGTACACGCTCACCAGCGGTGACGGCCGCATCCAGGGCGGCGAATGGACGCTGGAAGCGCGCAGTGGCAACGGCCGCTGGATCGTGCTCGACCAGCGCAGCGGCGAAGCCTTCGAGTCTGCCCGCCAGACCCGACCGTTCCGCATCGCCAAACCCGGTCGTTACAGCGAGTATCGGCTGCGCCTGGCCGCACCGGGCCGGCTGCCGCTGGCGGAGATCGAACTGTTGGCGCCCAGCGCCGTACAATGAGCCCCATGCGCTACCGTCTGCTGCCTCTGGCCCTTGTTGCCCTTTCCTTCTCCAGCTTCGGCCAGACCCAGGCCTTTGATGCGCAGCTGACCCGCGACGGCGTGACGCTGAACTACCAGGACGCCCGTGGCGCGCTGGCCGCGCCGCAGCGCAAGCGGGTGATCGATACGTTCTACTTCGCCTACCTGCGCGAACGTGCGGACTTCCACCCGGCCGCGCCGTCGATGGTGCGCATCGTGATCGACCCGGCCTACACCGGGATCGCCTTCGTCGGTGACAAGGACCAGGCCGCAACGATCACCATCAATCCGGGTTGGCTGGCGCAGCACCCCAACGACATCGACCTGGTCACCCATGAGGCCATGCACATCGTGCAGGGCTATCCGGGCTATGGCGACGCACGGGTGCCGGGTTGGCTGGTGGAGGGCATCGCCGACTACGCACGCGACCGCTACGGCATGGACAATGCCGCTGCGGGCTGGGCACTGCCGGGCAAGGTCGAGAAGGGGCAGAACTTCGACAGCGGCTACCGTGTCACCGGTGCGTTCCTGAAATGGGCCGACGCCGAACATCCAGGCCTGGTGCTGGCACTGGACAAGGCCCTGCGCGACGGCCGCTATGCACCGGCGCTGTGGCAGAAGCACACCGGCAAGGCACTGCCGGCGCTGTGGGCGCAGTACGCCAAGCCGCGTTCCGACGCTCCACCGCCGGCCCCTGCACGCCGCGGCAAGCGGCGCTGACGCCCACGCTGTCGCCGGCGCCTCAGCGCGACTGCACGAAACCGGCGTACAGCGCGAACAGCTGCTGGAAGTACCGCCGCGTCACTCGATTGCGCATGACACCCTCGCCGATGGGAAGTTGGTCGGGCCCAGGGTGGGAAGGCCGGTCCGGTCCCTTCCCACGGCCGGGCCGCGTGGGCGTATTGGGCCGCAGCGGCGTTGCAGGGAAATGACCGCCGGACTGCAATTCATCGGGTAGCGCCGGGCCATGCCCGGCGGAATGCGAGAAGCGCCGCGCTGCGCGCTCGCCGGGCATGGCCCGGCGCTACCCGATCCGGTTTCCGCTGGGCGGAAACGAAACGCGCCCCGAAGGGCGCGTTTCTGCAGATCGCAGCGGAACGAAGGCTTACGCCTTCTTTTCCGCTTCGATCTGCTTGCGGATCTGCGCATCGACCGCCGCAATGGCGGTCATGTTCAGGATCCGGCGCGAGGTCGCGCTGGTGGTCAGGATGTGCACCGGCTTGTTCACGCCCATCAGGATCGGGCCGATCGCCACGCCGTCGGTGAACACGCGCACCAGGTTGTAGGCGATGTTGGCCGCTTCCAGGTTCGGCAGCACGAACAGGTTGGCGCGGCCCTGCAGGGTCGAGCCCGGCAGCAGCTTCTGGCGCAGCGCTTCATCCCATGCGGTGTCGCCCTGCATTTCGCCATCCACGTTCAGGCGCGGGTTGCGCTTGAGCAGCAGCTCGCGCACCTGGCGCATCTTCAGCGCATCCTTCGAATCATGGCTGCCGAAGTTGGAGTGCGACAGCAGCGCCACCTTCGGCTCGATGCCGAACAGCTTCATGCGATAGGCCGCCTGCAGGGTCGCCTCGCACAGCTGCTCGGCGGTCGGATCTTCCTGCACGTGGGTATCGACGAAGAAGAACACGCCCTGCTGGTTGATCACGCCGGTCATCGCCGAGGTCGAGGTGACCTTCGGCTCCAGCGGCAGCACGCTGCGCACGTAGCCCAGCTTCTTGTGGAAGCGGCCGACGATGCCGGTCAGCATCGCATCGGCTTCGCCACGGGCGACCATCACCGCTGCGATCAGGGTCGGGCGCGAACGCATCAGGTTCTTCGCCGCGGCCACGGTCACGCCACGACGGCCGGTCAGGCCGTGGTAGTACTGCCAGTATTCGTTGAAGCGCGGGTCGTCGTTGATGTTGGTGACTTCAACGTTCTCGCCGATCTTCAGGCGCAGGCCGAGGCGCTCGATGCGCGACTCGATCACTTCCGGGCGGCCGATCAGGATCGGATGCGCCAGGCCGTCATCGACCACGTTCTGTACCGCCTGCAGCACCACTTCCTCTTCGCCCTCGGCGTACACCACGCGCTGCTTGTCGCTGCGCGCGCGGTCGTACACCGGCTTCATCATCAGGCTGGTGCGGTAGACGAACTGGGCCAGCTTGTCGCGGTAGGCGCCCATGTCCTCGATCGGGCGCGAGGCCACGCCCGAATCCATCGCGGCCTGGGCCACGGCGGCCGACAGTTCCACCAGCAGGCGGCGGTCGAACGGACGCGGGATCAGGTATTCACGGCCGAAGCTCGGGGTCTCGCCGCCGTAGGCCGAGCCCATGTCGGTGGCTGCACGGCGTGCCAGTGCAGCGATGGCACGCACGCAGGCGATCTTCATTTCCTCGTTGATCGCAGTCGCACCCACGTCCAGCGCACCACGGAACAGATACGGGAAGCACAGCACGTTGTTGACCTGGTTCGGGTAGTCCGAACGGCCGGTGCCGATGATCGCGTCCGGACGCGCAGCGCGCGCCACCTCCGGCATGATTTCCGGGGTCGGGTTGGCCAGCGCGAAGATCACCGGATCCGGCGCCATGGTCTTGACCATGTCGGCGGTCAGGATGCCCGGTGCCGACAGGCCCAGGAAGATGTCCGCGCCGTCGACGATCTCGGCCAGGGTGCGCTTGTCGGTGTCACGCGCATAGCGCTGCTTTTCCGGGTCCAGGTCGGTACGACCGGTATGGATCACGCCCTCGCGATCGAAGGCCAGGATGTTCTCCGGCTTCAGGCCCAGCTGCACCAGCATGTTCACGCAGGAAATGCCGGCCGCGCCCATGCCCGTGGTCGCCAGCTTCACTTCCTCGATCTTCTTGCCGGTGATCGCCATCGCGTTGAGCACGGCCGCGCCGACGATGATCGCCGTGCCATGCTGGTCGTCATGGAACACCGGGATCTTCATGCGCTCGCGCAGCTTGCGCTCGACCACGAAGCATTCCGGCGCCTTGATGTCCTCCAGGTTGATGCCGCCGAAGGTCGGTTCCAGCGAGGCGATGATGTCGACCAGCTTGTCCGGGTCGGTCTCATCCACTTCGATGTCGAACACATCGATGCCGGCGAACTTCTGGAACAGCACGCCCTTGCCTTCCATCACCGGCTTGCCGGCCAGCGCGCCGATGTTGCCCAGGCCCAGCACCGCGGTGCCGTTGGAGATCACCGCCACCAGGTTGCCGCGGGCGGTCAGCTCGCTGGCCTGCTGCGGGTCGGCCTTGATCGCTTCACAGGCGTACGCCACGCCCGGCGAATACGCCAGCGACAGGTCGCGCTGGGTCAGCATGGGCTTGGTAGCGGAAACCTTGATCTTTCCCGGCGGGGACATCCGGTGGTAATCGAGGGCGGCCTGTTTGAAATCTTCGTTGGACATCGATGTGGGTTACATGAATGGGCAGAAGGGACAGGGGATGATACCCCCGTTGGAGCGTCCGGACCTGTCGCTATCCTGTCGCAAGCATGCTGCGACCGCACAATTCCGTGCCGTATGCGACGGTACCGCGATACCAGCTTCGGCGCTGCCCATGACAGCCATGGGACGCCCTGAAACGCCGCGGGGCCGTACCACTGACGTGATCGGCCCCGCGGTACCACACACCTGGATCAGCCCTTGGCCGGCAGCGCCTCGGGCAGCGCATCGACCGGCGGCGGCAGTTCGCTCTCGCGGCCATCCAGCGCCAGCTGCAGGCGGTTGCGGTCCAGCGCGCCTTCCCAGCGCGAGACCACCACGGTGGCCACCGCATTGCCGATGAAATTGGTCAGCGAGCGGCATTCGCTCATGAAGCGGTCCACGCCCAGGATCAGCGCCATGCCAGCCACCGGCACCTCCGGCACCACGGCCAGGGTGGCGGCCAGGGTGATGAAACCGGCGCCGGTGACACCGGCCGCGCCCTTGGAGCTGAGCATGGCGACCAGCAGCAGGGCGATCTGGTGGCCCAGGGTCAGTTCGGTGTTGGTGGCCTGGGCGATGAACAGTGCCGCCAGGGTCATGTAGATGTTGGTGCCGTCCAGGTTGAACGAGTAGCCGGTCGGGACCACCAGGCCCACCACCGACTTGCTGCAGCCGGCGCGTTCCATCTTCTCCATCAGCGACGGCAGCGCCGACTCCGACGAGGAGGTGCCGAGCACCAGCAGCAGTTCGGCCTTCAGGTAGCGCGCCAGCTTGAACACCGAGAAGCCGCACAGGCGGCAGACCACACCGAGGATCACCGCCACGAACAGGAACGCGGTGAGGTAGAACGAGCCCACCAGCCAGGCGAGGTTGATCAGCGAGCCGACGCCGTACTTGCCGATGGTGAAGGCGATCGCACCGAAGGCACCGATCGGGGCGGCCTTCATCAGGATGTGCACCAGCTTGAACACCGGGGCGACCAGCGCCTCCAGGAAGTTCACGATCGGCTTGCCCTTCTCGCCCACTGATGCCAGCGCGATGCCGAACAGCACGGCCACGAACAGCACCTGCAGGATGTTGCCATCGACGAACGCGCTGATCAGTGTCTTCGGGATGATGTCCATCAGGAAGCCGACCAGGGTCAGGTCATGCGACTTCTCGACGTAGCTGTGCACTGCGGTCTGGTCCAGCTCGGCCGGGTTGATGTTCATGCCCGCGCCGGGCTGTACCACGTGCGCCACGATCATGCCGACTATCAGCGCCAGCGTGGAGAAGAACAGGAAGTACGCCATCGCCTTGGCGAACACCCGGCCCACCGTGCGCAGGTGGGTCATGCTGGCGATGCCGGTGACGATGGTGAGGAAGATCACCGGCGCGATGATCATCTTCACCAGGTTGATGAAGGCATCGCCGAGCGGCTTCATCTTCTCGCCGATGAGCGGTTCGTAGTGGCCGAGGATGGCACCCAGGACGATCGCCACGATCACCTGGAAGTACAGCTGGCGATAGATCGGCAACGGCTTTGCAGGCACCGGTGCTGCGGTCGGGATGTGCATGGCGGACTCCGGAAGGGGCGTTTTCAGGCACGTACGGCCCCGGGACTGCACGGGAGCCGTTACCGTGGAAACTGATCGCAGGCCCTGTACTGCACGCACAGGGGGGGCGACCAATGGACGCCTTTGTACGCGCCAGGCACGCCGGCGCAGATAACCTATTGGTACTAGCCCCCCGGTTCAGGTGGCACAGGTGCCTACACTGGCGCCGCACCGCCCGGAAACGGGAAGGCCGGTGGCCCGGGCTGAACGGCTGGGCATGTCCCTGCGAAAGTTTCGGCCCCTGCGGCCGTTGATGTCCTGTCCACACGCAATCTGAGAGAGCCGCACCCTACATGCGCCCGAATCCCACCTTGCTGGCCCTGTCGCTGGCCGCCCTTCCCGCCTTCGCTTCGGCTGCGGATTTCGACAACTGGCCGACCAGGTACACCTTCGGCGATGGCACCGAGTTGGCCGCTACCGCCAACATCGCCTACGACTACAACGATTTTTCCTCGGCCAGCGGCCTCGAGGACGATGACGCCGTGCGCCGCAAGGAGTTCGGCGCGACGCTGAAGAAGAAGGGCGTCTACGACGCGATGGTCTACTACGACTTCCAGTCCGACACCTGGCTGGACGTGTTCGTGCGCTTCGAGAGCAAGGCCTTCTTCGGCCGCGACATCGGCCGCTTCCGCTTCGGCTACATGAAGACCCCGGTTGGCCTGGACGCGAACACGTCTTCGCGCGCCGGCAGCTTCCTGGAAACCGCACTGCCCGTGCAGGCCTTCTACGCCGGCCGCCGCACGGGTGTGGAATGGGTGCTGGAGCGCCCGCAGTACCTGCTGCAGGCAGGCGCCTATGGCGGCAAGGACCTGCAGGGCGACAACCCCGGAACCACCCAGGCGGTGCGTGCGGTGTGGACGCCGGTGAAGGCACCGGGTGACGTTATCCACCTGGGCCTGGCCTACTCGCAGGAGAACCCACGCGGCTACAGCGATGGCCGCGACGTGCACCACGAGGCCAGCGCCCGCCTGCGCGCGCGCCCGGAAGCCGGCCTGACCGACATCCGCTACGTCGATTCCGGCGCGCTGGTCACCGCCGACCAGATCCGCCGCACCGGCCTGGAAGGCATCTGGATCCGCGGCCCGTTCTCGCTGCAGGCCGAAGCGCTGCGTGCCACGGTCACCCGCCATGACGGCAAGCCCGACTTCACCGGCAGCGGCCAGTACGCGATGGCCAGCTGGGTGCTGACCGGCGAATCGCGGCCGTACAACGCCGGCGCGGTGGCCAACATCAAGCCGGCGCACAACTACGGTGCGGTCGAACTGGTGGCGCGTTACAGCCGCCTGGACCTCGACGATGGTGACATCCTGGGTGGCCGCCAGCACGACCTGACGTTGGGTGCGAACTGGTACCTGACCAGCCACTTCAAGTTCCAGGCCAACTACGTGAAGGTCGACGCCAGCCGTCGTGGCGTGCACAGCACGCCGGAGATCTTCGAACTGCGCGCGCAGATGCACTTCTGACCCCTTCCACGTCAGACCCCGGCGGGCGTGCACGCCACGCCCGCCGGCCCTGCGTAGACTGCCGCCATGTATTGGCTCAGCCGCCACCGGATGCTGTTGCTGACCATCCTGGTGATGGTCGGTGGCACCGTGCTGTGCGCGGTCGCCGCTGGCCATTACGCCTGGCGGCGCGCGCTCGGCGACGAAAGCAGCCAGGTGCAACGCCAGCTGCAACTGTATGGCCAGGGCCTGCAACAGCGCATCGACCGCTTCGGCACCTTGCCGCAGGTCATGGCGCTGGATCCGGATCTGCTGCACGCACTGCGTGTGCCGCCCTCGCCCGGCGAACGGCAGCGACTGAACCTCAAGCTGCAACGTGCCAATGAAGTCACCCGGGCCTCGACCCTGACCCTGGTCGGCCACGATGGTGTGGCGGTGGCGGCCAGCAACTGGGACCAACCGACCAGCAACGTCGGCGAGAACTACAGCTACCGCCCCTACTACCGCCAGGCGCTGGCGCAGGGCCGTGGTCGCTTCTACGGCATCGGCATGACCACCGGCGTGCCCGGCTATTACCTTTCGCAGGCCATCGAGGATGACGGCAAGCGGCTCGGCGTGGTGGTGATCAAGGTCGAGCTGTCCGCGCTGGAACAGGAATGGTTGAGCAGCCCGGACGTGGTGCTGGCCAGCGACGACCACGACGTCGTGTTCCTGGCCAACCGGGACAGCTGGCGCTACCGGCTGCTGCGTCCGCTGCGTGCCGGTGAGCGCCGCGAAATGCTCGATGCCCGTCAGTACGCCGACCGTGCCCTGCAGCCCTTGCGTGCACGTACCGAAGACGTGCTGTCCGATGGCGGCCGCATGGTGCGGCTGCTGGATCCTGCGCTGCCGCAGCCGATGCTGTGGCAAAGCCTGGCGCTGCCCGCCGAAGGCTGGAACCTGCACCTGCTGCACGACGCCGGCGCCGCTACTGCAGCAGGTCGCGCGGCCGCCCTGACCGGCGGTGCCGCGTGGCTGGCCTTGGGCTTCCTGGTGCTGTTCGTGCAGCAGCGCAGGCGCCTGGCCAAGCATCGCCTGCGCAGCCGCCGCGAACTGGAAACCCTGCTCAAGCAGCACGCACAGGAGCTGCGCACCGCACAGGATGGCCTGCTGCAGGCCGCCACCGACGCCGACAGTGGTCTCAGCCGCAGCCTCGAACACCTGCCGCAGGGTGTGGTGGTGATCGACCGCGACCTGCGCCTGGTCGCGTGGAATTCGCGCTATCTGGAACTGTTCCGGTTCCCGGCAGACCTGGTGCGCGTGGGCCGGCCGATCGAGGAACTGTTCCGTTTCAATGCCCGTCGTGGCCTGCTCGGTCCCGGCCCGGTGGACGAGGCCATCGAGCGCCGCCTGAACCACCTGCGCAGTGGCCGCCCGCACATGCGCGAGAGCGAAAAGGACGACGGCACGGTGCTGGAGATCCGCGGCAATCCGCTGCCCGACGGCGGCTTCGTCACCAGCTATGCGGACATCACCAGCTACAAGAACGCTGCGCGCGAACTACGCTCGCTGGCCGATGCGCTGGAACACCGCATCGCCGAACGCACCCGCGACCTGGACGAGGCGCGGCGCGAGGCCGAGCAGGCCAACCGCTACAAGACCCGCTTCGTCGCCTCGGCGGTGCACGACCTGCTGCAGCCGCTCAACGCTGCGCGCATGTTCGTCTCAGTGCTGCGCGGCAAGCTGGGCGACCCGGCGCAGCAGCAGACTGCCGATCATATCGATGCCGCGCTGGCGGCGCAGGACGCGATCCTCAACAGCCTGCTGGATATCGCGCGGCTGGAATCAGGCAGCCTGCCCACCCGCGTACAGGCGTTCCGGCTGGGCCCCCTGCTGCAGACGCTGGCGCGCGAGTTCGGCATCGCCGCGCAGTCACGCGGGCTGGTGGTGGACTGGGTCGATACCCATGCCGTGGTGGTCAGCGATGAAGCGCTGCTGCGCCGCATCCTGCAGAATTTCCTGTCCAATGCACTGCGCTACAGCGAGCGCGGCCGCGTGCTGCTTGGCTGCCGCCGCCGTGAAGGACTGCTGTGGATCGAAGTGCACGACCAGGGCCCGGGTATTCCCGACGCGTTGCAGGGCGAGATCTTCGAGGAGTTCCGTCGCCTGCACGACGGCCAGCAGCGCGGCGCCGGCCTTGGCCTGGCCATTGTCGACCGCATCGGCCGCCTCCTCGGCCATCCGATCCGGCTGCGCTCGCAGCTGGGCCGGGGCAGCGTGTTCGCGGTAGGCGTACCGTTCGGCGAAGCCAGCGCGATTCCGGCCACCGCGCCTGCGCCGGTACTGGCGCAGGAACCGGGCGCGGACAACCCGCTGCGTGGGCGTCGGGTGTGGGTGATCGACGACGATCCGCACGTGTGTGCGGCCAGCCGTGCGCTGCTGGAGCGCTGGGGCTGCGAGGTGGCGCTGGCCGATGGGCCACAGGCGGCGCTGCAGTTGGCCAGTGCCGAGACGGTTCCGGAGCTGGTGCTGCTGGATGTGCGCATGGGTGATCACCACGGGCCGGTGCTGTACGAGACGCTGGCGGAGTTGTGGCAGGCACGCCCGCCGGTGGTGCTGGTCACTGCAGAGCGCGATGCGGGATTGCGTGAGATGGCCGCCGAGCGCGGCTGGGGAATGATGGCCAAGCCGGTAAAGCCGCCTGCGCTGCGGGCGCTGATGAGTCAGTTGTTGATCCGGCATCGCGGGTAGTTTCCAGCCAACGGCGCAGCCCATCTACCCGGCCACGGACACGTGCCGTGCGCGTCCACCCGCGGAGAAGAAAATAAGTTCAAAAGCGAGTCGCGCGCTGCGCTTGCTCGTGTAGATGCTCGTGTAGAGCCGAGCCCATGCTCGGCTTCACCGACCGGCCAGAAAGCAGCCGAGCGTGGGCTCGGCTCTACAAAAAGCGGCCTGCCAGGCTGCCTTTGCTTTTGATCCTCTTTTCTCTTCCGTGGGTGGACGCGCACGGAACCTGCCCGGCCTCCCCCATGAACTGCTCTACGTGTCCACCCACGAGGGGCTATGCCGTTGGCTGGAAACTACAGCCCGATGCCGGCGTCGCCTTCAGGCTCCAGCGCCTTCACCAGCACCGCGGCCTGGGTGCGGCTATGGCACTCGAGTTTTTTCAGGATGGCGGTGACATGCACCTTCACCGTGTTCTCAGCCAGCCCCAGCGTGTAGGCGATCTGCTTGTTGAGCAGGCCATCGGCCAGGCAGAGCAGCACGCGGAACTGCTGCGGGGTCAGCTGGGCCAGGCGGCTGGCCAGCAGCGCATCGGCCTCCGAGCGCTCGGCGGCCATCGCCGGGAACCACAGGCCGCCGTCGAGCACCGTCTGCACGGCCTCGCCGATGGTCTCGGCCGGGGCCGACTTCGGGATGAAACCAGCCGCGCCGAACTGCTGGGCACGGCGGATCACCCGCGGATGGTCGTTGGACGAGAGGATCACCACCGGAATGTCCGGATGCGAGCCGCGCACGTGCAGCAGCGCGGAAAAACCGTGTGCGCCGGGCATGGTCAGGTCGAGCAGCACCAGGTCCACATCGGGATGCGCGTCGAGTGCCTCGGCCAGCGCCTCGGCGCTCGCAACCTCGCGCACCTGTGCCAGCGGCAGGCTCTGCCGCAAGGACTGCACCACCGCCGAACGCAGCAGCGGGTGGTCATCGGCGATCAGGATGGTGTATTCGCTCATACCGCCATTGTACGGGCAGGTCGCCGCCTCAGCGCCCGGCCGGCTCGACGCTGCTGCGCCAGGCATCGAGGAACTGGCGACGCTTGAGCGCGTCCAGGTACACCAGCAGGCCCGGGCCGAGCTGGATCGGACGGCGGCTGCGGCCGGGCGCATCGTCACCCCGTGCGTTGCCGGTCACGATCGGCATCAGCCGCGCTTCGCGCGACAGCACCTGCTGGCCACGCGGCGACAGCAGGTAATCGAGGAAGCGCCGCGCTTCTTCCGGATGCGGGCCGGTGCGCGGGATCACCGCGGTACGCAGTACCACCAGCGTGTAGTCCTCGGGCTCGACGATGGCCAGCGGCGCGCCGGCATCGACACGTGCCTGCGCGTAGGAGCCGAGCACGTTGTAGACCAGCGACAGCTGGCCACTGGCCACCTGGTCCAGCAGCACGCCAGTACGCTCCTCGCGCACCACGTCGTTGTCGCCGAGCGCGCCCAGCAGCGCGCCGGCAATGCTGCCGCGCTGCGCGTCCTGGGTCGCCAGCAGGTAGCCGACACTGCTGCGCTCGATGTCATAGGTGCCGACCTTGCCGCGCAGCGGTGCACCTTCAGCACGCAGCCGGTCCAGCAGCTGGCGGCGCGTGTGCGGCACCTTCGCTGCCGGCAGTGCGCGGGTGTTGTAGACCATCACCACCGGCTCGTAGCTGATGCCGAATGCCTCGTTGCGCCATTGCGCCCACGCCGGCAGCGCCGCGGTCTGCGCCGAGCGGTGCGGCAGCGCATGGCCATCGTTGACCAGCTTGGTCTGCAGGTCCATGCCGCTGGAGATCAGCAGGTCCGGTGATGCCGGCCCGCCACGGTCGTGCAGATAACGCGCGTACAGGTCCTGGGTGATGATGTCCTCGTACACCACTTCGGTGCCGGGGTGAAGGCGCTGGTAGTCGGCGATGACCACCGCGAACACTTCGATGTCGGTGGTGCCGTGGATGCGCAGCTGCGCGGTGGCCGCTCCCTGTGCGGGAAAACGGCGCACATCGCCGGGCGCGGCCAACACCGGCAGGGCCAGCAGCAGCGCAACACTCGTCGCGAACAAGCGGATCATGGACTGCTCCGGGGCAGGCGGATGGTGGCGACCAGCCCGCCCTGCGGGCGGTTGCTCAGGTCAATGCGGCCGCCATGGCTGTCGACCACGCGCTTGACGATGGCCAGGCCCAGCCCGGCACCGCCGGATGGCGCGCCTTCGCCACGGGCGAAACGCTCGAATACGCGCTCGGCATCGGCCGGGGCGATGCCTGCGCCGTGGTCGGCGATGGTCAGCACGGCCTGCTCGCCTTCCACGGTAAGGGCAATCTGCAAGTCGCCGTCACCGCCGTACTTCAGTGCGTTGTCGACCAGGTTCTTGATCGCCTCGCGCAGCAGCAGCGCATCGCCGTGCACCAGTGCCGGTTCGGCGGTCATCGCCAACTGCACGCGCGGCGCCGGACCGGCCTGCGGCAGCGCTTCATGCAAGGCCTGGTGCACGGTCTCGGCCAGGTCCACCGCTGCAAAGCGCTGCAGATGTGAACGATGGATCACGCTGGCATCGCTGAGCAGCTGGTTCAGCAGCCGGCTCATATGGGTGGCGTTGCGCTCGATCGCCTGCAGGCTGCGCCGCATGTCCTCCGGATCGTCATCATCCAGCGCCAGCTGTGCCTGTGCGCGCAATGCAGCCAGCGGCGTGCGCATCTGGTGCGCAGCCTCGGCCATGAACGCGCGCAGTGTCTCGTTGCTGCTGGACAGGCGTTCCATGAAGCGGTTCAGCGCCGCCACCATCTGGTCCATCTCGCGCGGAACGCGGGCATCCAGCGGCTTCAGGTCGGACGGCTCCCGTCGCGACAGCTCGCGCTCCACCCGCACCAGCGGCCGGAATGCGCGATGCACGCCGAACGCCACCAGTGCCAGCAGCAGCCCGGACAGCACGCCGATCGCCAGCAACGCGCGATTGACCATGTCCTGCGCGACCGCTTCACGCGCAAGCCGGGTCTGGCCGACCTGGACCTGCACCTCGCCCTGCGCCGAGGCGGCGGCGAAGCTGCGGCTGACCACCACGAAGCGCACGGTTTCGCCGCTGTAGGTGGCATCGAACAGCTGCGGCTGGGTACCTGGCCGGCGCGGCGGTGCCGGCAGGTCGCCATAGCCGGTGATCAGGTTGCCGCGGTTGTCGGCCACCCTGTAGAACACGCGGTCTTCCGGTGCCATCGCCAGCAGGTCCAACGCCGCATACGGCAGATCGACCTGCCACTGGCCATCGACCAGGGCCACCGAATCGGCAATGGACAACGCCGAGGACACCAGCAGGTGATCGTAGGATCGATTGGCGGCGCGCTGGCCGTAATCGCGCGCGGCGAACAGCAGGGCCACTGCGAACACCGCCAGCAGCACGCCGAGGTAGAGCAGCAGCGTGCGCCGCAGCGAGCCCGGCGCGGCCGTTGCAGCGCGCATGTCAGCCATCGGCGTCGGCACTGGCGTCGCTGGCTTCCAGCAGATAGCCGACACCGCGCACCGTGGTGATGCGCAGCGGTGCGCCGGCCAGCTTCTTTCTCAGGCGGCCAACATACAACTCGATGGCATTCGGGCCCGCTTCGTCATCGAAACCGAACAGGCCGTTGCCGATCTCATCCTTGCCGACCACTTGGCCGAGGCGCCCGACCAGGATCTCCAGCAGGCGGTACTCGCGGTTGGGCAGTTCGATCGGTTCGCCGTCGAGGCTGACCCGGTGCGCAGCGTTGTCGAACTGGAAGCCGCCGATCTGCACCACTTCGCTGGCCTGGCCACGCGCACGCCGCAGCAGCACGCGGCAGCGCGCTTCGAACTCGCGGAAATCGAATGGCTTGCCCAGGTAATCGTCGGCACCGACATCCAGCGCCTGCACGCGATCCTCGATGCCATCGCGCGCGGTCAGCATCAGCACCGGCGTGCTGTCACCGCGCTCGCGCATGCCGGCCAGCACGCGCAGGCCATCGAGCTTGGGCAGGCCGATGTCCAGCACCACCAGGTCGAAGCTCTGGTAGCGCAGCACGCTGGCGGCGGCCAGGCCATCAGCCTGCCAGTCCACAGCGTGCCCGCTGCGGCGCATCCGGCGAATGATCGCATCGGCCAGATCCGGGTTGTCTTCGACCAGCAGCAGGCGCATGGGCACACGGGTGGGAGGGGAACCGAATGCTACCGCATGCCGCCGCCGCGCTTGCCGGGTGTGGCCCAGCGAGCGCAGCGGCCGGATTTACGCTGCACCGCACAAACCGCTGACAGGACGATGACAGCTTGCCCGACCCAGACTGCGGCCGCGCACCGTCCGGTGCCCACGATTGCCGCGCGCCTGGCGCGCACCTGGGAGGGTTTGTGGAATTCACGTTTGCCTGGCGGCGTCCTGCCGCCATGATGGCGCTGGCTGCCCTGTCGGCGCCGGCCTTCGCTGCCGAAGACGACCGCCCGGTCA
The DNA here is from genome assembly GCF_057179845.1 of Stenotrophomonas maltophilia group sp. SKK55. Lineage (NCBI taxonomy): Bacteria > Pseudomonadati > Pseudomonadota > Gammaproteobacteria > Lysobacterales > Lysobacteraceae > Stenotrophomonas > Stenotrophomonas maltophilia group sp. SKK55. Next base: position 239,157 of record NZ_JBXUHP010000048.1, read on the forward strand.
CCGCCACCCTCGGTGGCCGCCTGCACCTGGACTTCGCCACCTTCGACAACGACGACCGCGGCACCCCGAACAAGGACGACACCGAGATCCGTCGTGCCTGGCTGGACGTGTCCGGCAGGTTCTTCGTGGTCGACTACAAGCTGGAAGCCGATTTCTCCGGCGACCGCGTCGAGGCCAAGGACGTGTACCTGACGCGCAGCTTCGGCAAGGCCGGCAAGCTCACCGTCGGCCAGTTCAAGCAGTACTTCTCGCTGGATGACCGCACCAGTTCCAACTACGGCAGCTTCCTGGAGCGCGGCAACGCCGGCACCACGCTGGCGCCGCTGTACCGCCTGGGCGCTTCGTGGCAGGCCAACCCGGGTGACTTCACCTGGGCCGCCAGCATCTACAGCCTGGAAAGCATCGACGCCTGGCAGGTGAAGGGGCGTGCCGCCGGTGGCCGTGTCACCTGGGCGCCCTCGCCCGCCGATGGCGACGTGCTGCACCTGGGCCTGTCGCTGGCCCGCGAGGCCTATGACAACCCCGGCGCGAACGGCGTTCCGGGCCTGAAGATCCGACCACGCCCGGCCGGCCACCTGTCCGATGAAAGCCGCCTGACCCTTGTCGACTTCTCCGCCGGCCGCGATACCGACGTCAACAAGTGGTCGCTGGAATACGCGCAGGTGCGCGGCCCGTTGTCGTGGCAGGGCGAGTTCAGTGGCGCCACCTTCGATGACGGTGCGCAGCGCGGCGACGTGATGGCGGCCTACGGCATGCTCAGCTGGTTCGTCACCGGCGAAAGCCGTGCCTACGACCGCAAGACCGGCCGCTTCGCACGGGTCAAGGACATCCGCCACAAGGCCGGTGCCTTCGAAGTAGCGCTGCGCTACGACCAGATGTGGGGTGCGCAGCATCTCGATGGTGCGCCGGACCTGCGCCGTGGCAGCACCGAAGCCTGGACGCTGGGTGGCAACTGGTACCTGCGCGACAACCTGCGCTTCATGCTCAACGTGATCGAAAGCCGCAACCGCGACCGCCTGGCCGGGGTGACGGTGGACCGCACGCGCGCGGTCACCGGACGCCTGCAGTACGACTTCTAAGCCCGAATTCCCGGGTATGCCGCCCGGGCCCCTTCCACTCCCCCACGTCCTGTATTCGCAAGGAGTCCGCAGATGATGCTGAGCATCCTCGGCTTTGGCATGGTCATTACGTTCATGTACTTGATCATGAGCAAACGCCTGTCGCCGCTCGTCGCCCTGATCACCATCCCCATCCTGTTCGCGCTGATCGGCGGCTTCGGTGCCGGCATCGACGAGATGATGCTGGAGGGCATCAAGAAGATCGCGCCGACCGGCGTGATGCTGATGTTCGCCATCCTCTACTTCGGGGTGATGATCGACGCCGGCCTGTTCGATCCGCTGGTACGGGTGATCCTGCGCTTCGTCAAGGGCGATCCGATGAAGATCGTGCTCGGCACCGCGGTGCTGGCGATGCTGATCTCGCTCGATGGCGACGGTTCGACCACCTACATGATCACCGTCTCGGCGATGCTGCCGCTGTACCAGCGCCTCGGCATGAACGCGCTGAACATGACCTGCGTGACCATCCTGGCCGGCGGCGTGATGAACCTGACCCCGTGGGGCGGCCCGACCGCACGCGCGGCCACCGCGCTGCACGTGGACCCGGCCGATGTGTTCGTGCCGCTGATCCCGTCGATGGTGATCGCCTGTGCCGGCGTGCTGCTGCTGGCCTGGTACCTGGGCCTGAAGGAACGCCGTCGCCTTGGCGTGGTGACCCTGCCCAAGGGCGGCAGCTGGATGGACAACAGCGTGTCCGATGACAGCAACCCGCTGCCGACCGTGGAAGACGCCGAGGACATCAAGCGTCCGAAGCTGCTGTGGGTCAACCTGGCCCTGACCGTGGCGCTGATGACCGCGCTGATCATCGGCGTGCTGCCGATGCCGGTGCTGTTCATGGTCGGCTTCGCCATCGCCCTGGTGATCAACTACCCGAACCTGGCCGAACAGCGCCGCCGCGTGGTCAACCACGCCGGCAACGTGCTGTCGGTGGTGTCGCTGATCTTCGCCGCGGGCATCTTCACCGGCATCCTCAACAACACCGGCATGGTCGAGGCGATGTCGCACAGCTTCCTGGCGGTGATTCCGGAGTCGTGGGGCCCGTACCTGGCGGTGATCACCGCCGTGGCATCGATGCCGTTCACCTTCTTCATGTCCAACGACGCGTTCTACTTCGGCGTGCTGCCGATCCTGTCGGAGGCGGCCGGCAACTACGGCATCACCCCGGTGGAGATGGCGCGCGCCTCGCTGGCCGGCCAGCCGGTGCACCTGCTCAGCCCGCTGGTGCCGTCCACCTACCTGCTGGTGGGCCTGGCCAAGGTCGAATTCGCCGACCACCAGAAGTTCACCCTGAAGTGGGCCATCGCCATCTCGATGCTGCTGATGATCGGCAGCCTGCTGTTCGGCCTGTATCCCCTCGCCGCCTGACCCTTTGCCAAGGAGCCTTCTGCAATGACGCTTCGAATCGCTTACGTCACCAGTGGAATGGGCAGTGTCGGCACTGCCATCTGCCAGAGCCTGGCCCGCAGCGGCCACACCGTGGTCGCCGGCTGCGCGCCCAACTCGCCGCGCAAGGCCAACTGGCTGCGCGAGCAGCGCGAACAGGGCTTCGACTTCATCGCCTCCGAAGGCAACGCCACCGACTGGGCCTCGACCAGCGCCGCGTTCGCCAAGGTCCGTGCAGAAGTCGGTGAAGTGGACGTGCTGGTCAACAACTCCGGCGGCAGCCGCGACCTTCTTTTCCGGCAGATGACGGTGGAAGACTGGAACGCGGTGATCGCCTCCAACCTCAATGCGCTGTTCAACCTGACCAAGCAGGTGGTCGATGGCATGGCCACGCGCGGCTGGGGCCGCATCATCAACATCGGTTCGGTCAGCGCCCACAAGGGCCAGATCGGCCAGGTGAACTACGCCACCGCCAAGGCCGCGATGCACGGTTTCAGCCGTGCACTGGCCGCCGAAGTGGCCTCGCGCGGGGTCACCGTCAACACGCTGTCGCCAGGCTACATCGCCAGCCAGGCGATCAGCAGCTTCCCGCCGGATGTACTGGATCGGCTGGCCGCCTCGGTGCCGGTGCGCCGGCTGGGTCGGCCCGAGGAAGTGGCCGGCCTGTGCGCGTGGCTGGCCTCGGATGAAGCCTCGTACGTGACCGGTGCCGACTATCCGGTCAACGGTGGCCTGTACATGGGTTGAGCCCTCCCCCACGGAGTGCGCGGGGCCGGTGAATCTTCGTTCGCGAGGGGGATCCGGCCCCTTTTTCTATCGGGTTGCAGGACACGCACGGGGGCCTGCGTCGTTCGTTGGTTTCTCGTAAAGAAGGTTTCATGTTCCGTTCGCATAGTGGCCATGCACCGCGCACCCGTGCCGGTGACCACCCCCCATGCAACGGACCATCATGCAGACCCGACACCTGACGATCGCCGTGGCGATCGCGCTCTTCGCCGCCGCCAGCGCACATGCCGCCACCACCGCCGATACCGGCACCAGCACCGAAGCCGCGCTGAGCGCGCAGACGCTGGATACCGTCTCCGTGATCGGCCAGGGCGAGACCCGCCAGGTACAGCGCATCACCGCCGTCGACAAGCAGGTGCTGCCGCCGGGCTCCAGTGGCCAGAAGATCCTCGACCGCCTGCCGGGCGTGTCGGTGCAGTCCAACGACGCCTTCGGCGCCAACGAAGAATCGCAGACCATCAGCCTGCGCGGCTTCGACAAGAGCCGCCTCGGCTACACGCTTGATGGCATTCCGCTGGGTGACAACAGCTACGGCAACTACAACGGCCTGAGCATTGCCCGCGCGATCATCGCCGAGAACCTGGCCGGCGCAGAGTTGTCGCAGGGCATCGGCTCGCTGGGCGTGGCTTCGACCAGCAACCTAGGCGGCACCATCCAGTACTTCTCGATGGACCCGTCCACCGAATTCGGTGGCCGCGCCAGCGTCACCGTGGGTGACAACAACCAGCGTCGCGGCTACCTGCGCGTGGATACCGGCGACCTCAACGGCTTCTCGGCCTATGTGTCCGGCGTGCACCAGGACCAGGACATGTGGGCGGCGCCGTACCAGAACCAGACCACCCGCCAGTTCAACGCCAAGGCCGTGTGGAATGTCGGCGACCACCGTTTCGGTGCGTTCGTGGCGACCTCGCGCGCCAGCCAGGCCAACTACGCCTACCTGTCCAAGGACATGCTGGCCCGCGGCCTGGGCTATGACTGGAACATCTACGCGCCGGACTGGGATCGCGCCGTCGCCGCCGCGTACTGCGCGCCGGGCACCTACAACAAGGCGCGCTGCAGGTTCAGCGGCGGCGTCAACAGCATCGACGATGCGTACTACCAGAGCCGTGCACTGCGCGACGACAACCTGTATTCGGTCGATGCCGACCTGCGCCTGGGCGAGCAGGGTCGCCTGAAGCTGCTGGCCTACCACCACGACAACCGTGGCCAGGGCCACTGGTGGGCACCGGGCCAGCCGTCCTACCCGGGCACCGACAGGATGCTGCCGATTTCGATCCGCAGCACCAACTACACGATCAACCGCGATGGTCTGACCGCCGCGCTGTCGTGGACGGTGGGCATCCACGAACTGGAAGCCGGCCTGTGGTACGAGCAGAACGACCACAACGTCTCGCGCAACTTCTACTACATCAGTGGCCCGTTCCTGGACGACCTGTACCTGAAGAACCCGGACCGCCTGCTGTTCAACCAGGACTTCGACATCCGCACGCGCCAGTTCTACGTGCAGGACCGCATGCGCTTCCTGGACCAGCGCCTGACCGTGGACGTGGGCATCAAGAGCCCGAACACCCGCATGCGCGCCACCGCCCAGCCGGGCGTGGAAACCCGCATCGCCTCGGGCACGCTGACCGCCAAGAAGTCGGTGCTGCCGCAGGTGGGCCTGGGTTTCAAGCTCAACGCCAACAATGAACTGTTTGCCTCGTACGCCGAGAACATCGCCGCCTTTGTCGGTGGCGGCAGCGGTGGCCCGCTGCAGGTGTCGCCGGAATCGTTCGCGGCCAGCGCCGGGCTGGAACCGGAGAAGTCCAAGAGCCTGGAAGCCGGCTTCCGTACCTTCGGCGAGAAGTACCAGGCCTCGATCGCCGCCTACAACGTGAAATTCGACAACCGCCTGCTGTCGCTGAACCCGTGCTCGAGCATCGAAGTCGGCACGCGTCCGGAGTGCGTGACGCGCTTCATCAACGTCGGTTCGGTAAAGAGCCACGGCGCGGAACTGACCTTCATCCTCAAGCCGATCGACGGCCTGCAGTGGTACAACGCGCTGTCCTGGAACAAGACCACCTACGAGGATGACTACACCTCGGGCGGCGCGATCGTGCCGGTGGCCGGCAAGATCACGGTGGATACGCCGCAGCGCATGGCCTCCAGCGAGATCAGCTGGAACCGCGATGGCTTCTTCGCCAGCCTGCGCGCCAAGTACACCGGCAAGCGCTACTACACCTACACCAACGACCAGTCGGTGCCGGGCGTGACCACCTTCGACGCCGGTGCAGGCTACGACTTCGGCCCGGGCCTGGGCCTGCGCAACGTTCGGGTGTCGTTGAATGCGACCAACCTGACCAACAAGCGCTACGCCGGCCAGCTGAGCTCGTTCGCACCGACCGATCCGAAGGGCACGCGCTATGCGATCCATGCGAGCGCGCCGCGGCAGCTGTTCATGACGGTGGCGGCGGAGTTCTAAATCGAAAGCGTTGCTCCGTGGCGTCTTGATTATCATCGCGGGGCAGAGCCGGATGGGCCGGCGCAGGACACGCCGTAAACCCATCCATGGGGGCTCGATGGCGCCATCCATGGCGCCAACGGTCCTGCGCCGGCCCATCCGACCCTGCTCGACGGCTTCCCGCGCCACGGTGCGGAAGGCAAAGAAGAGCAAAAGCAAAGAGCCGGGCATTGCCCGGCTCTTTGCTTTTCAAGCGCAATCCCTTCGGCGCGGTGATGTGCTGCCGCCCGCGCGGGAAACTGTCTGGCGGCGGTGGGGCACCCTGGCCAGGACCGTGAGGCGCATGGATGCGCCGATCGAGCCCCCATGGATGGGTTTACGGCGTGTCCTGGCCAGGGTGCCCCACCGCCGCCCAGCGATATCCATCGAGGTGCCAGCGCATCATCCCGCCAACGCATTTCATTCCGGTGCCAGCTGGTCCATCCGTATCCGGTTGGCAAACAGCGAAAACGCCAGCATGCCGGCCAGGCCGTTCGCCCGGCTCACCCAGTGCGGCAGCCAGCGCGGTGGCTTCAATACCCCCGCCTCGAACAGCGGCGCGAACGCGATCGCATCGGCCAGGCTCATCTTGCCGGCAAACAACCAGCGGCAGACCTGCAGGCGGTCTTCGGCCAGCATGTGCCGGAAGAAGGTGTGCACCGACACCAGCCCGCGCAGGTACACCGTGTCCTTGGTGAAGGCCAGGCCGCCACGGGGCGGCACGCCGCGGAACACGCGCTGCGCCGAGGCGAAACTCTCTTCCGCGTTCTGCCCCGCATCGCAGAAATAGCGGAACACTTCGATGAAATCGGCGCCTTCGCGTGCCATCGCAATCGCTTCGGTACGCAGGCTGATGCGCTTGAGGCGCTCGATGTCGATGCTGCCGGTGATCTGCTCGGCAAACGTCGCCAGCCCTTCCTGGGTGGCGGTCACCCGTGGCGAGGACAACGCCAGGCTGGGCAACACCGGTTGTTCGCGGCCGTTCAATGCGGTCAGCGAATGCACCAGCGCTTCGTGGTGGAACAGCTGCGCGCGGTCGTAGGCACTGAAGCGCGCACTGGTACGCAGGCGGATGCGGGTCGGGCCGGCAGCCGCCTTGGACACCAGCTCCGGATCCAGCTGCACCTGGATGATGCGCGATTCGAAGAACGCATCCAGGTCGTTCTGCAACTGCAGTTGCAGCGCGATGGCCGAGACCGGTACCTGCTCTTCCGGTGCCAGCAGTTCGTGGTCCAGTTCGGCGGCAATCTGGATGAAGTGGCGTGCCGCGTCGCGCGTACTCGGGCCATTGCCCGGCAGCGGCTGCTCGGGCGCGCCGAACAGCTGCACCGAACAGGTATCGACGGCGGCAGTGCCCAGCCCCTCAAGCAGCTGCGCGGCCAGGTCCCAGCTCTGCGCCGACTGCTGCACATAGTGGCCCAGCGGGTGGCTGTCATCGCAGTCGGCAGCGATCGCGGCCAGCGCACGGCGCTCTTCGCTGAAGTCCAGCCGAGGGTAATCCACCTTCGGCAGCACCGGCTGGCCGCGCGCCACGCTGTCCAGGAACGGTACCTGCACCGTGGCCGGCCAGCTGGTCAGCCCCAGCAGGCGGATGCCTCCCACGGCCTCGACCAGGCGCGCATCGAGCGCTGCATGGTGGGCCACCTCACGGTCCAGCGTCGCGGTCGGTTCCATGCGCGGACTATAGCGCCCTGCCGTGCCAGGCGCAGTGCGCCGCCGCCCGAGCATTGGCTCGGGCGCTACAAGGTGTCCCGGGATACAACCGTTGTAGAGCCGAGCCCACGCTCGGCTGCACTGTCAGCGCCGGCGTGGCTTTCCGGCCGGGCGGAACTGCTGGCCTTTGCCCTTCTTGCCGCCACGTTCCTGCGCGGTCTCGGCCTGGCGAACCGCCAGCTTGGCGGCGGCGGCAGCCACTTCTTCCTTCAGCTTGAAGTAGTTCAGCAGGCGGCTCTCTTCGATCTCGCCAGCGTCGATCGCTGCACGAACAGCGCAGCCCGGTTCCTGCTGATGCTTGCAGTCGTTGAAACGGCACTGCGTGGCCAGCGCTTCGATATCGGCGAAGCCACCTTCGGACAGCGTTTCTTCGCCGGTCGGTTTCAGCTCGCGCATGCCGGGGGTGTCGATCAGGCAGGCGCCGGTCGGAAGCGGCATCAACGCGCGATGGGTGGTGGTGTGGCGGCCGCGCGAATCGTTGGCGCGCACCGCGTTGGTCTTCATCCGCTGCTCGCCGAGCAGGGTGTTGGTCAGCGTGGATTTGCCGGCACCGGAGGAACCCACCAGTACCACCGTGCGCCCCGGGCCCAGCCACGGCCGCAGCACCGCCACGCTGTCGGCATCCAGGCCGTTGATCGCATGCAGCGCGATGCCCTGCATCTCCAGCTCTTCCAGCACTGCCAGCGCATCCTCGCTGTACTCGGTCTGGTCGGCCTTGGTCAGCACCACCACCGGTTCGGCGCCGCCACCGCCGACCAGCAGCAGGTAGCGCTCGATGCGGCGCGGATTGAAGTCGGCATCCAGCCCACAGACGATGAACACCGTATCAATGTTCGCTGCGATCACCTGCTGGTGGTAGTGCTCACCGGCGGCGCCACGCTTGATCGCGGTGCGACGTGGCAGCAGCGCGACGATGCGGACGCCGTCCAGCAGCACCCAGTCGCCCACGGCCGGCCGCTCGTGGCTGGGAAAGCGCGGGCGCTGCCATTCCGGCAGTGACTCGGCCTTGATCGCCGCATCCGGGCCATCGGCCACCACGTAATGGGTCCGGTGCTGCTCGATCACCCGTGCCGGGCGGGCCTGCGGATGTGCGGCCATCACGGCCTGCCAGTCGGCCTGCTGCGCCGGGCCCGGCCAGGGCCAGCCGATGGTCTGCAGGGCGATGAAATCGGGGGTCTGGGTCATCGCCGCCATTCTACCTGTGACGGCCCCCGGCCAGCCCAGCAATGGCAGGCCCGGAGCCATTGCCATGCACTGCAGCAATTCCGGTAGGATGGAATCCCCATGCCTTTTGACGGCCCAGCCTCATGTCCACCATCTCGCCCAAGCCCCTGGCCATCCGCGAGCGCCTTTCCGAAGTGCGCTACGAAATCCGCGGAGAACTGGCCCGGCGAGCGCGGGAGCTGGAGGCGCAGGGCCGCAAGCTGATCAAGCTCAACATCGGCAACCCGGGCAACTTCGGTTTCCGCGCACCCGAGCACCTGCAGCGCGCGATCGCCGACGACATGGGCCGCACCGACCCGTACACCCACCAGCAGGGCCTGCCGGTGGCGCGTGAAGCCATCGCCGATTACTACGCCCGCCGCGGCGCACCGGATGCACATCCGGACCGCGTGTTCGTCGGCAACGGTGTCAGCGAGCTGATCGACCTGTCGCTGCGCGCACTGCTCAATCCGGGCGATGAGGTGCTGGTGCCGTCGCCGGACTACCCGCTGTGGTCGGCCTCCACCATCCTCAACGATGGCCGACCGGTGTACTACCGCTGCGCCGCCGAAAACGGCTTCCAGCCGGACCCGAGCGAGATCGAGACGCTGGTGTCCTCGCGCACCCGCGCCATCGTGCTGATCAACCCGAACAACCCCAGCGGCGCCAGCTACCCGCGCGAACTGCTGGAGCACGTGGTCGAGATCGCACGCCGCCACAACCTGCTGCTGCTGGTCGATGAGATCTACGACCAGATCCTGTACGACGATGCGGTGTTCCAACCGGTCGCGCCGCTGGCCGGCGACCATCCGTGCCTGACCTTCAGCGGCCTGAGCAAGGTGCACCGTGCCTGCGGCTGGCGCGTGGGCTGGGCCCATCTCAGCGGCGACGACGCGCGCCTGGGCGACTTCCGCGCCGCGCTGGACCTGCTGGGCGCGCTGCGCCTGTGCGCCAACGTGCCGGGCCAGTACGCCATCGAGGCCGCAGTGAACGGCCCGGACACCATCTCCGAACTGTGCACCCCGGGCGGCCGCCTGTATGAAACCCGCCGCGCGGTGATCGACGCCTGCGAAGCCAGCGAGCACCTGTCGCTGGTCGCGCCGGCCGGTGCGCTGTATGCGTTCCCGGCCGTGGTCGGTGCCGCTGCCAAGGGCTTTGACGACCACGACTTCGCGCTGGACCTGATGAACAACGAAGGCGTGCTGGTGGTACCGGGTTCCAGCTTCAACGTGCCCTACCGCCATCATTTCCGCGTGACCCTGTTGCCGGAAGCCTCGGTGATGCGCGATGTGTTCGCCCGCATCGACCGCGTGCTGGCCCGGCGTGCCGAGGACGCGACCAAGGTCGTGCCGCTGAAGCCGCGCCGTTCGGTGGCCTGAGCGGTGGCGCTGTCCTACCTGGCGCTGGGCGACTCGTACACCGTCGGAGAAGCCGTTGCCGTCGAAGACCGCTGGCCGCACCAGCTGGCCGCCGCCCTGCGTGCGCAGGATGTGGCGCTGGCCGACCCGCAGACCATCGCCACCACCGGCTGGACCACCGACGAGCTGGACGCCGGCATCGATGCGGCTGCGCCCCAGGGCCCGTTCGATTTCGTCAGCCTGCTGATCGGCGTCAACAACCAGTACCGCGGCCGGCCGCTGGACGAGTACCGCGTACAGTTCCAGGCCCTGCTGCAGCGGGCGATCGGCTTGGCCGGTGGCCGCCCCGGGCGCGTGCTGGTGCTGTCCTTCCCCGACTGGGGCGCGACGCCGTTCGGTGCCGGCAGCGGCCGCGACCTGGCCACCATCGAGATCGAGACCGACGAGTTCAACGCAGCGGCCGAGGTGATCAGCACCCAGCAGGGCGTGGCCTTCGTCGACATCACCGACATCAGCCGTGACCAGGGCGGCAACCCGGCAATGATCGCCGAAGACGGCCTGCACCCGTCGGCGCGGATGTACGCATTGTGGAGCGCGCGCGCGCTGCCGGTCGCCGCACGCCTGCTCGGCGGAACGGACTGACACGATGGATGGTAAGCCACGGAACGGCCCGCCCCTGCCCTGCACACCGCTGACCGCCCCGCAGGCCCGCGCGATCGCCGAAGCGTTCCGCCCGGCACGGGCCTGGGGCAGCCGTCGCGACTACTACTACACCCGCGGCAAGCTCGGCAGCGACCCGTTGTATGACGGCGTGCTGCAGCATCTGCGCGACGACGGGCAGCCGGTGCTGGACCTGGGCTGCGGGTTGGGGCTGTTCGCCCATGTGCTGCGCCAGCGCGGCGGCACCCACCCCTACCTCGGCGTGGACGTGGATGCCAGCAAGATCACCCGTGCCCAGCGTGCCGCCACCGGCCTGCACGCTGTGCGCTTCGACTGCCTGGACGTGCAGGCGCCACTGCCGGCGCAACCCGGACACGTCCTGTTGCTGGATGTGCTGCAGTACCTGGACGCGGGCCCACAACTGGCACTGCTGCGTGCGGCCAGCGCGCGGGTGGCCGCCGGCGGCCGCCTGCTGCTGCGCACCCCGCTGGCCACCGGCGATGGTCGCGACCGCACCACGCGGGTGGCGGACCGGTTGGCCTGGCTGGTCGGCTGGATGGGCATGCGGCCGCGCCATTACCCCGACCCGCACGTGCTGCAAGCGACACTGGCCGAGGCCGGATTGCAGGTGACGGCGCCGCGTCCCCTGCATGGGCGCACGCCATTCAACAGCTGGTTGCTGGTGGCCGAACGCCCCGCGCTGTAGAGCCGCGCTGCGACGTTTTTCCGGTGCTGCGCACCGCCGCCCGAGCATCGGCTCGGGCGCTACAGTAGCGCCCCCCTTGTAGAGCCGAGCCCATGCCCGGCTGCTCTACATCACCAGGGCCGGCGTTACGGGACCGGCAGCCGCGCTTTCAGCCCGCGCTCGTCCAGTGCCTGCAGCACGCCCTCGATGATCGCCAGGTTGTGACCGTGGGCGGCCCCCTCATGCAGCAGCACGATGGCCCCCGGTCGCAGATCCGGCAGCAGGCGGTCGAGCACCCCCTGCGCCGTGCAACCGATGCCGTCGAAGCCGCGCGCGCTCCAGCCGACCCGGACCAGGCCCAGCCGCTGCAGCACCGGCGCCACGAACGGATTGGTCATGCCCACCACCGAGCGGTACCAGCGCACCGGGCGACCGCTTACCGCCTGCAGCGCGTGCTGGCAGCCCTCGATCTCGGCGCGCATCGCCGCCGGGCCCAGCCGCCAGAAGCGCGCCTGCGGATGGCTGTGGCTGTGGTTGCCCAGGTCGTGGCCGCGGCGCAGGATCTCCTGCACCAGTTCCGGCTGCGCCAGCGCGCGCTCGCCCACCAGGAAAAAGGTGGCGTGGGCCTGGTGGCGGTCCAGCAGGTCGAGGACGGCACGGGTTTCCGGGCCAGGACCGTCATCAATGGTCAACCAGACGCTGTTGCCGGCATCCGGCAACCGGCTCAGCACCGGCGCATAGAAGCGACTGTTGGGCAGGAACACCGGCACCAAGAACAGTGCGTGGCTGGCCACCATCAGCGGCAACCCCCAGTGCCAGCCCGCCAGGACCCAGACCAGGATCACCAGCAGCTGCGACGCCACCAGCCAGGGCAGCCAGCGCCAGGGCCGGGTCGGAATGCGATGCAATGTTCCTGCGTTGCTCATCCCCCATGATGCCATGAGGGGTAGAATCGATGGTTCGAATTCCCGGAACCCCGACGTCCATGTCCCTCGATCCCGCCCTGCGTTCGCGCATCGAATCCATCCTCAACGCCAACCGCGTCGTGCTGTTCATGAAGGGCCAGCCGTCGATGCCACAGTGCGGTTTCTCGGCCAAGGCCGTGGGCGCCCTGCAGGACCTGGGCGTCGAGTTCGCCCACGTCAACGTGCTGGCCGACCAGGAAATCCGTGAAGGCATCAAGGCCTATGGCGACTGGCCGACCATCCCGCAGCTGTACATCGACGGCGAACTGGTCGGCGGCAGTGACATCGTGCTGCAGATGGCTGCCAGCGGCGAGCTGAGCAGCGTGCTGGGCCTGGCTGCGCCGGACCGTACCCCGCCGAGCATCACCGTCACCCCGGCCGCCGTGGAAATGCTCAAGGGCGCGCTGGCCGACGCTCCGGGCGCTGCCCTGCAGCTGACCATCGACGCCGGCTTCCAGCCGAACTTCCAGCTGGCCCCGCATGACGAAGGCGCGATCGCTGCCGAATCCAACGGCCTGCGCGTGCAGTTCGACCTGTCCAGCGCCCGTCGCGCCAACGGCATCACCATCGACTGGGTGGACGACATCCGCGGCAAGGGCCTGGCCATCGACAACCCGAACGCGCCCAAGCCGGTACAGGAAATCAGCGTGCGTGATGCCGATGACATGGTGCGTGCCGGCAACATCACCCTGGTGGACGTGCGCCCGGCCGACGAACGTGAGATCGCCGCCGTCGGCGTGCCGTTCAAGACCTTCGACGGCAACGGCCGTGCCGCGCTGGAAGCCCTGCCGAAGGACACCGCACTGGCCTTCATGTGCCACCACGGTGGTCGCAGCGCGCAGGCCGCCGAGCAGTTCCGCGCCCTGGGCTTCACCAAGGTGTTCAACGTGACCGGCGGCATCAATGCCTGGTCGGAAGACGTCGACAACGGCGTGCCGAAGTACTGATTGACGGCGCGGGGTCAGCGCCCTTTCCTGCGGAAAGCGGATCTGGCCCCCAAAAAAAGGGGACGGAGGGGATTAAGTCGTTTATGCCACAAACGACTTAATCCCCTCCGTCCCCTTTCTTTCAGCCGGCGAAACCGCCTTCGGCCAGGTAGTCCAGTTCCTCCGGCGAGGGAATGCGCCCCAGCACGGCGTTGCGGTGCGGGAAACGGCCGAAGCGGCGGATGATGTCGCGGTGCAGCTCGGCGTACTGCAGGTATTCCTTGTCGCCCAGCACATCGAACATCGCCACCGAACGGTCCTGGTCCAACGGGTCCTCGGAGTGCTCGAACGGCAGGTAGATGAAGGCGCGCAGCTTCGGCACCAGCTGCAGGTCCAGGCCTTCCTCGATGGCGCGCATGGCGTAGTGCCGGGCCAGGCCATCGGTGGCATAGGAATGGGCAGTACCGCGGAAGCAGTTGCGCGGGAACTGGTCCAGCAGCAGCATCAGCGCCAGTGCGCCCTCGGCACTGCCCAGCCAGTGTTCACGCCCACGCGAAGCGGCGGCGAAATGCTCATCCAGGAACAACTGGCGGAACTGCGCGTCGAACGCATCGTCGCGGGCGAACCACTTCGCAGGGCCCGCTTCTTTCCAGAAATCCACCACTTGCGCGGCAACGTCCATGACCTACTCCCCAGGGCCGGCGCGCCGCGCCAGGCCATCATCATCATTCATCGAAGCGCAGGTGGCGGACCGACTTGCCGTTGCGCCGGATAAGCTTAAGCGCCTCGATACCGATCTGGATATGGTTTTCCACGAACTGGGAGCTGACCTTGGCATCGGAGGCTTCGGTCTTGACCCCATCGGGGATCATCGGCTGGTCCGAGACCAGCAGCAGCGCGCCACTGGGGATGTGGTTGGCGAAGCCGGCGGCGAACACCGTGGCGGTTTCCATGTCGATGGCCATGCAGCGCATCGCCCGCAGCCGCTCCTTGAAGGCCTCGTCGTGCTCCCAGACCCGGCGGTTGGTGGTGTAGACGGTGCCGGTCCAGTAGTCGTGGCCGAGGTCGCGGATCATGGTCGAGACTGCACGCTGCAGCGCAAACGCCGGCAAGGCTGGCACTTCCGGCGGCAGGTAGTCGCCCGACGTACCTTCTCCGCGGATCGCCGCGATCGGCAGCACCAGGTCACCCAGCTGGTTCTTGCGCTTGAGGCCACCGCACTTGCCCAGGAAAAGTACCGCCTTGGGCATCACCGCCGACAGCAGGTCCATGATGATCGCGGCATTGGGGCTGCCCATGCCGAAGTTGATCATGGTGATGCCATCGATGGTGGCGCTGGCCATCGGCCGGTCCAGGCCGATGATGGGCGCACCGGTCAGCTCGGAAAAGGTGTGCAGGTAGCCGCCGAAGTTGGTCAGCAGGATGTGCTGGCCGAACTGGTCCAGCGGCACGCCGGTGTAGCGCGGCAGCCAGTTGTCGACGATTTCCTGCTTGCTCTTCATGGGCGGTCCGGTACGGCGGGGGACCGGGTATTTTCAGCCACCCGGCCGGTGCCGTCGAGCTACCGTCGGCAGGCCTGTGAAGAAGGTCACTTGGCAAGCCCGCCGCCTCCGGGCTAGCGTCGGCGGTTGGACCAGGCTGCAAGGGGAACTGCATGGCATCGACGTTGTTGCGCGCTGGGGTAGCCCTGGCACTGCTTTCATTGAGCACGGCTCCGGCGGTGGGCGCCTCGCGCTTCGTCGCCGATCCCTACCCCAGCACCTACCAGGCACACCCCGATGCACCGGTGCTGATCCAGAACGCCACCGTGCTGACCGGCACCGGCCAGCGCCTGGACAATGCCGACGTGCTGCTGCGCGACGGTCGCATCGCCGCCGTCGGCCGCCAGCTGCAGACCGACGCCGGCGTCACCCGCATCGATGCGCAGGGCAAGTGGGTCACCCCCGGGCTGATCGACGTGCATTCGCATCTGGGTGTATACCCCAGCCCCGGCGTCGGCGCGCACAGCGACGGCAACGAGATGACCGCGCCGGTCACCGCCAACGTCTGGGCCGAGCACTCGGTGTGGCCGCAGGACCCGGGTTTCGCCACCGCACTGGCCGGCGGCGTGACCAGCATGCAGGTGCTGCCGGGCTCGGCCAACCTGGTCGGTGGTCGTGGTGTGACCCTGAAGAACGTCCCCGCCATCACCTACCAGGCGATGAAGTTTCCCGGCGCACCGTGGGGACTGAAGATGGCCTGCGGCGAGAACCCGAAGCGGGTGTACGGCGGAGGCAAGGGCGTCGCTCCGGCCACGCGGATGGGCAACGTTGCCGGTTACCGCGCCGCCTTCATCGATGCCGCCGACTACATCGCCAAGAACAAACCGAAGCCGGCCAAGCACAGGAGCTGGTTCGGCAGCGACAAGGGCGACAGCGCCGGTGATGCCGGCGGCAAGCGCGATCTCAAGCTGGACACGCTGGCCGGCGCGATCGAAGGCGACATCCGCGTGCACATCCACTGCTATCGCGCCGACGAGATGGCCACCATGCTCGACCTGGCCAAGGAATTCGGCTTCAAGGTGGCCGCCTTCCACCACGGCGTGGAGGCCTACAAGCTGGCCGACCGGCTGGCCGCCGACGGCGTCTGCGGCGCGCTGTGGGCCGACTGGTGGGGCTTCAAGATGGAAGCCTTCGACGGCATTCCGGAGAACATCGCACTGGTCGATCGGCCGAAGAACAGCTGCGCCATCGTCCATTCCGATTCACCCGAAGGCATCCAGCGCCTGAACCAGGAAGCGGCCAAGGTGATCGCCGCCGCGCGCCGCGCACGCATGCCGGAGATCCCCCCCGAACACGCCATCACCTGGATGACCGCCAACGCCGCCAGGGCGCTGGGGATTGAAGGCCAGACCGGCACCCTGGAGGCCGGCAAGATGGCCGACGTGGTGGTGTGGAACGGCAACCCCTTCAGCTCGTACGCGCTGGCCGAGCAGGTCTTCATCGACGGCCGCCGCCTGTACGACCGCAGCGCACCTGCGGCCACGCCACGTTCCGACTTCCAGCTTGGCCAGGAGGTGCACTGATGGGCGCGTTGAACAAGCGTCGCCGGGCATGGCTCGGCGCTACGGTCATGGTGCTGGCCTGCCTCTCCGCATCCGCGCAGGCGCAGGACCTGCTGGTGCGCAACGCGACCGTGCATACGGCCAGCACGCGCGGCAGCCTGCAGCACGCCGATGTGCTGGTGCAGGGCGGGATCATCCGCGCAGTCGGCAGCGGGCTGTCCGCCCCGGCCGGGGCCAGCGTGGTCGAGGCCGATGGCCGCCCGCTGACACCGGCGCTGTTCGGGGGCATCACCGAGATCGGCATCGAAGAGGTCTCCGGTGAAGCGAGCACGGTCGACAGCACGTTGAAGATCGGCGAACAACCGTTGCGCCCCGAGTTCGATGTCACCCTGGCGTACAACCCGGCCTCGGTGCTGATCCCGGTGGCACGCCTGGACGGCATCGGCTTCACCGCCCTGGGGGCGGCCACCGGCGGCGGCTTCGTTGCAGGCCAGGGTGGCGTGATGCGGCTGGACGGCAGCGCCGATCCCCTCGGGCCGCGCGCGCTGTTCCTGCGCCTGGGGTCGGCCGCAGTGGAGCTGACCGGGCAGTCGCGTGCAGCGCAATGGATGCTGCTGCAGCAGATGGTGGACGAGGCGCGTGGCCAGGTTGCCGCCGATTCACCACATGCGCTGCTGACGCCGGCCGGGCGCCGCACGCTCAGCCGCTACCTGGCCGGGCACGGCCGCATCGTGGTGGAGGTGGACCGCACGGCGGACATTCGCCAGCTGCTGCGCTGGGCCGCCCGCGAAAAGGTGAAGATCGCCATCGCCGGTGGCAGCGAAGCCTGGCAGCTGGCGCCGGAGCTGGCCGCCGCACAGGTACCGGTGTTCGTCGATGTGTTGTCCAACCTGCCGGCCAGCTTCGACCAGATCGGCGCCACGCTGGAAAATGCGGCACGCCTGCAACGTTCCGGCGTGGCGGTCTCGTTCGTGCAGCGTGGCGACGCCTCGCACAACGCCCGCAAGATGCGCCAGCTGGCCGGCAATGCCGTGGCCAACGGTTTGCCCTGGGCCGACGGCCTGGCCGGCCTGACCCGGGTGCCGGCGCAGGCGTTCGGCGTGGCCGACCAGATCGGCAGCATCGAGCCGGGCAAGCGTGCCGACCTGGTGCTGTGGGAAGGCGACCCGCTGGACGTGGCGCACTATGCCGAACAGGTCTGGCTGGGCGGCCGGGCGATGCCGATGCGCTCGCGCCAGACCGAGCTGCGCGACCGCTACCTGCAGCGCAACGCGCAGCCCTGACCTCCAGTCATCCAAGGAAACCCGCATGGCCACCCTGCGCTGGTACTTCGACTTCGTCTCGCCCTATTCCTACCTGCACTGGCAGAAGCTGAAGCAGCTGCCCCAGTTCGCACAGATTCAGACCGTGCCGATCGCCTTCGGTGCGGTGCTGCATCACCTGGGCAACCTCGGGCCGGCCGAGATTCCGGCCAAGCGCCGCTTCATGTACCGCCAGCTGCTGTGGACTGCGCAGGCCGAAGGCACACCGCTGCGGTTCCCGCCGGGCCACCCGTTCAACCCGTTGTCTGCCCTGCGGCTGTGCCTGGCCGCCGGTGGCAGCGTGCAGGCGGTGGACGTGCTGTTCGACTGGATCTGGCGCGACGGCAATGCCGCCGATAGCGCCGAGGCCCTGCGCGAACCGGCTGCGCGGCTGGGGATCGAGGATGTCGCCAGCGCCATCGCGGCCCCCGCGGTCAAGGAGCAGCTGCGGAGGAACACCGAGGCCGCCATTGCTGCCGGCGTGTTCGGGGTACCGACCTTGGCCATCGATGACGAACTGTTCTGGGGCAACGACGCCCATCCGTTGATGGCCGCCGTGCTGGCCGATCCCGCCCTGCTGCAGCAGCCCGAATGGCAGCGCCTGGCCGAACTTCCGGTGGCCGTGCAGCGCAGTCGCTGAACAGGGCCTGGCGCGTTTCCCTCGCGCGCCACGCCAGAATTTGAGATAGATTTCACGTTTCCGAACCTACAACCGCCCTGGAGGGGGAGCCGCGGATGCGCATCGGAATCGTCGTCGACTCGGCCTGCGACCTGCCGCAGGACTTCATTGCCGAGCACAACATCGTGCTGCTGCCGATCACCGTCCGCATCGGCGAAGCCGTGCTGGCTGATCATCGCGATGAGCAGGCCACGCTGAGTTTCCTGCATGCACACGTGGCCGAGCACGGTGCCGAGGCGGAGACCATCCCCTTCAGTGTCAACCAGATCCGCGACCTGTTCCTGCAGCAGCTGGTGATCGATTACGACCACGTGTTCTGCATGACCATCACCAAGACCCGCAGCCCGATCCACGACAATGCGCTGCAGGCCAGCTTCGCCATCCTCAACGATTACAAGCCGGTGCGGCAGGCAGCGGGCTACAACTCGCCGTTCGCGCTGCGCGTGCTCGATACCCAGAACCTGTTCGCCGCGCAGGCGGTGACTGCGGTGGAGGCGGTTCGCCTGCGTGACAGTGGCGCCAGCGTGCAGCAGATCCGCGAGCGGCTGGAAGAACTGGCCGGCAACGTGCACGGCTACATGGTCACCCGTGATCTGTACTACATGCGTGCGCGCGCCCGGCATAAGGGCGACCGCAGCGTCGGCCTGCTCAGTGCGGCGCTGGGCAGCGCACTGGACATCAAGCCGGTGCTGCACGGCTACCGCGGCGAAACCGGGCCGGTCGCCAAGATCAAGGGCTTCGACAGCGCCGTGCAGAAGCTGTTCGCGGTGGTCGGCCAGCGCGTGCGTGCCGGGCTGATGACACCGACGGTGTGCGTCAGCTACGGCGGAGAACTGGACGAGCTGCGCACGCTGCCCGGCTACGCACAGCTGAAAGAGGTCTGCGCCACCCATGGCGTGACCGTGTACGAATCGGTGATGAGCCTGACCGGCATGGTCAACGTCGGCAAGGGCGCGGTCACGGTGGGTTTCGCCGATGGGCCACACCGGTTTGAATGAAGGCCGACCGTGGCTGGAATCTGCACATCGATTCCACCGCGGTTGTGCCAGTCTTGCCGCACTTCAAGGAGAACTTCATGCCTGCGCAGTACCACATCAGCCTGCCCGACCCGTCCAAAGCCCGCGGCAACGACCCTGACCTGTCCTTCCATTCGCAGGGCGCCGCCGGTTTCGCCGAAGAGCTGCAGGACGCCCTGCGCAGCGGCACGCTGTTCGAGCGCTGGAAAGCCAAGCAACCCGACCCGGATGCGGTGGAACCGCAGTGGGGCGTGACCGATCCGGACGCCACCGTGACCGGCGAGCAGAAGGACCTGCGCATCAACCTGGTCGCCACCACCCGTATCGACAGTGACGTGTTCAAGCAGCGCCTGCGCCTGCTGGCCGGCCACCACTGGGAACTGCGCGACGTGCGTTGAGGCCACGCCGTGGTAGTGCCGGCCGCTGGCCGGCAACCGAGGAGATGCCGGCCACCGGCCGGCACTACCCAGTGCGATGTCCCTGGACGGGCGGCACGCCATGGGCTGGTCCGCTCAACAGTCCATGGTTCCGTGCGCGTTGCCCTCGTCATCCAGCACGCGCGCATGCAGGACCACCCGGTTGCGGCCGGCACGCTTTGCGACATACAGGCCCGCATCGGCATCGGCCAGCAGCTGGTCGGCACTGGCCAGCGCCGGTGGGTGCAGGTAGCCCACGCCGACGCTGATGCTGACCGGGCCTTCCGGCAATGGCAGCGCTTCGACCGCTTCGCGCAGGCGCTCGGCCAGCGCCAGCACGCCCGACAGTGGGCTTCCAGGCACGATGACAGCGAATTCTTCACCGCCATAACGCGCAACGCTGTCACCGCCGCGACCTGCGACGCCCTTCAGCACCCCGGCCACCGCCTGCAGGCAACGATCACCGGCCGGATGGCCGTGCCGGTCGTTGAAGGCCTTGAAGTGGTCGATATCCACCAGCAGCAGGCCCAGCTCGGTGCCGCTGCGCCGCGCGCGATTCCACTCGGAGGTCAGCCGCGCGTCGAACTCGCGGCGATTGGCCACGCCGGTGAGGCCATCCTGCCGCGCCAGTTGATCCAGCGCTGCCTGACGCTCCAGCAGATCGGTCTGCAGCAGGACGCTGCGCAGGCCGAAACCAAGGGTGGCTACGACGAAGCCCGCGACGGCCAACGGCCGCGCATGATCGACCACCAGCGTGCCGACCACCAGCAGCAGCAACGGCAGGATGATCGGACCGGCGGCCTGCACCGTCCTCGCCAGCCGCGGGTGTGCCGTGGTGCCTGTGTCCGGCGCCGTGTCCAGCGCCATGCAGGCGATCAGCAGAAAAGGGACGTCGATCAGCAGGTCGTTGAACGCACCGAATGCATCATCGGAGGTGTAGTGGTTGATGTAGTAGGCCACCAGCAGATAGGCCAGTGCGTACAACGCCAGTGCACGGAAGAACCTGCGCCGTTCGGGCACGTCGCCGGCCAGCCATCGCACCATGGCGAACGCGGCGATACACAGGTTCTGGATGTCGAACATGCGCTGCATGTTGGACATGGCATGGGCGTCGACCTCGACACGGGCGGCGAACGATGCGGTGTGCACGAAGAACAGCACACCCAGCAGCGCCGCCATCGCCGCGTCGATCAGGCTGATGCTCGGGCGCTCGCGGCGTGCCCGGGCCAGGATGAACACCAGCGGCACGCCATACAGCACGTACAACAACAGGCTGATGCGTGGGGTGAAGTCAGCCCGGCCGGCGCCCAGCGCATCCACCATGTTGAACGTCATGCCACCGGCCCACAGCAGCAGTGCCATTGCGGTAGAACGCCAGCCCAGAGCGGCGCGGTCACGTTGCGCCCGCACCAGGCACGCGGCGGCGGCCAGCAGCGGTGCGCCGGTCAGGAACAGGAAAGAGCCCACGCCCGCCGGGCTCGGCCAGAACGCCACGGCCAGCCCATGGCAGAGCACGTACAGCAGCGCCAGCACTACCGGCATGCATCCCCCCGATCCGCAAGGCCGTCTGAGCGCACGATAGCGCGCCGGCACGCCACAGCGGCGTGATCCACTGCGGCAAAACGACACTCCGCGTGCATCACCATGGTAGTGCCGGCCGCTGGCCGGCAATCCCAGGGAATTGCAGGGCTGCGGGTTGCCGGCCAGCGGTCGGCACTACCGGAGAGCCCTCAGGCGTGCAGGGCGCGGGCGTGGTGGGCGATGTGCTCGCCGATGAAGCTGGCGATGAAATAGTAGCTGTGGTCGTAACCCGGCTGCAGGCGCAGGGTCAGCGGATGGCCGGCGGCCGCGCAGGCCTCCTGCAGGCGCTGCGGCTGCAGCTGGGTCTGCAGGAACTCGTCCGCCTCGCCCTGGTCGACCAGCAGCGGCAGGCGCTCGCTGGCCGCCTCCAGCAGCGCGCACGTATCCCACTGCGCCCAGTCGGCCGGGTTGTCGCCCAGATAGGCATGGAAGGCCTTCTGCCCCCACGACACGTGGCTGGGCGCGACGATCGGCGAAAACGCCGACACGCTGCGATAGCGCCCGGGGTTGCGCAGCGCGATCACCAGCGCGCCATGGCCTCCCATCGAATGGCCACTGATCGCGCGCGCGTCGGTCACCGCGAAGTTCGCCTCGATCAGCGCCGGCAGTTCCTGCGCCACGTAGTCGTGCATGCGGTAGTGCTTCGCCCACTGAGCACGGGTGGCATTGAGGTAGAAGCCTGCCCCCTTGCCCAGATCGTAGCCTTCGGCATCGGCCACGTCATCACCGCGCGGGCTGGTGTCGGGCGCGACGATGATCACACCGTGCTCGGCCGCATAGCGCTGCGCGCCGGCCTTGGTGATGAAATTCTGCTCGGTGCAGGTCAGGCCGCTCAGCCAATACAGCACCGGCAGCTTCTGCGTTTCCGCCTGCGGCGGCAGGTACACGGCGAACTGCGTGTCGCAGCCCAGCGTGGTGGAATGATGCCGGTAGACGTCCTGCCAGCCGCCGAAACAGGCGCGGTGTTCAATGCGTTCCATGGTGCTCTCCTGCGCGGCGGCGTCAGCCGTCACGTGTGTTGATCAACTCATCCAGCTGCGACAGCAGGCGCAGAAGCGATTCGACGCCAGGCTGGCCATCCAGATTGCGGTACGCCGCCACCGCCACGTCGCTGCGCGGTGGCCACTGGCCGTCGGCGCGGGCTTCGTGCAGGCGCGGCAGGAATACCTGCGCAAGCCACTGCTCGAACGGTATGCCATCGTCGCTGCCGAAGGCCGAAGTCACCGCACGCGGTGGTCCCACCTCGCCGTCGACCCAGCCCAGCGCACGCAACGCCTGCTCGATCGGCGCCACCAGGGCCGCGCGCGGGTCTTCCGCACGCGGCCGGCGCAGGGCATCGAACCAGCCCACGCCGCGCCTCAGTAGTGGACCACCGAACGGATCGACTTGCCTTCATGCATCAGGTCGAAGGCGTCGTTGATCCTGTCCAGGTCCATGGTGTGAGTGACGAACGGGGCCAGTTCGATGTCGCCCTTCATCGCGTCCTCGACCATGCCCGGCAGCTGGCTGCGGCCCTTCACGCCACCGAAGGCAGTGCCCATCCACTTGCGGCCGGTTACCAGCTGGAACGGGCGGGTGGAGATCTCCTGCCCGGCACCGGCCACGCCGATCACCACGCTCTGGCCCCAGCCACGGTGCGCGCATTCCAGCGCCGCGCGCATCACGTTGACGTTGCCGATGCACTCGAAGCTGTGGTCCACACCCCAGGTGGTCATTTCCACGATGACCTGCTGGATCGGCTTGTCGAAGTCCTTCGGGTTGATGCAGTCGGTGGCGCCGAATTCGCGCGCCAGTTCGAACTTGGACGGATTGGTGTCCACCGCGATGATGCGGCCGGCCTTGGCCTGGCGCGCACCCTGGATCACCGCCAGGCCGATGCCACCCAGGCCGAACACCGCCACGCTGTCGCCTTCCTGCACCTTGGCGGTGTTGTGCACCGCGCCGATGCCAGTGGTGACGCCACAGCCGAGCAGGCAGACGTGTTCCGGGTTGGCGTCCGGGTTGATCTTCGCCAGCGAGACTTCGGCAACAACGGTGTACTCGCTGAAGGTCGAGCAGCCCATGTAGTGATACAGCGGCTCGCCGTTGTAGCTGAAGCGGCTGGTGCCATCGGGCATCACGCCCTTGCCCTGGGTGGCGCGCACCGACACGCACAGGTTGGTCTTGCCGCTCTTGCAGAACAGGCACTCGCCGCACTCGGCGGTATACAGCGGAATCACGTGGTCGCCCGGCTTGACGCTGGTCACGCCCTCGCCCACTTCCACCACGATGCCGGCGCCTTCATGGCCCAGCACCACCGGGAACAGGCCTTCCGGGTCATCGCCGGACAGGGTGAACGCGTCGGTGTGGCAGACACCGGTGTGGGTAATCTTCACCAGCACTTCGCCCTTCTTCGGCGGGGCGACGTCGATCTCGACGATCTGCAGCGGCTGGCCGGGACCAAAGGCGACGGCGGCACGGGATTTCATGGGTGGACTCTCCAGAGACAGGCAATGACAGGATGGGCGGCGCCATGTTGCGCCGTCGTTTACTTCAGGTACGAGCGGATCAACGCGCTCATGTCGCGCACGCGTTCGGCGCGTTGTTCGTCGGAGGCGGCGGGCTGGCCGAATTCCTCGCGCAGATGGGCCTCCATCACCTCGGACATCAGGCCGTTGACCGCGCCACGGATGGCGGCGATCTGCTGCAGCACCGGCCCGCAGTCGGCGCCAGCTTCGAGCGCGCGGTCAAGCGCATCGCACTGGCCGCGGATGCGGCGCACGCGGGCCAGGACCTTCTTCTTCTCTTCGGGGGAGTGCGGCATGGCGGGCCAGCTCGGAACTATACTGGGGGATAGTATACATAGCCTGGGTGCCAGTGCCACCGGCCGCTCCCTGCCGCCATCTCGATCCGCCGGCAGACCCGGCTAAAGAACACCGCCACGCAGCCGATATCCGGTGCCTGATGGCGAATGGGTCGCCTGCAATGACACGGAGTTCTGCTGATGGTGCGTTCCCTGCTGCCCGCCTGCCTGGCCATGGCCCTGGCGTTTCCCGCACTGGCCGAGCAGGCCTCCACCTCTGCGGTGGCCCAGGTGGATCTGCAGCAACCGGCGCGCATCCGCCTGTTCAGTGCCAATGGCCAGTATCTGTCGATGCGCAAGAACCACACGCGCAGCGGTGCCGAAGCCGAGGTGGTCAGGGTGGAGAGCAAGGCGTCCAAGGGCGTGTTCAGCACGATCGCCTCGTTGGCCACCGGCAATGAAAGCACCTCGATCGGCATGCCCGGATCATTCGCCACCGGTACGCTGGGCGGGATCCGCAAGCCCTTCTATCGCGAATTCGCACTGGTGCCGGGCCAGCTGGTCAATGTGATGGCCAACTTCGAGGGCAATCGCCGCTGCGTTCCCGCAGGCGAAAGGGTTCGCGACCTGCGCTTCACGCTGCCGCCCTCGCTCCTGCTGACGCCGGAACCCGGTCTGGATTACGAAGTATCGTTCGGAACCGACGGCAGCAGCTGCGGCTTGAACGCCAGGCTGCTGCTGGCAGACGGACGCTCAGTGCCGCTCCCCACCGAGTTGCAGCGGCAACGCTCACCAAGGACGTACAAGGTGGAAGGAACGCATCTGTATACCTTCCTGTTCCGCCCTGGCAGCGTGTACTACCGCCCGGTCGGCGAGGCGGAGGACCTGCAGCTGCGCATCGACGATGCTGATCATGCCGACGCATTTGAAACGGCGATGCGCGAGATCGTCTCGCGGCCCGGCACCCAGATGTGCATCGTGCTGCCGGACTTCTTCTACAAGAGCCCGCTGAAAGACCGGCTTGATCGCGTCCTGGACGAGCAGGACAAGAATTTTCCGGCCATCCTCGAACCGATCGAAGGACTGCGCAAAGTCCGCCAGCTTGAGGACCATGTGCCCACAACCTTCCTGGATGCTGCCGCGTACTGCCAGTTGGCAGGGATGATGGCGTTCCCGCCACGCAATACGCTCGATGGGGCACCCGAAGTGGCAGCCCCGGCTCAATCAAACACGCCCTGAGCCGCCAACCGCGCCAGCTCATCCACCACGTAGCGCACCTTGGGCCGCAGGTGGCGGGTCGGTGGCCACAGCGCATGGATGTCGATATGCCGCTGCATGTGCGCATCCAGCACCGATTGCAGCGCCCCGGATTCCAGATGACGGCGTACCAGTGAAACGGGCATCTGGCAGATGCCCAGCCCAGCGATGGCCGCATCGATCACCGCGTCACCATCGTTGAGCTGGTAGGTCGCATTCGGGATGAACGTTCCCTCGGCATCGTCCCTGCCGATCCGCCACGCCACCGGCTGGCCGTGGCGGAAACCAACGACGCTGCGGTGCTGCGCCAGATCCTCCACGGAGGCCGGCACGCCATGCGCCTGCAGGTACTCCGGCGATGCGCAGGTGACCAGTCGTTGGCGACCCAGCCGGCGCGCGACCAGATGCTCGGCCTGGTGCAATCCGCCGAAGCGGATCAGCAGGTCGATGCCCTCTTCGACCGGATCGACGAAGTGATCGGTGAAGGTCATCGTCAGTTGCAGGTCCGGGTATTGCCGGCACAGGCGCAGCAGCACCGGCAGCACCACCAGGCGCCCGAACGAGGATGGCATGTCGATGCGCAGCCGTCCGCTGGGCAGGCCGGCCGACCCCAGGCAGGCCTCGGCGGCGGAGATTTCTTCCAGCGCCGCCGCACACGATGCGTAGTACGCCTCGCCGTCGGTGGTCAGCGCGATGCGCCGCGTGGTGCGGTGGAACAGGCGCACGCCCAGCCGCGCTTCCAGCCGGGCGATGGCCTTGCCGACCGCCGAGCGTGAGATGCCCAGCGCGTCGGCAGCCTCGGTGAAGCTGCCTGAGCGGGCCGTGGTAACGAACGTGACCAGGCCATTCAATGATTCCAGCGGCAGCATCTATCGCGCTCCATTGGGGACAAATAGTCCCGCACCTGGGGAGATCGAAGCGCTTTATGCGCCTGCATGTCAACTCCATTCTGTGTGCATCGCGCCGCTGGCGCCTCCTCCCCGCACCAAGATGACCGACATGACCGCCGCCCTGTTCCGCCCCTTCGATCTGGCAGGCATCGCCCTGCGCAACCGCATCGTGATGGCCCCGATGACCCGCGCCCGCAACCCCGGCGCGGTGGCCAATGAACTCACCGCGCAGTACTACCGGCAGCGCGCCAGCGCGGGCCTGATCATCAGTGAAGGCACCCCGGTCTCGCCGCAGGGCCAGGGTTACATTGACGTGCCGGGTATCTGGTCGGCCGAGCAGGTCGCCGGGTGGAAGCTCGTCACCGAGGCGGTGCATGCCGCACAGGGCACGATCTTCGCCCAGCTCTGGCACGTCGGCCGCATGTCGCATTACTCGCTGCAGCCCGACGGTGGTCAACCGGTAAGCGCCGGTACCCGGCCGGTCGCCAGCGCACCGAAGAACACCTCGTTCATTTATCTGGACGACGGCAGCCGCGGCCACGCCGATCCCACCCCGGCACGTGCGCTGGCCACCGAAGAGATCCCCGGCATCGTCGACGACTTCGCGCGCGGCGCCGACAACGCCATCGCCGCCGGTTTCGATGGCATCGAACTGCATGCCGCCAACGGCTACCTGTTCGAACAGTTCCTCAACCCGCTCATCAACCAGCGCGAGGACCGCTATGGCGGCTCGCTGCCCAATCGTGCGCGCTTGATCCTGGAGACCGTCGATGCGATGACCCAGCGCATCGGTGCGCAGCGGATCGGCGTGCGCCTGGCGCCGAACAACCTCACCTTCGACATGCCGTTCTACCCCGACAACGAGGCCACCTACCTGTACCTGGCCGAGGAGCTGGGCAAGCGCGGCCTGGCCTATGTGCATCTCAACGACAACCTGCAGGCGGGCCAGTCGGTGCTGGGCGAGGTGTTCCTGCGGCAGTTCAAGCAGGCCTACGGCGGCACCGTCATCCTCGCAGGTGGCATGACCCGCGAACGCGCCCTGCAACTGGTCGAAGCTGGCACCATCGACCTGGCCGCGTTTGGCCAGCCGTTCATCGCCAACCCGGATCTGGTCGAGCGCCTGCAGCGCAACGTCGCGCTGGCCACGCCGGACCGCAGCACCTATTATGGGGGCGGCGAGGCGGGCTACCTCGATTACCCGCGCGCACAGTAGAGCCACGCGATGAGTGGATGCGACGCGCCACGCGCCACAGGAAACATCACGGCGCCTTCTCTACCTTGGTCGAGTCAGAATCAAAGGTCAGTACACGGGTGCTGATCTCGCCCCTGGCCGAGTCCTTGCGACTCAGCTCAAGCCGCCCCTGGTTGCCCTGCGCCACCAGGCTGGCGGCAAAGCTGCCCTCGTTGGACAGTGCCGTGATCACGGCGGTGCCATCGGGCGCGACTCTCATGCCCGCCCGATCGCGAACCTTGTATCCCACGCCAACCGGCGCATCCAACGCCATTACCGCGCTGCCGTTGGCCATGGTGCCGATGCCGCCGCGCTCATCGCCCTTCGCATCGTAGATGGTCATGCCCGTTGCGCGTGAGTTGCGGGCAATGTCACTGGCGTCCTCGGCAATCTGCACGCGCGTGCGCCCTTCACTGTCGAGCACGGACAGCTTGTAGGTACGGATCTCCGGCACCACGCCGGCATCAGGTGTGGCCACGCTGGTTCCGATCAGGGCCAACGATGCGCCCAGCGCGAACATCGAGGCAGCCAGCAGATTCCTGCGGCGCAGCCCATGCTCCAGGCGTTCCAAGCGTAGGGCTATATCCTGCTCATGCATGTTGTGCTCCCTGGTTGAGCCTGTTGTTGTTCCGTCACCTGCCATCAGCCTCCACGTGGACCACACGGGTGGATGCTCCGCCTTCGGCGGAATCCACGCGGCTCATCTCCAGCTGTCCTTCCGCGCCCTGCGCGACCAGCCTGGCGGCAAAGCCCCCGGCGTTGGACAGGACACCGATAAGCGCAGAACCGTCCGCCCCCACTTTTATTCCGGCCCGATCAGACACGCGATAGCCAACGCCGCGCGGGGCATCCAAGGCGACCGTGGCACTGCCATCGTCGGCGGTGACCATGCCTCCACGCTCCTGTTCATTGCCATCGAAGATGATCAACCCCGCCACCCGGGCGTTGCGCTTGATGTCCAGGTCCGGCGCGTCCTCGCCGATTTCCACGCGCTTGCGTCCTTCGTGATCAAGCACGATCAGGCGTTGGGTGCGGATCTCCGGAACAATGCCGGCCTCCGGCCTGGCAAAACCGCGACCGGCCAGCACGATCGATACCAACAGGACGGGCGCTGCCACCAGCAGCCAGCGCCACCGGCTTGTCCGCTGCTCCAGCTTGCGCACGCGCGCTTCCACTTCCAGATCCCGCATGGAATCCTCCCTGGCAACGAGGCCACCAGTCGCAACGACCGGGCACTCCGATCCGGAACTACAGTGCGATCCTAGACCGCCCATCCGTGCCCAACAACATGACGAAAGTCCCCATGAACTCCGTCACCACTTCGTTCATCGTCAACCTCGACGTGCCCGATCTTGCTGCCGCTGAGACCTTCTACACCGAAGCCTTCGGCTTGCGGATCGGCCGCCGTCTCGGGCCGGAGGCCGTGGAACTGCTCGGCGGGCCAACACCGTTGTACCTGCTGCAGAACGAAGCTGGCAGCGTCGCTACTGAAGACGGCGACGTGCGCGACTACGAGCGCCATTGGACGCCGCTGCACCTGGATTGGGTGGTGGATGACATCGAAGCTGCAGTAGTACGTGCGGTTGCGGCCGGGGCGACACTTGAGCAGTCCGTGCGCGAGCGTCGCTGGGGGCGCATCGCCGTGCTGGCCGATCCATTCGGCCATGGCTTCTGCCTGATCCAGTTCAGTGGCGAAGGCTACGACGTACTGGTCGAATGACCGGCACATCGTTCACCACGGCAACGGCACCGCTTCGCCGTTGGCACGCTCGCCGTAGTACAGCGACGGCAGCAGGCGCGAGAGGAAACTGAACTCCGTGTAGCAGTGCTTGAGCAGGCCCAGGCCGACCGCATCGCCAGCATCGCGGTGCGGATCGGTGCTGTCCAGGCCGAGTACGAAGCGGCTGCGCAGCACGCAGCCAAACGGCGTATCGCGCGCCACGTGCAGCATCTGCCCGTCGCAGGGATCACCGTCTGCATCCAGGCGTACGTGGTCGCCGAAGCCGATGCGCGCGGCGATCACCGCCGATACATCGCCTGCATCCTGTGCCGCCTGCAGGCGCTCAGGCACCAGCAGCGTGCGCGGGTCATGGAACTTCAGGCGCGCCGCCACCGGCGGAATGTCAGCCAGCGATTCCACGGCATGGATGCTGGCACCGTGGTAGCTGCGTCCACGCTGCCAGGCCGCGTCCCAGCCGCGATGCTCGACATGATCGACCGGATGCCACCAGCGGATGTGCTGGGTGGTCTCGAAGAAGGTGAACCACCAGTCGAGCATGCGGCCCTTGCAACCGTGCAGATCGGTGCGCACCGCCACCAGCAGGGTGCCGTCTTCGCGGCGCTGGATGCCGGTCTCCAGGTGCATCGGCGCCGGGTCCAGCAGATCGTGGTGGTCCAGCCAGGCGCGAGCGTTCACAGCGGTATCCATGGGGGTCTCCTACGGGTTGGGAGGCCCGACAATACGGAAACGTTCGACGTTTCGCAATTAGCCGGATGCGGTAAGATGGGCGCAATGAACAGCACGACCCTGCCCGAGCCCACAACGCCGACCCGCCGCCGCGGCCGCCCTGCGCGCCCGGAGGCGGAAGTCCGCCACGCGGTACTGCAGGCCACCCTGGAGCTGCTGCTGGCACAGGGTTACGAGGCCACCACCATCGAAGCGGTGGCGGCGCACGCCGGGGTGGCGAAGAAGACGGTGTATCGCCACGCCAGCAATCGCGAGGAACTGGTTGGGCTTGCGGTACGCGAGTGGACCGACGGCTTCGCGCCACAGCTGCAGCGCGATGCGCGTGATGCCGAAGAGGTACTGCCATTGCTGCAGGACATCCTGCAGGCGATGTGCGCGCAGGCGCTGTCGGCGCAGGCGGTGCAGGTGTTCCGCCTGCTGGCCACCGATTTCCCCGGCAAGGACGCGCTGCTGCAGGCCTATCTGGACAACGGCATCGAACGCGGCCGTGCGCTGCTGGCTGACTGGCTGGCGCGCCAGCAGCAGCGCGGGCTGCTGCGCGAGGGAGATCCCGTGCGCATGGCGCGGCTGATGTTGGCGATGGCCGTGGCCGAGCCGCTGCGCGAACGTGTGATCGGCGTGGTGGCCGCAGATGCCCCGGTAGAGGTGCATCTACGTGAGTGCGTGGCGTTGTTGGGGCCGGTGTTGCAGGGGGCGTAGCAGGCCACTCTACGCATGGCTGCGCGGTGCAGCTCCTGAAAGGACACCATGACACGAGGCGATTTTCTCGACTCCAAGGTCAACCAGCACGTGCTTCTGCAATTTTTTGCATGGTGTAACAGGCATATCGAGCCCACCATCAACCGCCTATCTCACGGCAGCGCCTCATATGCGATTCCACCTATTGACCTGTTCACTTGTGCTGGCCGCATCAATTACCACCGCCAAAGCCGGCACCATCGAGGGCGTCAACCATACAAGCTGGGCCATAAACTACTTCAGCGTTGATGGTCGTTCAGCCGTAGACAGCATTGGTCCGCACCAGATAGGCGGCGGAGCATGTTGTTACGCTGCACCCAAGCGTTGGCGAGAAGGAATGACAGTACGCATCGACTGGGAAAGAGGTGTCGGCTCCTCGGCCGGTTTCCCAGGATTTGAGGATAGAGAGAAGTACTACGCCTGGATCGATCAGATTGATGCCCAGAAGAAAAAGCTAAGCAAAGTAGTCCCTGTTCCGGACTATGGGAAGGAACGCGTATGTGGCATTACGGTGCATTTCTTGCCCTGTGACGATGTTCAGGTCACTACATCCTGCTACGCCTATGGCTCCCCGAAGTACCCAATCAAGATCCCGCTTCATTCAAAAGAAGCGGCGTCATGTTCAAAGTAGCTGCATTCACGAATATCATCCAATGACCTGATGGAAGTGCGATTCGTCGCAACTCACTCGCGCAGCATATCCACGAACGCACGCAACGCGCCGGGCATCTGCCGTTGCTTCGGGTAGTACAGCGCAAACCCGGCGAACGGCTCGCTCCAGTCTTCCAGCACCGCCACCATCTGCCCCGATTCGATATACGGCCGCGCGGTGTCTTCCAGCACGTAGGCCAGGCCGATGCCATCAAGTACCGCGCCGACCACGGTGCCCTGCTCGCTCAGCGTCAGCCGTCCGGGCACGTCGATTTCCAGCGCCTGCCCACCGCGCTCGAACTGCCACTTGTACAGATGCCCGCTGGCAAAGCGGAAGCGGATGCATTCATGCGCGGCCAGGTCGCGCGGATGCAGCGGCGCCGGATGCCGCCGCAGGTAATCCGGCGAGCCGACGATCAGCCCGCGCAGCGGTGGCCCCATCGGCACTGCCACCATGTCCTCGGGCACGAACTCGTGCAGGCGCACGCCCGCGTCGTAGCCCTCGGCGACGATATCGACCAGCCCATCATTTTCGGTCAGCTCCACCCGCACGTCGGGATGAGCGTGCAGGAAGCGCGCCAGTCGCGGCCCCAACTGGGTCGGTACCGCCGCGCGGGTGGCGTTGATGCGCAGCAGGCCGGCCGGGGCGGCGCGGAAGTGGTTCATTTCTTCCAACGCGTCATGCACCTGCCCCAGCGCCGGCTGCAAGCGCTCCAGCAGGCGCTGCCCGGCCTCGGTCAGGGCCACGCTGCGCGTGGTGCGGTGGAACAGGCCCACGCCCAGTCGTTCTTCCAGCGCGCGGATCGCATAGCTCACCGCCGAGGTCGACAGCGCCAGCTCGGCGCCAGCGCGGCGGAAGCTGCGGTGGCGGGCAACCGCCGCGAACGCGGCCAGGTGAGAAAGGTTGTCAGTGGCCATGATTGTGCAGTTTCACTTGATGAATCATGCCGATATCCACGCTTCTTGCCATTGGGAACGCGGCGTATTGTAAAGCGCCTTTCGATAAACCCTGCCAAGGATTCCCCATGTCCCTCGCCCGTGGTTACGCCGCCCATTCCCATACCGCTCCGCTGGTCCCCTATGAGTTCGAACGCCGTGCGGTCGGTCCCGACGATGTGCGCATCGAGATCCTCTACAGCGGCATCTGCCACTCCGACCTGCACCAGGCCCGCGATGACTGGGGTGGCTCGATCTACCCGATGGTGCCGGGCCACGAGATCATCGGCCGCGTCACCGAGGTCGGCAGCAACGTCACCCGCTTCAAGGTCGGCGACCACGCCGGCGTGGGTTGCATGGTCGACTCCTGCCGCCACTGCGACGCCTGCCAGCACGACCTGGAGCAGTACTGCGCCGAGGGCGCGACCTGGACCTACAACGGCCGTGAACGCGAAAGCGGCGCACCGACCTACGGCGGCTATTCCGACCACGTGGTGGTAGAGCAGCGCTTCGTGGTGAAGGTCTCCGATACCCTCGACCTGAAGGCGGCCGCACCGCTGCTGTGCGCCGGGATTACCACGTGGTCGCCGCTGCGCCATTGGAAGGTCGGCCCGGGCCAGAAGGTCGGCGTGATCGGCCTCGGCGGCCTCGGCCACATGGGCGTGAAGTTCGCCAAGGCGCTCGGTGCGCACGTGGTGATGATCACCACCACCCCGGAAAAGGGCGCCGATGCCAAGCGCCTGGGCGCCGATGAGGTGCTGGTCTCGCGCGATGCGGCGCAGATGAAGGCGCACGCCGGCAGCTTCGACTTCCTGCTCAATACCATCCCGGTCAGCCATGACACCAATCCGTACATGGGCCTGCTCAAGCGCGAGGCCACCATGTGCCTGGTGGGCGTGCTGACCGAACTGGACCCGCCGCTGACCGGCGGCAGCGTGATCTTCGGCCGCAAGCACCTGACCGGCTCGGCGATCGGCGGCATGGCCGAAACCCAGGAAATGATGGACTTCTGTGCCGAGCACGGCATCGTCAGCGATGTGGAGATGATCGACATCAGGAACGTCAACGAAGCCTGGGAGCGCATGGCGAAGAACGATGTGCGCTACCGCTTCGTGATCGACATGGCGACGTTGAAGAACGCGGCCTGAGCCAAGACGGATCTGGAAATGAAAAACCCCGGCAATGCCGGGGTTTTTCTTTTGGGTAGTGCCGGCCGCTGGCCGGCAACCCCGCATGACGGTCAGTACGCGAACTCGCGGAACACCGGATCGACGTCACCATGCCAGCGGCCATGGAACAGCGCCAGCTTGCGCTCGGCCGGGGTCAGGCCGGATTCGACGATCTCCTGCAGCACGTCCAGGAACTTGCTCTCGTCCTGGCCATCGGCATTGCGCGCCGCACGGCGCTTGAGGCCTTCCACGGAAATCCTGACCGCTTCCCGGGCCAGGTCGCGCACCGTGCCGTTGCGGAACGGCAGGTTCATTGCATGCTTCGGCACGCCGTCACGCAGCGCATGGCGCTCGGCCAGGGTGAAGTCACGCACCAGGTCCCAGGCAGCGTCCAGCGCCGTGTCGTCGTACAGCAGGCCCACCCAGAACGCCGGCAGCGCACACAGGCGGCTCCACGGGCCACCATCGGCGCCGCGCATTTCCAGGTACTTCTTCAGGCGCACTTCCGGGAACGCGGTGGTCATGTGGTCCGACCAGTCGCGCAGGGTCGGCAACGCGCCCGGCAGCACCGGCAGCTTGCCCTGCATGAAGTTGCGGAAACTCTGCCCGCTGGCGTCGTGGTAGGTGCCGTCGCGATAGGAGAAGTACATCGGCACGTCGAGCAGGTAATCGACATAGCGCTCGTAGCCGAATCCATCCTCGAACACGAAGTCGAGCATGCCGGTGCGGTCGGCGTCGGTGTCGGTCCAGATGTGCGAGCGATAGCTCAGGTAGCCGTTCGGCTTGCCTTCGGTGAACGGCGAATCGGCGAACAGCGCGGTGGCGATCGGCTGCAGCGCCAGCGACACGCGGAACTTCTTCACCATGTCCGCTTCGGTGGCGTAGTCCAGGTTCACCTGCACCGTGCAGGTGCGGGTCATCATGTCCAGGCCCAGCGAACCGACCTTGGGCATGTACGAACGCATGATCTTGTAGCGGCCCTTCGGCATCCACGGCATTTCATCGCGCTTCCACTTCGGCTGGAAGCCCATGCCGAGGAAGCCCAGCTGCAGTTCGCCGGCCACCTGCGCCACTTCGTTGAGGTGGGTGCCGGTCTCCACGCAGGTCTGGTGGATGGTCTCCAGCGCCGCACCGGACAGCTCCAGCTGGCCGGCCGGTTCCAGGGTCACCGAGGCCCCATCGCGCAGCAGGGCGATGGTGCGGCCATTCTCCTGAACCGGCTCCCAGCCGAAGCGGACCAGGCCGTTGAGCAGTGCTTCGATGCCGCGCTCCCCCTCGAAGGTCGGCGGGCGCAGGTCATCCAGGCGGAACCCGAACTTCTCGTGCTCGGTGCCGATGCGCCACTGCGCGCGGGGCTTCTCGCCGGAGGCGATCACCTCCACCAGCTGCGAGCGGTCGGTAATGGGGGTATCGGCGACGTGGCTGGGGCTCGACAAGGGGAAGGCTCGCTGGACGGTGGCGGGGGATGTGGGGCTCGCGGCCTTCCATCGCAAGGGCGCACTATAGCGTGGCACCTCGTTGCGTCATGCGACGGTGACGGGTTTCAGCATCCTACCGACGCCCTCTTGACCCTCGTACACTCAACGTCATGAGCCGCCATTCACGACACCCCGAACTGCACCGCTCCGAGCGCGTCGGCTGGCTGCGTGCCGCCGTGCTGGGCGCCAATGATGGCATCGTCTCGGTGGCCGGCCTGGTGGTTGGCGTGGCCGCCGGCGGCGCCTCCGCTACCACCATCCTCGCCACCGGCGTGGCCGGCACCGTGGCCGGCGCGATGTCGATGGCCGCCGGCGAGTACGTCTCGGTACAGACCCAGGCCGACACCGAAGACGCAGACCTGGCAATGGAAAGGCGCGAGCTGCGCGAAAATCCGCACAGCGAGCTGGAGGAGCTGGCTTCGATCTACCGCCACCGCGGCCTGGAGCCTGCGCTGGCACGGCAGGTGGCCGAACAGCTCACCGCCCATGATGCGCTGGGTGCCCACGCCCGCGACGAACTGGGCATCACCGATACCCTGCGCGCCCGTCCGCTGCAGGCAGCGCTGGCCTCGGCCGGTGCGTTCACCTGCGGCGCGGCGCTGCCGGTGCTGACCGCCCTGCTCGCACCGGCCGACAGGGTCGCACTGATGACCACGGCCAGTACCCTGCTCGGCCTGTGCCTGACCGGCGCAGTGGCGGCCAGGGCCGGCGGCGCACCGCCGGTTCGCGGCGCGATCCGGGTGATGTTCTGGGGCGCTTTGGCGATGGCCGCGGCAGCGGGCGTCGGTCGCCTGTTCGGTGCCCACGTGTCATGACCGCCATGCTGCCACCGGCCACCGCACTGCTGGCCGAGATGGCCAGCCTGGCCGGCTGCGCACGCGCCGAAGGTTATGCGTGCATCACCGCTCGGCGCGAACATGGCGCCAGCTCGGTGGAGATTCCACAACCACAGTTCGCGATCCTGCTGGAAGGCCGCAAGCAGGTGCGTACCGCGCACCAGTCGCTGGAGTTCATCCCCGGCGACATCCTGCTGCTGACCCAGCGCTGCCGCATCGATGTGGTCAACACCCCCGACCCACGCAGTGGCCGCTACCTCAGCGCCATCGTGCCGCTGTGTGCCGAAGTGCTGGCGGCCGCACGTACGCTGTGGAGCGGGGAGCTTCCCGCCGCCGGTCATGCGATGGCGCGACTGCCGTTGATCGATCATGGCGTGGTGCTGCGCCAGTGGCGGCAATCGCTGCAGGACGGCCGTTACAGCGAAGCGCGGCTGGCCCTGGCCTCGTTGGTACTGACCCTGTGCCGGCAGGGCCACGGCAACCTGCTGCTGCCGCAGGCGCCGAGCCTGGGCGAACAGATCCGCGACCGCATCGCCGCCGAGCCGGCTCGCGACTGGCAATCGCGTGATGTGGAAGCGCTGTTCGCGCTGAGCGGCGCGACCCTGCGCCGTCGGCTCGCCGCCGAGGACACCAGCCTGCGCCAGCTGCTCACCGAGGCCCGGCTGGCGCATGGCATGCAGTTGCTCTACACCACCGACCTGCCGCTGAAGACCGTAGCCGCACGCGCGGGCTACCGGTCTGCGGCCAGTTTCAGCAAGCGCTTCGCCGAGCAGTACGGGCTGGCTCCCACAGACATTTGAGGGGGGGCGGCAGGGCTTGCAGCCCTGCACCTGCAGAGGCAACGGCAACGGCCGAAGCAACAGCAACACCGGGCTATCCGTGGGATGGCAGGGCGGTGCCGGAGTGCGGGGACGCCGCAAGTACGTCCCTGTAGGCTTGGCAGCCGCATTCATGCGGCTGACACCCCGCACTCCGACACCGCCCCACCTTCGACAGGTTCACTCGGCTGTTGGTAGGTGTCGACCTTGGTCGACACATCTGTCAGATATCGAATGAAACTCTGGGGTCAGATCCGTTTTCCTGCGGAAAACGGATCTGACCCCAAGAGCATCTCCAACAGTTCGCGGAAAACTGTCGAAGGCGGGGTGGGTCCGGTTGCGGGGGCGTGAGCGCCATGGATGGCGCGACCGAGCCTACAGGGACGTATTTACGGCGTCCCCCGCAACCGGACCCGCCCCGCCATCCCACGGATAGCCCGCTGTTGCTGTTGCTGTTGCCTCTGCGGGTGCAGGGCGCAGCCCTGCCCCACCCTTCCCTGAGCATTCCGCGCAGTGGTTTGAGCGCCGCGCACACGCCGGCCGCGGCACGCTATGCAGCAACGGAATCGCCCGTCGTCCACCGAGAACCGCCATGACCCTGCGTTACCTGCCCCTGCGCACCGCCCTGCTGCTGGCCCTGTCCGCCCTGCCACTGGCCGCGCTGGCCGAAGCCACCTCGCCCGCGCCCACCCAGCAGGTGCCCGGCGTCTACCACCAGCGCGTCGGTGCGCTGCAGGTCACCGCCCTGTTCGACGGCGTGGTCGCGCTGGGCCGGCAGGAAGTGGTCGACGTGCCGCCGACACTGGTCAGCCGCCTGTTGGAAGGCCGCTACGTGCCCGAAGACAAGAAGGGCCTGCAGACCGCGATCAACGCCTTCCTGGTGCGCCAGGGCAACCACCTGACCCTGGTCGATACCGGCACCGCGCAGTGCTTCGGCCCCGGCCTGGGCCAGGTGCTGGGCAACCTGCGCGCCTCCGGCGTGGACCCGGCCGAGGTGGACGAGGTGCTGCTGACCCACGCCCATCCGGACCACCTGTGCGGGGTGCTCGATGCGCAGGGCAAGCCGGCCTACCCGAATGCCACGGTGTGGCTGTCCAGGGCCGATGCCGACTACTGGCTCAACCCGGCCAGCGAGGCTTCTGCGCCGAAGGGTGTGCGCTTCGCCTTCCCGCTGGCGCGCAACGCGGTGGCGCCGTACCAGGCCAGTGGCCACCTGCGCACGTTCAACCCCGGCGATGCCCTGCCCGGCGGCGCGGTGGCGATGGACACCCATGGCCACACCCCCGGCCACGTCTCCTACCGGTTCGACAGCCAGGGCCAGTCACTGCTGGTGTGGGGCGACGTGCTGCACTTCCATGCGGTGCAGTTCGCGCACCCGGAGGCCGCGTTCGAGGCCGATTCGGACCGCAAGGCGGCCATCGCCAGCCGTCGCGGGCTGCTGCAGCAGGCCACCGCCAACGGCTGGTGGGTGGCCGGTGCGCACCTGCCGTTCCCCGGCCTGGGCCACGTCCGCAGCGAAGGCCAGGCCTATGCGTGGGTCCCGGCGGAGTATTCGCCGTTGAAATGACCTCGTGTAGCGCCGAGCCCATGCCCGGCTACCACGCGCAGCGTGCCGGGATTCCGCAGCCGAGCGTAGGCTCGGCTCTACAGGAAGGCAGGGAAGGCCCTATTCCAGCCCCAGCCAGCCGCCGATCACGGCGCGGGCTTCGTCCACGCCGGTACGGTCTTCGCCGGAGAACACCTGCACGCTGACGCTGTCACCGTAGGCCGATTGCAGCTCCTTGCGCACCTTCTGCAGGGACTGCATCTGCTGGCTGCGGCTGAGCTTGTCGGCCTTGGTCAGCAGGGCGTGCGCCGGCAGGCCGCGCTGCACGGCATAGGACAGCATCTGCCGGTCGTAGTCCTTCAGCGGATGACGGATGTCCATCACCACCACCAGCCCCTTCAGGGCCTCGCGGGTGCGGAAGTACTTGTCGATGAAGGCCTGCCAGTGCGCCTGCAGGTCCAGCGGCACCTTGGCGTAGCCGTAACCGGGCAGGTCGACCAGATGCGCCTCCGGGGTGACCTGGAAGAACACCAGCTGCTGGGTACGGCCGGGGGTCTTGGAGACACGCGCCAGGGCGTTCTGGCGGGTCAGCGCGTTGAGCGCACTGGACTTGCCGGCGTTGGAGCGGCCGGCGAAGGCCACTTCGGCCCCTTCGTCGGGCGGCAGCTGCCGCACGTTATGGGCCGAAAGGTGGTAACGGGCGCGTTCGATGAGCAATGACATGTGCCTAGGATCGCATGTTGCGGCGCCGCGCGCCCGTGCCGGCGGCCTTTGCGGGCATTTTGCTGCACTGCTGCGTTGACCGTGCGCGGAAACGGCGTTGATAATCCGAACGATGCCGGCGGCCACCGCCCGGCCCGGTCCATACGGAGCTTCAGCATGCGCCACGCTCGCGTTCTTGCCGTATCCGCCCTTGCCACTGCTGTAGTCGTTGCCGCTGCTGCGTTCGCGCAGACCACGTTGACCCCGCTGCCCGACAATGGGCCGATCAACACCGCCTCGCTGGAGGTGGATTTCAGCAAGACCCACTGGGGCGATGCCAAGGCCGGCCAGGCCAAGGCCTCGGCCTGCGCGGCCTGTCATGGCGTCGACGGCAATTCCACGGTGGAGATGTATCCGTCCATTGCCGGCCAGAGCGAGCGCTACGTGGCCCAGCAGATGGCCCTGATAGCCAACGGCCAGCGCAGTTCCGGCGCGGCAGTGGCGATGGTGCCGTTCGTGCAGAACCTCACCCCGCAGGACATGCGTGATATCGGCGCCTACTTCGCCACGCAGAAAGCCAACGCCGGCATCGCCGATGACACGGCGGTCACCGAGGGTCCCTACAAGGGCATGAAGTTCTACGAGATCGGCCAGCAGCTGTACCGCGGCGGCGATGCCAAGCGTGGCCTGCCGGCCTGCATGGCCTGCCATGGCCCCAGCGGTGCCGGCAATCCCGGCCCGGCCTATCCGCATCTCGGTGGCCAGCACGCCAGCTATGTCGCGCGCCGCCTGCAGGAGTACCAGGCCGGCCAGACCAACGAGACCGACAAGGCGCACTTCCAGATCATGGCCACGGTCGCGCAGAAGCTCAGCGAGCAGGAGGTGCAGGCGCTGTCGAGCTACCTGCAGGGCCTGCACAACAAGGCCGACGATGTGGCCACCACGGCCACGCCAGCACAACCGGCTGCCGCCCCCTGACCACCACTGGTCGGCCCGGGCCGCGACGTCGGCCCACGGCTGCGGTATGTTTCCTTCACGCCGGCGGCTGCGCCGGCGTTGCTTTTTTCAACGGAGATGCGTGTCGATGAGGTTGATTTCCCGCCTGCTGTTGTCCGTGCTGGTGCTGCTGCCGCTGGCAGCCTGCGCCGCCCCCCCCGCCAATGCCCCGCTGGTCGAGGGCAAAGACTACGAGCGCATCGCCCAGCCGGGCCCGTTCCAGCCGCTGGCCGGCAAGATCGAGGTGGTCGAAGTCTTCGGCTACACCTGCCCGCACTGCGCCCATTTCGAACCGCAGCTGGAAGCCTGGGCGGCCAAGCTGCCGGCCGACGTGCGCTTCACCCCGGTCCCGGCGGCCTTCGGCGGTGCCTGGGATGCCTGGGCCCTGGCCTACTACGCCGCCGACGAAGTCGGCGTGGCCAAGCGCAGCCATGCCGCCGTGTTCAAGGCCCTGCACGAACAGGGTTCGCTGCCGATGCAGAACGTCTCGGCCGATGAGCTCGCCACCTTCTACAAGGCCTACGGCGTGACGCCGGACCGCTACATCCAGGCCCTGCGCGGCGATGCCGTGCAGAAGAAGGTCGACGCCGCGCGCGCGTTCGCCCAGCGCACCAAGATCCCGGGCACCCCGGCCATCATCATCAACGGCCAGTACCTGGTGCGCGGCAACAGATTCGACGACCAGCTGCGCATTGCCTCGGCGCTGATCGCGCAGGCGCGCGCCGCCCGCGGCCGCTGAACCAACACCCACCACCGACACGGCGTTGTCGCCGCCGCATGTCATCATTTCCCCTTGGCCGGCGCCTGCCGCCGGCCCCACCTTTCCAGATGCTGGAGACGTTTCCATGAAGATCCGTTACGCCCTCGCCCTCGCAGCGCTGCTGCCGATCCTGGCCGCCTGCAAGGCCGACGACGGCAGCACCAACACCACCGCAGCCCCGGCCGAACCGGCAGCCACCCCGGCAGCCAGCACCGAACCGGCTGCTGCGCCGGCAACGGGCAGCGAAGGCGCCGCGCCGGCTGCCGCTGAAGGCGAGAAGGCCCCGGCCGAAGCGGCGCCGGCCGCCGCACCGGCCCCGACCACCGCCGCACTGACCGGCCCGGCTCCGGTGGAAGGTGCCGACTACCAGGTGATCCCGAACGGCCAGCCGTTCCAGCCGGCCGCCGGCAAGATCGAAGTGACCGAGATCTTCGGCTACGTCTGCCCGGCCTGCGCCGCGTTCCAGCCGCTGGTCGGCCCGTGGAAGGCTGGTCTGCCCAGCGACGTGAACTTCGTCTACGTGCCGGCCATGTTCGGCGGCACCTGGGATGACTACGCGCGTGCCTTCTACGCCGCGCAGACCCTGGGCGTGCAGGAGAAGACCCACGAAGCGCTGTACGCCGCCATCCACTCGCAGAAGACCCTGAAGGGCGAGCGCGGCCGTGACTCGGTGGAAGACATCGCCAAGTTCTACGCCGCCTACGGCGTCGATCCGAAGCAGTTCGCGGCCACCATGGGCAGCTTCGCGGTGAATGCCAAGACCAACTCGGCCAAGCAGTTCGCCCAGCGCAGCCAGATCAGCGGCACCCCGTCGATCATCGTCAACGGCAAGTACCTGGTGAAGGGCAAGAGCTTCCCGGACATGCTGCGCATCGCCGATCACCTGATCGCCCGCGAACGCGGTGCGGCCCAGGCTCACTGATCCAAGAGAAGCATTTCCCGGCCGTGAATTCCCCCCGTACACGGACCCTGCGCTTGCTGACGGCCAACATCCAGGCCGGCTCAAGTACCCGCCGTTACAGCGACTATGTGACCCGCAGCTGGTCACATGCGCTGCCGGCGGGTCGCAAGCGCAGCAGCCTGGACGCGATCGCCACCTTGGCGCGCGAACATGACATCGTCGGCCTGCAGGAGGCCGACCCGGGCAGCCTGCGCTCGGGCTTCACCAACCAGACCCATTACCTGGCCCAGCGCGCCGGCTTCAACTACTGGAGCCACCAGCCAAACCGGCGCATGGGCGGGGTCGCCTCCAGCGCCAATGGCCTGCTGAGCAAGCTCGAACCGGTGGAAGTGCAGGACCACGCCCTGCCCGGCCGCATCGGCGGGCGCGGCGTGCTGCTGGCCAAGTTCGGCGACGGTACCGACGGCCTGGCGGTGGCGGTGGCGCATCTGTCATTGGGCGCGGGATCGCGGATGTCGCAGCTGGGCTTCATTGCCGAACTGCTGTCCGACCATCCCAACGCGGTGCTGATGGGCGACTTCAACTGCCTGGCAGAACGCCCGGAAATGCAGGTGCTGTACCAGAAGACCCGGCTGCAGCCGCCCGGCTGCATCGTGCCGACCTTCCCCAGCTGGCGCCCCGACCGCGCCATCGACCACATCCTGGTCAGCAGTGGCCTGCAGACCCGCACCGTGGAAGCCATACCGGCCGCGTTCTCCGATCACCTCGCCCTGGCGATGCAGATCGACGTCCCGGCCGACGCCCTGCGCTGAACCGCCCCCCTGGTAGGTGCGGACCGTTGGTCCGCACGCTTCGCGCCTGCCGCCGCCTGGCGCCCCCTAAATCAGGGCATGAACGACTTAATCCCCTCCGTCCCCTTTTTTCAGGCGGTGGCCGACGCCTTCAACCCCCGCGCAGTCATCGTGCTGCCCACCGAAGCCAGCACCGTGCAGCCGATCGCCAGCCACTGCAATCCATGCAGGTGCTCGTGCAGCAGCAGCATCGCCCACAGCGCGGCCACCGCCGGCTCCATGCTGATCAGGATGCCGAAGGTTTCCTTTGGCAGGCGCTTGAGCGCCATCATCTCCAGCGACATCGGGATCGCACTGGACACCAGCGCCACCAGCAGGCCGGC
Source organism: Stenotrophomonas maltophilia group sp. SKK55 (assembly GCF_057179845.1). Classification (NCBI taxonomy): domain Bacteria; kingdom Pseudomonadati; phylum Pseudomonadota; class Gammaproteobacteria; order Lysobacterales; family Lysobacteraceae; genus Stenotrophomonas; species Stenotrophomonas maltophilia group sp. SKK55. The sequence goes on from NZ_JBXUHP010000048.1 coordinate 281,801, forward strand.
CGCCAGGATCTTCGGATCGAGCAGCGCGGCACCGGCATGCGCCACGCCCACCGGCACCACCACCAGCGAAGCCGCCAGCAGCCCCAGCGACACCGAATGCCCGGCGTGCAGGTGGCCGGCACGCTTGCCGAACACGATGTACAGGCCCCAGCACGCCGCTGCGCCCATGGCATACAGCACGCCGGCCGGATCCAGCGCCGGTCCACCGCCGATCGGCAGCAGCAGCAACAGCCCCACCGCCGCGCAGCCCACCCAGAGGAAATCGATCGGGCGTCGTGATGACAGCATCGCCACCGTCAGCGGCCCGGTGAACTCGATGGCCACCGCGATGCCGAAGGGAATCGTGCGCAGCGCCATGTAGAACAGCAGGTTCATCAGGCCCAGGGTGAGCCCGTAGCGCAGGAGGGTGATCGCGTCCACGCGGCGGGTCTTCCAGCGCCACGGCCGCCAGAACAGCAGCAGCAACAGCGCCGAGAAGCCCACGCGCAGCGCACTGGTGCCCTGGGCGCCGATCAGCGGGAACAGGTGTTTGGCGTAGGAAGTGCCGATGGCCAGCGAGGTGACCGAGCCGAGCACCGCCAGCGCCGGCAACATCGGCGCAAGTCGTGAGGTCTGCATGGGCAAAGTCTATTGCGCCGGCGCCGAGCACTTGGCTCAATTGACAGCCCGTTCGTGCAACTTCTGCTCGCCATGGCCACCGCCCCCGTGCTCGACAGCTTCGACCGCGCCATCCTCGACCTGCTGCAGCGGGACAACACCCTGCCGCAGCGCGAGATCGCCGAGGCCGTGCACCTGTCCACCCCGGCCGTGCAGCGACGCATCAAGCGGCTGCAGGACAGCGGCGTGATCGCGGCCAATGTGGCGGTGATCGATGCCGCAAAGATCGGCCGGCCGCTGACCATCATCGTCGAGGTGCGCGTGGTCAGCGAGCTGCGTGAACGCGTGGCGCCGTTCAAGCGCCGCGTGCAGGACGACCCGGCGGTGCAGCAGTGCTACTCGATCACCGGCGATGGCGATTTCCTGCTGCTGCTTTCGGCCGCGTCGATGGAGGAGTACGAAGCGATCACCGAGCGCCTGTTCGGTGGCGATGACAACATCGAGCGCTTCCGCACCTCGGTGGCACTGGGAACGTTGAAGCGCAGTTTCGAAGTGCCGCTGGCCCCGGTTCTGTAGCGCTGAGCCATGCTCGACTGCGCTTTGACCACAAAGCAACAGCCGCCGAGCGTGGCTCGGCGCTACAGTCGGAGACCATGAACACACCGCCCTCCCCCGCCCGTCGCCTGCGCCGCTGGCTGCTGCGCGGCCTGTGGCTGGCCATCGCGATCGTTGCCGCGATGGCGCTGTGGAACAGCCCATGGGCCGCTGCACCGAAACTGCTGTGGACACTCTCGCGGATGCCTCCGGCCACCGAGCTTCCGGTGCCGGTGGAAGGTGTGCGGCCCCGCCAGATCGCCGATACGTTCGGCGCTCCGCGCGGCCGTGACCGTTCCCACGCCGGCATCGACATCTTCGCCAGGCGCGGCACGCCGGTGCGCAGTGCCACCGCCGGCGTCGTCGTGGATGTCAGCGACCGCGGCCTCGGTGGCCGCCAGGTGTGGGTGATCGGGCCCGGGCGCGAGCGCTACTACTACGCCCATCTGGACGACTGGGCCGAGGGCCTGGCGCGCGGCCAGGTGGTCCAGGCCGGCGACCTTCTCGGCCACGTCGGCGACAGCGGCAACGCCAAGGGCACGCCGCCGCACCTGCACTGGGGCATCTACGGCACCGACGGTGCCCGCGATCCACTGCCGCTGCTGCGCTGAACGCCATGTGCTGCGTCGAGTCCTGCGTGAGCGCCTTCCGCGTTCATGGTTTGTAAATAGGAATAGTTCGTATTACCATTTCCTTCGTTTCCGGTGGTGCCAGGACGGCCTGCCCGCCCGTTTCCCACCCGTAGCGCCTCGCCCTCTGGATGCTGGCCGAGCGCGCGTGCTCGTCCAGGACCCCCATGAACCGTTCCGCCTTCCGTATCCCGCAGCCGCAACGGCTGTCCGTTGCCGTGCTCGCTGCACTCTGCGCCGTGGCCCCGGCCGCCTTCGCCGACACCGCCGCCGACCCGACCACGCTCGACAAAGTGGTGGTCAAGGGCGAACGCGCCGAAGGCTATTCGGTGCGCCGCACCTCGGCCGGTACCCGCTTCGACCTGGCGCCGCGCGAGATCCCGCAGTCGCTCAGCATCATCAGCCACCAGCGCATCGAAGATCAGAACCTGGACGACATCATCGACGTGCTGGCCAACACCACCGGCGTCAGCAGCACCCAGTCCGACAGCGAGCGCATCGAGTTCTATTCGCGTGGCTTCTACATCGATAGCTACCAGTTCGATGGCCTGCCGACGCAGATGGTGCAGAACTGGAGCTACGGCGATTCCGGCCTGGACCTGGCGCTGTATGACCGCGTGGAAGTGGTGCGTGGCGCCACCGGCCTGCTGACCGGTGCCGGCAACCCGTCGGCGTCGGTGAACCTGGTGCGCAAGCACGCCGACAGCGCCGAACTGACCGGCAGCGTCTCGGTGAACGTCGGCAGCTGGGGCCGCACCCGCAGCACCGTGGACGTGACCACCCCGCTGAACAAGAGCGGTTCGGTGCGCGCCCGCGTGATCGGCAGCTACCTGGACACCGACGCGCAGATGGACCGCTACAACCAGCACAAGACGCTGGGCTACGCCGTCATCGACGCCGACCTGACCCCGGACACCCAGCTGAGCGTGGGCTACGACTACCAGCAGAAGCGCGCCAACGGCGCCACCTGGGGTGGTTTCCCGATGCTGTTCTCCGATGGAACCAGCACCGGCTACGACGAATCGTTCAATCCGAACCCGAGCTGGACCTACTGGGACACCACCAGCAAGCGCGCGTTCGCCACGTTGGAACACGCCTTCAACGATGACTGGAAAGTCCGCATCGGCGCCACCCACGACGAAACCAAGGCCGACGACAAGCTGTTCTACCCGGCCTACAACGACTGGGTCACCGGCGCTTCGTTCTTCGACAAGAACACCGGTGCCGGCATTTCGCCGTCGGCCGGCTTCTACAACACCGAACGCAAGGTCAATGCGGTGGACGGCTACTTCAGTGGCGCGTTCGAGCTGTTTGGCCTGAAGCACGAAGTGATGGGCGGCCTGAGCTACAACAAGCGCGAGTACGCCAACTACGGCGACTACCAGATCGGCGGCGCCGGCCTCGCCTGGGACCCCTTCTCCAGCTACCTGAACTGGAACGGCAACATCAGCGAACCGAACTGGAATCCGCTGGCCCTGGCCAGCGAAGGCGCCATCACCCAGAAGGCCGCCTATGCTGCAGCACGCCTGTCGCTGGCTGATCCGCTGAAGTTGATCGTGGGCGCGCGCTACACCGACTGGAAGAGCGAAGGCGAAGGCGCCGACCGTTCGCACAAAGTCACCACCCCGTATGCGGGCCTGGTGTTCGACATCAACGACACTTATTCCACCTATGCCTCGTACACCGAGATCTTCCAGCCGCAGATGCTGAAGGACCGCAACGGCAGCTACCTGGACCCGGTGGACGGCAAGAGCTACGAAGTGGGCGTGAAGGGTGCCTGGTTCGACAACCGACTGAATGCCTCGGTGGCGGTGTTCCGCATCGAGCAGGACAACGTCGGCCAGTCCACCGGCGAGCCGGTCATCGGCGGCACCGGCGGCGAAACGGCCTACGTGGCCGCGCGCGGCACCGTCAGCCGTGGCTTCGAGTTCGAAGTGAACGGCGAACTGACGCCCGGCTGGAACGCGACCTTCGGTGCTTCGCGCTACGTGGCCAAGGACATCAACGGCGCCGACATCAACACCAACCTGCCGCAGACCGCGCTGAAACTGTTCACCAGCTACACCCCGCAGTCGCTGCAGGCACTGACCGTCGGCGGCGGCGCCAACTGGCAGAACCGCATCTACTACGCGGTGCCGGCTTACGGCCGCATCGAACAGAGCGGCTACGCCCTGGTCAGCGCCTTCGTGCGTTACCGCCTGTCGCCGGAATGGAGCGTGCAGGCCAACCTCAACAATCTGCTGGACAAGAAGTACTACTCGCAGATCACCGGCTACGGTGCGTACGGCGATGGCCGCAATGGCTCACTGACGTTCACCTGGGCGTTCTGATCAGACGCGGGGTACGACCGCCCCGCACCTGTAGAGCCGAGCCCATGCTCGGCTCAGAGAATCAGCCGAGCGCGGACTCGGCGCTACATCCGCAAGGCAGCGCCGGAACTGACCGGCGCTGCCCCCCTCACATCAGAACCGCAGGTCCGCGCGCAGGTACCAGTAACGACCGCGCGGGATGTCGTAGGTCGAAGCGTCATACCCGTTCAACGAGCACGACAGGCAGATCGGCGGATCCTTGTCGAACACATTGTTCAGGCCCGCGGTCAGCTGCAGCCCCTTCATCCAGTCGATCTTGTAGCCCACCTGCATGTCGTGGAAGGTGGTGGCCGAGAGCGTGTTGGTGCCGTCGGCCTGGTTGCTGCACACCGGGAATGCCACGGCATCGCCGCAGTTCTCGGTCAGCTCGGAGATGTGCCGCACCGTCCAGTTCGCACTCCAGCGATCCATCGTCCAGGCGATGCTGGCGTTGCTGGTCCACTCCGGAATGGAGCTGTCGGCCACTTCCACGCCCGGCTTCTGCGGCTGCTTCTGCCCGGCCGCGCCGGTGGCTTCGTAACGACCGACGAACGTGTTCTTCCACGCCAGCTTGAACTGGCCGAAGGAGGTCTGCGGCAACGTCCAGAACAGGTCCACGTCCCAGCCGTCGGTCTTGATCGAGCCCAGATTGGTCAAGCGGTTGTTGAAGCTGCTGACCGCACCCGTGCTGGCGCGGGTGATGCCATCGCAGTACACCGGGTCGAGCGTGTCCACGCACAGGTCCAGCTGGGTCTGGGCGTTGATGGCCTGGATCGCACCATCGATGGCGTGGCGGTAGAAGGTCACTTCCACGTCGAAGCGCTCCGACCACGACGCGTTGTTGCCGAACCACGGGCTCCACACGAAGCCGGTGCTGAAGCTGCGCGAGCGCTCCGGTTCCAGATCACGATTGCCGCCGGTGGTCACCGAGATCTGCGAGTTGGCCTGCTGGAAGCCGGCCGGCACGCCCAGCGCGGCACAATTGGCGGCACTGCCACGCGGCGGCGTACCGCCCAGGCCCACCGAGCACGGATCGAACAGCTGCAGGTCGGCACGTGCGGCCGAGCCGTACAGTTCGCCAATGGACGGTGCGCGGAAACCCTCGGCGTACGTGGTGCGCAGCACGAAGTCATCGGTCACCTGCCAGCGCAGGCCGTACTTGGGCGTGAACTCGCCACCGAAAGTGGAGTAGTCCGAATAGCGGCCGGCCAGGCTCAGGTCCAGCTTCTTGCCGAACGAGGAGTCGGCGAAGATCGGCACGCTCAACTCCAGGTAGGCCTCGTTGACGTCGTAGGAACCGGAGGTCGGCTGCGACGGCACGCCGTTGTAGTGGCCGATCACCGTCAGCGGATCCGGCTGGTACCAGCCCTCGTACTTGCGGTACTCGAAACCGGTGGCGAAGGACACCGGGCCGGCCGGCAGCGAGAACAGCTCGCTGGACAGGTTGGCGGTGAACAGGCTCAGCTCGTTCTGGCTGCGGTCGTGCACCACCGGCTGGATCCACTTCAGCATGTCCGGGGTGATCGAACCGACGCCACCAAAGATGTTCAACGGCACGCAGCCCGGGGTTGCCGCGCACACCGCCGGGTCACCCAGCGCCATGTTGACGTTGTAGATGTTGTAGCTGCCGTAGTTGGTCTGTTCGGCCTTGTTCTTGCTGTACATGCCGTTGACGTCCCAATACCAGCTGCGGTCGGCGGCCTGGAAGTTGCCGACCAGGCCGGTGGCCACGTAGGTCGTGTTGACCTCCTGCTTGAACACGCGCGCGCCACCTTCCACCGGCCGGCGCCCGATCAGGCTCATGTTGTCGCCGGACACCAGATCGAAACCGAACGGGTTGTACGGGTTCAGGCGCGAGACCACGATGTTGTCGGCCAGCGGATTGCCGGTGGCGCCGTCAGGACCGAAGAACAGCGGCTCCGGACCGGCCTGGTTGGTCGACTCGCGGCGGTTGCCCAGCGCCTTGATGTACCACTGCACGTTGTCAGTGATGTCGAAGCGGAACTGGCCGAACAGGCCTTTGCGCTCGGACGGCGTGAGCACCATGTTGTATTCGGCGAAGTTGAAGCGGTCGGCGCTGGTGAAGCAGTGGTAGTCATCGCTGCGGTTGCAGCCGGCGCTGCCGTCATAGCGCGGGTTGGGCACGCCGCTGTTGGGCACGATGTCCTGCTCGGCACCGGTGTTGGGGTCGACGAAGGCGAAGCGGCCCTGTGGAATGCCGCCGCTGCCGAAGGCCAGGCCGGTGCCCGGAATCGGGAAGCGCGACTGCTCGCGATCCTTGGCGAATACCGGGTCCTGCTTGGTCCAGCTGGCGCCCAGGAACAGGCTGAAGCGGTCGCCGCTCTTGCCCCACGCCAGGTCCACGCCCTTCTGGGTGCCGTCGCCCTTGCTGTACTCACCATAGTTCAGGGTCACCTGCCCGCCATCGAAGTCGCGGCGGGTGATGATGTTGACCACGCCGGCGATGGCATCGGAGCCGTACAGCGACGACGCGCCGTCTTCCAGCACCTCGATGCGTTCGACGATGGCCAGCGGAATGGTGTTGAGGTCGGTGGCCGCACCGACGCCCGATGCGGACGACTCGTTGACCCAGCGGATGCCGTCAACCAGCACCAGCACACGCTTGGCACCCAGGTGGCGCAGATCGACCTGCGCCGAACCGGCACCCACGCCACTGCCATCGGGCGGGAAACCGAAGTTGCCGGATGAGTTGAACTTGGCGTTGAGCGCCGAACCGGAACCGGTGAGCTGCTGCAGCACTTCGCCGATCGAGGTCAGGCCGGTGCGTTCGATATCGCCGCGCGTCAGCGTCTGGATCGGCACCTGGCCCTCCACCTCAGCGCGCTTGATGCGGGTACCGGTGACTTCCACCGCATCCAGGTTGGTGGTGGATTGTGCAGCGGCACCCAACGGTGCCAGGGTCATCACGCACAGCGCGACGGCAACCGCCAAAGGGCGGTGGTGCAGGTGATTCATTCGCTCTCTCTCCAAAGGAATGTCGGGACATGGACTGCCGCACCCCCCTGCATGGCGGCAGCGTCTCCTTTGTAAACAAGCGGTAAAAATCACGGCGTGACGATCGACACTCTTTCACGCGGAATTGACGCAATTGACGGCCATTTGCGTCAAATGGGGGCCGTTTAGAACCGGACGGTACTGTTCAACGCCCTTCGCTGTGATGCCGGTGGCGACAGCGCGCGCCGAGATCCGCCACAGCTCATCAAGGGGCCTTGTCGATGCCAGCGCTAGTGACCGGGCGCGTCGACGCGCAGCCCATGCTGGCTGACAGCCAGCATGGGCTGCGCGCCATATCCTCATAGTCGGTGTCGTCGGCGGTCGCCAGATGCACCGGGGAGCGATGCTGCTGCGGCATCTGCTGCGCCTGCACCAGCGGTGCCAGATTGGGAGTGGCCACCAAGGAGGTGGCGCGCTGTGTCCCGTATCGCACGCCACGTTCCCCGGCAGGAAGCGCGGCCCGCCGATGGCAGACCGCCCGTTGCCGGACTCAACGCACGAAGGCAATCCGCTCCATGCCGGTCGCCTCGGCCGCAGCCAATATCCTCGCCATGCCTTCGTACTCGGCCGCGGGATCGGTGGCGATGCGCAGTTCCGGCAGGTTGCCGACATTTTCGTCCACCTGCGCCTGCAGGCGCGCCTGCAGATCGTCGATGACCATCGGCTGGCCATCCCAGCTCAGCTGGTTCGAGGCATCCAGGCGCAGCTCGATCGGAGGCGGCGGTTCGGGACGGTCGACCACCCGATCGGTGGCCTGCGGCAACTGCACCGCAATCGGCCGGGCCACGATGGGCGCGGTCACAATGAAGATGATCAACAGCACCAGCATCACATCCACCAGTGGCGTGACATTGATGTCCGCCAGCGGGCCGCTTCTTTCTGCGCTACTGAACGCCATGTGCCGCTCCCTGCAGCCGGGCCGTTCGCCCAAGGCCGACGTTACGACGCCTGCGACCCCGTGCGGCAGGGGCCTGCGCGGATTCATTCAGCTGTCGTTGCCGACGCCGGGCGTGCACGCAATGCGAAACTGAATTCAGCCATCGCCCGCTATGCTGCCCGCCATGACCCGACGCACTTCGACCGCCCTGTCCCTGCTGCCCTTGGCCACCACGCTGCTGATCGGCTGCGCCAATGCCCAGTCCCTCGATGCCCAGAACGCGCAGCTGAAAGCCGCGATCGCAGCCGCCGAACGCGGCCAGTACGATCCTGGCCAGGCCGCTGCGCTCAGCCGTCATCCGGCCTATGGCTGGCTGGAGTACGCCAACCTGCGGCGCAACATCGACACCGTCGATACCGCGCAGGCCCAGGCCTTCCTCAAGCGCTACGACGGCCAGGCCGTGGCCACCACCTTCCGCAGCGTGTGGCTGCCCTCGCTCGCACGCCGCCAGGACTGGCCCACCCTGCTCGCCAACTGGGTGCCCACCGACAACGCCGGCCTGCGCTGTGCGCAGCTGACCGCGCGTCAGGTGACGGGCAAGGTCGATCCGCAGTGGATCAGTGAAGCGCAGGACCTGTGGCGCAAGAACGGCAAGTCGCTGCCGGACGGCTGTGATGCCGTTTTCGCCGTGCTGCAGGCACAAGGCGGCCTGAGCGACGCCCTGCGCTGGGAACGCATCGATGCCGCCGCCGACGCCCAGCAGCCGGCGGTGATGCGCAGCGCCGCACGCGGCCTGCCCGCCGCCGACCTGGCGCTGGCGAACAATTACGCCGCCTTTGTCGACAAGCCCAACGCCAGCGCGTTGAACTGGCCTCGTAACGAGCGCAGCCGGCGCATCGCCACCGATGGCCTGGCCAAGCTGGCCAAGGCCGACCCCGGCGCCACCGAGCAGCAGCTGCCGCAGTACGCCCAGGCGCTCGGCCTGAGTGCCGACCAGCAGGGCCAGGTGCTGTACCAGATCGCGCTGTGGACGGTGGCCTCCTACCTGCCCGATTCGGCACGCCGCCTCAACGCGGTGCCGGAGTCGGCCTATGACGAACGCCTGCACGAGTGGCGCGTGCGCGAAGCGATGTCGCGCGGCGACTGGCCGGCGGCGCTGACCGCGATCCGCAAGATGGGCAGCAAGCAGCGCAGCGACCCGCGCTGGCGCTACTTCGAAGGCCGCATGCTGGAGAAGACCGGCCAGGCCCAGCAGGCGCAGCCGCTGTTCCGCGAAGCCGCACGCGCACCGACCTTCCACGGTTTCCTGGCCGCCGACAAGCTGCAGCAGGGCTACACCCTGTGCCCGTGGAAGCCGAACGACAGCGCGCAGGCACAGGCAGCGGTCGCGCGCGACCCGGCCATCCAGCGCGCGATGGCGCTGTACCAGATCGACCGCGCCGGTTGGGCCGTGGCCGAATGGAACAGCGCGCTGTCGCGCTTCGACGACACCCAGCGCCGCCTCGCCGTGCGCGTGGCGCAGGACAACGGCTGGTTCGACCGCGCCGTGTTCGCGCTCGGCAAGCAGCCGCAGGAACAGCGCCTGTATGACCTGCGCTTCCCGCTGCACCACGACGCCACCATCCGCCGCGAGTCGGCACGCAACGCGATCGATCCGGCCTGGGTGGCGGCGGAGATCCGTGCCGAGAGCACGTTCACCCCGCGCGCGCGCTCGCCTGCCAACGCCATGGGCCTGATGCAGGTGCTGCCGGCCACCGGTGCCAGCGTCGCCAAGTCGATCGGCCTGACCGGCTACGGCGGCGCCGACAGCCTGTACGACCCGGACACCAACATCGCCATCGGCACCGCCTACCTGCGCCAGCTGATGAACAAGTACGACGGCCTGCCGTACGTGACCATCGCCGCCTACAACGCGGGGCCAACGCCGACAGCACGCTGGCAGAGCCAACGCCCGGGCTTCGATCCGGATCTGTGGATCGAGACCATCAGCTACAAGGAAACCCGCGAGTACGTCGCCCGCGTGCTGGCCTTCAGCGTGATCTACGACTGGCGCCTCAATGGTGATGCGCTGCCGCTGAGCGACCGCCTGATGGGCCGCCTGGTGGACAAGCGCAAGAAATTCAGCTGCGCGGCCGACGCTGAGCAGGGCGGCGATTGATCGCACTGCGGTCGTGCCGGCTTCTGGCTGGCACGACCTGGTAGCCATTTCCCGGGGAGGGGAACGCAATGAGCCTGTTGGCCTGGATCGGGATATTCGCCGCCTGGAGCCTGTTCGCCACCTGGGTACTGCGCTGGGGTGGCGCGGCCTGGATGGAAGGCTGGAAGTCGCTGGCCTTCGTCGACAGCTGGGGCAGCCTGTGGGACGAAGCCCAGATCAAGCTGTACGTCCTCTGCCTGTGGATCGTCTACGGCCTATGGTTCCTGGCCGGCCTGTTCGTGCCGGAGTGGCGCGGCCTGACGTGAGGCCTCAGCATCGGTCGTACCGGAACATCTGCGCCGGCCATGCGATCATCCCCCCATGAAGATCTATCTTGTCGGCGGCGCCGTACGCGACCGCCTGCTGCAGCGCCCTGCCGGCGACCGCGACTGGGTGGTGGTCGGCGCCACGCCCGCGCAGATGGAAGCACAGGGCTACACCGCAGTCGGCCGTGATTTCCCGGTGTTCCTGCACCCGAAGACCGGTGAGGAATACGCGCTGGCGCGCACCGAGCGCAAATCCGGCCGCGGCTATCGCGGCTTTGTGGTCGATGCCGATCCGGCGGTGACGCTGGAAGAAGACCTGCAGCGCCGCGACTTCACCATCAATGCGATTGCCTGCGACGAAGACACCGGCACGCTGGTCGATCCCTATGGCGGTGTCCGTGACCTGGAACAGCGCGTGCTGCGCCATGTCGGGCCGGCCTTCGTCGAGGATCCGCTGCGCGTGCTGCGCGCGGCGCGCTTCATGGCCCGTTTTTCACCACTGGGCTTCAGCGTCGCCGAAGAGACCATGGCACTGATGCGCGAGGTCGCCGCCAGCGGTGAACTGGACGCACTGGTGCCGGAACGCGTCTGGCAGGAACTGCGCAAGGCGCTGGTCAGTGAACGGCCCTCCGCCTTCCTGCGCACGCTGCACGATGCGCAGGCACTGGGCCCGATCCTGCCCGAACTGGAAGCACTGTACGGCGTACCGCAGCGTGCCGAATTCCACCCGGAAGTCGACACCGGCATCCACCAGGAAATGGTCAGCGACATGGCCGCGAAGCTCGCCCCCGGCGATGACCTGGTCGGCTTCGCTGCCCTCACCCACGATCTCGGCAAGGGCCTGACCCCGCCGGAGGAATGGCCGCGCCACATCATGCACGAGCAGCGCGGCATCAAGCCGTTGAAGGCACTGTGTGCGCGGTTGAAGATTCCAGCCGAGCACCAGCAGCTGGCTGAAGCGGTGTGCCGCGAGCACTTGAACGTGCACCGCATCGACGAACTGCGCGATGCCACCGTGCTGGAACTACTGGGCCGCTGCGATGCGTTGCGCCGGCCGGAGCGCGTGGCGCGTATCGCACTGTGCTGCGAGGCCGACAAGCGCGGCCGGCTCGGCTTCGAGGACGCCGACTACCCGCAGGGCGAAACGCTCAAGCGCCTGCACCAGGCGGCGCTGTCAGTGCAGGCACGTGATCTGGATACCACGCACCTGAAGGGGCCGGCCATTGGCGAGGCGCTGGCCAAGGCGCGGGTGAAAGCCATCGCCGCCGCCCGCTGAAGCACCTGGTGATGCCGGCTGCTGGCCGGCACCGATCGCCCGTCTATCGACGACGCTTACGCGAGAAGTGGTCGACAGCATGAGCACCCAACAAGATGGGTTGCATCAAGAGGAACAGCCATCCACCCAATCGGAGCGTCTCCACCGGATTGAACCGGGTGATGAACGCAGCTACCAGTGCCAAACCCGCAACAAGGCCGATCTCATAGACCCACAGCGATCGGTTAGAACGCCTGCCCACGATGCTCCTCTCCATTGAACAGGACGCACTTACAAGCCATCGCCGCCGTCCGGCACCACGGGTAGTGCCGGCCGCTGGCCGGCAACCAGACAATCGCGGGATCAGTGCGCCATCCCACGGGTGATCGCCGCCGCACGCTGCTTCAGCTGGGCCACGGCATCGGGAATCATCTCCATGCCCACGTCCAGGCCGGGGTTCAGCACCAGGCCGACGCCGTCGCCGATACCGGCCAGCAGCGCGTACACCGCGATCGGCATGGCATGCGCGAACTGCGGCAGCTGCTCGTGCCACAGGCCCGCGCGCTCGGGGGCAGTGAACACCGCGAACATCGGCTCACCGCTCTCGCTGGTCAGCACCAGCGGCGAGATGCTCTCGTCCCAGGCGCCATCTTCGCCGATGGCCTTGTCCAGCAGCACGAACGCCGTCGAGGTCAGCAGGCCGTCGAGAAACTGCGCTGCGGTCAGCGTACCGTCCTGGGCCTGCAGCAGGCGCACCTCGAGGTCGTTGAGGGGTTCGAACGGGGTGTCGTGGTCCATGGTCGGTTCCGGTACGTGGTTGCAGGCTGCAACTTTAACAGGCCGGGAGTGAGGCACGGCAGCGTATCGGCAGGGGCTTCAGCGGCCGATGAGACTTTCTGCGGGAATGCCCAGGTTGCGGTGAAGCTTCCGGATCATTTCAAGAGTCAGACCGCGCTTGCGATTCAACACTTCATAGACACGGTTGAGCTGGCCGATGGAGGGCACCAGATCCTTCACGGTCAGACCGCCCTGCTCCATGCGGAAGCGGATTGCATCGATAGGATCTGGCGGCTCGATCGGGTAGTGCTTCGCTTCGTAGGCTTCAACCAGCGTTACGAGAATTTCAAATCGATCGCCATCCTCGCTGCCCAGCTCCGGCTCGTTGTCGACATAGAACGAAATCTCGCGCAGCGCGTTTTCGTAGTCGCTTTCCGTACGGATGGGATGGATGTTCATAGAAGCTCCACAGTGTCGGCATCGATCCGGTCGTACTCGGCGTGGGTGCCAATGAACTTGATGTAGACCACTTGAAACCTGTAACCCACAGCGACGATGATCCGGTAGCTGTTGCCCTTTATGTTGAACACCACACGACTATTGGCCACGAAACTTGCGCTTGCGTAACGTTGGCGTACGTCATGCGGTGTGTCCCAGACGGCGTGCCTCACTTCGTCATACCAGGACCTCAGCGCTGCTTCCGAATCAGGGTGACGTTCCCAGAATCGTTTCAGCGTCGCCAAAGCAACCACTTTCATTCGGACATCCTAGTCCCAGTATGGGACATAAGCAACCGTTTCATCTTCATCAGCGGCCGATGTATCCGTGTCGCCACAGCCAGCCCAGCGCAGCCAGCCCGGCCACCACCACCAGCATCAACGGCAGGCCGAAGCGGTGCCGCCACGGGATCGGTACCCCGCCCAGCTGCTGGTCCATGGTCTCGGTATCCAGCACCCAGCCGTGCTCGCAACGGGTACAGGCCAGTTCGTAGCGGCGCTGGTAGGTGAAGCCGAACAGCAGGTCGATGCGCGCCATCTTGTAGCGCAGCTGCGGCGCGAATTCGGTTTCGGTCTGGCAGCGCAGGCAGTGGTGGGCTTCGGTGGGGCCGACGATCAGCACCCGTTCCTGTTGGCCGATCAGGATCATGACCGGGTGCCCTGGCAGGCGGGCTGGGCCAGCAGCCAGGCTTGGGCGGCGGCCACGGTGGCGGCGTCCCCCTCGACGCGCTGGTCGGGCTCGATCTTCAACCCATCACCACGATCATTGCGGTCGCGCATCACGGTGGTGGTCAACAACAGGCGGCTGCCATCGGCCAGTGTGCGCACGTTGTTGCCAGTCGAGACCCCTGCCGTCGGCTGGCCAAAGCTGCGCGTCTGCGCGCGGCCACGCCACGCCAGTGCCGAGGCCTCGCCCGAACTGCCGGTGCGCGGTCCGAACAGCACTGCCACCGGCGCGCCGGGCTGCCGCAGCACATAGCCGGACTGGCCGAAGTCCAGCACCGACTTGCCTGCACGCTGCACGGCGGTCGCGGTCAACGTCCAGCGCTCCGGCCCCTGTGCGGTTTCGAACGACCCCACATCTTCGTTGTTCACCACCGAGGTGCGCAGCAGCGGTGCCATGCCCAGCAGCATCGGCCACATGTTGCCACCGCTGTTGTCACGCAGGTCGACGATCCAGCCACAGCGCATGCCGTCGTCCTTGCTACGGATGACCTGCTGCCACCGCGCGGCGCGCTGGATGTTCTGGCGGAACGCTTCCTGTGGCGTCGCGCCGGGCGTGGAGGCATAGCCCTCGATGACCAGCCAGCCGATGCGCGCATCCACCGCATCGGCGGCCTTGGCCCTTTCCACGGCGGCGGCGGCGACCTGCTGCGCGCGCGCAAGGGATTCGCTCTGGCGCTGGGTCGTCGTCCATACGCCATGATTGCCCGTGCTGACCGCAATGGCTTCGCGCAGCAACGCCAGCCGCTTCACGGGGTCGCCCTGCACCGATTGCAGTCGTGTGCGGGTGCCAGGCCAGTCCACCCGGTCGCGATACAGCGCCTGCCGTTCAAGCAGGTTGAGGATCTCGGCCTCCGCCTCCGGCGAGGGCACTTCGATTGCCTTGGGCGTATCGGCCATGGCGTTGGCAGCCACCAGCGCGATCACCAGCGCACCAATGCGACGCACTCCCTTGCGAACCTGCATGCGACGTTTCCTTGTCGTTGAGGTAGACGCACAGCATAGCCCGCAGGTGATGGCTTTCGCCATGCGCGAACTGTCGTATCTGGCCCCGCCGCGGGTTGCAGCAAGACAGCGTGCACGCGATCAGTAAATTGCAACTTTGCCCATGTCATCGCCACGTAGAACGCGAGAAGGTTGCCTCCGTCGGCGCTTCCTGCGCTGACCGGGATTGGCGTCCTGAATGAAGCTTTTCACGAGCGGGCTTGCAACGTCGTTGCCGGCCCGAACAATGCACCGTCCGTCGTTCTGCGGCGGGCGGTGCGTGGGGATCCCCGGATCCGCCGGCGTCATTCCTCGTGAAGAGCTTCACCGGCACGCCAACCCGCACCGCCCGCCACCTTGCATCCCGCAGGTGGCCTTGCCTTGTGAGGTTGCTGCCATGAACACGCCCTACCCCACCTATCCACGCCTGCATGCACTGCTCGGTGCTGCATTGCCCGGCCTGCAGCTGTCCACTACCGCAGCCGAAGCGTTGGAAGATGCGCTCACCGAAGTCCACGAACAGGCGCCGCCCTCCGCATTCTTCGCGCGGTTGCACGGCGTCGCTCACAGCCACGGAGCCGACGGCCAGGCGTGGCGCGAGCGGCAACTCAGCGAGGCGCGCGGTCGGGAACTGGCCGAGGCGACGCGCTGTCTTGCCGCATTGTCCGCCTGCGGCGGTGTGTTGCTGGCCGCACAATCGGCGCGCGAGATGGAGGACGCGGCGGCACAGTGTCCGCCGCAGATGGAGGAAGGCCTGCTGCATGCAGTGGTGGTGTTGGCCGATCATGCCGGGGCGTTGGTCGCGCCCGAGCTGCTGCCGATACGAGCCAACGAATGCTGCTAGATGTTGCAATCCTGCTGGAAAAATCGACCCATGAGAAAGCCATCAGATCAAGCCATGGACGACAAGAGATATGAATTACTTCGGAAATTCGTGCAGGCGATATCAGATCGGGATAGCAGCACACTGCAGGAGGACTTTGGCCTGACCTCAGTCATGATTCTGGAAATCTACGAGCTTCTGCCGGTGTACTTCCTAGAAGGTGCCGCCATTTCCATCCCTCTACCTGCGTACGGCGCAGCAGGCGACTTGATACCGTTGATGACCACGTATGACTATGGTGATGGTGACATTGCAGTTGAGTGCTATCTCCTCGGGGATGGCGAGCCCAGCGAAGCCATTCTTCATGTCCATTTCGAGAAAGGTAATCTCATCTACGGATTCATCAATTCATAGCAATTCCCGATCGCCCAAAGCGAACGGCATTTCAGGACGTGTCGACCAAGGTCGACACCCACCGGAACGAGTCATGACATCCGTACCGCGCGCTACCAGTCCGCGCGCAGGCCGATGTTGCCTTCGATGATGCGGCGCTTCTCGTTGCGGTCACCGCCCAGCTCGCGCGTGTAGTCGGCCACCGCGTACGCGCTGATGGTGCGGTTGAAGCGCCCTACCACACCTACACCGGCTTCCAGCGCGCGCGAGCGCTGCGAATTGATGATCGTATCGTTGTCGAAGCCGACGCGGTCCTCGCCGGAACGACCATGCCAGTAATTCAGCTTGAAATACGGCTGCCAGCCGTTGTCGGCCAGCTGGTAATCGCCGGCCAAACGCAGGCCCACACGGCCGGTCCAGGCGTTGTCGTTGTCGAAGCGCACGCTCGATACTTCATCGCGACGGTCATCCAGCGAAGTGCGCTGCCAGATCACCTGCACCTGCGGTTCCAGCCACCATGCGGACTGCCCGACGTGCAGCAGCGGCTTGCCGGCCTCCACCGACACGCTGGTGCCGTCGCCGCTCAGGCCGAAGCCGAGCCCGCGCGAGGAACGCACGCGGCCGTCGTAGCGGCTCTGCATCGCCACGGCGTCGATGTAGCCACCGCTGCTGTCGGTGAAGGTCCAGTACAGGCCCACGTGCTTGTCGTCCAGGCGGTTCTGGCCCACCTGTACGTTCTCCCAGCCCAGTGCCAGGCCGGTGGTCTTGCCCTGCGCGCGGGTGCGGCCGACGAACACGCCGATCTGGTTGCGGTGGTTGTCCGACGCCGCGGCCCACACGTCGAGGCCGGCCTGCAGGCCCATTACATCGCCATCAAAGCCGGGCTGCGCATCGCCCTTCCAATGGATCTCGCTGCTCTGCCCCACCAGGCGGCCCCAGGCGGTGCGGAATGCGCCCTGGTTGTACAGCAGGCGCTGTTCGCCCTGCCGCTCGTGGAAGGTACCGAGGCTGGCCAGCGAGGTCTCGCGCAGCAGCGGCGGCACCACGGCATAGGCGGCGGTTTCCACGCGGTACAGCGGTACCACCGCGCCTTCGGCCGGGCGTGCACCCGGCGTCGGCGGTGCACCGGTACCGGGCAATGCACCGCCGGCCACGGGCACATCCGGCACCGCCGGATCGCTGGGCGGTGCCACCGGCGCCGGTTCCGGCGGCGGTGGTGGTGGTGCGGTCTCGCCTGCGGTCAGGTCCGGATCGGTGGCGCCTTCGGGCGGCGGTGGCGGCGCCGGGGTAATGGGAGGCGGTGGTGCCACCGGCGGCGTCGGCGGCGGCGGGGTGGCACTGCCACCACCGTTGGGTGCCGGCGTCGGGCCGCTCACCAGCGTCGAACGCAGGTACCAGTTCTCGCTGGTACCGGCACTGACACCGCCCTTGAACAGGAAGTACTCGTAGGCACCGGCCGCGACCGGTGCGAACAGCGAGAACGCGCCCGGCGCGGTGCGGCCACCATTCAAGGCCTGCACCACCAGGATGCCATCGGCCAGCGTGGCCGCGCCGCTGCCACCGGCATTCAGCACGCCGATGCCGGTGGTTCCGGTGGCGGTACCGCCATCGATCACCAAGCGATCGCTGGGTGAGTTGTCCGCGCCCAGCACGGTGCGCAGGTACAGGCCACCACCGTCACCGCGGTAGTTGCCACGCACGGTGAACACGTCGCCGGCGCCGGTACCGGTCAGGTCGATGCGCCCGGCATTGACCATCTCCACCAGTGCAGCACTGTTGAACGGGCGGATGGCATGGCCGCCACTGCCCGCGTAGACGGTGCTGGTGTCGTCCACCGTGAGCGTACCGGTGCCGGTTGCGCTGTCGCCCAGCACCAGGTCGCCATCGAAGCTCAGCTCCGTGCTGTTGGCCAGGCTGATCGCCTCCCAGTTCTGGAAGCGGCCCACGCCTGCGGTCTTGACGTTGCTCAGGTTGAGCTGGTCGATGCCACTGCCCCCGTCGAACAGCGGCACCGCACCCAGGTTGCCCTGGTTGAGGTTGCTGAGGTTGGCCACGTCGTTGTCCGGGCCCATGTCGATCGCACCGTAGACGATGCCACCGCCGTTCCAGTTGAAGGTGTCATCGCCGGTGCTGAGCAGTACCTGCCCTCGCACGGTGCCGTCGGTGATGGTCACGCTGTCGTTGCCGCCGCTGACGCTGATGTTGCCGCCGATGTAGGCCGTGCCCGAAATGATGATGGTGTCGGTGTCGAAGCCGGTCACCACGTTGCCATCCACGGTGCCGCCGGACTGGTCCCACAGGTTCTTGTCCAGCTTCATGTTGACGCGGCCGATGCGGCCAGCGGTCATCCAGGCCTGGTCGCCATCCTCGAACGCGCCGATGATGCGACCACCGCTCATGCGGAAGGTATCGATGTTGTCGCCCTGCTGCAGCGCGCCGATCGTGCCGCCACTCATGACGAAATCATCGCGGCCACTGCCCTGCGCTACCAGGCCGGTGACGGTGCCGCCGGTGACGGTCATCTGGTCATCGCCACTGCCCTGGTCGACGCTGTCGATGGTGCCATTGCCCAGCAACAGCACGTCGTTGCCATCCCCTTGCAGGACACCGCCGCTGATGCTGCCGGCCTGCATGTCCAGGCGGTCGTTGCCTGAATCGAACTGTACGCCGGTACGCCCACTGATCGTTCCGCGGTTGACCAGCACGCTGTCGCCCGCACCGACGAACTGCAGCGCGGTGTTGTTGCCGGTGCTGATGCTGCCCGAATTCTCGACACGGCTGCCGCCACCGAGCTGGACCGCCACACCCCCCACCGAACTGATCGCGCCCTGGTTGGTCAACAAGTGACCACTTGCACCGACCAGGGTAACGGCCGACGCCCCACCGCTCTGCTGCAACTGGGCACCGCTGGCGACGTTGACGGTGATGCCCGCTTCGCCGCTGGCCGAGATGGGCACCGTCTGCGGATTCGGCGCGTTGGCGTCGCAGGTGACCGTCTGGCCGGCGACCGGAGCGACGGTGCCGCAGCCGGCCCAGGCGGCGCTGGCGGTCAACAGCACCATGGACGGGACTGCCAGTGCCTGAAGCATGGAAACGGTGAGGCGGCGCGGACGGAAAGCGCGCGGGACGGCACGGGTCATACAGTCCTCCTGGACAGGGAATCAGGAACTGCAGATGCACGCTGCTGCGTGTGCAGTCTGCCGTCATGTGAACCGTTTCGATAGGTGAACTTGCGTGCGGGAAATCACACTTCGGATATGAAATCGCCGGGCCCTCACGCCAATGTGATGTGGCTGAAATCGTTCATTTTTTCTGGGCGCTGGGAGCCGCACATGCGTGGATGCCGTTGGCGGATCGGGTCAGGGCCCTTTCCTGCGGAAAGGGGTCCGACCCCGGGACTGCTCAGATCTTCAAGTAGATCTTCCGACGGTCCAGCCACCAGGCCACGCCCCACCACAGCGCGACAAACGCCAGTGCCTGCAACATCGACGCCAGCTCCAGCGCACCCGGCATCGCGTTGGCCAGCTGCTGCCAGATCCAGCCCCAGGCACCGCTGGCCATCAACGCCACCGACATCACCGAGGCCCCCAGATACGCGGTGATCGCATTGACGCCGAAGCGCCGGCCCAGCGCCGGCCATCCCTTCAGGTCGATCAGCACGTGGCCCAGCCACAGCGCCAGCGCGGCCAGGCCGCCGGTCCACAGCACGTAGCTGGGCGTCCACAGCTGCTTGTTCAACGGCAGCACCCCGGCCAGCAGCAGGCCCAGCACGGCGGTCGCCACGCCCAGCCCGGCCAGTGCCGTCGAACGCCCGCTGCGCAGCAGGCCACCGGCCAACAGGCCGAGCACGGTACTGGCCAGTGCACCCAGCGTGCTCAGCAATCCTTCCGGGTCATGGCCGAGGCCGGTATCGGCATGCCATTGATAGATCCACGGTGCGAACAGCGTGGTGTCCAAGCGGCTGGCCGGGTTGGTCCACGGCGCCAGGTCACCCATGCCGAGCAGCAGCATCGTGTACCCCACCAGCAATCCAACAAGCACGCCGGCCTGCATGCGCGGCCGTGCATACACCGCCAGCACGCCCACCAATGCCGCGCACACGGCGATCCGTTGCAGCACGCCCCAGATGCGGAAGTGGTGCGTATGCAGCGCCCACCAGATCAGCAGATGCAACAGCACGCCGGCCACCAGGATGCGCAGTGCGCGCTCCAGCACGCCGCGCGCCAACACCGGGCGTGCGGCGGCATCCAACGCGCGCGGTGCCACGCTGAAGGCCATCGACACGCCCACCAGGAACAGGAAGAACGGGAACACCAGGTCGGTGGGCGTGCAGCCATGCCATTCCGAATGGCGCAGCGGCGCGAACACTGCACTCCAGTCGCCTGGATTGTTGACCAGCAGCATCGCCGCCACGGTGATGCCGCGCAGGGCATCGATCGAGCCCAGACGGCGTGGCGGCGTACTGTTCATCAGGCGGCCTCGTACTGACCTGCAATCCAGGTGCCACGCACCTGCAGGGCCTCATCCAGCAGCACCAGGTCGGCCTGGTAGCCCTCGGCGATGTGGCCCAGGCGGTCGTCGACGTTGAGGAACTGTGCCGGGTAGGTCGAGGCCATGCGCGCGGCCTCGGCCAGCGGCTGGCCCAGCAGCTGCACGGTGTTGCGCACCGCCGTGGCCATGTCCAGCGCAGAACCGGCCAGCGAACCGGCGGCATTGCGCACCACGCCATCGATGGCGGTGATGGTTTCGCCATACAGCACGTAGCTGGGATCGTCGGCACCGACCGGCGGCATCGCATCGGTCACCAGCAGCAGGCGACCGCGCGGCTTGGCCGCCAGCGCCACGCGCAGGCTGGCCGGATGCACATGCACGCCATCGACGATGATGCCAATCCAGCTGTCGCGGTCCTCCAGCGCAGCGCCCACTGCGCCAGGCTCACGGCCCTGCAGCGGCGACATCGCGTTGTACAGATGGGTGAAGCCGCGTACGCCGGCATCCAGGCCGGCGCGGATCTCTTCGTACGTGCCTGCGGTATGGCCGGCGGCCACGATCACGCCACGTTCGACCAGCGCACGGATGGTTTCCAGTGGCACGCGCTCCGGCGCCAGCGTCAGCAGCGTCACGCCGTTGTCCAGCGACGCCGCCAGCGCGATCTCTTCTTCGTCCGGCACGCGGAACTTGCTGGCATCGTGCGTACCCTTGCGCGCCGGCGCGATGTAAGGCCCTTCCAGATGGATGCCGATCACGCCCGGCACGCCCTGCGCGATCGCCTCGCGCATCGCACCGATGGCTTGGCGCATCACCGCCACGTCATCGCTGATCAGCGTGGGCAGCATCGCGGTGGTACCGAAACGACGATGCGCCTGCGCAATGGTGCGCAGCGCCGCCACGTCCGGCGTGTTGTTGAACAACGCGCCGCCACCGCCATTGACCTGCACGTCGATGAAGCCGGGCAGCAGCCAGCCACCGCCCAGGTCTACCTGCTCGGCAGCGGGACCCAGCTGTGGTGCGGCGTCGGGCAGCAGCGCGCTGATGCGACCGTTTTCGATCACCACGGCCAGATCGTCGCGGAACTCATCGCCTGCCAGGATGCGGGCATTGCGCAGCACGGTTGCCATCACACGGTCTCCGTCACCTTGTTCAGGTGCGGCGGCAGGTCCGGGTTGAAGCCACGGCGCAGCGCCAGCGCGTTGATCGCGCGATAGAAGCTCTGCACGGTCAGCAGCGGTGCGCACAGCGGGTGTGGCGCGGGCGCCACCGGCAGGTTGCCGCCAGCACCGGCCAGCCACACCTGCGCGCCGCGCGAAGTGAACTCCTCGACCACCGCTCGGGTGCCGGCACCCGTTTCATCGGGCTGCGCGAAGGCCAGCACCGGGAAGCCACGGTCGACCAGTGCCATCGGGCCATGCTTCACTTCGGCCGAGCTGTAGGCTTCGGCGTGCAGGCTGCAGGTTTCCTTGAACTTCAGCGCCGCTTCCTGCGCCGCACCCAGGCCCAGGCCACGGCCGAGCACGAACAGGTTGGTGGCCTCGACCAGGCCTTCGGTCACCGCGCTCCAGTCGCACTGCCAGGCTTCACGCATCGCGTCCGGCAGCAGGTCCAGCGCGTTGCGCAGGCTGCTGTCCTGCTTCCAGTAGGCGGCCAGCTGCAGCAGCGCCGCCAGCGAGGCCAGGTAGCTCTTGGTTGCCGCCACGCTCTTTTCGGCACCGGCATGCAGCGGAATGACCGTGTCGGCCAGCTGCGCCAGCGGCGAATCCTCGACGTTGACCAGCGCGATCACGCGTGCGCCAGCGGCCTTGGCCGCCTCGGCGTTGCGCAGCAGGTCCGGGCTCTTGCCCGACTGCGAAATGACGATGAACAGCGCACCGCGCAGCTGCAGCGGTGCGGCATAGACCGAGCCTACCGACGGCGACGCGGAGGCGACCACCAGGCCCAGTTGGGTTTCCAGCAGGTACTTGCCGTAGGTGGCGGCATGGTCGGAGCTGCCGCGTGCACAGGTGACCACGAACGGCGGCGGCGCGGCGCGCAGGCTGGCGGCCAGGGTTTCCATGGTGGCGTGGTTGCGCGAGAACTGGCGGGCAACCACGTCGGCCGCTTCAGCGGCCTCGGCGAACATCAGGGTGGCGGTGGGGTCTGACGGCGACATGGCAGGCTCAGGCAGGATCGGAAGGAAGGGGGCGTGCGCCGGCCGGGCGCATCGGCGCGGTCGAACCGCGCACCACCAGTTGCGGCACGAAGCCCTGGTTGTGCAGCGGTGCCGGCGCATCGTCGTAGGCGTCGCTGCGCAGTTGTGCGATCAGCAGGCGCGCGGCATGGCGGGCGATGTCCTCGGTGGCCTGCTTGGCGGTGGTCAGCGGCGGCCACGACTGGCGCGAGAACGGGCTGTCCTCAAAACCGGCGATGGACAGGTCGTAGGGCACGTTCATGCCGGCCGACTTGGCGGCGGCCAGCACGCCGGCAGCGATTTCGTCGTTGGAACCGAAGATGGCGGTGGGCGGTTCGCGCAGCGCCAGCAGGCGGCGCGCCCCACGGAAACCATCATCGAAGGTGTAATCGCCCTGCACCACCAGGTGCTTGTCCACAGTCATGCCGTAGTCCTTCAGCGCGGCTTCGTAACCGGCGTAGCGTTCGCCCGAGGAGCGGTGCGAGCTGCCGCCCCAGAGGAAGCCGATGCGCTGGTGGCCCAGCTGGATCAGGTGCTCGGTGATCTCGTAGGCCGCCTCGCGGTCGTCGACGAACACGCAGGCGCCGTCGGCCGGATCTTCAGTGGCGGCGATGATGCGCACCAGCTTGATGCCACGCGCGGTCAGCGCCTGGATCAGGTCGCGGCGCTCGGACATCGGCGCGGTCAGCACCAGCCCCGCCAGCCGCGAGCGCTGCACCCAGTCGGCCAGTTCATCGGCCAGCAACGGCGAGCTCGAATCACAGGGATGGATCTGCAGGCCGAAACCGGTCTCGCGGCACGCGGCCAGCACGCCGTTCTGCACGCCGATGATGTGGTACGGGTTCGGGTTGTCGTAGACCAGCCCGATCACGAAGGTAGTGCCGCTGCGCAGGTTGCGCGCGGACGGATCGGGCTCGTAGTCGAGCTCGGCGATGGCACGCAGCACCCGCGCACGGGTGGCCTGCATCACCGAGGGCTCGTTGTTGATCACCCGCGAGACCGTCTTCAGCGAGACCTTGGCCTTCTCCGCAACGTCCTTGATGGTCGCTCTGCGCATGGGTTTTCCCTGGGGTTGGCTGCCGTCCATCATCGCCGATCAGGCCTTGTCCTGCGGCAGGCCGGCACGATGGCCGATCACCGAGTAGAACAGGATGTACAGGTAGCACGGCACCATCAGCAGCACGAACACCAGCTGGAAGTCGATGTGCTGCTTGAGCACGGCGAACAGCTGCGGAATGATCGCGCCGCCGGCGATGCCCATCACCAGCAGGGCCGAGCCGGTCTCGGTGAAGCGGCCCAGGCCGCGGATCGCCAGCGGGAAGATGGCCGGCCACATCATGGCGTTGGCAAAGCCCAGCAGCGCCACGAAGGCCACCGAGACGTAGCCGTGCGTAGCCCAGGCGCCCAGGCAGAACACCACGCCCATCACTGCCGAAATGGTCAGGTAGCGCGACTGCGAGACCAGGCCGGGGATCGCCAGCAGGCCGACCACGTAGCCGGCCAACATCGCACCCAGCGTCAGCGAGGTGAACATCTTGGTCTGGTCCAGCGGCAAGCCGAAACCGTGGCCGTAGGTGCCGATCGCATCACCGGCCATGACTTCCACGCCTACGTACACGAACAGGCACAGCACGCCCAGCCACAGATGCGGGAACTGGAAGATGCTGCGGCGCTCGGCCGTTCCCGGTGCCCCTGACGGCGTTGCATTGGCTTCGGAGGACTTGATCTCCGGCAGAGGCGAGAACAGCACGGCCACCGCCAGCACCACCAGCAGCGCGGCCATCGCAAGGTACGGCGCATGGATCTTGGCGGCGAATTCGTTGAGCAGCGCAACCTTGGTGACCGCGTCGGCGGCCTGCACCTGCTTGTCCAGGTCGCCGATGCCATGCAGCACCAGGGTGCCGATCAGCACCGGGGCGAGCATGCCGGCGATCTTGTTGCAGACGCCCATCAGTGCGATGCGGCGTGCCGCCGTCTCGATCGGGCCGAGGATGGAGATGTAGGGGTTGATCGCGGTCTGCAGCAGCGCCAGGCCGCTGCCGATCACGAACAGGCCGCCGAGCGCGCCCGGGTACCAGCGCTGGGTGGCGAATTCACCGAACAGCGCGGCACCACCGGCCATCACCAGCAGGCTCAGGCTCAGGCCCTTCTTCATGCCGGTGCGGCGCAGGATCCAGGACGCCGGCAGGGCGAGGAAGAAATAGGACAGGTAGAACACCATCAGCACCAGGAAGGCGCCGACCTCGCTGAGTTCGAAGGCCAACTTGACGAAGGTGATCAGCGGGCCGTTGAGCCAGGTGAAGAAGCCGATCAGGAAGAACAACACGCCAACGATGGCGATGGAGGTGGCCACGTTCGGGCGCGCGCTTGCAGCGGGGACGGCGGACATCAGGAGGGCTCCTGCGGCGACGGCCGCAGAACGCGGCGTCGGAGAGTGGCTGGGAACAACGTTGTCACATTCTTTCGATGGACAACGGCGGTTTGTCAACTTCCATGCACGCCTGCCTGAACCTTGTGCTGCACTGCGCAAGTCCGCCGCGGTACGCCCCGCTGAATGCGCGGCAGGCCTAGAGCCCCGTGCGCCAATGGTTCCCATGTGAAACCCGCACTCACACCGTGTAAACGTTTACTGCGCGCCGCATTCGTTGCGACGCAGCAACGAAAGTGTCACGAACTCGTTGACATCGTTGTCAGCGCGGTTACAGACTCCGCCCCAATCGCCGCCCCCGATCCCCGGGCCGGCCCACCTGCAGCAGGAGCCCGCGTGACCGCCAGCCACCCCGCCCCGTCGCATGTCCTGTCCCGCGTCGCGCCCTCGTTCCTGGCCGCCGACGTCGGTGGCACCCATGTGCGCGTGGCCCGGGTCCAGGCCAGCGGTGACGCCGCCCATCCGGTGCAGGTGCTGGAGTACCGCAAGTACCGCAATGCCGACCATGCCGGCCTCAGCGCGATCCTGTCCGACTTCCTGGGCGAAGGCCCGCGGCCCACGCATTGCGTGGTCGCCAGCGCCGGCTATGCCCGCGAAGACGGCACGGTGATCACCGCCAACCTGCCGTGGCCGCTGTCGGCGCGCCAGGTGGAAGCCGAGGTCGGCCTGCAGCGGGTCTACATCGTCAACGATTTCGAAGCGGTGGCCTACGCCGCCGCGCAGGTGGACGCCAGCGGCGTGCTGCACCTGTGTGGACCGGAAACTGCCACACGTGGCCCGACCCTGGTGGTCGGTCCCGGTACCGGTCTGGGCGCCGCGCTGTGGATCCCCACCGCGCACGGCCCGGTGGTGCTGCCCACCGAAGCCGGCCAGCCGACCCTGGCGGCCAGCACCGAACTGGAAATGGCCATCGTCCGCTACATGCAGCGCGACCGCGCGCACGTGTCGATCGAGCATGCGATCTCCGGCCCCGGCCTGATGAACCTGTACCGTGCGGTGTGTGCACTGCAAGGGCAGGCGCCGACCTTGGCAAGCCCCGATGCAGTCACCGCCGCCGCCATGGCCGATACCGATGCACATGCGCGCCAGGCGCTGGACGTGTTCTGTGGCCTGCTCGGCAGCACCATCGGCGACATGGCGCTGTTCTACGGCGCCCACGGTGGCGTCTACCTGGCCGGCGGCATCCTGCCGCAGATCCGCGAATACCTGCATGCCAGCACCTTCGTCGAACGCTACCTGCAGAAGGGGCCGATGGGCGAAGCGCTGGCACGCATCCCGGTGAAGGTCGTCGAACACGGCCAGTTGGGCGTGGTCGGCGCTGCCAGCTGGTACCTGCAGCAGTCGGCCGCCTGACACCGCAACAGGCTTCAACGCAATCGCAGCACGCAGTACGTGGCACGCCAACGCACGGGACTTCGCCGCCGCCCCGCGCATGTCATCGCAACCGTAACCGAACACCGCCGCCGGCACCCAATCGAGTGATGAGGAGAGACATCATGAACACCCGCAAGACCCTGCTTTCGGCCGCCATCGTCAGCTGCATCGCCTTCAGTGCGCACGCGCAGCAGGCGGCCCCGACCGCCACCGATCTGGACACCGTGACCGTTACCGGCATCCGTGGCTCGATGGAAAAGTCGCTGGACACCAAGCGCGAAGCCAATGCGCGCGTGGAAGTGGTCACCGCCGAAGACGTGGGCAAGCTGCCCGCGCACAACGTTGCCGATACCCTGCAGCGCCTGCCGGGCGTCAACATCAGCTCGTCCAGCGCCGATGAAGGTGGCTTCGATGAAGCCGACCGTGTCAGCCTGCGCGGCACCAGCCCGAGCCTGACCCAGACCCTGATCAACGGCCACACCGTCGGCTCCGCCGACTGGTTCGTGCTCAGCCAGGGCAACAACGTCGGCCGCAGCGTCAGCTACTCGCTGCTGCCGTCGGAACTGGTCAGCTCGGTGGAAGTGAACAAGTCCTCGCAGGCCAAGCTGCAGGACGGCGGCACCACCGGTACCGTCAACATCATCACCCGCAAGCCGCTGGAATTCTCCAAGCCGTTCACCGCGGAAGGCTCCATCGGTGCGGTGCGTTCGGACCTGGCCAAATCGACCGATCCGCAGTACTCGGCATTGTTCAATTACAAGAACGACGAAGGCACCTTCGGCGTGATGGTGCAGGGCTTCAGCCAGAAGCGCGAACTGCGCCGTGAAGCGCAGGAAATCCCGGGCGGCTTCTTCAAGATCGGCGCCGGCGACCCGGTCGCCAGGACCAATCCGGACCTGATCGGCGTCAACGTGCCGGGCCTGCTGGGTTCGACCCTGTTCGAACAGACCCGCGAACGCAAGGGCGGCCTGGTCTCGCTGCAGTTCAAGCCGAGCGACAGCCTCACCCTGGGCCTGAATGGTTTCAGCTCCGAGCTGAAGGCCAACAACTACAACCGCAACTTCATGATGTTCGGCAACAGCTTCGCCAAGTCGCAGGCGCCGGATCCGGGCTATGTGGTCAAGGACGGCGTGCTGACCAACGCCACCTACAGGGGCGTGCCCGGCACCGACTATGCGGTGTACG
This sequence comes from Stenotrophomonas maltophilia group sp. SKK55, assembly GCF_057179845.1. Lineage (NCBI taxonomy): Bacteria > Pseudomonadati > Pseudomonadota > Gammaproteobacteria > Lysobacterales > Lysobacteraceae > Stenotrophomonas > Stenotrophomonas maltophilia group sp. SKK55. The sequence continues at coordinate 309,427 of NZ_JBXUHP010000048.1, forward strand.
ACATGATCTACCGCGAGTCGAAGGCCAAGTCGAGCTATGTCACCTTCGATGCCGACTGGCAGATCAGCGACAGCCTGACCGCCACGTTCCAGGCCGGCAGCACCAAGGGCACCGGCGAGACGCCGCGCCAGTACATCGCCGAGGTCACCCTGGCCAACGGCGGCGGCGCCAGCTGGGCCACCCACGGCAATGGCTCGCCGATCGACTGGAACGTCGGCGGCGACCTCTCGCCCAACGGCGCGACCAGCTTCGGCACCTGGGGCAACCAGCAGGTCACCGCTGAAGACAAGGAGAAGTGGGCCACGCTCGACTTCAACCAGTACTTCAATGATGGCGGCGTACTGAGCTCGATCGACTTCGGCCTGCGTTTCGCCGACCACAAGCGCGAAGCGCTGTCGCCGGAAGGTGCAACTCCGGGTGACATCTGGAGCGCGCTGAAGAACGGTGCCACGGCCAACTATCCCAGCGGCTTTGCCGGTGACATCGGCGGCACCTTCCCGCGCAACCTGTGGTACTTCACCCCGGGCGCGCTGAAGGATGCGGTGACCAACAACTCCACCTGGCTGGCCGGCAATGATGGCCCGACCGGTCGCCACAACTATGGCGCCGAGTGGAAGGTGAAGGAAAAGAACTTCGCCGGCTACGTGCAGGCCAATTTCCGCGGCGACTGGTGGAGCGGCAACGTCGGCCTGCGCTACGTCAACATCAAGCAGGACATCGACACCTACAACGCCGTCAGCAAGGCCGCCGACGCCGATGTCAGCAGCCTGTTCGGCATGTGGGAGCGCCTGGCCTTCCAGAACAAGCGCAACCGTGTCCTGCCCAGCGCCAACATCAAGTTCGACCTGGACGACTCGCTGGTGCTGCGTGTCGCCGCCTCGCAGACCCAGACCCTGCCGGACTACTCGGCACTGGGCGCGTCCTCGTACGGCTCTGACCTGAACCGCACCGGCGGCGGCGGCAATCCGAACCTCAAGCCGACCCTGTCGACCAACCTGGATGCCAACCTGGAGTGGTACTTCATGCCGCGCGGATTGCTGTCGGTGGGCGCGTACCACATGAAGCTGAAGGACTACATCGCCTTCGACGTGGTCTCGCGCCAGCTGTACAGCGAACTGACCAACCAGCTCGAGACCTACCAGATCTCCACCCCGATCAATGCCGACGGCAAGGTCACCGGCGTGGAAGTGGCCTACGAGCAGCCGATCGGCGAGTACTTCGGCATCAATGCCAACTACACCTACGCCAACGGCACCACCTCGCACACCTGGTCGGATGGTTCGCACAACCTGCTGGGTACTTCGAAGAACACCTACAACGTGGGTGCCTACTTCGAGAACGAGCGCTTTGGCGCCCGGGTCAGCTACACCCGCCGTTCCTCGTTCCTGATCAGCCTGTCGGGCACCAACCCGTACTACCAGGATGATTTCGGCACGCTGTCGGCATCGCTGAGCTACAAGGCCACCGACTGGCTGAGCATCAGCCTGGATGGCCTGAACCTCAACAACCCGACCTACAAGTACTACCAGACCGCGGCCATCCCGACCTCGTTCTACAGCAACGGCCGCCAGTACTACCTCAACTTCCGCTTCAAGTACTGATCCAGCGGCAGCAACATCGCCGAGTCGTGCACGCACGCCGGGCCTGGGTCATTCCGGGCCCGGCGTTTTTCATGTATAGCGTTCATCGCACCGTTCCAAGGAGTCGTTCCGATGGTCAAGCCTTCCCGCGCCCAGATGCGCAGCGCAGTACTGCTGGGCAGCCTGCTCGCCCTGCTGCCGGCGCTACCCGCGCTCGCCGCCGATCCCACGCCGGCCGCTGAAGCACCGGGCCCGCAGCTGCGCGCCGGCAGCCTGATGCTGATTCCCGCGCCCGCTACCGTGCAGCACGGCCAGGGTAGCGGCATCACCGTACGCGCCGATACCGCGCTGCAGGCCGAAGGCGAAGCCGCGCAACGGGTCGCCACCCAGTTCGCCGACCTGCTGGCCCGCAGCGGCGGTCCGCGCCTTACGCCGGCCCAGGGCAAGGCGGCAGGCACGTCGGGCAGCATCCGCTTCCAGATCATCCCGACCTTCCGCGACAGTGGTGAGAGCTACACGCTGGAAAGCACCGCGCAGGGCGTGCTGGTGCAGGCCGGCAACGAAACCGGCCTGTTCTACGGCGCAACCACGCTTGCCCAGCTGGCCACGGGTGGCAGCAACGGCGTGCTGCCGGCGGTGCAGATCCAGGACGCGCCGCGCTTCGGCTGGCGCGGTTTCATGCTCGACTCGGCGCGGCATTTCCAGAGCCTGGACGAGATCAAGCATGTGCTCGACGCGATGGCCGCGCACAAGCTCAATACCTTCCATTGGCACCTCACCGATGACCAGGGCTGGCGCATGGAGATCAAGCGCTACCCGAAGCTGACCGAGGTGGGCAGCTGCCGCCTGCCGGCCGGCGACGGTGGCATCGATCCGGCCAGTGGCAAGGAGCATCCGTACTGCGGCTTCTACACGCAGGAGCAGATCCGCGAAGTGATCGCCTATGCCGCCAGGCTGCATATCCAGGTGATTCCGGAAATCGACGTGCCCGGCCATGCCACCGCGGCGATTGCCGCGTACCCGGAACTGGGTTCGATCAACACCCCGCTGAAGCCGATCAGCGAATGGGGCGTGTTCCCGAACCTGTTCAACGTGGAAGACAGCACCGTCACCTTCCTCGAGAACGTACTGGAAGAAGTGATCGCGCTGTTCCCTGCGAAGTACGTGCACGTGGGCGGCGACGAGGCGGTCAAGGACCAGTGGGAAGCCTCGAAACAGGTGCAGCAGCGCATGCGTGCGCTGGGCATCAAGGATGAAATGGCCATGCAGAGCCACATCATCAAGCGCCTGGAAACCTTCCTGGAGCAGCACGACCGGCGCCTGATCGGCTGGGACGAAATCCTCGAAGGCGGCCTACCACCGCAGGCCACGGTGATGTCGTGGCAGGGCACCGAAGGTGGGCTGGCTGCAGCCAGTGCCGGCCATGACGTGGTCATGTCGCCGGTGGGGTACCTGTACCTGGATTACCTGCAGACCGCCTCGCCGAATGAACCACCCGGTCGCCCGGCCCAGGTCAACCTGGGCAAGCTGTACAACTTCGAGCCGGTGCCGGCCGAGCTGGCGGCCGACAAGCGCCAGCACATTCTCGGCCTGCAGGCCAACATGTTTACCGAGCACACGCGCACCTACGCGCGCCTGCAGCACAACCTGTTCCCGCGCCTGGCCGCCGTGGCCGAGACCGGCTGGAGTACGCCGGAACATCGCGACTTCCGCGATTTCCTCGCGCGCCTGCCCGCGCAGCTGCAGCGCTACCGTGCCTGGGGCCTGGCCTACGCGCAGACCCCGTTCGAAGTGGGCGTGGACTACACCGATGATCGCGCGAAAAACTCCGTGACCCTATCGCTGGCCAACCCGCTGGGTTATGAAGTGCGCTACAGCACCCATGGCCAGCCGGTGACCGCGCAGTCGCCGTTGTACCAGCAGCCGCTGACCGCGACGCTGCCGACCACCGTGCAGGCCGCTGCGTTCTACCAGGGCCAGATGCTGGCCGCGAAGCCGACCATCGCCACGTTCACCGCGCAGTCGCTGCTCAGCCGCCGCAGCGATGCGCTGCTCAGCTGCGTGGGCAAGAAGGGGCTGGTGCTGCGCCTGGAAGACGACGGCCCGCGCGAGGGAACGCGTGCGGTGTTCAACGTCGACATCTTCCAGCCGTGCTGGCGCTGGCCGCAGGCGCAGCTGGACGGCATCGGCAGCGTGGAGGTCCGCGCGGGCCGCATTCCGTACTACTTCCAGCTGGCCCACGATGAACCCAAGCGTCGCTTCGAAAAAGCGAGGCGCGCGCATGGCGAAATGCAGGTGCGTCACGGCGATTGCAGCGGCAAGGTGCTGGCTGAAGTACCGCTGCCGGCCACGCCCGATGCCGATGGCTTCGTGACCCTGCGTGCGGCGCTGCCGAAGGGCACGCAGGGCACGGGTGACCTGTGCATCAACTTCACCGGCGATACGCGCCCGGCGATGTGGGTGCTGGATGAGGTCACGCTGAAGAAGTAACCGCAAGCCTGTCCTGGCGCAATCCATCCACGCATGGCGTGGATCTACTGTAGAGCCGAGCCCATGCTCGGCTGCCTTTCGGGAGGAAGCCGAGCACGGGCTCGGCTCTACAGGGACCTCAGCCCCGCCAGCGCACCAGCAGATCGCGCAACGGGGTCAGTGCCGTGGCCATGCCGGCCAGCACGCCGATCGTGTTGGCAATGGCGTCCATCGGGTCGGCAGTGCGGTTGCTGGTCAGCGCGCCCTGCGCGAACTCGATGCCGACGCCCATCAGCACCAGCCCCACGCCCACCCACAGCAGCGGGCGCCCCGGCCGGAACAGCTGCACCGCGCTGCCGGCCAGGATGAAGTAGGCGAGGAAGTGCTCGCCCTTGTCGCTGTTTTCCGGCAGTGGAATCGGCGGCGGTGGGATCAGGCAGACCACGACCACCAGCAGTACCGCCAGCACCCACAGCACAGTCCACAGCCGCGGCCGCCGCAGCGGCTTGATCAGCGGCAACGCACTGCTCACAGGCGCCAGCTCAGGTCGCCCAGTTCGAACGCCGGCTCGAAGTCGACGCCGCGCTGCAGGCCGATGGCCTGGAAGCGCTCGCCCATCTCGGTCGGCAGGGTCAGCTTCTTCACCTGGTCACGCAGCTGGATACGGCCGACCTCATCCGTACGCTCTTCGGCCAGCAGCAGCACCTGGTCCAGGCCGTTGCCGAGCAGGAAACTGGCCTGGCTGCAGTACCCCGCCAATTCGAAACCACCGTGCATGCCCGCCTCGGCCATCGCGGTGAAATCCACCGACGCGGTGATGTCCTGCAGGCCGGGCCAACGATGCACGTCGTTGTGCACGTGGTGGCGGTAGAACGCGCGGACTGTGCCATCGTCGCGGTCGTGCTGGTAGAACTCGCTGCGGCTGTAACCGTAATCGACAAACAGCATCGCACCACGCTGCAGGCCGCCAGCCACTGCCTGCAGCCAGTACGGCAGCTGCGGCAGCACCTCGGAGCGGTAACCGTCGGCAAAGGGCTTTTCCAGGTAGCGCTCGATGTGGCGCACCGCACCGTTGAGCAGGATGTCAGCCGGCTGCGCGCCACGGATGAAGTTGCCTTCGCCATCAAGCTCGACGGTTTCCTCATAGACCTCGCCGTCCCGGATCAGGAAACGCGGGGTCGGCAGCGCGTCGATCACCTCGTTGGCGAACACCACGCCCTCCCAGTCCTCCTCGAACGGGCGGTCGATCCAGTCCACGCGCGCGGCCAACTCGGCCGGCAGGTTCTGCTGCAGGCGCTGCTGCTGGCGCTCGCGCAGGTCGGCGCTGGGTTCGAGGATGGCGTAGCGCGATGGCAGCGCGTCCAGTTCGGCCAGGCGCAGCAGCACGGCCTCGGCGAAGGCGCCGGTACCGCCGCCCAGTTCCAGCATGCGGGCCTGCGCGCCCAGCTGGGCGAACACTGGCGCCAGCGCATTGGCCACGCTGCCGGCGAACAGGCTGCCGAGCTCGGGTGCGGTGGTGAAGTCGCCGCTGCCACCGAACTTGCTGGCGCCGGCGCTGTAGTAGCCCCAGCCGGGGGTGTACAGGCACAGCTCCATGAAGCGCGAGAACGGCATCGCCCCGCCCTGCGCAAGGATTTCGGCGCGCAGGGCGGCCGCCAGCTGGTCGCTGTGGGCCAGGGCATCGGCTTCGGGCAGGGGGAAGGTGGGCTGCATGGCGTCTTCGAATGCGGTGACAATGGTGCACAGGATAGCCGAGCCTTGGAGGACCCTCGATGAGCGATACCCACCCCGTGGTCCTGATCACCGGCAGCGCGCGCCGGATCGGTGCGGCCATCGCCCGCCAGTTCCACGCCTGTGGCTGGTCGGTGGTACTGCATGCCAACACCTCCAGCGCCGAACTGCAGCAGGCCGCGTTCGATTTCGACAACGTGCGGCCCGGAAGCGTGCTTGCGCTGCAGGCCGACCTGCGTGACGCCGACGCCCTGCCCGACCTGGTGGAACAGGCCGTTACCCACTTCGGCCGCCTGGACGCGCTGGTCAACAACGCCTCCAACTTCTATGCCACCCCGCTCGGCCAGGTCACCGCCGAGGCGATGGACGAGCTGTATGCGGTCAATGCGCGCGCGCCACTGCTGTTGTCACAGGCGGCCGCGCCCTACCTGCGCCGCCAGCAGGGCTGCATCGTCAACCTGACCGACCTGCACGGCACCGACCCGATGCGCGACCACATCGCCTACACGATGGCCAAGGCCGCGCTGGAGATGGCCACCCGTTCGCTGGCGCTGGAGCTGGCGCCGAAGGTGCGGGTCAATGCGGTGGCGCCCGGCGCGATCCTCTGGCCGGAACAGGGCAAGGACGATTTCGCCCGCGAGGCCCTGCTGGCGCGCACGCCTTTGGCGCGGATCGGTACGGTCGAGGAGATCGCCGAAGCGGTGTACTGGCTGGTGGCCGAAGCCAGCTTCGTCACCGGCCACACGCTGCGCGTGGATGGCGGGCGCACGGTCAGCTGAGAGGTTGCCGGCCAGCGGCCGGCGCTACCGGTCATGCCGGCCGCTGGCCGGCAACCTCCATCAATCCAGGTCAACCACCTCGAACGCCTCGCCAAACTGCGCGTGCGCGCGCCACAGCGTCGCCAGGTCCAGCCCGCTGACCGGATCGATGAAGTCGGGCGCGATATCGGCCAGCGGCTTCAGCACGAAGGCATGCTTCAGTTCGGGACGGGGAATGCGCAGGTGGCCGGGACCTTCCACCACCAGGTCGCCGTAGAACACCACGTCGATATCCAGGGTCCGGTCGGAGAAGCGCGGCCCACTACGGTCGCGGCCGTGCGCGTCCTCCAGCGCATGCAGCCAGTCGTCCAGTTCCTGCAGCGGCAAGTCCGTCTCGATCGCCACCGCGTTGTTGAGGAAGGCCGGGCCGTCGAAGCCGACCGCGGCGGTACGGTAGGCCGGCGAGACCTGCAGCGCGCCGAAGCGCTCGCGCAGGGCCGCCACCGCGGCGTGGAGGTAGCGGCGGGGCTGGACATTGCTGCCCAGGCTCAGGAGCACGGTCGTCATGCGGTTCAGGTGGCAGCGATGGGGGGCGTGGACATGCCGTCGTCACGGCGGCCTGCCTACAATCCGGGACGCACATGATAGGGCACCGACATGACCTATTGCGTTGGAATCGAGGTGGACGAGGGCCTGGTCTTCGCTGCCGACACCCGGACCAATGCCTCGCTGGACGATGTACGCGTGCATCGCAAGCTGCACGTGTTCGAATATCCCGGCCAGGCAGCCTACGTGCTGATGGCGGCTGGCAACCTGGCCACCACCCAGCTGCTGGTGTCGCGCCTGGGCCGCGATGCCGCAGAGCGGCGCGTGCCCAACCTGCGCGACATGACCCACCTGTTCGAAGCCGCCGCGTATGTGGGGCAGCTGCTGGTGGACAGCCAGGTGCACAGCAGCCACAGCGAACACGGCCATGACGGGGTCAACACCCAGGCCACGCTGATCTTCGGCGGCCAAATCGCCGGCGAGCGGCCCGGGCTGTACATGATCTACCCGCTCGGCAACGCCATAGCCGCCTCGCCGGAGACGCCCTACCTGCAGATCGGTGAATCCAAGTACGGCAAGCCGATCCTCGACCGTATCCTCAGCCCCGCCACGCGCCTGGAGGATGCAGCGCGTACGGCGATCGTGTCGCTCGATTCCACCATCCGCTCCAATCTGTCGGTGGGCCTGCCGATCGATCTGGCGCTGCTGCGCGACGGTGAACTGCGCATCGGCCAGCAGCTGCGGCTGGGCGCGGATTCCACGCTGTATGCCGACATCCACCAGAACTGGTCGCGGCGGCTGGAACAGGCGGTGGACGCGCTGCCGCGGTTCCCCTGGGAAACCGTGGATTGATCGACCTGACCTGCCGCCGGGCATGGCCCGGCGCTACCGAAGGCGGTGGGTAGCGCCGGGCCATGCCCGGCGATGCTTACTCAGCCCAGCGCTTCGGCCACCGCGCGGAAGACCTGCTGCATCTGCAGCGGCTTGCGCAGTACATGGACGTCCACGCCGGCCGGGAAGGCATCGGCAGGCACCGCCACCGCCGCGTCCTCCAGCACCAGCGCCGGGCCGCGATAGCCCAGCGCAGCCATCTCGCCCAGCAGCTGGCTGGCCGGCAGCAGCTTTGAGCCGGCGTCTGCAATCACCAGCGCCGGCATCGCCTCCTGCTGCATCCAGCGCAGCGCCGCCGGGCCATCGGAGGCCAGCTGCAGCTGATACCCCTGGCTGGACAGCGCGTTGCCGAGCAGCGACAGGCGCGTGGCTTCGCCGTCGACCACCAGGATCGACTGGCCACTGCCCAGGGCCACCAGCTGCTCGATCGGCTCGCTGCCGTCGCTGGCTTCGTGCATCGGCAAGCGCAGCTCGAAGCAGGTGCCCTGCCCCGGTTGGCTGCTGACATGGATGCTGCCGCCGGCGCCTTCGACGATGCGCTTGCAGGAAATCAGGCCCAGGCCGGTGCCATCGGCCTTGGTGGTGAAGAACGGATTGAACAGGTGCGACAGCGTGTCCGCATCCATGCCGATGCCTTCATCGGACACGCAGATCTGCATCCAGTCCACGCCATCGCGCTGGCCGGCATGGCTGGCGGTCAGGCTCAGGCGGCCACCGTTGGGCATCGCCTGGATCGCGTTGAGCGCCAGGTTCAGCATTACCTGCTGCAGTTCGGTGTAGTTGGCGTCGACCACCAGGCCTTCGTCCTGCACCTGCAGTTCCAAGCGCACGGCATCGGGCACGTTGCTGCGCAACAGCAGCGCCACCGCATCGAACAGGCCCTTGATCTCGATGCGCTCGCTCGGCTTGCGCGAACCACGCACGAACGACAGCATCGACTCGGCCATCTCATGGCCGCGGCGGCCGCACTCGGCGATGACGTCGGCCAGGTGGTGCAGCTGCGGATCCTCGGTACGGGCCTTCAGCAGGTCCGGCATGATCAGCAACGGCTGCAGGATGTTGCGCAGGTCGTGGCTGAGGCCGGCGGCGAGCAGTGAAAGGCTTTCCAGGCGCTGCGCACGCATCAGTTCGGTTTCCACGCGTGCGCGCTCGACCGCACTGCGTGCATCGCGGATCGCACGTGCGACCGCCGAAGGCAGGCGCGCAGGCTGGTGCTTGATGATGTAGTCGTTGGCGCCCTTCTGCAGCGCCGCCACCGCATTCTCCTCACCCATCGTGCCGGAGACGAAGATGAAGGGCACCTCCGGCGAGGTCTCGCGCACGATGCGCAGCGCGTCGTCACCGGAGAACCCCGGCATGCTCAGGTCGGACAGCACGATGTCCGGCTGGAACACCGCCAGTGCCTGGCGCAGTTCCGCCTCGCTCTCGACACGCTCGAAACGGGCCTCCAGGCCCGCGTCGAGCATCTGTTCGGACATCAGCTCGGCATCTTCCGGTGAGTCTTCCACCAGCAGGATGCGCAGCGCCCCCAGGGCGGGACCGGTCAGGGGCATGGGCTCACTCGAGTTCCGGTGCCTGGTTGATCAATGCCCAGAACTTGCCCAGGGTCTGCACCGCGCCGAAGAACTGGTCCACGTCCACCGGCTTGACCACGTAGGCGTTCACGCCCATGTCCCAGCTGCGGGCCAGGTCGCTTTCCTCGCGCGAGGACGACAGGATCACCACCGGCAGGCGCTTGAGTTCTTCGTGCTCGCGGATCTGCCGCAGCACTTCCAGGCCATCCATGCGCGGCATCTTGATGTCCAGCAGCAGCACCGCCGGCAAGCCTTCCTCGCGGTTGGCGAAGGCACCGCGGCGCAGCAGGTAGTCCATCACTTCCACGCCGTCCTCGACGTGCACGATGGGATTGGCCAGACGCGCTTCCTCCAGGGCGTCGATCGCCATTTCGGCATCCGCCGGGCTGTCTTCAGCGAGAAGAATGGTGCGCAGAGTCGTCATGCAGAAGGACCTTGTTTGTCCGCGTCGGTCGCGGGGGGCAGGTAGAAGTGGAAGGTGGCGCCGACGTCCGGTTCGGCCTCGGCCCAGATACGGCCACCATGGCGGGTCAGCACGCGGCGCACGCTGGCCAGGCCGATGCCGGTCCCCGGATAGTCACTGGCCTTGTGCAGGCGCTGGAACACACCGAACAGCTTGCCGGCGTAGGCCATGTCAAAGCCTGCACCATTGTCGCTGACCGTGAACTGATGGCCGCCGTCGGGCTGCTGCTGGTAGTCAACGCGGATCTTCGCCGGCTCGCGGTTGCCCGAGTACTTCACTGCGTTGCCGAGCAGGTTGAGCCAGACCTGGCGGATCATGTTCTCGTCGCCCACCACGATCGGCAGCGGCGCGATGCTCCACTCCACCTGGTGCGCATGGCCGCTGTTCTCGGCCTCGGCCTGCAGGTTGGAATCGAGCATGGCGCGGGTGTCGGCCACCAGCGACTGCATGTCCACCGCCTGCTGCCGCATCGCCGCACGGCCAAGGCGCGAGTAGACCAGCAGGTCGTCGATCAACGCTGCCATGCGCCGGGCCGAACTGGAAATCACGTCCAGATAGTGGCGGCTCTTGTCATCGGCCTGATCGCCGAGGTGGCGCGACAGCTTGTCGGAGAATCCGGCCACGTGGCGCAGCGGTGCACGCAGGTCATGCGAGACCGAATAGCTGAAGGCCTCCAGCTCGCGGTTGACCTCGGATACCTGCGCAACCTTGCCTTCCAGCTGGCGGTTCAGCTCTTCCACGCGCAGCTGCACTGCGCGCTGCATGGTGACGTCGCTGATGGTCAGCAGCACCACCTCGTCATCGCTGTCGGGCAGCGGCATGCGCCGCGCGTTGAGCAGCATGTAGCGCACCATGCCGTCAGCGGTGCGCTGCTCGTGCTCGAAGTCCCACAGTTCGCGACCGCGCGACAGCACGTCGGCCAGGCGCTGCCGGACCACCGGGTCCTGCCATGCATTGTCGCCAACGTTTTCCAGCAGCAGGCCGTCGGCGCGCTCGTCCTGCAGGCCGTACAGCTCAGCGAACGCTGGATTGTGCAGCTGCACGCGCAGGTCGCGGTCGAGCAGCACGATCGGTTCGCGCACGGTCTGCAGCACCGACGCCGCACGTGCAGCCGAGCGCAGCGATTGCCGCTCGGCATGCAGGCGACGGCCGATCTGCCGCTGCAGCAGCCACAGCACCAAGCCGAGCAGCGCCAGCTGGATCACCAGCGAACTCCACGACACCAGTTCGGTCTGCTTGCGTTGGCGCGCCGCCTGCTCGGCGCGCAGCGCCAGCAGCTTCTGCTCGCTGGCCTGCAGTTCTTCCACCAGCCCGCGGATGGGATAGCGCGTACTCAGGTCCTGCACCAGCTCGCGCTGGTCGCTGTTCGGCTCGGACCTGGCCAGCTCGCGGGCGAGTGTCATGCGGCCTTCCAGCATCGATTCGATCCGACCGATGCGGATCAGCTGGTCGGGATTGTCGCGGGTCATCCGGCCCAGCTCGGCCAGGCGCCCGGGAATTTCATCGGCGCGGGCCATGCGCTCGCGCAGGCCGGGGGCATCCACGCCCTTGGACAGGGTCAACGCGGCCGATTCAACATCGCGCACATCGGCCTGCAGTTGCTGCAGTGCCACGCCCACGGCCTGGGTGTGGTTGACCCAGGCCATCGCTTGTTCGCTGTCCTGCTGCAGTTTACGCAGGGTCAACCACGGCACCACGATGATCGCGGCGGCGGCCAGCGCCAAGGCCGGCAACCGCCAGCGGTCCCAGATGTCGTCACTGAAAACCAGCGCCATAGTTCCTCGTCAGCTCTGCCGCGACGCGTTGGCCGGGCCGAACCCGGTTGCGGCGGAACCGGCAATATAGCGCAGGCGGTCACAACTCTGGAATTTCCAGCGCGGCCAGCTGAACGGGTTGGCAATCAGACTGTAGGGCCAAGCCCATGCTCGGCTGCCTTGGAGTTCCAGCCGAGCGTGGCTCGGCTCTACAGGTCAGCGGGCGCCCCACGCGGGGGCGCCCAACCGGTTCAGCGCTTGGCGGCAGCGCTGACCTTCAATGCGGCGGCATCGACGCGGGTCACGCCCTTGATGCCCTTGGCGGTGGTGACCGCCTTGTCCTTCTCGGCCTGGGTGGCCACGGTGCCGCTCATGCTGACCACGCCGTTCACCGTTTCCACCTTGATCTCGGTGCCCGGGACGTTGCTGCTGGTCAGCAGGTCCGCCTTCACCTTGGTGGTGATCCAGCTGTCGGTCACCGGTTCGTTGGAATCATGGCGATCCGCATGGGTAGCCGGATGTGCGCTGGTGGTCGGCGGGCTCTTCGCGGCCGGGTCCTTGGCGAAGGCGGCCGAGGAGGACAGTGCCAGGCCCAGCGTCAGGGCAGAAGCAATCAGCGTGCGAGTGGTATTGCTCATCGTGTCGTTCTCCTTCGGGATGTGCTGCCAGTCTGGACAAGCGCACGTAGAGCAGGCGTGGCGTCGCGGTCATGCCGCCGTGAATCGAAGCGTTTCCAACGGCAACGGTTCAGTTTTGGGCTGTCCGCATCCGTCGTTTACCCTGCCCTTCCCCCCCTGCCGGAGCTCTGCCATGCGCCCCGACCTGCACCTGGCCCTGATCGGCTACGGCCTCGCCGGCCGCGTCTTCCATGCGCCGCTGATCCAGCACACGCCCGGCCTGGTCCTGCACAGCATCGTCAGCTCGCAGCGCGACACGTTGCTGCGCACGTTCAGCAACGTACACGTGCGTGCAACGCCACAGGACGTGTTCGACGATCCAGCGGTGGATGCGGTGGTGATCGCCACGCCGAACGAACAGCACGCGCCACTGGCGATGGCCGCGCTGGCCGCCGGCAAGCACGTGCTGGTCGACAAACCCTTTGCGCTGGATGTGGCCGAAGCGGAAACGGTACTGGCCGCAGCACGCGACGCCGGCCGCATCGCCACCGTGTTCCAGAACCGGCGCTTCGATGCCGACTTCCTCACGCTGCAGGCGCTGCTGTCCGAAGGCACGCTGGGCGAGGTGGCCGAATGCCATGCGCATTTCGACCGCTACCGGCCGCAGGTGCGCGACCGTTGGCGCGAACAGGACGGGCCAGGCAGTGGCCTGTGGTACGACCTCGGCCCGCACCTGCTGGACCAGATGCTGGTGCTGTTCGGCTGGCCCGACGCCATCGATGCGGATCTGGCCGTGCAGCGCCAAGGTGGCACCGGCATCGATTACTTCCACGCCGTACTGCACTACCCGCGGCATCGCGCCATCGTGCATGCCGGTTCACTGGTGGCTGCCCCTGCCCCGCACTTCAGCGTGCATGGCAGCAAGGCCAGCTGGATCAAGTACGGCCTGGATGTGCAGGAGGCCCAGCTGCGCCGCGGCGTAGCACCGGGTGCGCCCGGTTGGGGCATCGATCCCCGGCATGGCGAACTGGTGCGCTGTGATGCAGAAGACAATGTTCTGCGCAGCACCGTCGACAACCTGCCCGGCGACTATCGTCGGTTGTATGCGCAGTTCGCAGCGGCGATGCACGGCGACGGCGAAGCGACGGTCAGCCCGATGCAGGCATTGCAGTTGATGCGGCTGCTGCAGGCCGGCATGGACAGCGCGCGCGAAGGGCGGCGGATCGCGTTGGACTGACCAGTAGATCCACGCCATGCGTCGATGACGTGGCAACGATCGGAGACGGCTTTTGTAGAGTCGAGCCATGCTCGACTGGCTGCATGGGATCAGAACCCTTTCCTGCGGAAAGGGATCCGACCCTGATCTGCCCGGGGTCGGATCCCTTCGGCAACGCCGAAGGGCTCTGACCCCACCGCAGTGCTTACGACTTCTTGATGGCGTGGCCGCCGAATTCATTGCGCATCGCCGACAGCAGGCGGTCGGTGAACGAATTCGATTCGCGCGAACGCAGGCGTTCCAGCAGCGACAACGTGATCACCGGTGCCGGCACGTCCAGCGCGATGGCTTCGGCCACGGTCCAGCGGCCTTCGCCGGAATCCTCCACGTATGGCGCGATGCCATCCAGCGACGGATTGCGCTTGAGTGCTTCGGTACTCAGGTCCAGCAGCCACGAACGCACCACGCTGCCGTGGCGCCAGACTTCGGCCACCTGGGCCAGGTCCAGCGCCATCTCCTGCTTGCGCTCCATCAGCGCGAAGCCTTCGGCATAGGCCTGCATCATCCCGTACTCGATGCCGTTGTGGACCATCTTGGTGAAATGGCCGGCGCCCGACGGACCGACACGCGCCCAGCCACGATCTTCTGCCGGTGCCAGCGTGCGCAGCAGCGGTGCGATCTGCTCCACCACCGGCGCTTCGCCACCGACCATCAGGCTGTAGCCTTCCTGCAGGCCCCACACGCCGCCGCTGGTGCCGCAGTCGACGTAGCCCAGATCGTCCTCCGCCAGCGCCTTGGCGCGACGGATCGAGTCCTGGTAGTTGGAGTTGCCGCCGTCGATGACGATGTCACCCTCGGCCAGGTGCGGGGTCAACTGGCCCAGCGTCTGGTCGACGGTTTCGCCGGCCGGTACCATCAGCCACACCACGCGCGGCACCGGCAGCGCGGCCACGGCGGCGGCCAGCGAATCAACCACTTCCAGGCCGGCCCCCTCTGCAGCGCGCTGGCGCGCACTTTCGCCCGGGTCGTAGCCGACCACGCGGTGGCCGCCGCGATGCAGGCGCTGGGCCATGTTGGCGCCCATGCGGCCGAGGCCGATCATTGCAATATCCATTGTTTCACCTTCAGTTGGGGTCTAGGGTCAGGCTGCCTGGCCTGCCGGTAGCCGCGCAGTGGCGCAGTTGCGCCTCGCGCCAACGCCGGTAGAGCGTGGTATGCAGATTGTGCACCGCCAGGTCGATCGAAAACGGCGTTCTCGGGTTGCGATCGAGCAGGCGGACGATGTGGTAGCCGATAGGACGTATACCGCGCGGATGCACGTAGATCACGAACTGCTGGTAGAACGGATCGTCCAGCAGCTGATCCATGCGCACAAGAGCCGCGTGGTAGCGCGGCGCCAGGCGTGCGCGCAGCTGTGGATCGCGCTCGAACAGCAGGCGCTCGAAATAGCGCTGGCCGATGCGCGGGATGTCCTGCGCCAGTTTCCAGAGCTCGGCATTGCGCTGGTCGTACCAGGCCAGGCCGGCGTGCAGCGCCAGCGCCTGCGCAGCGCCCTCGCCCACCTCGACCACCACGAAGTTCTCGGCCTGGTTGCTCAGGTCGTCCAGCGTGCCTTTGTCGTACACATGTTCGATGAAACCGGGCACGCCCACGAACGCCTGCCGCCCCATCGCCGAGGTGCGCACCGCCTTGCCATCGGCGAAGAGGTCGCCCGCATGCGCGCCGAGCAGGATGCTGTCGGTGTCGTGCAGCGCGAGGAAGGTGCCGATCGACAGTTCCTCCGCTGCGAACCCGGTGTCGAACGCAGCATCGCCATACAGCTCGCGCTGGGTGGCCAGCTGTGCGACCTGGCGGCCGACACCGCATTCGGCACGCACGGCACCGCTGTAGAACGCCTGCAGCGCATGGCTGTTGCCCGCGCGGGGCACGAAGCCACGACCGAAACTGCGCGTACGCTGCCAACCCTGTGCCGGTGCGCCCTGCAATCCGAAGCCGATCCATCCCAGCTGCGGGCCGGAGAAGCGGAACGTGGGATTGCCCTGCAATGCCGAAGTCGCGCGCCGCGTGGCCGCCCCCAGCTCAAAGGCATAGGCGCAGACGGTGGCGGGGTCATCCAGCAGCTGCTGCAGCAGTGCCTGCCGAGCGGCAGCGGGCAGCGCCGCCGGCCACCGCACCTGCAGGTCGCCGGCCGCTTGTGAATCAGCCAGCGAGGCACGCGTACATACGGGACCACCGCGCACCTCCGGCGCGGTGAGGGACGCTTCTTCGAAGCGCCACCCCAACCGCTGCAGCAGGCCCTGCGTACAGTCCGGGGATGGCGCTGCCACGACCCACGCGGGCGCCAGCAGCAGGGCTGCAATCAGCCACCTGCCGCGCACACTCAGCCCTGGTCCGTGACCGCCGGTGCGGGTTCCGGCGCCGCTGCCGGCGATGGCGATGGCGTGCCAGCCGCGGCCGGCAGATACTGCTGCAGGCGCTGGAAGAAGCGACGATAGAACTCGGCATCCGTGACCGTGCTGCTGGCCACCTTCACCAGCGAGTCGTCGTTGCTGCCGAACGGCAGCGACACCGAGCCCAGCGCACCCACACCGACACTGGCCGAGGTCGGGCTCTTCTTCAGCGCGTAGCGGTCCTGCACGGCACTGACGAATACCAGCGTCTGGCTGCCGCGCGGGGCGCAGGAGATGCGCAGCACCAGCTGCTCATGGTCATCCTCGCGCGGCTGGAAGTTCTTGTTGCCCTCCACCTGCGCATCATCGGAACGGGCGATGGCATAGCCTTGGCTGAGCAGCGTGCGGCGCGCGGCCTCGCAGGCTTCGCCGGGGCGTCCCTCAACGGTGCGCGAGAAGGTATCGCCGGAATCGAAAGACTCGCGCAGCACGGTGCTGTCGGCGGCGCGGCCACCACAGGCCGAAAGGATCAAGGCGCTGGCGCACGCCACGGCAGCGCTGGAAAGACGGGAGGCCCGCATGGGTACTCCTGCGAGAACGGAAGCACCAAGGGTAGTCCCGCCCCCGTGTGCGGCAGGTCGATATGCCCCCCCACGTTGCTCCCGGTTCATGCACGTAAAAGGGGACGGAGGGGATCAAGTCGTTTGCGGCACTTCACTGGCCCGGGCATGGCCCGGCGCGACCGGGAATGCGCTTCCCAAACAGAAAGGGGCCGGCAATGCCGGCCCCTGCGGATGTCGCGCGCCGTCTCCGGCTCAGTCCGCCCAACGCCCCGCGCCGGTGGACTGCGGCAGCACCTGGGCCGACAGCGGACGGTCATTGGCCAGCAGGTTCACCGCGTCGGCCAGGATCGAGGCCGACTCGCGCAGCAGCGGGTCCGGACGCTTTTCGGCGGCCTTCTCGCGGGCGGCATCCTTCACGATGTCGCGTTCGTTGCCGGTCAGGCCATCATCACTGCTGTCATCGGCCAGCGGGTCCAGGGCCAGGCCCAGCTCCTTGCGCTGCAGCTGGCGTTCCTTGCGCTGGGCGTCCTGGCGCTCGCGTTCGGCGCGACGGGTGGCCTCGTTGAGCGAGATGTACTTCTTCGCCGCCTCGGTCCGGAACTGCTGCACGTCCTCGTTCCACCACTGGAATTCCTTGTCGGTGGCGATTCGCGCGTCGTGGCGGGCCTCCAGCTTCGGCAGCAGCGGCGCGAAGTTGCCGTACTGGGTGTGCGGCACGGCGGCGATGCGGGTCCACGGCAGGGCGTTATCGTAGGTGCTCTCGCCGAACTCGGTGGCATCGACGCTGGCCGGGAAGGCCAGGTCCGGCACCACGCCCTTGTGCTGGGTGCTGCTGCCGCTGATGCGGAAGAACTGGGCGATGGTCAGCTTGACCTGGCCGAAGCGCTGGGTCTCGCCACTCGGCCAGCGGTCGAGGTCGACGATGTTCTGCACGGTGCCCTTGCCGAAGCTGGTTTCACCGATCACCAGGCCACGGCCGTAATCCTGGATCGCGCCGGCGAAGATCTCCGAGGCCGAGGCCGAACCGCGGTTGATCAGCACCGCCAGCGGGCCATCCCACGCCACGCCCTGGTTGCGATCGCTGTTGACGGTGACGCGGCCACCGGACTCGCGCACCTGCACCACCGGGCCCTGCTCGATGAACAGGCCGGTCAGTTCGATGGCTTCATCCAGCGAACCGCCGCCGTTGTTGCGCAGGTCCAGCACCACGCCGTCCAGCTTGTCGTTCTTGAAACCAGCCAGCAGCTTGGCCACGTCACGGGTGGCCGAGGCATAGTCGGCCGCGTTGCGGCGGCGGCCTTCGAAATCCTGGTAGAAGGTCGGCAGCTTGATCACGCCGATCTTCCGTGCCGGCTCGCCGTTGGCGGCCGGAATGGTCATGGTCTCGCCCTTGGCGGCCTGTTCGGCCAGGCGCACCTTCTGCCGGGTCAGCACCAGGGTGTGGTGCTTGCCATCGGCACCTTCGGCAGCTGGAATGAACTCCAGCTTGACCTGGGTGTCCTTGGCGCCGCGGATCTTGGCCACCACATCGTCGATGCGCCAGCCGATCACGTCCTCGACCTGGCCAGACTTGCCCTGGCCAACGCCGACGATGCGGTCACCCGGCTTCAGCGTGCCGTCCACCGCAGCCGGGCCGCCGGCGATGATCTCGCGGATCACCACCACGTCGTCCTGGCGCTGCAGCTGCGCACCGATGCCTTCCAGCGACAGCGACATCGCCTGGTTGAAGTTCTCGGCCGTGCGCGGGGTGAAGTAATCGGTGTGCGGATCAACCGCGCTGGTGTACGAATTCATGAAGAACTGGAAGACGTCTTCGCCCTTCAGCTCGTTGACCGACTTCTCCAGCGTCGCGTAGCGCTTGTCCAGCGTCTTGCGGATATCGTCCGGCTTCTTGCCTGCCAGCTTCAGGCGCAGCCAGTCGTTCTTCACCGACTTGCGCCACAGCTCATCCAGCTCGGCGCTGCTGGCCGCCCACGGCACCTTCTTGCGGTCGTACTCGAAGCGCTCGTCGGTGGTGAAGTCCGGCTCCTGCTTGAGCAGCTTGCGCGCAAAGGCCACACGTTCGCCGACACGCTGCTTGTAGACCGCGAACACCTGGAACGCCGGCTCAAGCTCGCCGCCACGGATGGCCGAGGAGATGTTGGCTTCGAAGGGCGCAAAGCGCGCCACGTCGGCCTGGGTGAAATACTGCTTGGCGCCGTCCAGCGTCTCCAGATAGCGCTTGAACACGTCCTTGGAGGTGGCCTCGTCCAGCGCACGCGGGCGGTAGGCGTAACGACTGTCGGACAACAGGCCATACACCAGCTTGGAGGTGGTCACCTGATCGGCAGTTGCCGCAGCGGGCAATGCAGGCGAGTCGGCCTTGGCCGCCAGCGCCAGCGGCGCGACCAGCGCCAGGGCCATCAGGAATGCGGGGGCTTTGAATTTCATTGACGTGCTCGAAGGCGCCTTGCCAAGGGAGAGACTGCAGGGTGTTCAGACACCCCGACAGTGCCGAAAGTTGCCGGGTTTGTCACCCGGCCGCGCTCGGTGGAAAACCAGCCTAGCCGGGCCGGTGTAGCAAATTGTGAATGCATGTAGAGCCGAGCCCATGCTCGGCTGGCCGGCAGCAAGCAGCCGAGCATGGGCTCGGCTCTACGGCAGGCAGAGGTGTGCGGTCCGCACCCACAGGAGAAGCAGCTCCCACCCACCGGCAGGATGTCAGGAAACGCCGGCGCCCTTGGCCTGCACGTCGGCGTGGTACGACGAGCGCACCATCGGGCCGGAGGCCACGTGGCTGAAGCCCAGTTCGTAGCCGTAGACTTCCAGCGCCTTGTAGTCCTCGGGCGTCCAGTACTTCAGCACGGGGTGGTGGTGCGCGGTCGGCTGCAGGTACTGTCCGATGGTGATCATGTCCACGTCGTGCGCGCGCAGGTCACGCATCGTGGCCTTGATCTGTTCGAAGTCCTCGCCCAGGCCCAGCATGATGCCGCTCTTGGTCGGCACGTCCGGATGCTGCGCCTTGAAGTTCTTCAGCAGGTTCAGCGACCACTGGTAGTCCGCACCCGGGCGCACGTTGCGATACAGGTCCGGCACGGTCTCGATGTTGTGGTTGAACACATCCGGCGGGTTCTGCGCCAGGATCTCCAGCGCACGTTCCATGCGGCCTTTGCCGCGGAAGTCCGGGGTCAGCACCTCGATGCGGGTACCCGGCGACTTCTCGCGGATGGCGGTGATGCAGTCAACGAAATGCTGGGCACCCCCGTCGCGCAGGTCATCGCGGTCGACGCTGGTCACCACCACGTACTTCAGGCCCATGTCGGCCACGGTCTGGCCGAGGCTGGCCGGCTCGTTGGCATCCGGCGGCTTCGGGCGGCCATGGGCCACGTCGCAGAACGAGCAGCGCCGGGTGCAGACCTCACCGAGGATCATGAAGGTGGCGGTGCCATGACCGAAGCACTCGTGGATATTCGGGCAGCTGGCTTCCTCGCATACCGTCACCAGGCGGTTCTCGCGCAGCTTGGCCTTCAGGTTCTGCACGGCATTGCCCGAAGGAATGCGCACGCGGATCCAGGACGGCTTGCGCAGTACCGGCGCATCGGCGAACTGCACCGGCGAACGGTTGATCTTGTCACCGCCCAGCTGCTTGACCCCGGCCTGCAACGGCGCGGTGGACGGAGAATCGCCCTGCACGATCTGCAGGGGAATGGAACGGGCGGTGGTTTCAGTCATGGCAGTTCCGGGGAGCGGTCAGGCGGCCGCAGAAAGATCGGGCAGTTCGGGCGTGTGCTGCAGCAGCAGGCCAAACTGGCGGGCCAGGTGGTCCAGCAGCACCGGCTTGACGGCGTCCATCCCCGAGGGGCCGCCCAAGTCCAGCACCGAGGTCACCTGCAACCCCTGATAGCCACAGGGATTGATGCGGTGGAAGGGTTCCAGGTCCATGGCCACGTTGAAGGCCAGCCCATGGAAGGTGCAGCCGCGGCGCACACGGATGCCGAGTGCGGCAATCTTGGCACCACCGACGTAGACGCCCGGGGCGCCCTCGCGGCGTTCGGCGCCGATGTTCCACTCGGCCAGCGTATCGATGATCGCCTGCTCGATGCGGCACACGTAGTCGCGCACACCGATACCCAGCCGTGGCAGGCGCAGCAACGGATAGATCACGATCTGGCCGGGACCGTGATAGGTCACCTGGCCGCCGCGGTCCACGTGCAGCACGGGGATGTCGCCCGGCGCCAGCACATGCTCGTCCTTGCCGGCCTGGCCCAGGGTGAACACCGGATCGTGCTCGACCACCCACAGCTCGTCGGCATCGGCGTCGCTGCGCTGGTCGGTGAAGCGCTGCATGGCGCGCCACACCGGTTCATACGGCTGGCGGCCGAGGTCACGGACCAGCGCCGGACGCGGCGCACGGTCCTCCGGGGCGGCTTCGGCCGGGCAGGAGTCGGCTACAGCGTCCACTTCACTTCCGGGTGGTCACGCAGCGCCTGGTGCGCCAGGTCGTACTGTTCGCGGCTCTCGGCCTTGAACACGATGCGGACGGACACGTACTTGCCGTTGGAGGAGTGCTTCCAGCTGATGCGTTCGTTCACCACATCGATGCCGGCGGCCAGCAACAGGCGGGGAAGCTCATGCTCCAGGCCGCGGTTGGCCGGGCCCATGGCGCTGAGCTCGAACTGGCCGGGGAACTGGAAGCCGTGGTCGGGGTTGTCGGACTTGATTTCCATGGCCCCATTATCGGGCCGCAGGGCAACAAACCCAAGAGTATTCATCAACGCCAGGACCGCACCGGCGGTCTGCTGCGTTGCAGGCGGCCCAAAGGGACGGGCCTGAGGCCCAACGGCAGCTGACTGCAATCTCCTGACCATCACCAGCGCGAACATCGTACGGGCGGCCCGCGACCGCCTTCACGCCCGGCCTGCGGCGCGTACGCGGGTAACAAATTGTGCCCGCCGGACAATGTTGTTTTCGGAACAGACAAGTGATCTGGACGTGCTCGTTCCGACGCGCGGGCACGAGTACCGTAGCGTTGCAGAAAACGACTGAAAACCGCCCCCTTCCCCATGAGCATTCCATCCATGCGTAGTGTCGCAGCTCTCGGGCTCGCCGGCCTGCTGGCCTCTGCCCTCCCCCTTGCCGCCCAGGCGGCCGAACAATGTGGCCCGGACGCCATGCGCGACCACCCGCCGCAGGTCAATTTCCGCGTCGACAACGACCTGTTCGGCGGCCGCCACCAGGATCAGGGCTATACCAACGGTGCGCTGTTGACCCTGGTCTCCCCCAATCTGGTCGATTACACCGACGACCCCTGCCTGCCGCGCATGGCGCGCTGGGTAAACCGGTACCTGGAAGGGCTGCATCCGGGCAAGTTCGAACAGCAGAACATGATCTTCAGCATCGGCCAGGGGATCTTCACCCCGACCGATTTCACTCGCAGGGACCTGATCGAGGACGACCGCCCTTACGCCGGCGTGCTGATCGCGAACTTCGGTTTCAATGCGCGCAGCGGCGACCGCCTGCAGACCACCCAGCTGACACTGGGCGTGGTCGGTCCGTGGGCACAGGGCAAGCAGGTGCAGAATGCCGTGCACGACGTGCTGGGCGACGAAAAATTCAAGGGTTGGGACAACCAGCTGCACAACGAACCACTGTTCATGCTGACCCATGAGCGCATGCGCCGCTGGCCGGGCGATGCCAGCGTCAATGCCGACGGTTGGGGTTGGGACGCGATCAGCCACTACGGCGGGTCGATCGGCAACCTGGAAACCAAGGCCAATTTCGGCGGTGAAGTGCGCTTTGGCTGGAAGCTGCCGGACGACTTCGGCAGCACGCCGCTGCGCCCGGCCGGCGAAAACACCGCGCCGACCCGCCGCGGCCGCCCCAGTGGGTGGTCCTGGCACCTGTTCGCGACCTCGGACGCTGCCTGGGTGATCCGCGATATCACCCTGGATGGCAACACCTTCCGCAACAGTCACAGCGTGGACAAGCGCCATGTGGTGGCCTACGGCGGGTACGGCGTGGCGGTGATGTACGGCCGCTGGAAGTTCGCCGCCGCGCGCTACCACAGCACGCGCGAGTTCAACGGCCAGCGCGAGGCGCCGGTGTTCGGCAGCTTCACCATCAGCCGGTCGCTGTAGGCGAGGGGCTGATGGTGAAGCGGGCAGGTGCCGACCGTTGGTCGGCACACCGGTTATTGCATCGCTCGCTGCAAGCGAGCGGGTGAGGGTAGTGCCGGCCGCTGGCCGGCTGTTGGCACATCCGGATGGGTTCAAGCGGAGCCGGCCAGCGGCCGGCACTCCCCGCATCCGCACGCAACCGGCATCCCGAAACAGAAAAGGCCGGCATTCGCCGGCCTTTTCGTTCACCACGCCGGGGCGTGGATCATTCCGATTCCCACCACATCCAGAAGCTGTCCCACAGGCGCTTGAAGAAGCCGGCCTGCTCGACGGCGGCCACGGCCACCAGCGGCGCTTCGGCGACGACCTTGCCATCCAGGGTGACCTTCACGGTGCCGATCTGCTGGCCGGCGGTGAACGGTGCTTCCAGGGTCTTGGGCACATCGATGCTCGGCTTCAGGTCGTTGTAGCGGCCGCGCGGCACGCTCACCAGCATCGGCTGGGCCACGCCCAGCTGCACCTTGTCGGTGGTGCCCTTCCAGACCTTGTGCTCGGCCACGGCCTTGCCCGGCTCGTACAGGCGGTGGGTCTCGAAGAAGCGGAAGCCCCAGTTCAGCAGGGCCAGACTGTCATCGGCACGCTGCTTTTCCGACGCACCGCCCAATACCACGGCGATCAGGCGCTGGTCGCCGCGCTGCGCCGAACTCATCAGGCAGTAACCGGCTTCGGAGGTGTGGCCGGTCTTGATGCCGTCCACGCTGCCGTCGCGCCACAACAGCAGATTGCGGTTCGGCTGCTTGATGTTGCCGACCTGGAATTCCTTGATCTTGTTGTACGCGTAGGTTTCCGGGTAATCACGCACCATCGCGCGGCCCAGCAGCGCCAGGTCGTAGGCGGTGCTGTGGTGGCCTTCGGCAGTCAGGCCGTGGGCGTTGACGAAGTGCGAGTTCTTCATGCCGATCTTGGCGGCGTAGCTGTTCATCAGCGACGCAAAGGCTTCTTCGCTGCCGGCCACGTGCTCGGCCAGGGCGATCGCGGCGTCATTGCCGGACTGGATCGCCATGCCCTTTTCCATGTCTTCCAGGCGTGCGGTCTGGTTGACCGGGAAGCCGCTGTAGCTGCCATCGGTGCCGGCGCCGCCTTCGCGCCAGGCGCGCTCGCTCATCATCACCGGGTCATCCGCACGGACCTTGCCGTTCTTGACCTCGGCGGCAACCACGTAGGACGTCATCACCTTGGTGATGCTGGCCGGCGCGAGCTGCTCGTGGATGTTTTCGCCAGCCAGCACCTGGCCGGTGGCGTAGTCCATCAGCACCCAGGCCTTGGATACGCTCGGCACCGGCGCCGGCGGGGTGGCAACGGTGGCCGGGGCGGCAGCGGCGGCGGCGGGCGCCGGCGTGGCCGGGGTCGGCAGCGGGGTCTGGGCGGAAGCCAGGCCCACCACCAGGGTGGCGGCCAGGGCGGTGGCGGCGGAACGGAAATTCATTGGACAGCAGGCTCCAGGGGACGGCCAGGAATGGAGGGTGGAACGTAGTGGCCATTGTAAGGCCGGGGCAGCATGGGCCGGCAGCACCGGCCCGGGCGGGTCAATCCTTGACGATCTGCGGCGAACCCAGGCCCAGACCGGCAATGCGGCCGACAAGTTCCGCGGCACTGGCATGGTCGCTGGCGGGAACGCGCAGGCGGAACAGGGTGCGGCCACCGGCGGCGATGTCGCTGATGGTCGCGCCGACGATGCCGGCGGCGTTGAGCTGGCCCATTGCGCGGGTGGCATTGTCGCGGCTGGAGAAGCTGGCGACCTGCACCATCACCGCGCCCACCACCTGCTGCGACAGGCTGGGGGCCGTCGGTGTGGCCGGCGTCGTACGCGCCGGCGCCGGCGTGACCGCGCGCGGCGCGGCGCTGGCGACGGCAACCGGTGCCACAGGGGCGCTGCGCGCCGGCGGTGCGCTCGGCGGCAGGCTGCTGACCGCCACGTCCGGCACGGCGCTGGCCACGCCCTGGGTGGTGGCCGGCTGGCCACGCGCAGGCATGGCGTCGGTCGGCAGGCGCTTGACCAGGCGATCAATGTCGCTGTCGGAGGTGGCACCCGCAGCCGTTACCGGGCGCGTACTGGCCGCCGCGACAGCCGTTTCGGCGGCACGGCGCTCGCGGCGCGACGGCTTTTGGGCCAGCAGGTTGCTCTCGCCCGGTTGCAGCGCACGCACTTCCACGTTGCCGGTACCGCGCTGGGTGATGCCCAGGCGTACCGCGGCGGCATAACTGAGGTCGACCACGCGACCATCATGGAACGGGCCACGGTCGTTGACGCGCACGATGACCGATTCGCCGTTGTCCAGGTTGGTGACGCGGGCGAAGCTGGGCAGCGGCAGTGTCTTGTGCGCAGCGGTGAACTGGTACATGTCGTAGACCTCGCGGTTGGAGGTCAGGCGGCCGTGGAACTTGGCGCCGTAGTACGACGCCGTACCGCGCTCGACATAGTTGCGGGTGTCGTCGAGCACCTTGTACGACTTGCCCAGCACCACGTACGGCGACTTGTTGCCGATGGCCGAACGCTCTTCGGCGGTCACTTCCGGCTCGGGAATGCAGGCGACGTTGGGAATGTAGTCCGGGGTGCTGTCACGCACGCCTGGCTTGTACAGCCCCCCGGCGGTGTAGTTGCCGCGCGTGTTCGGGTCTTCCTTGGCCGCGGCATAGGGCGAGCCCTCCGGGCAATGCGCCGGGCGCGAGCCGCGACCCTGCACCACCGTGCCGCTGGGCTTGCCACCGTGGCCGGCCGTGGCCGGCTTCTTCGGCGCACTGCTGCAGGCAGCGAGCGCGAGGACGATCAAGCTCGGGACCAGCCATCTGATGTTCATGCCGGGGGCAGCTCCTGTCCGGCGATGGCCTGCGACAACTGGAACACGGCCATCGCGTACATCTTCGAGAGGTTGTAGCGGGTGATCGCGTAGTAATTCTGGAAGCCCAGCCAGTACTGCTTGCCGGTGCTGCCCTCAAGCGTGATCGGCGTTGCGGTGGCGCCCGGCTGCACCGCAGCGCTGGGCTGGTAGCCGCGCTGTGCCAGGTCGGCCAGCGACCAGGTCGGCATCCATTCGGTGGGGTTGAACTCCTCGCGCCCCGGCGCCAGCGTGGCCGGTACGGCCACCTGACCACCACGGACCCAGCCGCCCTTCTTCACGAAATAATTGGCGATGGACGAGAACACATCGTCGTAGCTGGTGAACAGGTCGCGACGGCCATCGCCATTACCGTCCACGGCGTAATCGAGATAGCTGGACGGCATGAACTGGCCCATGCCCATCGCACCGGCATAGCTGCCCTTGAGCGTGGTGATGTCCAGCTTTTCCTCACGGCCCAGCTCGAACAGCTTGGCCAGCTCATCGCGGAAGAACAGCTCGCGGCGCACTTCGCGTTCCAGCTTGGCCGGGTCGCCACTGCGCGGGTAGTAGAACGCCAGCGTGTACAGCGCATCGAGCACGCGGTGGTTGCCGGCATTTTTCCCGTAACTGGTCTCCACGCCGATGATCGCCACGATCACTTCGGCCGGCACGCCGGTGCGCTGCTGCACGCGATCCAGTTCTGCACGATGCTGGGCCAGGAACGCGCGGCCGCCATCGATGCGTGCCTTGCTGATGAACATCGGCCGGTATTCGTTCCACGGTTTGACCCGTTCGGCCGGGCGCGACATGGCGGCGATGATCGGCTGGCGCACCTGCGCCTGGTCGAGCACGCTGCTGATCTGCTCTGGCTTCAGGCCATAGCGCTTGGCCGTATCGGCAACAAAGCGGGCCCGTGCGACCTCGAACGGCACCGGGGTGAGATCGACCGGCGGCGCTGTAGCAGCGGCCGCTTCGGGCGCGGCCTCGGCCGGGCCGTGGGCCTTGGTGGCGGGCTGGCGCGGCGTACTGCTGGCCTGGGGCGGAGACGGTGGGGACTTCGGCTGGGTCGCGCAGGCGACCAGGCCGAGGGTGAGCATGCAGGCCAGAGTGCGTCGAATCATCGTCGCAGGTTAGCAGGTCATGGATGAATTAAAACCCCTAACACCATGAATCACAACGATTTGCCCGCGTTCAGCGGGAAATGTGAAGACGTCGTGATCGAGCTTCCCCATTCAGATAGAGGTGGCCGGTTGCGTCCCCATCCCCGCAGACGCAACCGGCGACCGGATCCGGTCGGTACCTGCGCGGCTGCCGCTCCCCAGTGGCAGTTCCCCGCGCTCCCTGTACCCGTTGGATCAGTACTGCTCCCGCCCGACGCCCCCTCGCGCTGCATCGATTGACGGCGCGCCGTGCCGAACGGGCCGCCATTGTGCAGGCCGATTACGACAAGTCCATTGATCAAGATCAACGCGGTGTAAAAATGTGAACCAGCTAACGTTTTTTGCGGACTTTCGTCGGGGAGCGTGTTGCGTCGCATTGTTGTGAGAACGCTTCCACAACGGGCAATGCGCAGCGCCAGGAAGTCCTCGGCCAACGGCGCCGCCCCTCGGGGGTGGTCGCGAAAAGCGGTTCGCGGGTGGGGCCGGGGAGCTGGGCTGCGGACAGGTTCCGGGCGCGTTCCCCCATGGAAAAGAAAAGAAAATTCAAAAGCGGGTCGCGGCGCTGCGCTTGCTCGTGAGCCGAGCATGGCTCGGCTCTACAGGAAGCAATGAAGCAACCGGCCAAGCTGCTTTTGCCTTTGATCTTCTTTTTCTTCTCCGTGGATGGAGAACACCCGTGAACTGTCAGCGGCCGGGTGGGTGGGTAGTGCGGGGTGTCCGCGGCATGGACGGGTTTACGGCGTCCCCGCACTACTCACCCACCCGGCCAGCCCTCAGCAATCCGGTTTTAAGCGACCAACCCAACCACCCACGAGGGGCTGCGCCGTTGGCTGGAAACCCTATCCCCCGTGCACGGGCCGGTGCCCGCGTACCGCCATCACCAACCCGACGCCGGCCAGCAACGAGACAGCGGATGTCCCGCCATAACTGATCAGCGGCATCGGAATGCCCACCACCGGCAGCAGGCCGGAAATCATTCCGCCGTTCACCAGCACGTAGACGAAGAACGCCAGCCCCAGGCTACCGGCCAGCAATCGCGCGTGCGTGTCGCGCGCGTGCACCGCAATCCACAGGCAACGCCCCACCACGAACAGGTACAGCGCGAACAGCGTCGCCACGCCGATCCAGCCGAATTCCTCGGCCAGCACCGAGAACGCGAAGTCGGTGGTGTACTCGGGCAGGAAATCCAGCGTGGCCTGCGTGCCCTGCCCCCAGCCGCGTCCTTGCCAGCCCCCGGAACCGATCGCGATGCGCGATTGCAGGATGTTCCAGCCGGTACCAAGCGGGTCGGCCGCCGGGTCGAGGAAGGTCAGCACACGATCCTTCTGGTATTGCCGCAGCAAGCCGAACCACGCCAGGGGTGCAGCCACTGCCAGCCCTGCCGCCCCGGTCGCCAACCAGCCCCAGTGCAGGCCCGCCAGCAACAACGCGAACACGCCACTGGCAGTGACCAACGTGGCGGTGCCGAGGTTGGGCTGCATGAGGATCAGTACCGCCGGCATGCCGATCAGCAGCGCGGCAGTCAATACCGTGCGCGGCGAGGGCGGCAGTGGTTGCCGATGCAGGTACCACGCCACCATCAGCGGCAGGCTGAGCTTGAGCAGCTCGGACGGCTGCAGGTAGAACACGCCGAGGTTCAGCCAGCGCTGCCCGTACTTGCCGGTGCCGATGACGTAAACCGCCATCAGCGGCAGCATCGACAGCGCGTAGATCGCAGGGGTCCACGCACGCAATCGCAGCAGCGAAACACGCGACAGCAGCCACATCGCCAACAGCCCACCGGCAAAGCGTGCCGCCTGCCCGGCCACCGGGCCGGACACGCTGTGCAGCACCGCCAGGCCGGCGCCCATCAGGATCAACAACGCGCCCAGCAACGGCAGATCGATCGTGCGCAGCGCCTCACGGCAGCCGCCAAGCAGTCGTTTCCATTTCACGCGGGCACGGTAGCAACGGGTGCTTGCGTGAAGCTGTCATTGTGGCCCTGCGTTTGTAGAGTCGAGCCATGCTCGACTCTAAAGAAGCGCGCAGCCGATGTTACCCGTAACCCCCGTGCACCGGGTTGTGGCTGCGCACCGCCATTACCAGGCCGAAACCGGCCAGCAGCGACACCGCCGAAGTACCACCGTAGCTGATCAGCGGCATCGGCACGCCTACCACCGGCAGCAGGCCGGAAATCATCCCGCCATTCACCAGCACGTAGACGAAGAACGCCAGGCCGGTGGCACCAGCCAGCAGGCGCGAATAGGAATCGCGCGACTGGCTGGCGATCCACAGGCAACGCCCGATCACCACAAGGTACAGCGCCAGCACGGTGGCCACGCCGATCCAGCCGAACTCCTCGCTCAGCACCGAGAACGCGAAGTCGGTGGTCTGCTCGGGAATGAAGTTCAGGTGCGACTGCGAGCCTTCGCCCCAGCCCTTGCCATCGAAGCCGCCGGAACCGATCGCGATCTTCGACTGGATGATGTTCCAGCCGGCGCCCAGCGCGTCCATCTCCGGGTCCAGGAACATCATGATGCGGTCCTTCTGGTACGGCCGCAGCAACCAGAACCAGGCCACCGGCGCAACCGCAGCCACGCCGCCCACGCCCAGCCCAACCCACCACCACGGCAGGCCCGCCAGCAGCAGCACGAACACGCCGCTGGCGGCGATCAGCACGCCGGTACCGAAGTCCGGCTGCATCATCACCAGGCCGGTGGGTACGCCGATGATGATCAAGGCCACGAGCACGGTATTGAAGCGCGGCGGCAGCGGCATCTTGTGCAGGTACCACGCCACCATCATCGGCAGGCTCACCTTCAGCAGTTCGGCCGGCTGCAGGTAGAAGAACTTCAGGTCCAGCCACTGCCGGCCATATTTACCGGTGCCCAGCGCGAACACCGCCAGCAGCGGGATCATCGAGATCGCGTAGATCATCGGCGTGGCCGAGCGGATGCGCAGGATCGGCACCCGCGAGATGCCCCACAGTGCGGCCATGCCCACCGCGAAACGCGCGCCCTGCGCCATCACCAGGCTGTCGCCACCAGCGCTCTTCAGGGTCGCCAGGCCAATCACCATCAGCGCGCCCAGGGCCAGGCACAGCACCCAGTCCAGCGTGCTGAAAAAGCGGCGCAGCATGTCGCCGGCCCAGCGCAGGAACACTCTCATCGTGCAGGCTCCGCAGGGGTCGGGCGGGGCGTGGCGGGCAGCGCGGCGGTCGGCGCACCCGGCTGCGGCGCAGGCGCCGGCTCCGGTGCGGGTGCACCGATCAGCACCGGATGCTCTCCCACCTGTGCAGCGGCGAGGTCACCGGCCTGACGTGCGCCCGCGTCTTCGTTGTCGAACGCGGTGGCGCCGATGGCGGTGGTGCCGCGCTCGCTGTCCAGCGGCTGCATGCCTTCGGGCATCTTGCCCAACAGGTAAGCGTCGAACACCTTGCGCGCGATCGGCGCCGCGGCCGAACCACCATAGCCACCACCTTCCACTGCCACCGCAATTGCGATGACCGGGTTTTCGACCGGCGCGAAGCCAACGAACAGCGCGCGGTGGCGCAGGTGCATCGGCAGGCTCTTCGGGTTCACGGCGGCGGTACCCTTGCGGCTGATGACCTGTGCGGTACCGGTCTTGCCGGCCATCACGTACGGCGCACCGACCGCGACGCGCCAGCCGCTGCCGCCGGGCCGCATGGTTGCCATCATGCCCTCGCGCACGGCCTGCACGTTGTTGGGATTGGGGCTGACCGGCTTGCTTTCGCCGGCCGGCATTGCCGTCCAGTCGCTGTCGAAGCCGTCGCGCTGCTGGATCACCAGGTGCGGGGTGCGCAGCTGACCGTCGGCCAGGCCGCTGACGCCGCGCGCCAGCTGCAGCGGGGTGACCTTCCAGTCACCCTGGCCGATGCTGATGTTGACCGTATCGCCGGGATACCAGGCTTCCTTGCGGGTCTTCCGTTTGTAGGCCGGCGAAGGCAGGATGCCGCCGATCTCGCCGGTGAGGTCGATGCCGGTCGGCTGGCCGAAGCCGTAGTACTCCATGTAATGGTCGAAGCGCTCGATGCCCAGGTCCAGCGCCAGCTTGTAGTAATAGGTGTTGACCGATTCGGCGATGGACTTGCGCAGATCCGTCCAGCCGTGGCCGCCACGGTGGGCGTCACCCCAGCCGCGCGAGGTGCCCGGCAGGTAGAACATGCCGGTGGACAGCACCTTGTCTTCCGGGCGGCGCACGCCGGAGTCCAGTCCCGCCAGGCCGATCAGCGGCTTCAGCGTGGAACCGGGAGCGACGCCACCGAGCACCAGGCGGTTGAACTGTGGCCGCGACGGGTTTTCGTTCAAGGCCTTGAAGTCGGCATGGGAAATGCCGTTGACGAACAGGTTGGGGTCGTAGGACGGCAGGCTGACCATCGCCAGCACTTCGCCAGTGCGCGGATCCATCGCCACCGCCGAACCCTCCTGGTCGCCGAACGCGGCCACCATCGCGCGCTGCAGGTCGGCGTCGATCGACAGCCGCAGGTCGGCGCCGGACTGCGCGGCGACGCGGCCGATGGTGCGGATCGCGCGGCCCTGCACGTTGGTCTCGACCTGCTCGTAGCCGACCTTGCCGCGCAGCTGCTGCTCGTAATAGCGCTCCAGGCCGGACTTGCCGATGTGGGTCAGCGCGGCATTGCCTTCGCCGAGGATCTCCAGATCCTTGTCATCGACGCGACCGACGTAGCCGATGATGTGCGCGAACAGATCGCCATAGGGATAGCGCCGGGTCAGGTAGGGTTCGAGCTCGACGCCTGGGAAACGCCAGCGGTCGACGGCGAAGCGCGCCATCTCCTCGTCGCTCATGCGCAGCTTCAGCGTGACCGGCAGGAACTTGCGGCGCGCCTTGCGCGACCTGTTGAATGCTTCCAGCTCTTCCGGGCTGATGTTGATGATCTTCGCCAGCCCTTCCAGGGTGGCATCCATGTCCTTGACCTTGTCCGGGGTCACGTCCAGGCGGAAGGCCGGCACGTTTTCGGCCAGCAGGCGACCGTTGCGGTCGTAGATCATGCCGCGCCCCGGCACCACCGGCCGCGGCTTGATGCGGTTGGCCTCCGAGCGCGTGGCGTAGACGTCGTGGTCCAGCACCTGCAGCTTGAAGTACCAGCCGCCCAGGCCCAGCAGGCAGACCAGCACGCCCAGGAAACCCAGCGCCGCACGACGGCGGAACTGTTCGGCTTCGGCGTGCGGGTTCTTGACCTGGCGGCGCGGGATCATGGCTCAGCGCCCGCGCTTGCCGAAGCGCACCGCGTCCAGCAGCACGAACACCAGCGGCCACAGGCCCATGCCCAGCAGCGGCGCCCACCAGTACGACCAGGGCAGCGTTGGCTCATCCACCACGATGTGGACCAGCGCGCTGACGATGCGATCGTTGAACAGCAGGCCGCCGATGGCCAGCATCTGCTGGGACATCGGGAAGAAGCGGATGCGGGCACGGAAGCGCTGCAGGATGAAGGCCAGCATCACCAGCCGCAGTGCCTGTTCGCCCAGCACGCCGCCGTACAGCAGGTCGGCCACCACGCCGCTGGCGAAGGCGATGCCCAGGCCGACGCGTTCGGGAGCTTCGATCACCCAGTACGCCAGCACCAGCGCCAGCCAGTATGGGCGCAGCGGCTGCAGCAGCGCCGGCAGCGGCAGCAGGCCCAGCAGCAGCGCCACCACCAGGCTGGCCGGCAGCACCCACGGGTTGTCGCGCAGGCGGCTCATCGCTGGCCCTCCGGCGCGGTCGGTTGCCGGCCAGCGGCCGGCACTACCGTAGCGCCGGCTGGGGTGGAGCCCCCTTGTTGTTCAAGGGGGCGCGCCAACGGCGCGGGGTTAAGGGAGGATGCGGGGGCAACAGTCCTCGTTTGCGACGAGGGCTGTTGCCGGCCAGCGGCCGGCACTACCGGGGACCCGGCGGGTGGAGAGCCCCCCTCTTGTTGAGGGGGGCGCGCCAACGGCGCGGGGGTAAGGGAGGATGCGCGGGCCGGTTGCGCCGAAGGTGCAGTCGGCTGCGGTTCGCTGGCCGCAGGCAAGCGAATCGCCGCGCCCGGGCGCAGCAGCAGCACGTCGCGGCCGCGGTCGAGCTGTGCGGCCGGCTTCAGTTCGCCGACCAGGAACGCATGGGTGTCGTCCGGGCGCAGGCCGGTGATGGTGCCGACCGGGAAGCCGGCCGGGAAACGCCCGCCAAGACCGGAGGTGACGATCTCATCGCCCACTTCCACCCCGGCGCTGAGCGGAATATCGCGCAGCTCCAGCGTGTCGCCGCGGCCGTAGACGATCAGGCGCACGCCGTTGCGGGCCACGGTGACCGGCACCGCGTGGTCGGGATCGGTCAGCAGCAGCACGGTGGAGGTGCCGCCGGTCACGCTGATCACCTGCCCCATCAGGCCGCCGGCGTCGATCACCGCCTGGCCGACGTGCACGCCCTCGCGGCTGCCTGCGTCGAGCACCAGGCGCTGCTTCACCGGGTCCAGGTCGATGTCCAGGATCGGCGCCAGCTGCACGTCCAGGCCACTGCGCTCGGCCACGTTCAGCAGTTCGCGCAGCTGGGCGTTGTCCAGCGCGGCGGTCTGCAGGCGAGTCAGGCGCGCGTTGGCCAGCAGCAGCTGGTTGCGCAGCTCACGGTTTTCGGCGACCAGCTGGGTATGGCTGGCGGCGGAATCCTTGACCTGGTTGCCGAGCTTGCCGGGCAGGCCAGCCAGTGCCCACACCGGCTGTACCAGGCTGTTGGCCTGCTCGCGCAGGCGTGCCAGCCAGCCGGCCTGGTCATCGAGCACGATCAGGGTGATGGCCAACGCGAGATAGGCCAGCAACCGCAGGGGACTGGCGGCATCACCGGATCGGGAGGCGACGGGAGGACCGGCGTAGGGCGGCACGGCAACGATTCAACTGGCAGAAGGCGGAAGGGAAACACGCGGGCGCCCCGCCGGTGCCGGCCCGCCATCACGGCGGGCCGCACCCCGGAAGGGCGCGGCGGGCAGGAACGGCCGGGACGGCTTATTCCGGCGCAAAGAACTCGTTGCCGTGCATGTCCACCAGCTCCAGCGCACGGCCGCCACCGCGGGCCACGCAGGTCAGCGGATCGTCGGCCACCTGCACGTGCAGGCCGGTCTCCTCGGAGATCAGGCGGTCCAGGTCGCGCAGCAGGGCGCCACCACCGGTCAGCACGATGCCGCGCTCGGCGACGTCGGCGCACAGTTCCGGCGGGGTCTGCTCCAGCGCCAGCTTGACCGCGCTGACGATGCCCGACAGCGGTTCGTGCAGGGCCTCGAGCACTTCGTTGGAGCTGATCTTGATCATCTTCGGCACGCCCTCGGCGAGGTTGCGGCCGGAGATTTCCATCTCGATCACTTCCGCCTGCGGGTAGGCGCAGCCCAGCTCGACCTTGATGCGCTCGGCGGTGGCTTCACCGATCAGCATGCCGTGGTTGCGGCGCACGTAGTTGGTGATGGACTCGTCGAAGCGGTCGCCGCCGATGCGGACCGAGGCCGAATAGACGATGCCGTTGAGCGAGATGACCGCCACTTCGGTGGTGCCACCGCCGATGTCGATGACCATCGAGCCACGGGCTTCGGTGACCGGCATGCCGGCGCCGATCGCGGCGGCCATCGGTTCTTCGATCAGGAACACGTCACGGGCACCGGCTTCCTCGGCCGATTCCTTGATCGCGCGGCGCTCGACCTGGGTCGAGCCGGCCGGCACGCAGACGAGCACGCGCGGGCTCGGGCGCAGCACGCGCGACTTGTGCACCTTCTTGATGAAGTGCTTGAGCATCGCCTCGGTATAGGTGAAGTCGGCGATGACGCCGTCCTTCATCGGGCGGATGGTGGTGATGTGGCCCGGGGTACGGCCCAGCATCTGCTTGGCTTCGGCGCCGACGGCTGCCACCGAGCGGGTGCCACCGATGGCACGGTCCTGGCGCACGGCCACGACCGACGGCTCGTTCAGCACGATCCCCTGCCCGCGCACGTAGATGAGGGTGTTGGCCGTGCCCAGGTCGATGGACAGGTCGTTGGAGAACATGCCACGGAGTTTCTTGAACATCTGAGGAAGGAGTCCTGAGGGGTGTCGTGCCCGCCGCGGGATGGCGAAAAAATGGGCAGAAATCGAGGCCGACAAGCCTAGCAACCCGCCTGCCGCCGAGCAAGGAAAAAACTAGCTGAACCCGCGTCTTCACAGGCTTTCGGCCTGATCGGGTCTCACCCGGTTCTGGCCCTGAGCGGCACCAGCGGGTAACCTTTGCGCCGTCGGGCGCCCAAGGGCGCCGTTTGCTTGCCCGCTGAACCGGGCCGGCCCACCCCAAAATTCACCGCATAGGCTTACATCGATGTCCGCTCTGATCTGTGGTTCTCTTGCCTTCGACACCATCATGGTGTTTCCGGACCAGTTCAAGAATCACATCCTGCCGGACAAGGTGCACATCCTGAACGTGTCCTTCCTGGTGCCGCGCATGCGCCGCGAGTTCGGCGGCTGCGCAGGCAACATCGCCTACAACCTGCACCTGCTGGGCGGCCAGCCGATCCCGATGGGCACCGTGGGTTCGGACTTCGGCCCGTACCGCGAATACTTCGAAGGCCTGGGCATCGACCTGTCGCGCGTGCGCGTGATCGATGAGCTGTTCACCCCGCAGGCGTTCATCACCACCGACCACGACAACAACCAGATCACCGCCTTCCACCCGGGCGCGATGATGCGTTCCTACGAGAACCACGTGCGTGGGGTGCCGGGCGTGACCCTGGGCCTGGTCGGCCCGGACGGCCGCGAAGGCATGATCCAGAACGCGCAGGAATTCCACGAAGACGGCATCCCGTTCATCTTCGACCCGGGCCAGGCCATGCCGCTGTTCAACGGCCCGGAACTGCGCGCCTTCATCGAGCAGGCCGACTACGTGGTGGTCAACGACTACGAGTCGAACCTGCTGCAGGAGCGCACCGGCTGGGACGAAAAGGAGATCGTCAGCCGGGTCAAGGCCTACATCACCACCCGCGGCCCGAAGGGCGCGGTCATCCACACCCCGGAAAAGAGCTATGACATCCCGCCGGCGCACGAGCGCCGCGTGGTCGACCCGACCGGCTGTGGCGACGCCTTCCGCGCCGGCCTGATCTACGGCATCCAGAAAGGCTACGACTGGCTGACCATCGGCCGCATGGGCAACCTGATGGGCGCGCTGAAGGTCGAGCATCCGGGCACGCAGAACCAGCGCTTCACCTTCGATGAGTTCAACGAGCAGTTCAAGCAGCAGTTCGGTTACGCGCTAAGCGCGTAAACCGAACTGCCCGCACATCTGATCGGTGGGTGTCGACCTTGGTCGACACTGCCGGCCAGCGGCCGGCACTACCGGAACCTCCGACTGACACGTGGCCTGCTCTCTGTAGAGCCGAGCCATGCTCGGCTTGCGCGCGCCAGCGCGATCTGACCGGAGAGCAGCCGAGCGTGGGCTCGGCTCTACATCATCAGGCGCCCTGCCAGGCAGCCAACAAGGCGCGGCAATCGGCGAAATGCCAGTCGGCACGGCCCGGCCACGGATTTTCCGGCAGGTTGACCAGCACGGTGTGCGTGCCTGCGGCACGGCCGCACTCCAGGTCATAGGCGTGGTCGCCGACCATCACCGCCTGCGCAGGCCCGATGCCCCATCGCCGGAGATGCTGCTGCAGCCCCTCCGGCGAGGGCTTGGGCACCGCTTCATCGCGACCAATGATGTCGGCATCGTCGAACAACGCCCCGACCCCGA
This sequence comes from Stenotrophomonas maltophilia group sp. SKK55, assembly GCF_057179845.1. Lineage (NCBI taxonomy): Bacteria > Pseudomonadati > Pseudomonadota > Gammaproteobacteria > Lysobacterales > Lysobacteraceae > Stenotrophomonas > Stenotrophomonas maltophilia group sp. SKK55. The sequence continues at coordinate 345,824 of NZ_JBXUHP010000048.1, forward strand.
TCGCCTCCAGCGTCAGCTTCGCCAGCGCATGATCATTGCGGGTCAGGATGCCCAGCCGGCACCCGGCCGCCGCCAGCGCGCGCAGCAGCTTCACCGCACCCGGTGCCGGCAGTGCGTCCTCGGCCAGCGCGCGCTCATGATCCAGCAACCACTCACGCTTGGCCTGCGCCGGCGCATCCGGCAACGCCGCGATATGGTCGAGGATGTCTTCCTCGGCCGTAATCTGCAATGCGCGGCGGATCGCGGCGAAATCATGCACGGCCACAGTCAGCGTGCCATCCATGTCGAACACCCAGTGCCGGATCGCGGACAACGCGTGCACTGCGCTGCCCGCCGCCCCCGTCACTGCCACCACTGCGGCATGCGGCTGGCGTCGACGCCACCCGTTTCGAACACCGCCGTGCGGGTGCCGCCGGCCTTGACCGGGAACTCGATGCTGATCGACCTGCCCTTGCGCGCCAGCTTCCACAGCGCCTTCTGGTCGGTGATGAACAGGGCGATGGCCTCATCGGTCTTTGGGCGCCAGGCCGCCATCGACACCGGCTTGCCATCGTCCACGGTCACCTTCACCGTGCACTGCGGGCAGCGGAAATCGCCAGCCTGCAGCACCAGGTAGGCGTGCCGCTTCCACTCCGGGTGATCGCGGAACACCAGCTGCACCGGCTTGGCACCACTGCCGTCCACGTCCACCCGTTCCTTGCTGTAGATCGACGCCGAGACCTGGCTGCCCTTGCTGCCGACCGGAATCTGGTTGTACTGCCACAGCCCCTGCATGCGGCGCAGGTCGCGCGCGGCATCGCCCTTGGCCTTTACTTCATCGAAACCGGCGGCGATGCGCTCGGCGGCGGCGGTGTCCTTGTACTGGTCCAGCAGCGAGGCACCATGCAGGCGCGCGCGTTCCCAGTCCTGCGCGGCCACAGCCATGTCGTACTGCTTGGCGACGTCCTCGGCCTTGCCTTCCTTCTGCGCCTGCACGGCGGCCGCGGCGGCTTCCTGCGCCTTGCGTTCCTCTTCCGGGTTGCTGCAGGCGGCCAGGGCCAGGGTGCAGGCGGTGAGCAGGATCAGTCGTTTCATGGCGGAGGTCCTTTGCGAGTGCATCCCGATTCTATCGGCAGCGAAAAGCGGATACACCAACGGCGGGTTTCCCCGCCGTTGGTGGTGAAGCAGTGACCGGTTGCCGGCCAGCGACCGGCACTACCGCTTACTTGGCTTCAGCCTTGGCCAGCATGTCCTGGACCGAGGCGGTCGTGATCGGGTGGTAGCCCGGCTTGGCCTTTTCGAAGGCCTGCTTGGCCAGCTCCAGACCCTTCGGCGTCTTCACCAGTTCGGCATAGATCGGCAGGATCAGCTTGCGACGGCCGACGCGCTCGATGAATGCCGCCGCGCCTTCATTGGCCTGCTCGTAGCCGCTGCGGATCGCCAGCGGGTACCAGCGCATGGCGATCTCGCCATTCGGGGTGCCGGTGAAGTGGAAGGCCTTGTCCAGCGTGGCCAGCTTGTCCAGCGGCTGGGTCGCGCCCAGGCCATCGATGAAGCGCACCCATTCCTGCGTGCTCCAGTCGGCGATGACCTGGCTGCTCGGCACGGTGCCGGCGCTGGCGAAGGCGATGCGCGCGGTATCGACGCTGCTGAAGTTGCGCGACTGCGCCTTGGCCGCGAACGCCGGAATGCCCGGCTCGTCCAGCCATGCCTTCAGTTCGGCCTCGGTCACTGCCGACGGATTCTTCGGCAGCAGGTTCTTCTTCATGTAGTCGACGAACTGGTCGGTGTTCGCGCTCTGGAAAGCATGGTCATCGAACCAGCCACGCAGGAACGGATCGAAGGTCTCGCGGCCGAAGCGCTGCTCCAGGAATTCCAGGAACCACGCACCCTTGACGTAGGCCACCTGGCTGAGCGCTTCGTCGGGATCACGCTCGTTCAGCGGCGGCAGCGCCAGCGCCTGGTCGGCCGGGCTCATGTCCTTCACTTCGGCCAGCAGGTCGGTCTGGTCGATCTGCTTCTCCATCTCGGCCATTTCCTTGCCGTACAGGGCTTCGGTGATGCGGCCCTGGACGTAGGTGGTGAAGCCTTCATTGAGCCAGATGTCCTTCCAGCTGGCGTTGGTCACCAGGTTGCCCGACCAGCTGTGCGCCAGTTCGTGGGCGACCAGCGAGACCAGCGACTTGTCGCCGACGATCACGGTCGGGGTGGCGAAGGTCAGGCGCGGGTTCTCCATGCCACCGAACGGGAACGACGGCGGCAGCACCAGCATGTCGTAGCGGCCCCAGCGGTATTCGCCGTACAGCTTCTCGGCGGCACCGATCATCTTCTCGGTGTCCTCGAATTCCTTGGCGGCCTTGTTGACCATGGTCGGTTCGGCCCAGACGCCGGAGCGGCCGGAGATCGGCTCGAACACCAGGTCGCCAGCGGCGATGGCCAGCAGGTAGGACGGAATCGGCTGCGGCATCTTGAAGGTGTAGTCACCATCACGCGCGGCCTTCGGATCGTTGTCGGCGCTCATCAGCACCATCACGTCCGGGCGCGAGACCACGTGCGCGCTGTAGGTGAAGCGCACGCTCGGGGTGTCCTGCAGCGGCACCCATGAACGGGCATGGATGGCCTGCGACTGGCTGAACATGAAGGGCAGCTTCTTGCCCTCGGTCATCGACGGTGCCAGCCACTGCAGGCCCGATGCGGTCGGCGCGGTGTGGTAGCTCACTTCCACCTTGGCCGGCTGTTCCGGGGCCTCGATGGTCAGCTTGCTGCCGAACACCTTGTCGGCCGGGGCCAGTTCGAACTTCAGCGGGCTGCGCGCGCCATCGGCGGCGACGGCCTCGACCTTGGACACGGTCAGCTCGCGGGTGTCGAGCACCAGCTGCCTGGCGTCCTTCTGCTTCCATTCCAGGGTGTAGGTGGCGGTGCCGCCGATCTGCTTCTGGTCGAAGTCCAGCTTCAGATCCAGCGCGATGTCCTTGATGACGACCTTGTCCGGCTCGGCGTACGAGCTCTCGTCGTGGCTGCGGTTCTCGGCGTTCACGGGGGCGGCAGGGGCCTTTGCGGCAGTCGGGGCGGCGGCGGGCGCGGCCGCCTCCTGGGAGCAGCCGGCGGCCAGGGCCACGGCCAGCGGAAGGAGCATCAGCGGATTACGCATGAATCGGGACCGTTACGGGGATCAAACCCCAATGGTACCTCCCTCCGGCCCGGCAGGCGTTGCGCGGTGCGGGGTAATGGCCGGCACAGCGCCGGTAGTGCCGGCCGCTGGCCGGCAACCCCGTCGCCCGGTGGTTGCCCGCGCAGGTGCCGGCCAGCGGCCGGCACTACCGGAACACCGGGCTTACAGCTTGTAGCCGGAGTGGATCGAGACGATGCCGCCGGTCAGGTTCTTGTAGTGGCAGCGCTCGAAGCCGGCCTGCCCCATCATCGCCTTCAGTTCGTCCTGCGGCGGATGCTTGCGGATGCTCTCGGCCAGGTACTGGTAGCTGTCCGAATCGTTGGCGAACAACTTGCCCAGCCTGGGCAGGATCTTGAACGAGTGGAAGTCGTAGATCGGCTTGAACCAGTCGGCAGTGACTTCGGAGAACTCCAGCACGCGGGCCTGGCCGCCCACCTTCAGCACGCGGTACATCTCGCGCAGGCCGGCGTCCTTGTCGGTCACGTTGCGCAGGCCGAAGGCAATGGTGACCAGGTCGAAGCTGTTGTCCGGGAACGGCAGGGCTTCGGCGTTGCACTGCACGTAGTCCAGGCCAAGCACCAGGCCGCGGTTGGTCAGGCGGTCCCGGCCGACCGACAGCATGCCGGCGTTGATGTCGCCCAGCACCACCGAGCCCTCGGCGCCGACGCGCTCCTTCAGCAGGGCGGCGATGTCGCCGGTGCCGCCGGCCAGGTCGAGCACGCGGTCGCCCGGCTTCACCTGCGCGGTCGCCACGTAGTAGCGCTTCCACGCCCGGTGCACGCCCAGGCTCATCAGGTCGTTCATCAGGTCGTAGTTGCGCGCGACCGAGGTGAACACCTGGCCGACCAGCTTCTGCTTGTCCTTGGCGGCGACGTCGCGGAACCCGAAATGGGTGGTACCGGCTTTGTAGGGGGATTCGCTCATGGCCCCGATTATCGCACCGCCGGGGGCCAGCGGCACCCCCTGCCCGTATCATGGCGGGCCACGACTGACCGGAGCCCCCGCATGATCACCACGCCCGACTACCAGGCCCTGCTGCAGACCGCCATCGCCGAAGCCCGCCAGGGCCTGGCCGAGGGCGGCGTCCCGATCGGCGCGGCGCTGTACCACAACGACGGCCGCCTGCTTGGCTGCGGCCACAACCGCCGCGTGCAGGAAGGCGACCCGTCGGTGCACGGCGAGACCGATGCGTTCCGCAAGGCCGGCCGCCAGCGCCGTTACCAGGACACGATCATGGTCACCACCCTGGCACCGTGCTGGTACTGCTCGGGCCTGGTGCGCCAGTTCAACATCGGCACCGTGGTGGTGGGCGAATCGCGCACGTTCCAGGGCGGCATCGACTGGCTGCGCGAGAACGGCGTCAACGTGATCGACCTCGACAACCAGGAATGCGTTGACCTGCTCGGCGATTTCATCAGCCGCCATCCGGACATCTGGAACGAAGACATCGGTGAATGAGCCACACACCGTCATCCGTTGAACCCGTTTAATGAACGCTTCAGTGCCGCCACCTCTTAGTGCGGACAGCGTTTGCGGCCATTGCCGTGACCGCGCGCACAGTCAGCTGGACTGCGTGCACACACTGCGGTAACACCCCACCCGGCTGACACGCCTAGGGTGGGGTTACCGGGGCTCGTTTCCCCGGCGGAGCCAGCCATGTGCGCGCACGCCGTACGACCTACGCCCGACCCGATCCTCGAATCCATCCGCGAACGCCTGCAGCAGCACTTCGCGCTGCACCGGCGCAGTGCGTCGTTCTGGAGTGCCTACCAGGGCCTGCAGCTGGAACTGGTGCGCGGCCAGCCGCGCGATCACGAGCGACTGTGCAACGCGATGGCCACCATGGCCGAGCAGATGGGGGCGGTCGAGCACGCGCAACTGATCAGCAATCGCCACACCGGCTCCACATCCCGCTGACGCGGCATGCACCGGCAGATACGCCACACTCCGATGAACCCCCACTCCCTTTCCACTCAACCGAACTGGATTGTCATGCACGCTGAAGTCCCCACCATTCCCCCGGTCATCAACGTAGACGCCGAGCTTGACCACTGGCGCCGCCAGCATGCCGAGGGCGCACTGCCGCACAACTCGTTCGGCTCCTACGTGCCGTGGATCAAGTTCGCCTGTGATTCGCTGATCACCCAGCCGCGCGCCAGCGAGGCCGAACGTGACGAAATGTTCCAGACCCAGTACGCCCTGCAGATCATGCCGCGGCTGAGCGAAGCACAGGCCCGCGAGTTCGTCGACCTCTGCTGGCAGCACGTCTATCAGAGCAGCCCGGTGCGCAGCCTGCAGGCGCCACGACTGCAACGCATGCGCGCCTGACGGCCGCTGCACGGCGCCTCCACGCGCCACTGCCGATCATCCTCGTCACCTGAGTGGGACGACGACGATGAAAGCACGAAACCTGTTCAATACGATCGCCAAGAAGGCCGCGGCCGCCACGGGCTCGCCGTGGACCTTCCTGGCTGCAGTGGCGATCGTGGTGATCTGGGGCATCAGTGGCCCGGTGTTCGGCTTCAACGACACCTGGCAGCTGGTGATCAACACCGGCACCACCATCATCACCTTCCTGATGGTGTTCCTGATCCAGCACACGCAGAACGCGGACACCGCCGCGATGCAGATCAAGCTGGACGAGCTGATCCGGGCAACCGCCGAGGCCAACAACGAGCTGCTGGATCTGGAAGAACTGGACGAGGCACGCCTGGAAGAGATCCGCGCCGAGTACGAGCAGATGGCGCGCGAAGCCGGCGATGCGCTCGCGCGGGTGCGCGCCTGCCATGCAGCGCGGCGCGACGATGAAGCGATCTGACGGTAGCGCCGGGCCATGCCCGGCGAGCGCGATACCCGGAAGAATCCCACACGGGCCATCGCCCTCGGCTGATAACGGCGGACATCCCATCAGTGCAGACTGGCGCCATGTCCAGCCGTCAGCTGGAACGCGGCCGCCACTCCCGTATCGGGGGCTACTACGTCCTCACCACGGTCGTACGCCACCGGCGTCCGGTCTTTGAAGATCCACGTTGTGCAACGTGTCTTGTGGGTGCATTGAGGTATGTTGAACGCACGGGCCTCAGTCGGTCCTTTGCTTGGGTCGTCATGCCTGACCATCTGCACTGGCTGATGCAGCTGCGCGACGGATCACTGGCGCGCATGATGGGAACGGTGAAATCCCGCAGCAGCCGGTTGCTGGGGCAGCAGTTCGGCATACAGACGCCTTTGTGGCAGCCGAGCTATTTCGATCACGCGGTACGCAGCGAGGAAGCCTTGAGGCGCCATGCGTTGTACATCCTGGGCAACCCCATCCGAGCAGGGTTGACCCTGCATCTCGATGAATATCCGTTTGCATGGTGCCGTTGGCCCATGCGGTAGCGCCTGGCCATGCCCGGCGAGCACGAAGTGCGGTCCGCCCAGACGTCAGGCATGCAGGAACGAAAAGCCGCCGGGCGTGGCCCGGCGCTACCGGTATCGAATTGCTGCTCAGCCGCGCTCGTGCCAGCCGCCGCCCAGTACCTTGTACAGGGTGATGCGGTTGGCCTGCTGGGCCAACTGCGCCTGCAACTGGGTCTGCTGCGCGTTGTAGGCAGTACGTCGTGCGTCCAGCAGGGTCACGAAGCTGTCCAGGCCGGCGTCGTAACGTGCCTGCGACAGGCGGTTGGCCTGTTCGGCCGCTTCCACCAGGCGCTGCTGTGAACTCACCTGTTCATCCAGGCTGACATTCAACGCCAGCGCATCGGCGGTTTCGCGGAAGCCCACCTGGATCGACTTCTCGTACTGCGCCAGTGCGATATCACGATCAGCGTTGGCGACGGCCAGGTTGGCGCGCAGCTTGCCGCCCTGGAAGATCGGCAGGGTGATCTTCGGCAGGAAACTCCATACGCGAGTGCCGCTGTCGAACAGGCTGGACAATTCGCTGGAGCCACTGCCAATGCTACCGGTCAGCGAGATGCTCGGGAAGAACGCGGCACGTGCCGCGCCGATGTTGGCATTGGCGGCCAGCAGCTGGTGTTCGGCGGCCATGATGTCCGGGCGCTGCAGCAGCACATCGCTGGGCAGGCCGGCCGGCGGAGGCGCCAGTGCCAGCAACTGCGGTTCGATGCCGTCCGGCAGCAGCGCCGGATCCAACTGGCCACCGGCCAGCAGCGCCAGCGCGTTGCGGTCCTGGGCCAGCTGGCCACGCAGGCGCGCTGCATCAGTGCGCGCGGTCTCGACCAGCGTGCGGGTCTGGGTCAGTTCCAGTGCCGAACTGCCACCACGCTCGTGGCGGGCCTCGGCCAAGCGCAACGAATCCTCGTAGGTCTTCAGCGTGGCATCGGCGATCTTCAGACGCTGGGCATCGGCACCGTAGGTCAGCCACGCCGTCGCTGTCTCAGCCACCAGGCTCAGCTGCGCGTTGCGACGATTGGCAGCTACGGCAAAGTACTGCTGCAGTGCCGCTTCGCTGAGGTTGCGCACGCGGCCGAACAGGTCCAGCTCGAACTCGGCCACGCCGACACCGGCGGTGAACTGCTCGGTGACGCCAGCGTCGGTGCCCTGGCGCTGCATCTGGCCGGTGACGGCCACGCCGGGCACGCGGTCGGCGCGCTGCACGCGGTACTGGCCGCGCGCGCGTTCAACGTTGAGCACGGCCACGCGCAGGTCGCGGTTGTTCTGCAGCGACTGCTCGATCACCTGCTGCAGGCGCGCATCGGTGAAGAAATCGCGCCAGCCGACGGCGGCGACATCAGCCACCTGGCCCTGTGCAGCCTCGGCCGGCCACTGCGCCGGGATGGCGGGCGCAACGGCGGTGTTCTTCGGCACCAGAGTGGAACAGCCGACGAGCGCGAGCACGCCGGCCAGGGATACAGCAAGAGAAGAGAATTTCATGGCGACACCTTGGGGGTCACGGTGGTAGCGCCGGGCCATGCCCGGCGGCTACGCGGTGAGGCATCCGCCGGGCATGGCCCGGCGCTACCGGATTTCATCACTCGGCGGTCTTGCGCTTGAACACGCGCTGCACCACCACGAAGAACAGCGGTACGAAGAACACGCCGAGCACGGTGCCGACGATCATGCCGCCGAGCACGCCGGTGCCGATCGCCTGCTTGGCGCCGGAGCCGGCACCGGTGGAGATCGCCAGCGGTACCACGCCCATGCCGAAGGCCAGCGAGGTCATCACGATCGGGCGCAGGCGGTCGCGCACCGCATGCATGATCGCCTCGATCAGGCCCGCGCCCTTCTCCAGGTTTTCCTTGGCGAACTCGACGATCAGGATCGCGTTCTTGCTGGTCAGGCCTACCGTGGTCAGCATCGCCACCTGGAAATAGATGTCGCGCTCCAGGCCCTTGAAGGTATTGGCCAGCACTGCGCCGAGGATACCCAGCGGGGCCGCCAGCAGCACCGCCGTCGGCACGCTCCAGCTTTCGTACATCGCGGCCAGGCACAGGAACACGATCATCAGCGACAGCGTGTACAGCAACGGCGTCTGCGAGCCCGCCTGGCGTTCCTGGTAGGACATCGCCGTCCACTCGATGCCGAAGCCCGCAGGCAGCTGCTTGGCCAGTTGCTCGATCTCGGCCATGGCATCGCCGGAGGCAACACCCGGGGCCGGTTCGCCCTGGATCTCCATCGCCGACACACCGTTGTAGCGCTCCAGGCGCGGCGAACCGTAATCCCAGTGCTTGGTGGCGAACGCGCTGAACGGCACCATCTCGCCCTTGTCGTTCTTCACGGACCAGAGGTCGAAGTCCTCCGGGACCATGCGGAACGGCTGGTCGGCCTGCACGAACACGCGCTTGACGCGGCCACGATCGACGAAGTCGTCGATGTACGAGCTGCCCCACGCAGCGGCCAGCGTGCCGTTGATCTGGTCGATCGACAGCCCCAGCGAGGTCGCCTTGGCCGCGTCGATGTCGATGCGGAACTGCGGCGTGTCCTCCTGGCCGTTCGGGCGCACGTTGGCCAGCTTCTTGCTGCCGGCGGCCAGGCCGAGCAGCTGGTTGCGTGCGGCCACCAGTGCCTCGTGGCCCTGGCCGCTGTTGTCCTTCAGGAAGAAGGTATAGCCCGAGGCGGTACCCAGTTCCGGAATGGCCGGCGGCGGGAAGGCGAAGATGAAGGCATCCTTGATCTGGCCCAGGGCTGCCATCGCACGACCGGTGATCGGCATCACGCCATTGTTGGCGTCACGCTCGCTCCAGTCCTTCAGCTTGACGAACGCCATGCCGGCGTTCTGGCCCATGCCGGCGAAGCTGAAGCCCTGCACGGAGAACACCGAATCCACCGCATCCTTCTCGTTCTGCAGGAAGTGGTTCTCCAATGCCGCGATCGATTCCAGCGTGCGCTCCTGGGTGGCGCCGACCGGGGCCTGCACCAGCGCCATCAGCACGCCCTGGTCTTCGTTGGGCAGGAACGAGCTGGGCAGGCGCACGAACAGCACGCCCATCAGCACGAACAGTGCCGCCACGATGCCCATGAAGCGCCACGGACGATGGATGATGCCGCGCACACCACGCTGGTAACTTTCGCTGGTGCGGTCGAAGCCGCGGTTGAAACCGTTGAAGAAGCGACCGGCCAGGCCGCGGTGGGCAACATGATGCTCGCCCTTCTTCAACGGCTTGAGCATGGTCGCGCACAGTGCCGGCGTCAGCACGATCGCCACCAGTACCGACAACGCCATTGCAGAGACGATCGTGGCCGAGAACTGCCGGTAGATCACGCCGGTGGATCCGCTCATGAAGGCCATCGGCACGAACACCGCCGACAGCACCAGGCCGATACCCACCAGCGCACCGGTGATCTGGCCCATCGACTTGCGGGTCGCTTCAAGCGGCGACAGTCCTTCCTCGGACATGATGCGCTCGACGTTCTCCACCACCACGATGGCGTCGTCCACCAGCAGGCCGATCGCCAGCACCATCGCGAACATGGTCAGCATGTTCACCGAGAAGCCCAGCATCGCCAGCACGCCGAAGGTACCCAGCAGCACCACCGGCACGGCGATGGTCGGGATCAGGGTGGCGCGGAAGTTCTGCAGGAACAGGTACATCACCACGAACACCAGCACGATCGCTTCGAGCAGGGTCTGCACCACGCCCTTGATCGACACGCGCACGAAGGGGGTGGTGTCGTACGGGATCTCGGCCTTCAATCCGGCCGGGAAGAAGCTCTTCATGTCGTCCAGCGCAGCATCCACGCCGGCAGCGGTATCCAGCGCATTGGCGCCGGTCGCCAGGGTGACCGCCAGGCCGCTGGCCGGCTGGCCGTTGTAGCGGGTGACGAAGTCGTAGGACTCGGCACCCAGTTCGACGCGGGCAACGTCGCCCAGGCGCAGCTCGGCACCGTCCTGCGCGCCGCGCACGATGATGTTGCGGAACTGTTCCGGGGTCTGCAGGCGCGACTGCGCGTTGATGGTGGCGTTGAGCTGCTGGCCCTTCACCGACGGCGCACCGCCGAGCTGGCCGATCGCCACCTGGGCGTTCTGCGCCTTGATCGCCGCAGTCACTTCCGCGACGGACAGGCCATAGGTATGCAGCTTGTTCGGGTCCAGCCAGATGCGCATGGCGTACTTGCCACCGAATACCTGGATGTTGCCCACGCCCGGCACGCGGCTGAGGCGGTCGACGACATTGGAACCGACGTAGTCGGCGATGTCGTTGGCGTCCATGCTGCCGTTCTCGGACACGAACGCGATGACGTTCAGGAAGCCCGAGCTGGACTTGGCCACGTTGATGCCCTGCCGCTGCACTTCCTGCGGCAGCAGCGGCATGGCCAGCTGCAGCTTGTTCTGCACCTGCACCTGGGCGATGTCCGGGTTGGTGCCGCTCTCGAAGGTCAGGGTGATGGTGGCCTGGCCGTTGGACGAGCTGTTGGAGGAGAAGTAGATCAGGCCATCAAGGCCCTTCATGTTCTGCTCGATGATCTGCGTCACCGAGTCTTCGACCACCTTGGCCGATGCACCCGGGTAGGTGGCGCTGATTTCCACCGCCGGCGGCGCGACGTTGGGGTACATCGAGACCGGCAGCTTGAACAGGGCCAGGCCGCCGGCGAGCATGATGATGATGGCGATCACCCACGCGAAGATGGGTCGATCGATGAAAAAGCGTGCCATGGGGTTCTCCGCTTACTTCGCGTCGCCGGCCGGGGCGGCAGGCTGGGCGGCGGCCGCCGGCTTGGCCGGTACGTCGCCCTTTTCGGTGGCCTTGACCGGCATGCCGGGGCCGATCTTCTGCAGGCCTTCCACGATGACCTTGTCACCGGCCTTCAGGCCGTCCTCGACCAGCCACTTGTCGCCAACCGTGCGGCTGACCTTGACCGGGCGTACTTCGACCTGGTTGTCCTTGCCGACCACCATCGCCGTGGTATCGCCCTTCGGATCGCGGGCGATGCCCTGCATCGGCACCAGCACGGCATCACTGCGCACGCCGCCGCCGATCACCGCACGCACGTACATGCCCGGCATCAGCAGGCCGTCCGGGTTGTCCACCTTCACGCGCAGGCCGAAGCTGCCGGTGGTCGGATCGACGCTGACTTCGGAGAACTCCAGCGTGCCCTTGTGCTCGAAGGTGCTGCCGTCTTCCATCAGGATGCTGACCGGCAGGGTCTGGTTGTCCTGCAGGCGGCCGGCAGCCAGTTCGCGGCGCAGCTGCAGCAGCTCGGCCGAGGACTGGGTCAGGTCGACATAGATCGGATCCAGCTGCTGCACCGTAGCCAGTGCATTGGCCTGGCCGGCGCTGACCAGCGCACCCTGGGTGACGCTGGACTTGCCGATGCGGCCGCTGATCGGCGCGGTGATGCGGGCGTAGCCCAGGGTGACGTTGGCTGCGTCCAGCGATGCCTTCGCGGCACCGACATCCGCCTCGGCCTGCTTCTGCGCGGCCACGGCATTTTCCAGGTCCTGCTGGCTGACCGCATCGACCTTGGCCAGCTCGGTGATGCGCTTGGCGCTCAGCCGGGCGGCGTTGGCGGTGGCCTCGGCGCGGGCCAGCTGGGCGCGGGCACTGTTGGCCTGGGCGCGGTAGCTGGCGTCCTCGATCTGGTACAGCGGCTCGCCGGCCTTGACCATGCCACCTTCGGTGAACAGGCGCTTGGCGACGATGCCATTGACCTGCGGCCGCACTTCGGCGACCAGGAAGGCGTTGGTACGGCCCGGCAGTTCGCGGGTCAGGCCCACGGTCTCGGACTTCAGCGTGACCACAGTGACGTCACCCGGGCCCTGCTCGGGGGCCTGGGGTTGGCCGCCGCAGGCAGCCACGGTCGCGGCGATCGCCAGCGACAGCGCAAAGGGTCGGATTCGGCTCAGCAACATGACGGAAAGGCTCTTAGGGGAAGGAATCTCAAATCGCGCTGATACAGGCCGAAAGCGCCAGCAGGCAACGCTCACCAGCGGGGAGTGGGAGCCGGACCGGCCTGCCACGCACACGACGGGAATGATGGGAGCGAAATATACATACATGCTTGTTTGTTTGTAAACCGGTACAATTCAGCCACGTTTCACCCGCACTCGTACCCATCCATGGCCCGCAAGACCAAAGAGGACACCCAGGCAACCCGGGAAGGCATCCTTGACGCCGCCGAAGCCTGCTTCCATGAACACGGCGTGGCCCGTACCACGCTGGAGATGATCGGTGCCCGCGCCGGCTATACCCGCGGTGCGGTCTACTGGCACTTCAAGAACAAGAGCGAGGTGCTGGCCGCGATCGTCGAGCGCGTGCATCTGCCTTTCATGCAGGAGCTGGAGCGCACCTCGACCGACCAGCGCGACACGCCGGTGCACGACCTGCGCGCGGTGATGATCCACTCGTTCATCGAACTGTCCGAGGACGAGCGCCTGCGCAAGACCATGGAGATCATGCTGCGCAGCGATGCGTCGGCTGACACCAAGGTGCTGACCGAACTGCAGCAGGCCGGTTTCCGCGATGCGTTGGACCGGATGGAGCGCGCCCTGCGCCGCGCCCGCGATCTGGGCCAGCTGCGCGAGGGTGCAGACCCGAAGATCGCCGCACGCATGCTGCACGCCACCGTGCTGGGCGTACTGCACGGTGCGATGGTCGAACCGGAACTGATGGACCTCAAGCGCGATGGCATGCTCGCACTGGACATGACCCTGGCCGCCTACGTGAAGGACGGCGTGTTCGTTCCCGGCACCGTGCCCGAGCCGCTGCCCGAGGCATGAGCGGGGTCGCTGTGGCCATCGCAGCCCCAATGTGAGGACAGACGCATGATCCTGGACAACGTGGTGTGGGGCTTCATCGGCTGCGGCAGCGTCACCGAGAAGAAGAGCGGCCCCGCCCTGGCCAACACACCCGGCTCACGGGTGGCGGCGGTCATGCGCCGCAATGCCGCATTGGCCGAAGACTATGCGCGGCGCCACGCGGTGCCACGCTGGTACACGGATGCCGACGCGCTGATCGGCGATCCGGACGTGAACGCTGTGTACGTTGCAACACCGCCCTCCACGCACATGCAGTACGCATTGCAGGCGATCGCCGCGGGCAAGCCGGTCTATATCGAGAAACCCATGGCCCTGGACCTCGCCGAATGCGAGCGCATCCTGGAAGCCAGTGCACGCCGTGGCGTGCCCGTGTTCGTCGCCTACTACCGCCGCGCCCTGCCCCGATTCGCGCAGGTGAAGCAGCTGCTGGACAGCGGCGCGATCGGTACACCGCGCAGCGTTCGCGCCACCCTGCATCGGCCGCATTCGGTGAATGCCGCATCGCCGGACTTCTGGCGGACCAATCCCGCGATCTCCGGCGGCGGGCTGTTCGTCGATCTGGGCTCGCACACCTTGGACCTGCTCGATCATCTACTGGGGCCGCTGAGCGATGTGCGCGGCCTGGCCAGTTCATTGGCCGGCGCTTACGCCGCCGAGGACAGCGTCTCGATGTGCTTCCGCATCGGGCCAGGCGTGCATGGCATCGCGCAATGGAGCTTCTGCGCGTTCCGCCGCCAGGATGAGATCGAGATCACCGGCGACCGCGGCCAGCTGCGTTTCGCCACCTTCGAGGATGTACCGGTGGTGCTGGAGACCGAAGCCGGTGTGCAGACATTCGACATCCCCAACCCGTCGTCGATCCAGCAACCGTTGATCGCGCATCTGGTGGACGAGCTGCGCGGCAGCGGCCGTTCGCCCTCGACCGGCGTAAGTGCTGCCCGCACCAGCGCGGTGATCGACCAGGTGCTGCAGGCCTACCGCGCCCGGCAATCGTGCTGAGCGCCAACGCAAAAGGCCGCCCTGCGGCGGCCTTTTCTGTTGCAGTGGATGGAGTCAGGGCCCTCGCCGTGGCGAGGGATCCGGCCGGATCGGGCGTTACAGGATGTAGCGGCTCAGGTCCGGGTCCTGCACCAGCTCACCCAGGTGTGCATCGACGTAGGCGCTGTCGATGGCCAGGGTTTCGCCATCGCGGTCCGGTGCCTCGTAGCTGAGCGAATCCAGCAGGCGCTCCAGCACCGTATGCAGGCGGCGCGCGCCGATGTTTTCCTGGCGCTCGTTCACCTGGAAGGCGATCTCGGCCAGGCGCTCGATGGCATCGGCGGTGAAACTGACCTTGACGCCCTCGGTGGCCAGCAACGCTTCGTACTGCTTGGTCAGCGCAGCCTTCGGCTCGGTCAGGATACGCACGAAATCACCCTTACTCAGCGCACCCAGTTCCACGCGGATGGGGAAACGGCCCTGCAGCTCCGGAATGAGGTCGCTGGGCTTGGCCAGGTGGAACGCGCCCGACGCGATGAACAGGATGTGGTCCGTCTTGATCGTGCCGTACTTGGTGGACACGTTCGAGCCTTCCACCAGCGGCAGCAGGTCGCGCTGCACGCCTTCGCGGGAGACATCGCCACCGCCCACGTTGTCGCCGCGCTTGGCAACCTTGTCGATCTCGTCGATGAAGACGATGCCGTGCTGCTCGCAGGCCTCGATCGCCGCGGTGCGGATATCGTCTTCGTTGACCAGCTTGCCGGCTTCTTCCTCGATCAGCAGCGGGCGCGCAGCCTTGATGGTCAGCGTGCGCTTGTGCGCCTTCGCGCCGCCGCCGAGGTTGGCGAACATCGACTTCAGCTGCTGGCCCATTTCCTCCATGCCCGGCGGGGTCATGATGTCCATGCTGACATTGGCGGCCAGGTCGAGCTCGATCTCACGCTCGTCCAGCTCGCCGTTGCGCAGCATCTTGCGGAACTTGATGCGGGTCTCGTTGTCCTGCGCCGACGGCTCGTTGCGGGCGGCTTCCGGATCGAAACCGATGCCACCGCTGCGGCGCGGCAGCAGCGCATCGAGGATACGGTCTTCGGCGCGTTCCTCGGCCTGGGTACGCACGCGCACCTTGGCCTGTTCGCGGTACAGCTTGACCGCGGTATCAGCAAGGTCGCGGATGATCTGCTCGACGTCCTTGCCGACGTAGCCCACTTCGGTGAAGCGCGTGGCTTCGACCTTCACGAACGGCGCGTTGGCCAGCGTAGCCAGGCGGCGCGCGATCTCGGTCTTGCCGACACCGGTCGGGCCGATCATCAGGATGTTCTTCGGCATCACTTCATTGCGAAGCTCCGGCGCCAGCTGCATGCGGCGCCAGCGGTTGCGCAGGGCGATGGCCACGGCACGCTTGGCGTCGTGCTGGCCCACGATATGCCGGTCCAGTTCCTGCACGATCTCGCGCGGGGTCATGGTGGCGGAGGAAACTTCGATCTTCGACATGGATGTGCTCACGGATTCAGATGCATGTAGAGCCGAGCCATGCTCGGCTGACGGGCAGCCCTGCCGAGCATGGCTCGGCACTACAGAAGAGCGGTCACAGCTCCTCAACCACCACGTTGCGGTTGGTGTAGATGCAGATGTCGCCGGCGATGCCGATCGCCTCGCTGGCGATGGTGCGTGCATCCAGTTCGGTGTGCGCCATCAACGCGCGCGCGGCCGATAGTGCATAGGAACCACCGGAGCCGATGGCGATGATGCCGTCCTCCGGCTCGATCACATCACCGGTGCCGCTGATGATCAGCGAGGTTTCCTTGTCAGCCACTGCCAGCAGAGCTTCGAGCTTGCCCAGGCGGCGCTCGGTGCGCCAATCCTTGGCCAGCTCGACCGCAGCGCGCTGCAGCTGGCCGTGCTTTTCCAGCTTGGCCTCGAACAGCTCGAACAGGGTGAAGGCATCGGCGGCGGCACCGGCGAAACCGGCCAGCACCTGGCCGTCGCGGCCAAGGCGGCGCACCTTGCGCGCGTTGCCCTTCATCACGGTGTGGCCCAGCGTGACCTGGCCGTCGCCGGCAATGGCCACGTGCTCGCCGCGACGGACGCAGACGATGGTGGTGGCGTGGAAAACGTTGGGGTTCTGACTGGGGTCCATGATGCCTCCGGGGTGACAGAACCAGAGGTGGGGACTGCGCTGCGCCCTTCAAGCCACCCGCGACCGGCTGACGCAGGGGCAACGTTCAGCTTTCTCCGCTGCCCTCATTGCTGCGTCGACGCTTGGCGCGCGGATGCGCGGCGTCGTAGACCTTGGCCAGGTGCTGGAAATCGAGGTGGGTATAGATCTGCGTGGTGGCGATGTCGGCATGGCCCAGCAGCTCCTGCACACCACGCAGGTCGCCGGACGATTCCAGGATGTGGCTGGCGAAACTGTGCCGCAGCATGTGCGGATGCACCTGCTTGAACAGGCCCTGGCGCTGCGCCAGCTGGCGGATGCGGATCTGCACCGCACGCTGGCTGATTGGCCCGTTGCGACCGGGGAACACCGGCGATGCCGGACCACCGCCACTTTCCGCGCGCCACGCCTGCAGCGCTTCGCGTGCCGGCCGCCCGAACGGCACCCGGCGCTGGCGGTTGCCCTTGCCCAGCACGTTGACCAGCCCGCTGTCGAAATCCAGGTCGCGCCAGGTCAGCGCGCAGACTTCGCTCAGGCGCAGGCCGGAGGAATAGAACAGTTCCAGCAGCGCACGGTCACGGCGGCCGAGGTCACCTTCCGGCTCCAGTTCGACCAGCTGCACCGCCTCATCGGCGTCAAGGACCTGCGGCAACCGGCGCGGCGCGCGCGGTGCCTTCAGCGTCGCTGCCGGACTGACCTCGATGCGCCCGTGCTTGAGCAGCCAGGCATAGAAGCTGCGGCAGGCCGACAGGCGGCGTTGCAGGCTCTTGGCCGACAGGCCGCGGCGATGCTCGTCGGCGACGAACTGGCGCAACGCATCGGCATCGAGCGCCTCCACCGCTACGCCACGCGGTTCGGCCCAGACCGCTAGCGCGTCCAGGTCGCGGCGGTAGGCGTCAAGCGTATGCGCCGACATCCGCCGCTCCACCTGCAGGTGCTGCAGGAAGGCCTGTACCGCGCTCATCGTCGTCCGGTCCTGCTCAGTCGTGGAAGCGCTTCAGGCCAGTGGCCAGGGCGTCGCCCATCATGCGCAGGAACAGCGTGCCCATGCCCGGGTAGAAGCGGTTCGGGTCGTGGCTGCCGACCGCGATCAGGCCGACGCCCGGCAACGGCAGCAGCGCGGTGGTCTGCACTTCCTCGCTGCGCACGCCGTACAGGACGGCATTCTTTTCCGGCTGCAGGCGGCCGCAGATCGGCTCGCCGTCGTTCAGGCAATCGCGGAACGGGCCCAGTTGCGGATCATCGGCAGCAATCACCTGCAGCCAGTCGGCCTGTTCCAGCCCGGCCACCGGCGCATGCACCACCAGCCGCACCAGGTCGCCGGCGAAGTCTTCCTGCAGCGATGCGGCCATCGCGCGCAGGGTATCGGCCGCGTTGTCCTGCTTCATCAGTGCCAGGGTCAGCTGGTGCGTGCGCACTGCCAGGCGTTCATTGACCTGTGCGGTGGCGCCCAGGTCGGCCAACCGTCGTGCCAGCTCGCGGTTCTTCTCGCGCAGCACTTCCAGCTGGTAGCTGGCCAGCGATGCGGTCGGGCCGTCATCGCGCGGCACCACCAGGGTCAGGGCCAGGTCCGGGAACTGCTTGAGGAAGCCGGGATGCCGCCGCAACCAGGCAGCGACTTCATGGGCCCCGAGCTTGTCGACGGTTTCGCTCATGCCATCCACTCCCCTTCGAAGACGAATGCGGTCGGGCCCGCCATCACCACCGGCTGGCCATCGCCCGGCCACTGGATGCGCAGGTCACCTCCGGGCAGGCTGATGCGCGCATCGCGCTGCAGGCGGCCGCGCTGCATCAGGGTCACGGCGGCGGCGCAGGCGCCACTGCCGCAGGCCAGGGTCTCGCCGACACCGCGCTCGAACACGCGCAGGCGGGCGTGCGCCGGGCCCATCACCTGGGCGAAGCCCACGTTCACCGAGCGCGGGAACGACGCGTGCTGCTGCAGCAGCGCACCGACGCGCTCGACCGGTGCAGCATCGATCAGGCCCACTTCGATCACCGCATGCGGGTTGCCCATCGACACCGCAGCAAAGCGGACGCTCTCGCCCTGCAGCGGCAGCAGGTATTCCTCGCGCGGGTGGGCGAAGCCCATCAGCGGCACGTTGGCCGGCTCGAAAGCAGGCACGCCCATCGTCACCGCAAACTGCCCTTCGCCCAGCACCCGCACCTCATGGCTGGCCAGCGGGCTGTCGATGACGAACGCATCGCCCTGCGCACTGCCCTCGCGCACCAGCCAGGCCGCGATGCAGCGCGCGCCATTGCCGCACTGCTCGGAATTGGAACCGTCGGCGTTCCAGATGCGGTACGAGGCCACCGAGCCTTCCGCACGCGGCGCCTCGATGGTCAGGATCTGATCGCAGCCGACGCCGGTATGGCGGTCGGCCAGGCGCGCGGCCAGTTCAGGCGTGGGCGGCGCAGTGCCGTCACGCAGGTCGATCACTACGAAGTCATTGCCCGCGCCATGCATCTTGCTGAAGCGCAAGGCCCTGGAACCGGCCTTACTCATTCCCGCTGCCCGCCTTCTTCGCTGGCGCGGGTGCCGGCTGGGTGGTCGTTGCAGCCGGGTCGACGGTCGTGGCCGGGGCAACGGCGCCTTGGGCCTCGGCCGGGGTCGCCTCGGTGGCGGGCTCGGCGGCCGGTTCGACGGTTTCTTCCACCGGCACCGGCTTCTGCGGCAGTACCAGCGGGCCCTTGTTGCCGCAGGCGGCGAGGAGCAGCAGCGAGGCCGCTGCCAGCGGAATCAGGATGGCGTTTCGATGGGGGATCTTCATGCCCCGAGTATAGCCATTGGCGGCTGAGCGGTTCGTGCAGGGGATCGGGTTGCCGGCCAGCGGCCGGCACTACCGCAGGCGCTCAATCCGCGGGCGGTGGCAACGGCCGCGTCCACAGCCAGATCGCCACCACGGTCATGCTGCCGATCGAGAACCACTTCACCCAGGCGACCGGCACGCACCACAGCATGATGCAGGCGCACACCGCCATGGTGATCGTGGCCATCCACTTGCCGTAGCGGCTGACCGCACCATGTGCCTGCCAGTTGGCGATGGCCGGGCCGAAGCGCGGGTGCTGCAGCAGCCAGGTGTGCAGGCGTTCGGACCCACGTGATGCAGCCCACGCCGAGATCAGGATGAATACGGTGGTCGGGAGGCCCGGCACGAAGATGCCGACGATGCCGGTGCCCAGGCTGACGTAGGCCAGCAGCCACCACGCCCAGCGGAAACGCACCACGCGCGGTGGCGTGGCGGTATCGCGGGATGCGGAGGGCTCGGGCAGGCTCATGGCCGCAAGGATAACGGTTCGGGGTGCCCGGCAACGCCCGGCACCCCTTCGCCGTTACGGCTGGGCGATGCCCAGCTGCTGCAGCACGAACGCGTACGACTCGGACAGCTCGCGGTAGCGCTGGAAGCGCCCCGACTTGCCGCCGTGGCCGGCTTCCATGTTGGTGCGGAACAGGATCGGGTAGGGGCCGGTGTTGTGATCACGCAGCTTGGCCACCCACTTGGCCGGCTCCCAGTACTGCACCTGCGAATCCCACAGGCCGGTACCCACGAACAGCGCCGGGTACGCCTGCTGCTTCACGTTGTCGTAGGGCGAGTAGGACAGCATGTAGTCGTAATACGGCTTCTGCTCCGGGTTGCCCCACTCATCGTATTCGTTGGTCGTCAGCGGAATGGTCGGGTCGAGCATGGTGGTGACCACGTCGACGAACGGGACCTGCGCCACCATCACCCGGTAATCCTGCGGGGCCTGGTTGGCCACCGCGCCCATCAGCAGGCCACCGGCGCTGCCGCCGGACGCGGCGACACGATCCTTCGCCGCCCAGCCCTGTGCGACCAGGCCGCGGGTGACGTCGATGAAGTCGTTGAAGGTGTTCTGCTTGTGCAGCAGCTTGCCGTTCTCGTACCAGTCGCGGCCCATTTCCTGGCCGCCGCGGATATGGGCGATGGCATACACCACGCCGCGGTCGAGCAGGCTCACCGCCGTCTGGTTGAAGTACGGGTCCATCGACATGCCGTAGCTGCCGTAGGCGTACTGGAACAGCGCGCCCTTGCCGTCCTTCTGGTAGCCCTTGCGGTAGACCAGCGACACCGGCACCTTCACGCCATCGCGTGCGGTGATCCAGACGCGGTCGGTTTCGTACTTCGAGGCGTCATAGCCGATCACCGGCTGCACCTTCAGCTGGCGACGCTCACCGGTGGCGGTGTTCAGCTCGAACACGGTGGTCGGGGTTGTCATCGAGGTGTAGACGTAGCGCAGCCACGGCGTATCGGCCTCGGTGTTGTCGCCCAGGCCCATCGAGTACGCCGGCTCATCAGCCTTCACGTAGTCGCTGCGGCCATCCTTGAACAGCAGGCGGATGCGCTCCAGGCCCTCGGAACGTTCGGCGATGGCGGTGTAGCTGTCGAACAGCTCGAAGCCTTCGATGAACACCGCATCGTCATGCGCGATCCAGTCCTTCCACTGCGCACGCGAGGTGGCATCGGTCGGTGCGGTGACCAGCTTGAAATTCTTCGCACCGTCGTTGGTGCGGATCACCCAGCGGCCGTCGTAGTGGTCGGCGTCGTACTCGACATCGCGCTGGCGCGGGGCCAGCACGGTGAAGGTGGTCGGATCGCTGGCCGGTGCGTAGCGCTCTTCCGAGGACACCGTGCTGTGCACGCCGATGGTGATGAAGCGATCGTCGCGGGTGCGGCCGATGCCCATGTAGAAGCTGTCGTCCTTCTCTTCGTAGACGACGGTGTCGGCGCTGGCTGGAGTGCCCAGCACGTGCTTCTTCACGCGCACGGTGAGCAGCGTTTCCGGATCGTTCTCGACATACAGCACGGTGCGGTTGTCGTCGGCCCAGACCAGGTCGCCGGAGCTGCCGGTGATCACATCGGGCAGCACCTTGCCGGTGGCCAGATCCTTGAAGCGGATCGTGTACTGGCGGCGGCCGACATCATCATCGGCCCAGGCCAGCAACTGGTTGTCCTGGCTGACATCCATCGAGCCGACGCTGAAGTAGCCCTTGCCCGCAGCCATCGTATTGACGTCCAGCAGGATTTCCTCGGCGGCCTCCATGCTGCCCTTGCGGCGTGCGTGGATGGGGTAATCCTGGCCGGTCTCGAAACGGCTGTAATACCAGTAGCCGCGCTCGCGCGCCGGCACGCTGGAATCGTCCTGCTTGATGCGGCCGACGATCTCCTTGTACAGGGTGTCTTCCAGTGGCTTCAGCGGTGCCAGCAGCTGATCGGCGTAGGCATTCTCGGCCTGCAGGTAGGCCAGCATGTCCTTGTCCGTGCGCTTGTCATCGCGCAGCCAGTAATAGTCATCGTTGCGGGTCGCGCCGAACGGCGCCTTGACCACGTGCGGATGCCTGGCGGCGTCCGGCGGAACGGGCGGAGTGGCGGCGGTAGCAGTCGTGGTCATCAGGCTGGCGAGCAACAGGCAGAGGGTGGACTTCATGAAGTAGGGTTCCTGGCGCATCAATGCAATGGTCTTCGGCGGGGTCAGATCCCTTTTCCCGAAAAGGGATCTGACCCCAATCGCAGCCAAGCGGCAACCCTGCAGATCGTCATGGGCCATGCCGACCGGCGTACCATGGATCCATGAGTACCCTGCCCCACACGCCGGGCTACAGCCGGCGCAGCCATGAAATCGCCCCGTTCCATGTGATGTCCCTGCTGGCCCGCGCGCAGGCGCTGGAACAGGCCGGCCACGATGTGATCCACCTGGAAATCGGCGAACCGGACTTCACTACCGCCGAACCGGTCGTGCGGGCCGGCCAGGCCGCACTGGCCGCCGGCCATACCCGCTACACCGCCGCACGTGGCCTGCCGGCCCTGCGCCAGGCGATCAGCGGTTTCTATCGCAGCCACTACGGTCTGGACATCGATCCTGAACGCATCCTGGTCACCCCGGGTGGGTCCGGTGCGTTGCTGTTGGCCAGCAGCCTGCTGGTCGATCCCGGCCGCCACTGGCTGCTGGCCGACCCCGGCTACCCCTGCAACCGCCACTTCCTGCGCCTCGTCGAAGGCGGCGCACAGCTGGTGCCGGTCGGCCCGGACACTGCGTACCAGCTCACGCCGTCCCTGGTGGAACAGCATTGGAATGCCGACAGCGTCGGCGCGCTGGTTGCCTCACCGGCCAACCCGACCGGCACGGTGCTCTCCGCCGACGAACTGGCTGCACTGTCGCAGACCCTGCACGCGCGGGGCGGCCACCTGGTGGTGGACGAGATCTATCACGGCCTGACCTACGGCCTGGACGCGCCCAGCGTGCTGCAGGTGGACGACAACGCATTCGTACTGAACAGTTTTTCCAAGTACTTCGGCATGACCGGGTGGCGGCTGGGCTGGCTGGTGGCGCCGCCGTCCGCAGTACCGGATCTGGAGAAGCTGGCGCAGAACCTGTACATCAGCGCCTCAAGCATCGCCCAGCACGCCGCGCTCGCCTGCTTCAGCGAGGAATCCATGGCGATCTTCGAGCAGCGCCGCGACGCGTTCCGCCAGCGTCGCGACTTCCTGCTGCCGGCACTGCGTGAGCTGGGCTTCCGTATCGAAGTCGAGCCACAGGGCGCGTTCTACCTGTACGCCGACGTCAGTGCATTCACCGACGACGCGCAGGCATTCTGCGCGCATTTCCTGGAAACCGAGCACGTGGCGTTCACCCCGGGCCTGGATTTCGGCTTCCATCGTGCCAACCAGCACGTGCGCCTGGCCTATACCCAGGAGGTGCCGCGATTGCAGGAGGCGGTGGCGCGGATCGCGCGTGGGTTGAAGCATTTCCGGTAGCGCCGGGCCATGCCCGGCGGCATCCTGCCGCGCTACGCGCGCGCCGGGCATGGCCCGGCGCTACCCGATAACGGAAAACGCCGCCCTGGGGCGGCGTTTTCCGTTCTGCTTACTTGCCGCCCAACCGCTCCCACAGGAAGCTGTAGGCCAGCGCCGACATGTGCGCGGCCTGCGCGTTGTTGGCGGCGCCGCCGTGCCCCCCTTCGATGTTCTCGTAGTAGGTCACGTCCTTGCCGGCGTCGATCATCTTCGCCGCCATCTTGCGGGCATGCCCCGGGTGCACGCGGTCGTCGCGGGTCGAGGTCGTGAACAGCACCGGCGGGTAGTTCTTCTTCGCGTTGAACAGGTGGTACGGCGAGAAGGTCTTGATGAACTCCCAGTCACTGGTATCCGGGTTGCCGTACTCGGCCATCCATGAGGCACCCGCCAACAGGTGGCTGTAGCGCTTCATGTCCAGCAACGGCACCTGCACCACCACCGCACCGAACAGCTCCGGGTACTGGGTCAGCATGTTGCCGGTCAGCAGGCCACCGTTGCTGCCGCCCTGCACGCCCAGGTGCTTGGCGCTGGTGATCTTGCGCTTGACCAGGTCCCGCGCCACCGCGGCCATGTCTTCGTAGGCCTTGTGGCGGTTCTGCTTCAGCGCCGCCTGGTGCCAGCGCGGGCCGTACTCGCCGCCACCACGGATGTTGGCCACCACGTACACGCCGCCCTTCTCCAGCCAGGCGCGGCCCATGCCACCGGAATAGCTCGGGGTCAGCGAGATCTCGAAGCCACCGTAGCCGTACAGCAGCGTCGGATTGGAACCATCGAGCTTCATCGCCCTGTCGTGCACCACGAAGTACGGCACGCGGGTGCCGTCCTTGCTGGTGGCGAAGTGCTGCTCGATCACCTTGCCTTTGGCGTCGAAGAAGGCCGGCATGGTCTTCAGCGTTTCCGGGGCCTGGCCGATCTCGGCCAGCGCCAGCGTGGTCGGGGTCAAGTAGTCGGTGGCGGTCAGCCACACCGCGTCGCTGTCATTGCTGTCCACTGCAGCCACGCCCAGCGTGCCGAAGGCAGGGGCGCCGACGAAGCGGCTGGTCTTCCAGCCATCTGCGCCCGGGGTCAGCACCGACAGGCGGTTCTTGACGTCGTCCAGCACGTTCAGCACAAGATGGCTCTTGGTCCAGGTGGCGCTGGCCAGCGAGGTGGTCGCGGTCGGGGTGAACAGCACCTCGAAGTCGCGCTTGCCGGCCAGGAAGTCGTCCAGCTGGGTGGCCAGCAGCGAACCGGAGGCATAGGTCTTGCCGCCCACGGTCCACGGATCGCGCAGTTCCAGGGTCAGCCACTGCTTGTGCAGGCCCTTCTCGGCCGAGTTCGGGGCGTCGATCTTGGTCAGCGTGCCGTCGTCGCCACGCAGGTAAAGCTCGTTGTTGTAGAACGCCAGCGTGCGGCTGACCAGGTTGCGCTCGAAGCCCGGGGTGTCATCGTGCATCGCCGCGATGTACATGTCTTCCGGCTTGCCTTCGTACACCACGGTGGCCGAGGCCATCGGCGTGCCGCGCTTCCACAGCTTGGCCACGCGCGGATAGCCGGACGTGGTCATCGTGCCGGCACCGAAGTCGGTGTAGACGAACACGGTGTCGCGGTCGACCCAGTTGAGGCCCCCCTTCGACTCCGGACGGAAGAAGCCGTCCTTGATCCAGGTCTTGTTGGCCAGGTCGAACTCGCGGGTGACGTCGGCGTCGGCGCCGCCGCGCGACAGCGCGATCAGGCAACGGCTGTAATCCGGGCGCAGGCAATCGGCGCCGTGCCAGACCCAGTTCTCACCCTCGGCCTTGTTCAGCGCATCCAGGTCGAGCACGGTCTCCCACTGCGGCGACGCCTTGCGGTACTCGGCCAGGGTGGTGCGCCGCCACAGGCCGCGCTCGTGCTGCTGGTCTTTCCAGAAGTTGTAGTAGTAGTCGCCGATCTTCTGCACGCCCGGAATCTTGGCATCGGAGTCGAGCACCTCGCGGATGCGGGTCTCCATCTGCTTGAAGGCCGGGGTCTGCGCCAGGCGCGCCTCGGACTTGGCATTCTGTTCCTTGACCCAGGACAGCGGCTTGTCGCCGGTGACGTCCTCCAGCCAGGCGTAGCGGTCGGTATCTTCAGCGGCCACGGCGGTCCCCACCGAGGCAGCGGTCATCATGCCGGCCAACAGGCAGGCGGAAGCGAGTCGTGACATTGCAGCTCCAGGCAGTCATAAGCCGTGGAACGCTAGCACGGAATGCCGCGGCCTCCCCCGTGTCGAAGGTCAGGCCGTGGCCGCCGGGCCGCGCCGGCGACGCGCCTGTCCACCGGTACGCCGCACCTTCGGCAGCCGCGACAGGCGCGGCAGCGGGAAGCGCAACAGCGCCCACCAGGCCGCGAGCGGCATGCCGATCAGCCACATCGGCAGCCAGCCCAACCACGCGCTGCTGCCACGTGCCGCTGGCCAGACCAGTACCAGCGCCAGTCCGGCCAGCACCAGTTGCCGCACGCCACGCAGCAGGCGCGGGTCGGCGCGTTCGATGATGCGTTCAGTTGCAGGGTGACGGACGGAACGTGTGTTCATGGGCCTTCTCCGGTAGACAATGCAACACAGCTTGGGCAAGCCCCTTCTCACAGATTGCGACACCATTGACGGATCGCGCACGCTCAGTCGACCATGCTCAGGCAAAGCCCTCCTGAGCCCGCTCCCGCATGACTTCGATCCGCCCGCTCTGCGCCGTGTTGCTGGCCCTGTCCCTGGCGGGCCCCGCCATGGCGGTCGGTGAGCCGCCATCACCCCGTGCCAGCGCCCCGCGCGCCGATCCGGATGCCCCGATCGACCTCAAGCGCTTCATGGGCACCTGGTACGTGATCGGCCGCGTGCCGAACTTCATCGAACGCGGGCACGTCGCCAGCGTCAACGAGTACGAGTTGCGCGACGAGCACAAGGTCGGCATCACCTACCGCTACCGCGACGGCTTCGGCGAACCCCTGCAGGAGATCCGCGCACGCGCCAGCGTCGACCCGGACAGCGGCAACCACGGCTGGCGCACCTGGTTCTACCGCGTGGTGCCGACCCACTCCCGGGTGCTGGACGTCGCCCCGGACTATTCGTGGGCACTGATCGGCTACCCGGGCCGCGAGATGGCGTGGATCTTCTCGCGCACGCCGGACATGGACAAAGCCCTGTACAAGGAGCTGGCCGAGCGCCTGCGCGACGAGTACGGCGTGAACACCGACAAGCTCAAGCGCGTGCCGCAGCACGTCGACCAGGTCGGCAAGCTGGGCTACGAAGTCCCGAACGTGCGCTGAGAAAGCGTCGCCGGGCATGGCCCAGCGCTACCTGAACGATACCGGGCCATGCCCGGCGGACGTGACGTGCCTTACGCCGCCCGCGGCTGCACGCGGCGCTCGATCTCGCCAAGCGTGGGCAGCGTCTTCAAGTCGTAAGTCGCCTGCAGCGCCAGCCACGATGCGGCATCACCTCCGAAATGGCGCGCCAGCCGGGCAGCAGTGTCGGCGGTGATCGCACGTTCGCCATGGACGATGGCATGCAGGCGGGTGGCCGGAACATCCAGTTCCCTCGCCAGTGCATTCACGCTCAGAGCCAGCGGGGAAAGGAACTCCTCTCGCAGGATCTCGCCGGGATGGATGGCCCGCATGCGATTGTTGGTTGGCTTCATGGCGAATGCCTCAGTGGTAGTCAACGATTTCCACGGATTGCGGACCGCTGTCGGTCCAGATGAAACACAGCCGCCACTGATCGTTGATTCGCAGGCTGTGCTGCCCTTTGCGGTCGCCAGCCAGTGCCTCCAACCGGTTGCCGGGCGGACTGCGCAGGAACGCCAGCGTCTGTGCCGAGTCAAGCATCTGCAGCTTGCGTTCCGCTGCCCGTCGAATCGGCAGCCAGGCGCGCACGCAGTGGCCTTCAAACAAGGCGCGGGTGTGCTTGCAACGGA
Organism: Stenotrophomonas maltophilia group sp. SKK55; assembly: GCF_057179845.1. Lineage (NCBI taxonomy): Bacteria > Pseudomonadati > Pseudomonadota > Gammaproteobacteria > Lysobacterales > Lysobacteraceae > Stenotrophomonas > Stenotrophomonas maltophilia group sp. SKK55. The sequence continues at coordinate 373,023 of NZ_JBXUHP010000048.1, forward strand.
AGGACCGGATCATTCCGCAAAACGTATTACGTCACACGGAATATACCAAGCAACTGGATGTGCTGCCAGTCCCGGTTCGGTGATTCAGGTTTTCAATGGATCGATTGCGTCATGCCGCCGCCGGGCATGGCCCGGCGCTACCCGAACGACGCCGGGCGACGCCCGGCACCGGGTTACTTGCGGCTGTAATGCGCGACCAGGCGGTCGCCGAGCATCTGCAGCAGCTGCACCAGGACCAGCAGCAGGACCACGGTGACCAGGGCCACGTCGGTGTGCGAACGCTGGTAGCCATCGCGGAACGCCAGGTCGCCGAGGCCACCGGAACCGATCGCACCGCCCATCGCAGTGAAGCCGATCAGGGCCACGGTGGTGACGGTGGCACCGGCGATCAGGCCGGGGCGCGCTTCCGGCAGCAGCACGCGGGTCACCAGCTGCCAGGTGGTGGCGCCCATCGCCTGGGTCGCCTCGATGACGCCTCGATCCACTTCGCGCAGCGCGGTCTCGACCAGGCGCGCATAGAACGGCGCTGCGCCGATCACCAGCGGTACGATCGCGCCGCGCACGCCCAGCGAGGTTCCCATCAGGAACAACGTGACCGGAATCAGCACGATCATCAGGATGATGAAGGGCACCGAGCGCAGCAGGTTCACCACCAGTGCCAGCGCGCCATAGGCGAACGGCCTCCGCTTCATCTGTGGCGCGCCGAACAGGTACAGCAGCACGCCCAGCGGCAGGCCGATGGCCAGGGTCAGCGGCAGCGAACCGAGCAGCATCAGCAGGGTGTCGATGGTGGCCTGGCCGATGTCGGCCCACTTGCCCGCATCCAGGTGACGGAAGAAGCCGCCAGCAGCAGCAATGATCATCGACGCAGCTCCTCGACGTGCACGCCGGCGGCCACGAAGGCAGCCTGCGCGGCGGACTGGTCGCCGCCCACCAGGGCGACCACCAGCTGGCCATACGGGGTGTCCTTGATCCGGTCGATACGCCCGGACAGGATGTTGTAGTCGACCCCGGTCTGCCGCGCGACGCTGCCGAGCAGGGGTTCGTAGGTGTCGCCACCGAGGAAGGTCAGGCGCACGATACGGCCGCCAACGGCATCGAAATCACGGTGCAGCGCGCCCTCGTCCACATGCTCCGACTCGCTGACGAACCGGCGCGTGGTCGGATGCTGCGGGTGCAGGAACACCCGGGTGACCGGACCGGTTTCGACCATCTGGCCGGCATCGAGCACCGCAACGCGGTCGCAGACACGGCGGATCACGTCCATCTCGTGGGTGATCAGCACGATGGTCAGGCCGAGCTCGCGATTGATCTTCGACAGCAGCGACAGCACCGAAGCAGTGGTCTGCGGGTCGAGCGCACTGGTGGCCTCGTCGCACAGCAGGATCTGCGGACGGGTCGCCAGCGCGCGGGCGATACCGACGCGCTGCTTCTGGCCACCGGACAGCTGCGCCGGATACTTCTGCGCATGCGCTTCCAGGCCCACGGTCTGCAGCAGCTCGGCCACGCGCGCGTCGGTTTCCGCCTTCGGCGTGCCGGCCAGTTCCAGCGGGAAGGCGACATTGCCCGCCACCGTGCGCGACGACAGCAGATTGAAATGCTGGAAGATCATGCCGATGCGCCGGCGCAGCGCGCGCAGGCCGTCCGCGTCCAGCGCGGTGACATCCTCACCACCGATCAGCAGCCGGCCACCGCTGGGTTCTTCCAGGCGGTTGATCATGCGGATCAGGGTCGACTTGCCGGCGCCGGAATGGCCGATGATGCCGAAAACCTCACCGGCCTCGATGGTCAGGTCCAACGGTTGCAGCGCGCTGATCTCGCGGCCGGCAACGGCATAGGATTTGTGCAGGCGCTGGAACTCGATCACGGGCGTGGCTCACCGGCTGGGTGACGGAAGGGGGCGTGCAGCCTACCAGCGCAGGCGGTCGCGCGCCCGCGCCATGGGCCAGAATGTTATTCCTTTTGGTTCTAACGTACCTGCTCCGGCGCGGGTTCCGGGGTCGGATCCCCGCAGGGGCTCTGACCCCGCTTCCCGGCCAAACCGGTTCAGGGATGATCCAACGGCTTCGGCGGCTCCTGCCGGTTCACCCGCTCGCGGTGCAGCAGGTAAAGCCCCGAAGCCACGATGATCGCCGCGCCCACCCAGGTATAGCCATCGGGCAGCTGGCCCCAGAAGGCCAGGTCCCAACCGATCACCCAGACCAGCCCGCTGTACTCCAACGGCGCGATCATCGAGGCCTCGCCCAGCTGGAAGGCCCTGGTCAGGGCGATCTGGCCCAGCGCCCCGGCCAGGCCCATGCCACCGATCAGCGGCGCATGTGCCAGCTGCAGTGGCACCCAGCCGGGAAGGGCCAGCAGCCCGGCACCGATGGCCATGATCACCAGGAACCAGACCACCATCGACTGCGAGGTATCTGTGCGGGTCAACAGGCTGACCGTGATCGCGGCTACGGCATAGGCGGTGGCCGCGGCCAGCACCATCAGCCCCGGCACCGAGATGAAGCCATCGACGCCCGGCCGCAGCACCACCAGCACACCGACCAGGCCAATCCCGATGGCGACCCAGCGCCGTGGCCCGACCCGCTCGCCCAGCAGCGGCACCGACAATGCGGCGATCAGCAGCGGGGCAACGAAATAGATGGTGTAGGCAGTGGACAGCGGCAGGTCGCGCAGGGCGAACACGAAGCAGCCGATCATCGCCATGCCCAGCGCACCACGCAGCAGGTGCAGCCCCCAGCGGCGCGGCACCAGCGAACGCGGCCCGGCGCTGGCCAGCACCCAGACCAGCACGAACGGCAACGAGGCCGCGCCGCGCAGGAAGGTTACTTCCAGGGTGGGGTAGCTGGCCGACAGCTGCTTCATGCCAGCATCCATCAGCGAGAAGCAGGCGACCGCAGCGACCATCCAGGCCACTGCGCGCGAGGGGGAGCGTTGCACGTTCATGGCCCATTATCGCCCGGTCGTCGCTTTCTGTAGAGCCGAGCCCACGCTCGGCTGCCCTTCACAAAGCCGCCGAGCGTGGGCTCGGCTCTACAAAGGGCGGGCATGGGGCCCTCGCGATAGAATGGCTGCCACTGAATCCTGCGGAGCATCGCCCATGCCTTCCTTCGACGTCGTGTCTGAAGTCGACACCCACGAACTGACCAACGCCATCGACCAGGCCAACCGCGAACTGGCCACCCGCTTCGATTTCAAGGGCGTGGATGCCAAGTTCGAACGCGATGGCGATGTGATCAACCAGTTCGCGCCGACCGAGTTCCAGCTCAAGCAGATGAACGACATCCTGCGTGCACGCCTGGCCGCGCGCGGCATCGATGTGCTCAGCCTCGAATTCGGCGACATCGAGACCAACCTGGCCCAGGCCCGGCAGAAGATCACCGTCAAGCAGGGCATCGAGCAGAAGATCGCCAAGAAGATCGCCGCTGCGCTGAAGGAGGCCAAGCTGAAGGTTGAAAGCCAGATCAATGGCGACAAGCTGCGCGTGCAGGGCAAGAAGCGCGATGACCTGCAGGACGCCATCGCCGTGCTCAAGGCCGGCAAGTTCGAACTGCCGCTGCAGTTCAACAATTTCCGCGATTGATCTGGCCGCCGGGCATGGCCCGGCGCCGGCACCTGCGGTACGACGGCGCGTTGCAAGCGACGCGCCTACAATGTCCGCCCCGCCAGCCGACGTGCCCGCCATGACCGACGCCCAACTGCCCACCGAGGACCCGATCGCCGCCACCCGCCTGTGGCTGGAACGCATCGTCATCGGCCTGAACCTGTGCCCGTTCGCCAAGGCCGTCTACGTGAAGGACCAGGTCCGCATCGTGCTCAGCGATGCGACCACGACGGAAGCCCTGGTTGAGCAGCTGGCCGAGGAACTGGTCCTGCTGCGCGATACGCCGGCCGAGCAGATCGATACCACGCTGATCGTGCATCCGCAGGTGCTGACCGATTTCCTCGACTACAACGACTTCCTCGACAACGCCGACGCGGCGATCGAGGCGCTGGACCTGCAGGGCATCCTGCAGGTGGCCAGCTTCCACCCCGACTACCAGTTCGACGGCGTGGCCGCGGACGACGCCAGCAACTACACCAATCGCGCGCCCTTCCCCACCCTGCACCTGCTGCGCGAAGACAGCGTGGCGCGCGCGGTGGACGTCTATCCGGATCCGGACGTGATCGTCGAGCGCAACATCCAGACCCTGGACCGCATCGGCGTGGACGGCTGGCATCGCCGCCTGCGTGGCGAAGACCTGTCGTGAGCACGGTGCCGCCGATTGCCGCTTGGCCGGCCGCGCCGCTGTCGGGCAAGGTGGTGCTGGTCACCGGCGGCGCCAACGGCATCGGCCGTGGCATCGCGCAGGCCGTGCTCGGCGCCGGTGGCCGCGTGCTGATCGGCGACCTCGACGTGGAGGCCGGCGAGGCGTGCCTGGCGGAATGGCAGCGTGGTGAGGATGCCGCGTTCCAGCGTCTGGACATCGCCGACGAAGCCAGCGTGCGCGCCTTCATCGCCGTGGCCCTGCAGCGTTTCGGCCGCATCGACGGCCTGGTCAACAACGCGGGGATTGCCAGCCCGCACGGCACGCTGCTGCAGGACATGGACTGGGACGAGTGGCAGCGCCGGCTGTCTTCGCTGCACGGCGCGTTCCTGTGCAGCAAGCATGCGTTGCCGGCGCTGACCGCCAGCGCCGCCGGTGCGATCATCAACATCGCTTCGACCCGCGCCTGGCAATCCGAAGCACACAGCGAAGCCTATGCCGCAGCCAAGGGCGGACTGGTGGCGTTCACCCATGCGCTGGCGATCAGCAGCGGCCCGGCGGTGCGGGTGAACAGCATCAGTCCCGGCTGGATCGGCACCTGCGAGTGGCAGGCACCCTCACGCCGACACGCACCGGAGTATTCGGCCACCGACCATGCGCAACACCCGGTCGGCCGCGTCGGCCAGCCGGAGGACATCGGTGCGTTGGCCGTGTACCTGCTGTCATCACTGTCCGGTTTCAGCACCGGCCAGGATTTCATCGTCGACGGCGGCATGACCCGGAAGATGATCTACGCCGAATGACCGCTGTGCGGTAGCGCCGGGCCATGCCCGGCGGCTCTTCTTGCCGCGCCGCGCTGCGCGCTCGCCGGGCATGGCCCGGCGCTACCGGGATGCACCGCGTTTTTTTGCGTTTACGCCATGCCCGAGTGGCGCAGCAGCGCATCGATCTGCGGCGCACGGCCGCGGAAGGCCTTGAAGTTGTCCGCCGCCGGGCGGCTGCCACCGCGCGACAGGATCTCATCACGGAAGCGTGCGCCGGTTTCAGCCAGTGCCTGCGGCGCTTCCTCGAAGGCGGCATAGGCGTCGGCGCTGAGTACCTCGGCCCACTTGTAGCTGTAGTAACCCGCGGCGTAACCGCCCGCAAAGATGTGGCTGAACTGGTGCGGGAAGCGGTTCCAGGCCGGCGGGTGGTTCACCGCCACTTCCGCGCGCACGCGGTCGAGCAGCGCCAGCACGCTGTCCTGCGCTGGTTCGAACTGGCTGTGCAGCAGCATGTCGAACAGGCCGAACTCCAGCTGGCGGACGGTGGCCATGCCGCTGTGGAAGTTGCGCGCGGCCAGCATGCGCTCGTACAGCGCGCGCGGCAGCGGCTCGCCACTGTCCACGTGCGCGGTCATCGCCTGCAGGTGGTCCCATTCCCAGCAGAAGTTCTCCATGAACTGGCTGGGCAGCTCCACCGCATCCCATTCCACGCCGTTGATGCCAGCCACGCCCAGCTCGCCGATGCGGGTCAGCAGCTGGTGCAGGCCGTGGCCCATCTCATGGAACAGCGTGGTCACTTCGTTGTGGCTGAAGGTGGCCGGCTTGCCGTTGGCACCGCGGCCGAAGTTGCACACCAGGTAGACCAGCGGCGTCTGCACGCTGCCGTCGGTGCGCACGCGACGGTTGCGGCAATCATCCATCCACGCCCCGCCGCGCTTGCCCTCGCGGGCGTACAGGTCCAGGTAGAACTGGCCAACCAGCGCGCCCTGCGCATCGACCAACCGGAAGAAGCGCGCATCCTCGTGCCACACCGGCGCGCTGTCCTCCTGCACGCGCAGGCCGTACAGCTGCTCGATCACCGAGAACAGGCCACCCAGTACCTTCGGCTCGGTGAAATACTGCTTCACCTCCTGCTCGGAATAGCTGTAACGCGCCTGCTTCAGGCGGTCGGCGGCGAAGGCCAGGTCCCAGGCCTGCAGGCTGTCGATGCCGAGCAGTTCGCGCGCGAACTGCTCCAGCTCGGCGCGGTCCCTGGCCGCGAACGGCTTGGCACGCGCGGCCAGGTCACGCAGGAAACCGAGCACTTCGGCCGGGTCCTGCGCCATCTTGGTCGCCACCGAGTAATGGCCGTACGAATCGAAGCCGAGCAACGCAGCCAGTTCGGCGCGCAGGGCAAGGATGCGGTCGATGTTGCCGCTGTTGTCCAGTGCGTCATCGCCGAATTCGGACGCACGCTGGGCGCTGGCGCGGTACAGGATCTCGCGCAGGTCGCGGTCCTCGCCCCAGGTCTGCACCGGCAGGTAGCACGGCATCTGCAGGGTCAGTTTCCAGCCGGCCTTGCCGTCCTTCTGTGCTGCGGCATGCGCGGTGGCCTTCACGTCTTCCGGCAGGCCCTTCAGCCGCGCTTCGTCTTCGATGATCAGCGACCAGGCATCGGTAGCGTCGAGCACGTTCTGCGAGAACTTCGCCGACAGCGCCGACAGTTCTTCCTTGATCGCAGCAAAACGCTGCTGGGCCTCGGGCGCCAGCTCGGCGCCGCCGAGGCGGAAGTCGCGCAGGGTGTTGTCCAGCACCTTGCGCTGGGCTTCATCGAAATGCGCCGCCTCCGGGCTGGCGGCCAGCGCCTGGTACTGCCGGTAAAGCGCCAGGTTCTGCCCCAGCGCACTGGCGAAGCGGGTCACCCGCGGCAGGTTGCTGTTGTAGGCCTCGCGCAGCTCCGGGGTGTTGACCACGCCCTGCAGGTGGCCGACCAGGCCCCAGGCGCGCCACAGGCGCTCGGTGGCATCGTCCAGCGGGGTCACGAAGGTCTGCCAGGTGACCGGCTGCACCTGCTCGGCTGCGCTGACGGCGGCTTCGGCCTCGGCCAGCAGCACATCCAGCGCCGGCGCCACGTGCTCGGGGCGGATCGCCTCGAAGCGCGGCAGGCCGGAAAAATCGAGCAGGGGGTTGGCAACGGTCACGGCAGGTCTCCAGGGTACGGGCCCGGCAGGCGGGCAGCCCGGTAGATATGGCGCTGCCAGGCATCGCTGACAAGGGGGCACGGCATTCACATCGGCCTTACGCACGCCCCCCGAAGCTCTGGGTGCGGGGGAGTCCGCAGCGGCACGTACCGAACGAGGCCCTACATGGATGGTCTGGCTGCAGTTGCATCCGCCTCACCGGCGCGGTCGCTGGCACTGTCTGCCAGCGCGGCCGAACTGGCCTGGATCGCCGCGCTGTGCGATGCCGGCGACGACGCCCCGCGCCACCTGCAGCAGTTGCAGGCGGTGCTGCAGCAGGGCGGCACGTTCAATGAAAGCCAGGAGTGGTACCCGTTCGAAGTGGTCGAGCGCGGCGCCAGCCAGCTGCAGCTGGGCCATGAGCGCGAGTTCGTGATCTGCGTGCTGCTGTGGTTGCAGGCATTGGCCCAGGGCCGCGCCAGCATCCTGGATCCCACCCTGCACCTGGATGATCGTGCGATGGACATCGAGGCGCTGCCCGATGCACTGCGCGACGCGGTGCTCGACGCCTTCACCGCGGCGGGGTACTGAGACACCGTCGCTTTCGCCGGCATGGCCCGGCGAGAGGGTCGTCCGTGCTACAGCGCTTCCAGGCTGCACCATGGCAGCTCGGGCAAGCCCTGCCCGGCCACCGCAGCGGCCAGCTGCGCATCGGCGCCGTCGACATCGATACCCTGGCGCAGGTACCACGCCGGGTCGTAATAGCTCTGCGCATAGCGTTCGCCGCTGTCGCACAGGATGCTGACGATGCTGCCCTGGTGGCCCGCCTCGCGCATCCATTGCGCCGCCTGCAGCACGCCGATGAAGTTGGTGCCGGTCGAGCCGCCGACACGGCGGCCGAGCTGGCGGCTGACATGGCGCATCGCGGCCAGGCTCAGTGCGTCGGGTACCTTGACCATCGCATCGACGCTGGTCGGGATGAAGCTCGGCTCCACCCGTGGCCGGCCGATGCCTTCCACGCGCGAGCCACCACTGCAGGTCAGGTCGCGCCAGTCCTGTTCACCGGCCACGGCGGCCCGGTAGCCGTCGAAGAACACCGACACTTCCGGGTCCGCGCACAGGATGCGGGTGTCGTGGCGGCGGTAGCTGACATAGCGGCCCAGGGTGGCGGCGGTACCGCCGGTGCCGGGGCTGCACACGATCCATTCCGGAACCGGGCTGGGCTCTTCGGCCATCTGCTTGAAGATGGACTCGGCGATGTTGTTGTTGGCACGCCAGTCGGTCGCGCGCTCAGCGTAGGTGAACTGGTCCATGAAGTGGCCACCGGTTTCACGGGCCAGCTTTTCCGAATCACAGTTGAGGTCGCAGGCGCGTTCGACCAGGTGGCAGCGGCCGCCCTGGAACTCGATCGCGGCGATCTTTTCAGGCGAGGTGGTGGCCGGGATCACTGCAATGAACGGCAGGCCGAGCAGGCGCGCGAAATAGGCTTCGGACACCGCCGTCGAGCCGCTGGACGCCTCGATCACCGGTCGCCCTTCGCGCAGCCAGCCATTGGCCAGTGCATACAGGAACAGCGAGCGCGCCAGCCGGTGCTTGAGGCTGCCGGTGGGATGGCTCGACTCATCCTTCAGGTACACATCGATGCCCTCGAACCCGGGCAGCGCCAGCGGGATCAGGTGGGTATCGGCGGAGCGGTTGAAATCGGCTTCAATCTTGCGGATGGCGGCGGCCACCCATTCACGCTGTGACATGGCGGGCAATCGTTGTCAGGACGGAACGGTGCGATCCGGCCATTGTACGTCGCGGTGCCGTCAGGTGCTGGCCGGTAGAATGCCCCCATCCGGCCGGCAACGGCCCTGTCTGAAGGACCTCCCCCCATGACCATTCCCGCCCTGCGCGATGTCCCCGGCGTCGCCGCCCAGGCCCCGGCCGAAACCACCGGCTTCGTGTTCAACCACACCATGCTGCGGGTGAAGGACATCACCGCCTCGCTGGACTTCTACACCCGCGTGCTCGGCTACCAGCTGATCGACAAGCGCGACTTTCCCGAAGCCCAGTTCAGCCTGTACTTCCTGGCCTACGTCCCAGCTGGCGTGGCGGTTCCGGAAGATGACAGCCAGCGCCGCCTGTGGATGGCCGGCCTGCCGGGCGTGCTGGAACTGACCCACAACCACGGCACCGAGAGCCAGGACGGCGCGGTCTACCACGACGGCAACAGCGACCCGCGCGGCTTCGGCCACATCTGCGTGTCGGTGCCGGACATCGAGGCGGCCTGCCAGCGCTTCGAGGACCTCGGGGTAACCTTCCAGAAGCGCCTGACCGACGGCCGCATGAAGAACCTGGCCTTCATCAAGGACCCGGACGGCTACTGGGTCGAGATCATCGCCAACGTCTGACCCGGAAAGGGGCACAATTCCGGTAGCGCCGGGCCATGCCCGGCGGCCTTGAGCAGGCCGCGCTGCGCGCTCGCCGGGCACGGCCCGGCGCTACCGACTCCGTCCCCTTTTTGAGGTTCGTATGGAAACGATGGAACTGCACCGTGGCCGCCTGATCGACCACATCCAGCTGGTGGTGCGTGACCTGGCCGCCAGCCGCCGCTTCTACCAGGCAGTGTTCGATACGATCGGCATCCCACTGGGCGGCGAAGGGCCGGACTTCTTCTGGGCCGACGAGCTGTTCATTTCCAGCGCCAGCAGCCGTGCCGCCGCCGGCCAGTTGACCGGCCGCCACCATCTCGCCTTCCAGGCCCGCGACAGCGCAACTGTTGACGCCTTCCACACTGCCGCGATCGCCGCCGGCGGTACCGACAATGGCGCGCCAGGCGAACGCCCCTACCACCCGGGCTACTACGGCGCCTTCGTGCTTGACCCCGATGGCAACAACATCGAAGTGGTCTATCACGGGCCGGCGAACTACAGCGCCGATTCGGTGAAGGTTACTTTCTGATATCACCGGCGCCGTGAACGAAGAAGCCGGGCTATGCCCGGCTTCTCTGCTTCCAGCGCTGCGGCCCTCAGTGGGCGGCCATGTAGATGTCCTGCAGCACTGCCTTTTCCAGTTCCAGCTCGCCCAGCAGGTTCTTCACGATATCGCCCAGGCTGAGGATGCCGACCAGGCGGGTGCCTTCAGTGACCATCAGGTGACGGCGCCGCGAGTACGTCATCAACGACATGGCCTGTTTCAGCGTGGCGTCCGGCGCAATGCCCTCCAGACCGGTGGACGGCAGGCTGGAAATCACCCGGCGGCCGGCCTGCGGGCCGTCGTCGGCCAAGGTGCGCACGATGTCCTTCTCGGAAATGATGCCGACCGGGGCATCGTCCTTCATCACCACCAGCGCAGCGATCCTGTTCGCGCTCATCTTGTGGGCGGCGGCACCGATCGTGTCTTCGGCATCGATGGTGATGACAGCTTCTTTCTTGGATTGCAGGAGTTCGCGGACGTTCATTCTTGTTTCCTGGTGCAGGTCACTGAAGTCAAAAAAGTGTGCTCTTCCGATACGCCCCCTCCCCGGGAACAGACCTTTCAGCGCACGTCTGGCGCACCCGGCTGCCGCTTGGAATGACTCGGCAGACGATGTGCTGCAACGCGAACGAGGCGGGTTCAATCGCTCTACCCGAACCTCGGCCAGATCGATTCTACGACTGCGACCCTCGGTCACTACCGGCATCGATAGGACAGTTCGTCGTGGGAACCAACTGACGATCCAGAGAATGGCACCGTGGCTGAAACCGCCGCTGAATACAGGCGGCTTCGCGCATTAAAGAATGATTGCCTGCTGCCGACGACGGACAGAACGCCCGGCGGCTGTCCCACTTCGTACTGCGTCCGGCACAAACGAAAGGGGCCTCGCAGGCCCCTTTCGCATGCAGCATCCCACAGATCCGGGAATGCCTTACTCCACCGTCACGCTCTTGGCCAGGTTGCGCGGCTTGTCCACGTCGGTGCCGCGCGCCAGCGCGGTGTGGTAGGCCAGCAGCTGCACCGGGATGGTATGCACAATCGGGCTGAGCACGCCCGCATGGCGCGGCGTGCGGATCACATGTACGCCTTCGGACGCGTTGAAGTTGCTGTCCTGGTCGGCGAACACGAACAGCTCGCCACCACGCGCACGCACTTCCTGCATGTTCGACTTCACCTTCTCCAGCAGGCTGTCGTTCGGCGCGATCACCACCACCGGCATGTCCTCGTCCACCAGCGCCAGCGGACCATGCTTCAGCTCACCGGCCGGGTAGGCCTCGGCGTGGATGTAGGAGATTTCCTTGAGCTTGAGCGCGCCTTCCAGCGCGATCGGGTAATGCAGGCCGCGGCCCAGGAACAATGCGCTGCTCTTGCGCGCGAAACGCTCGGCCCAGGCGGCGATCTGCGGTTCCATGTTCAGCGCGTGCTGCACGCTGCCCGGCAGGAAGCGCAGCTGTTCCAGGTAGTCCGCTTCCTGCGCCGCGTCGATGCGGCCATGCAGCTTGCCCAGCACCACGGTCAGCTGGAACAGTGCCGCCAACTGGGTAGTGAAGGCCTTGGTCGAGGCCACGCCGATCTCGGCACCGGCGCGGGTGTAGCAGACCAGTTCGCTGGCGCGCGGAATCGCACTTTCCGGCACGTTGCAGATCGACAGCGTGTGCTGGTGGCCCAACGATTTGGCGTACTTCAGCGCTTCCATCGTATCCAGCGTTTCGCCGGACTGCGAGATGGTCACGATCAGATGCTTGGGGTTCGCGTAGGCCGCGCGATAGCGGTACTCGCTGGCGATTTCCACGCTGCACGGCAGGCCGGCGATGGCTTCGATCCAGTAGCGCGCGGTCAGGCCGGCGTAGTAGCTGGTGCCGCAGGCAATGATCTGCACGCCTTCGATGCCCGACAGCACCGCCTCGGCGTTCTTGCCGAACAGCTCGGCCGGGAAGCCACCGGCGTCGATAGCCGCTTCGATGGTGTCGCCCAGCGCACGCGGCTGTTCGTGGATTTCCTTCTGCATGAAATGGCGGTACGGACCCAGCTCCAGCGAGGCCAGCGACACGTCGGACAGGTGCACATCGCGCTCGACCGGCTGGTCATGCTCGTCGAAGATGCGCACGCCATCGCGACGGATCTCGGCGGTGTCGCCCTCTTCCAGGAAGATCACCTTGCGGGTGGCCGAGATCACCGCCGAGACGTCGGAGGCGACGAAATTCTCGCCCTCGCCCAGGCCGATCAGCAGCGGGCACCCCATGCGCGCGCAGACGAAGCGCTCCGGCTCGGCGCGGCTGACCACGGCCAGCGCATAGGCACCGGTCAGTTCCTTCACCGTGTGCTGCAGTGCCACCAGCAGATCGTCGCCATCCTTCAGATGATGATGGATCAGGTGCGCGATGACTTCGGTATCGGTCTGCGATTCAAACGTGTAGCCCAGCGCGCGCAGCTTCTCGCGCTGCTCTTCGTGGTTCTCGATGATGCCGTTGTGCACCAGGGCCACACCGTGGCTGATGTGCGGATGTGCATTGGCCTCGGTGACACCGCCGTGGGTGGCCCAGCGGGTGTGGCCGATGCCCAGCACCGCATTGAAGCCCTCGGCCTCGGCCGCCATGGCCATTTCCGACACGCGGCCGGTACGACGCACGCGGCGTACATCGCGGCGCTCACCCTGGTCGACTACCGCAATACCCGAGGAATCGTAACCACGGTATTCAAGACGCTTCAGCCCCTCGATCAGTACCGGCACCACGTCGCGATCAGCGATCGCACCCACGATTCCACACATGTCACGCGTTTCCTTGAAGACGATCAGCGCATTCTAGCCCGCGCGTCCGGCGTCGCCCTCCTGTCCGCTTAATGAAAGTGTCCGGAAAGGTGTCCGCGGACACCCGGACACTTCGCCTCCTCATCCAACCTGTTGAACCAAAAGGAAATAAAGTTGGCACGCAACCTGCTTGGTACTGGCTACCACCGTCAGGCACGCACCCGATGATCCGCGACACTTCCGCACAGGACCAGATCGTTTCCTCCGCCCCGGCCGGCACCACCCGCGCAAGCTGGCACCGCTACCGCTGGCCGGCACTGGGCGCCATCGTGCTACTCGCCGGCATCGGCTGGGCCGTGCACGCCTGGTCCAACGCCAGTCGCTCCTTCGACAGCAGCCGCGTGCGCATCGCCGAGGTGAAGCGGGGCGACCTGGTCCGTGACATCGCTGCCGACGGCCGCGTGATCGCCGCCAACAGCCCGATCCTGTACGCGATCTCGGCCGGTACCGTGGACCTGAAGGTCGTCGCCGGTGACGTGGTCAAGAAGGGCCAGGAGCTGGCGATCATCGACAGTCCGGAACTGCGCAGCAAGCTGGCCCAGGAACAGGCAACGCTGGCCGGCCTGGAAGCCGAGGCCAGCCGCGCCGCGCTGGACGCCACCCTGGCCCGCGCCAAGTCGCGCAAGGAAACCGACCAGGCCACCATCGAGCGGCAGGCCGCCGACCGCGACCTGCAGCGCTACCAGCGCGGTTACGACGGCGGTGCGGTACCGCAGATCGACCTGGCCAAGGCCAAGGATTCGCTGAAGAAAGCCGACATCGCCCTGGCCAATGCCACCACCGATGCGCGCCTGCAGAGCCAGGGCGCCGACCTGGATGCCCGCAACAAGCGCCTGCTGGCCGACCGCCAGAAAGCGGTGGTGGCCGAAGTGCAGCGCCAGGTCGATGCGCTGACCCTGCGCGCGCCCTTCGATGGCCAGGTCGGCCAGGTGCAGGCCGTGCAGTCCACCAACCTGGCCGCCAACGCGCCGGTGCTGGGCGTAGTCGACCTGTCCAAGTTCGAGGTCGAGATCAAGGTGCCGGAGAGCTTCGCCCGCGACCTGGCGATCGGCATGCCCGCCCAGCTGACCGGTGGCAACGGCCAGCCGTTCCCGGGCGAGATCAGCGCGGTGTCGCCGGAAGTGGTCAACGGCGAGGTCAACGCCCGCGTGCGCTTCGCCAGCGCGCAGCCGGAAGGCCTGCGCCAGAGCCAGCGGATGTCGGTGCGCGTGCTGCTCGATACCCGCAAGAACGTGCTGAAGGTCGAGCGCGGCCCGTTCGTCGAACAGGGCAACGGCATGGCCTACGTGATGGATGGCCGCACCGCCGTGCGCCGCCCGGTGGAACTGGGCGTCAGCAGCCTGGGCGAAGTGGAAATCAAGTCGGGTGTGCAGCCGGGCGACCGCATCGTGGTCTCCGGCAGCGACCTGTTCAAGGACGCCGAACGCGTCTCCGTCAACTGATACCTGAATCCTGGAGAGAGGACACCCCATGTACATGCTCGAAATGCGTTCGGTCGCCAAGGTCTTCCGCACCGAACAGGTGGAAACCCACGCGTTGCGCTCGCTGGAACTGCAGGTCAAGGAAGGCGAGTTCGTCGCCGTCACCGGTCCGTCCGGTTCCGGCAAGACCACCTTCCTCAACATCGCCGGCCTGCTGGAAACCTTCACCAGCGGTACCTACATGCTGGACGGGCAGGATGTGAGCACGCTGGGCGATGACGCCCGCAGCCGCCTGCGCAACCAGAAGATCGGCTTCATCTTCCAGGGCTTCAACCTGATCCCCGACCTGAACCTGTTCGACAACGTCGACGTGCCGCTGCGCTATCGCAAGATGAGCGCCAACGAGCGCCGCGAACGCATCGAGAAGGCGCTGACCCAGGTCGGCCTCGGCTCGCGCATGAAGCACTACCCGAACGAGCTGTCCGGCGGCCAGCAGCAGCGCGCGGCGATCGCACGTGCCCTGGCAGGCAGCCCGCGCCTGCTGCTGGCCGACGAACCGACCGGCAACCTGGACACGCAGATGGCCCGCGGCGTGATGGAGCTGCTGGAGGAGATCAACGCTGCCGGCACCACCATCGTGATGGTCACCCACGATCCGGAACTGGCCGCGCGCGCGCAGCGCAACGTGCATATCGTCGATGGCCAGGTGACCGACCTGGTGCGCGAGCCGGTGCTGGCCACGCCGCCGCGCCACATCGTCGCCGTCAACGAGTGAGGGCCCCACCATGTTCGCCTACTACGCCCGACTGGCGGTGCGCAGCTTCCGCCGCAACAAGGTCCTGACCGCGCTGATGGTGGTTGCCATCGCGCTCGGCATCGGCGCCTCGATGACCACCCTGACCGTGTTCCACGTGCTGTCCGGTGACCCGATTCCCGGCAAGAGCGACCGCCTGTTCTACGTCCAGCTCGACGCCGCGACCGGCGCCTACGTCGCCGGCGAGGAACCGGAAACCCAGCTGACCCGCTTCGACGGTGAAGCCCTGCTGCGCGAAGCCAAGGGCGAGCGCCAGGCGCTGATGAGCGGCGGCGGCGGCACCATCGAACCGGACAACAGCACCCTCAAGCCCTTCAGCATCGACACCCGCTGGACCTCGGCCGACTTCTTTCCGATGTTCGAGGTGCCCATGCAGTACGGCCGCCCTTGGACGCGCGAGGACGATGAAGGCCGTGCGCGCGTGGTGGTCATCTCCAAGGCGCTCAATGACAAGCTGTACCAGGGCGCCAACAGCGTGGGCCGCGACCTGCGCATGGAAGGCCAGAGCTATCGCATCGTCGGCGTGATGAAGGAGTGGAGCCCGGAGCCGCACTTCTACGACCTGACCACCGGCAGCTACGGCAAGAACGAGGACCTGCTGCTGCCGATTTCCACCTCCTTCGACCTGAAACTGGGCAGCAACGGCAACATGAACTGCTTCGGCGAGAATCCGGACGGCAACAGCTACTCGCTCAACGCACCGTGCGCGTGGCTGCAGTACTGGGTGGAGATGGACCCGGCCAAGGCTGGCGACTACCGTCGTTACCTGGAGAACTACTCGACCCAGCAGCGCGAGGCCGGCCGCTTCAAGCATCCGCCGAACGTGCGCCTGCGCACCGTGATGGAATGGCTGGACTTCAACGGCGCGGTGCCCAGCGACGTGCGCCTGCAGCTGTGGCTGGCGTTGGGCTTCCTGGGTGTCTGCCTGGTCAACACGGTGGGCCTGCTGCTGGCCAAGTTCCTGCGTCGCAGCGGTGAGATCGGCGTACGCCGCGCGCTCGGTGCCAGCCGCGGCCAGATCTTCCTGCAATGCCTGGTGGAAGCAGGTGCGGTCGGCGTGGTCGGTGGCGTGCTGGGCATCGGCCTGGCCCTGCTCGGCCTGTTCGCGGTGCGCCAGCAACCGGTGGAGTACGCAAAGCTGGCCCACCTGGACGGCAACATGCTGCTGCTTGCGCTGGGCTTGACCCTGTTCGCCAGCCTTGCCGCCGGTTTCCTGCCTGCCTGGCGCGCCATGCAGGTCACTCCGGCCATCCAGCTCAAGTCGCAGTAAGCACCCGAACGAGGACTCCCATGGACATCCGCCCCATCATCAGCACGCTGCGCCGGCACAAGACTGCCGCTGCCCTGATCGTGCTGGAAGTCGCACTGACCTGCGCCATCGTCTGCAACGCGCTGTTCCTGGTCAGCCAGCGCGTGGAGAAGATCAGCATGCCCAGCGGCATCGCCGAGAACGAACTGGTGATGCTGCGCGTCAGCGGCATCGGCAAGCAGACCGATGCCATGGCCCGCACCCGCGAGGACCTGGCATCGCTGCGCGCAATTCCTGGCGTCAGCAACGTCACCATCATCAACCAGGTTCCCTTCCGCAACGGCTCCTCCAGCAGCAGCATCTCGCGCGAGGTCGACCAGGAACGGCCGACCACCAACGCCTCGATGTACACCCTGTCCGAGAACGGGCTGGCCACGATGGGCATCAACCTGATCGCAGGCCGCGATTTCCTGCCCGACGAATACCAGAACTTCGAAGACGCCAGCAAGGGCGGCGCCAAGGAAAAGGCGATTCCGGTGATCTTCACCCAGGCCACCGCCGCCAAGATGGAACCCAGCGGCAGTGCGCTGGGCAAGACCTACTACATGGGCAAGCAGCCGCTGCATGTGGTCGGCATCGTCGACACGCTCAGCACGCCCAATGGCTGGAATGACAACTGGACCAACTCGATGCTGCTGCCCATGCGGCGCACCTTCGATGAAGGTGGCACCTATGTGCTGCGCACTTCGCCAGAGCGCCGCCAGGAGGTCCTCGATGCCGGTGCCGCCGCGCTGGAACGCAACGATCCCAACCGGCTGATGCGCGACAAGCTGACCTATGAAGACCAGCGCAAGGACTTCTTCAAGAACGACCGCGCGATGGTTGGCCTGCTGATCACCGTCAGCATCTCGCTGCTGGTGGTCACCGCATTGGGCATCATCGGCCTGGCCAGCTTCTGGGTGCAGCAGCGCAGCAAGCAGATCGGCATCCGCCGCGCACTCGGTGCCACCCGCGGGCAGATCCTGCGCTACTTCCAGACCGAGAACTTCCTGCTGGCCTCGCTGGGGATCGTGCTGGGCATGCTGGCAGCCTACGCGATCAATCTGGCACTGATGAACCTGTACGAGCTGCCACGCATGCCCCTGTACTACCTGCCGCTGGGCGCGCTGCTGCTGTGGGTGCTGGGCCAGGTCGCGGTGTTCGGACCGGCCCGGCGCGCGGCGGCGGTCCCGCCCGCAGTTGCCACGCGGGGCGCGTGAGATGCGTGCCTGCCGGGTGCTGTTGATGGCACTGCTGCCACTGCCGGCGCTGGCCGACGGTGGCAGCTCGCAGACGCTGGAATGGCGCCAGGATGATACCCGCCTGGCGCTGCGCTCGACCGAGGGCCAGGTACGGGTGGACGCCGCGCGTCCGGAAGCCCGCTTCGGCATGCGCAGCGGCGACCGCATCCTGCGCCTGGACGATACGGCTGTGCGGCGGATCGAGCATCTTGCCGATGCGCTGCGGCATTCCACTGCCCCGACTGCGTACCTGTTGCTGCGCCGCGACAAACGCGAGCTCACCGTCCCGGTGGACGCCGCCTCGTGGCGGCTGGCGCTGGTCGCTCCGCCACCGCCGGCACCACCGCCTCCACCAGCGCGGCGCTGAAACCAGCCCGCCCTCGTCGCCACGGCTTTGGCTATGCTTGATGGGTGGCGCCGGGCTCTCCCGGCGTATGGATACGAACACGGCTCCATCGGCGCCGCCCATCCCTTTCTGCAGAACTGCTTGATGCCTTCGATCCTGATCATCGACGACAACGCCAGCGTGGGCACCGCGCTGGACGTGCTGTTCTCCCTGCATGACATCGACACCCTGCAGGCGCAGAGCCCGGCCGAAGGGCTGGCCCTGCTCGAGTCGCAGCCGGTCGACCTGGTGATCCAGGACATGAATTTCAGCGAGGACACCACCTCCGGCGAAGAAGGCGAAGACCTGTTCGCACAGATCCGCGCGCGCCACCCGGACCTGCCGGTGATCCTGCTCACCGCCTGGACCCACCTGAGCAGTGCGGTGGACCTGGTCAAGGCCGGCGCCGCCGACTACCTGGCCAAGCCCTGGGACGACCGCAAGCTGCTGACCACGGTCAACAACCTGCTCGAGCTGTCCGAGGCGCGGCGCGAGCTGGACCGCCGCCGCAGCCGTGAGCTGCGCCAGCGCAATGCGCTGGAAGAAAAGTACGAGCTGTGTGGTGCGGTCTTCGCCGATCCGGCCAGCGAGCGCATCATCGCGCTGGCCTGCCAGGTCGCGCGCTCCGAACTGCCGGTGCTGATCACCGGCCCCAACGGCGCTGGCAAGGAGAAGATCGCGCAGATCATCCAGGCCAACTCGCTGGTGGCCAAGGGCCCGTTCATCACAGTCAACTGCGGCGCCCTGCCCTCGGAACTGATCGAGGCCGAACTGTTCGGTGCCGAGGCCGGCGCATATACCGGCGCCAACAAGGCACGCGAGGGCAAGTTCGAAGCCGCCGACGGCGGAACGCTGTTCCTGGACGAGATCGGCAACCTGTCGCTGGGCGGCCAGATGAAGCTCCTGCGTGTGCTGGAAACAGGGCGCTTCGAGCGCCTTGGCTCCAATCGCGAGCGCCAGGTCAAAGTCCGCGTGGTCAGCGCGACCAATGCCGACCTGCCGGCGATGATCCGCGACGGCACCTTCCGCGAAGACCTGTACTACCGCCTCAATACGGTGGAACTGGTCCTGCCACCATTGGCCGAGCGCCCGGGCGACATCGTGCCCCTGGCCGAGCGCTTCCTGACCGCCGGCAAGCCACTTTCCAGCGCCGCCACCGCGGCCTTGCAACGGCACCCCTGGCCCGGCAACGTGCGCGAACTGCGCAACGTGATCCAGCGGGCCGAGCTGCTGGCGACCGGCAACCGCATCGAAGTGGCCGACCTGAACCTGCCGCGCGCCGCACCTGCGCCGCGACCGGCAGCCAGTGCCGGCAATGATCCTGACCGTGCGCGCATCGAGGATGTGCTGGCGCGCAACCACGGCGTCATCGCCCAGGCCGCCGCCGAACTCGGCCTGAGCCGCCAGGCACTGTACCGGCGCATGGACCGGCACGGCATCCCACGCGAATGAAACGGCGCTCGTTCACCTTCCGCCTGTTCCTGCGCCTGCTGCCGGTGCTGGCGCTGGCCGCCGCGTTGCCGTGGCTGCTGGCCTACTGGATGGACCACGGCTGGGTGGTGACCACGGTGTCGGCGCTGATCCTGCTGTCGCTGATGTGGTGGACCCTGCGCCGTGCCACCGCGCCGGTACGTTCATTGATGCGCGCCTTGGCCGGCACCACCAGCAGCTACCGCGACGGTGAGTACAACTTCGGTGTGTACTGGCCGGGCAACGACGAACTGGGTGACCTGGTGCAGGCGCACCGCGAACTGGGCGATGTACTGCGTGAGCAGCGGCAGGGCCTGGTGCAGCGTGAACTGCTGCTGGACACGATGGTGCAGAACACGCCGGTGGCGATGCTGCTGATCGCCTCGGGCGGTGATGGCATCGCCCGCGTGGTGTTCTCCAATCTGGCGGCACGCAAGCTGCTGCATGGCGGCTGGAAGCTGGAAGGCCAGCGCCTGGAGGACGTACTGGAACAGGTGCCGGTGGAACTGCGCGATGCCATCGCCCGTGGCGGTGACAGCCTGTTCGCGGTGCATGCCGAGGGCGAGGACGGCGACGAGGATGACGAGCAGGTCTACCATCTCTCGCGCCGCGCGTTCCAGCTCAACGGCCGCCCGCACGACCTGTTGCTGGTGCGGCTGCTGACCGCCGAACTGCGCCGCCAGGAAGTGCAGACGTGGAAGAAGGTGATCCGGGTGATCAGCCACGAGCTCAACAACTCACTGGCACCGATCGCCTCGCTGGCCCACTCCGGTGGCGTGCTGGTGCAGCGCGAGCGCTTCGATCGGCTGCCGGAGATCTTCACCACCATCGAAGACCGCGCGCGCCACCTGGAAGGATTCATCCGTGGCTATGCGCGCTTCGCCAAGCTGCCGCAACCGCAACTGCAGACCGTGCACTGGGCGCCCTTCCTGTCCAGCCTGCGCCAGCAGATTCCGTTCAGCATGGAACGTGAACCGGACGAGGAACTGAGCAGCCGGATCGACATCGCGCAGTTCGGGCAGGCGCTGTTGAACCTGCTGAAGAACGCGCATGAAGCCTGTGCCGAAGCCGATCCGCCCAATGATGACGTGCAGGTGCAGCTGACGCGGTTGCCGCAATGGCTGCGCCTGGATGTGCTGGACCGTGGCAAGGGCATGAACGAGCAGGTGCTGCAGAACGCACTGATGCCGTTCTATTCGACCAAGCGCAACGGTACCGGGTTGGGACTGGCACTGACCCGCGAGATCGTGGAGGCGCACGGTGGGCGGGTGTCGCTGCAGAACCGCGGTGATGGCGGGCTGTGCGTGTCGATCCTGTTGCCGGTGGGGTGAGCGTGCCGATCGGGTAGATCCACGCCATGCGTGGATGTGCCGACCAGGGTCGGCACCTACCAGACCCGCCGCATCGCCACCCGCAGGTGCATCGGAAACCCGAGCGCGGCCTCTTCGGCCATGACGGCGCGCAGGCCATCGTTCCACTCCGCCTCCGGCACTTCAACGAATCCTTCGCTGGCATAGAAGGCTGCATTCCACGGCACATCGCTCAAGGTGGTCAGCACCGCTGCAGCAAAGCCGGTGGCCCTGGCCTGCGCCAAGGCATGCCGCAGCAATGCACGGCCATGGCCACGACGCGCGTGCGCTGGATCCACATCCATCTGCAGGACATGGAACTCGCCTGCCAGGTCGCCGGCCAGCAGGTAGCCGGCAATGCCGCCGCCGGCGCCATCCACCACCCAGAGCTGTCCACGCTCACGACCGTCCTGCAGCGTCGGCAGGTCCAGGCCGTGGCCGGCAAACACCGGATAGGCCTCGTGGCCCCTCAGCAGTTCACCTGCACGCTGTTCGATCGCCGGCAGCACACCCAGCTCATCGGTGCGCGGCACCCGTGGCTCAGGACTTCTTGACCGGGCGCTTCCAGCCATCGATGGTTTCCTGTCGTGCACGTGCCAGCGTCAGCTTGCCGTCCGGCGCGGTGCGGGTGATGACCGACCCGGCAGCGATGGTCGCGCCCTCGCCGATGGTGATCGGCGCCACCAGCGAGCTGTTGGAGCCGATGAAGGCGTTGTCGCCGATGGTGGTGGTCGACTTGTTCACGCCATCGTAGTTGCACGTGATGGTGCCGGCACCGATGTTCACCCTGCTGCCGATCACCGCGTCACCCAGGTAGGTGAGATGGTTCGCCTTGCTGCCGACGCCGAGGGTGACCTTCTTGGTTTCGACGAAGTTGCCGACGTGTACGCCATCGGCCAGCACGGTACCCGGCCGCAAGCGTGCGAACGGGCCGATCTGCGCGGCACCTTCGGTCACCACGCCTTCCAGGTCGCAATGCGCGCGCACTTCGGTGCCGGGCCCCAGGTTGACGTCCTTCAGCCGGTTGAACGGGCCTACGGTAACGCCGTCTCCGAGCACGACGTTGCCTTCAAGAACAACGTCGACATCGATCAGCACGTCGCTGCCCACGGTGACGGTGCCACGGATATCCAGGCGTGCCGGGTCGCGCACGCGCGCGCCCTGAGCGCACAGCGCACGCACCGCACGGCGCTGCCAGGCGCGTTCCAGCTGCGACAGCTGCCACGGATCATTCGCGCCCTCAGCCTCCTGTGCATCGGCGACCAGGGCCATCTCGGCCGGGGTGTACTCATGCGCGGCAAACGCGAACACATCGGTAAGGTAGTACTCGCCCTGCGCATTGCTGTTGGACAGCTGCGACAACCAGCGGCGCAGCGCGGTCGACTCTGCGGCGATGATGCCGGTGTTGACCGTGCGCACGCGCAGCTGGTCGTCGGTGGCGTCCTTCTGCTCGACGATGGCGCCCACCTTGCCCTCTGCATCGCGCAGCACCCGGCCGTAACCGCTCGGGTCATCGACATCGGCCACCAGCACTGCCAGCCGGCCCGGCTGCGCCAGCAGGTCGCGCAGGGTCTGCGCGCGGATCAGCGGCACATCGCCGTACAACACCAGCACCTGCGCAGCGTCGGGAACCTGCGGCATTGCCTGCGCCACTGCGTGGCCGGTACCGAGCTGCTGGGCCTGTTCGGCCCACTGCAGGTCGGGCTGGCCGGCGAAGTACTGACGCACCGCCTCGCCACCATGGCCGTAAACCACGTGGATGGCCGCCGGCTGCAGCTCGCGGGCCGCATCGATCACGTGCGCCAGCATCGGTTGGCCGGCGATCGGCTGCAGCACCTTCGGCAGCACCGACTTCATGCGCTTGCCGGCGCCGGCGGCGAGGATGATGACGTGCAGGGCTTGGGTCATGGGAGCAGCAGTCCGTAGTTCGTTGCCGGTGATTCTAGAGCGTGGGCCGTTAACATGGGCATCCCTCCTCCTTCACCATGCTGATGAGCCTGCTCCGCCAGGGAAGCACCTACCTTGTGATCGGGCTCGTGCAGCTGCTGGTCGATTGGCTGGTGTTCGTGGTCGCCACCGCGCTGGGCATGCCGGTTGCGCCGGCCAACATCGCCGGTCGCCTGGCCGGCATGCTGCTGGGCTTCTGGCTCAACGGCCGCTACACCTTTGCCGAGGCCGGTGCCGGCAAGCTGGGATGGAAGCGCTTCGCACGCTTCTTCGGGCTGTGGCTGCTGCTGACGGCAGCGAGCACGCTGCTGGTCAGCCTGGTCGACCAGGCGCTGGGCCTGCAGTACACGTGGCTGGCCAAGCCGCTGGTGGAAGGCGGGCTGGCATGCGTGTCGTTCCTGTTGATGCGCCATGTGGTGTATCGCTGATACCACCGACACACGCCCCGGCGCTGCCAGCAGAAACAAAAACGCCGGCACAGGGCCGGCGTTCTCGTGGGTGCAGCGCGAACCTCAGTGCTTGAGATTCTTGCGCAGGCGTTCCAGTGCCTGCAGCTGGACGACGGCTTCAGCCAGCTTCTGCTGGGCTTCGGCCACTTCCATCGCTTCGCCGCGGTTGGCCAGGATGCGCTCGGCTTCTTCCTTGGCCTTGCGGACCGAGGCTTCGTCGATGTCCTGCGCGCGGATCGCGGTGTCGGCCAGCACGGTCACCACCTGCGGCTGCACTTCCAGGATGCCGCCGGAAATGGCGAAATCCAGCTGCTCGCCGTTCGGCGTGGTCACCACCACCTTGCCCGGCTTCAGGCGGGTGATCAGCGGCGCGTGCTTGGGCGCGATGCCCAGTTCGCCCAGCTCACCGGTGGCCACGACCAGGGTCGCTTCGCCACGGAAGATTTCCTGCTCGGCGCTGACGATGTCGCAACGGATCGTGCTCATGCAAATCTCTTCGCTGTTCGCGGCGGCGCAATGCCACCGTGGGGGTCCACCGGCGCGGGCGGTTGCCCGGCGCCGGCGTCAGGTCGGCCAGGATCGCTCCTGCCCGTCCCGGATCAGGCCTTCTCGGCCATCTTCTTGGCCTTCTCGACCGCTTCTTCGATGCCGCCGACCATGTAGAACGCCTGCTCCGGCAGGTGGTCGTACTCGCCATCGACGATGGCCTTGAAGCCACGGATGGTGTCCTTCAGCGGCACGTACTTGCCCGGCGAACCGGTGAACACTTCGGCCACGTGGAACGGCTGGCTGAAGAAGCGCTCGATCTTACGGGCGCGCGACACGGCCTGCTTGTCCTCTTCGGACAGTTCGTCCATGCCCAGGATCGCGATGATGTCCTTCAGTTCCTTGTACTTCTGCAGGGTCTGCTGGACGCGCTGGGCGGTGTCGTAGTGCTCGTGGCCGATGACCAGCGGGTCCATCTGGCGGCTGGTGGAGTCCAGCGGATCGACGGCCGGGTAGATACCCAGCGAGGCGATCGAACGCGACAGGGTGACGGTCGAGTCCAGGTGGGCGAAGGTGGTCGCCGGCGACGGGTCGGTCAGGTCGTCCGCGGGAACGTAGACGGCCTGGATCGAGGTGATCGAGCCGTTCTTGGTCGAGGTGATGCGCTCCTGCAGGACGCCCATTTCCTCGGCCAGGGTCGGCTGGTAACCCACTGCGGACGGCATACGGCCCAGCAGTGCCGACACTTCGGTACCGGCCAGGGTGTAGCGGTAGATGTTGTCGACGAACAACAGGACGTCCTTGCCCTTGCCGTTTTCGTCCTTCTCGTCGCGGAAGTACTCGGCCATGGTCAGGCCGGTCAGCGCGACGCGCAGGCGGTTGCCCGGCGGCTCGTTCATCTGGCCGTACACCATCGCCACCTTGTCCAGGACGTTGGAGTCCTTCATTTCGTGGTAGAAGTCGTTGCCCTCACGGGTACGCTCACCCACGCCGGCGAACACGGACAGGCCGCTGTGCGCCTTGGCGATGTTGTTGATCAGCTCCATCATGTTGACGGTCTTGCCGACGCCGGCGCCGCCGAACAGGCCGACCTTGCCGCCCTTGGCGAACGGGCACATCAGGTCGATGACCTTGATGCCGGTTTCCAGCAGCTCGGTGGCCGGGGACTGGTCTTCATACGACGGCGCAGCGCGGTGGATTTCCCAGTTGTCGCTGGCAGCGACCGGGCCGGCTTCGTCGATCGGACGGCCCAGCACGTCCATGATGCGGCCCAGGGTGCCGGCGCCGACCGGCACCGAGATGCCGCGGCCGGTGTTGACGGCAACCAGGTTGCGCTTCAGGCCGTCGGTGGAACCGAGGGCGATGGTACGCACCACGCCGTCGCCCAGCTGCTGCTGGACTTCGAGGGTGATCTCGGTGTTTTCGACCTTCAGTGCGTCGTACACCTTCGGCACCGATTCACGCGGGAATTCGACGTCGACGACCGCGCCGATGATCTGAACGATCTTGCCCTGACTCATTGCTGCATCCTCTAATGTGTGCTTTGAACGAACGCGGTCAGACTGCTGCCGCGCCGCCGACGATTTCGGAGATTTCCTGGGTGATCGCTGCCTGGCGCGCCTTGTTGTAGACGAGCTGCAGAGTGCCGATCAGCTTGTTGGCGTTGTCGCTCGCCGCCTTCATCGCAACCATGCGTGCGGCATGCTCGGAGGCGACGTTTTCCAGCAGTGCCTGGTACACCAGCGACTCGATGTAACGCGTCATCACGTGCTCCAGCACGGTCGCGGCATCGGGTTCGTACAGGTAGTCCCAGTCGTGGTGAGCGACCTGCTTCTCGGCCGGCGGCAGCGGCAGCAGCTGATCGAAGCTGGCCTTCTGCACCATGGTGTTCACGAAGCGGTTGTAGACCAGGTACACGCGGTCGATCTTGCCTTCGGTGAAGGCGTCGAGCATGACCTTGATCACACCGATCAGCGATTCCAGCTTCGGCACGTCGCCGATGTGGGTCACGCTGCCGACCATGTTGACCTTCACGCGGCGGAAGAAGGTCGATGCCTTCTGGCCGATGGTCACCAGGTCCACTTCGGCACCCTTGTCCTGCCATGCCTTGGCTTCGCCCAGCATCTTGCGGAACAGGTTGTTGTTCAGGCCGCCGGCCAGACCGCGATCGGAGGAGATCACGATGAAACCGACCCGCTTTACCTGCTCACGCTCGACCAGGAACGGATGCTGGTAGTCGGTGCTGGCCTGGGCCAGGTGACCGATCACCTGCTTCATCGCCTGCGCGTACGGACGCGAGGTCTTCATCCGATCCTGCGCCTTGCGGATCTTGGAGGCCGAGACCATTTCCAGGGCGCGCGTCACCTTGCGGGTGTTCTGCACGCTCTTGATCTTGGTTTTGATTTCGCGTCCGCTTGCCATCTCTTGTTTCCCGTGGCGCGGGGCTGATGCCCCGCGTTGTTCAACCGTTTGTCATCTGGTCCAGCGGAGCCGGTGGCTCCGCTCTACAGGACCGCGATTACCAGCTGCCGGTGGTCTTGAACTCGGCGATGCCCTTCTTGAAGGCACCTTCGATGTCGTTGTCCCAACCGCCGGTAGCGTTGACCTTGCTGATCAGCTCGCCCTGGGTATTGGCGAAGTGGGCGTGCAGGCCTTCTTCGAACGCCAGCAGCTTGTTGACCGGCACGTCGTCGAGGTAACCCTCGTTGACGGCGTAGATCGACAGCGCCTGGTTGGCGATCGACATCGGCGCGTACTGCTTCTGCTTCATCAGCTCGGTGACGCGCTGGCCACGCTCCAGCTGCTTGCGGGTCGCTTCGTCCAGGTCCGAGGCGAACTGCGCGAAGGCAGCCAGTTCACGGTACTGGGCCAGCGAGATACGGATGCCGCCCGACAGCTTCTTGATGATCTTGGTCTGGGCCGAGCCACCGACGCGCGACACCGAGATACCGGCGTTCACGGCCGGGCGGATGCCGGCGTTGAACAGGTCGGTTTCCAGGAAGATCTGGCCGTCGGTGATCGAGATCACGTTGGTCGGAACGAACGCGGACACGTCGCCGGCCTGGGTTTCGATGATCGGCAGCGCGGTCAGCGAACCGGTCTTGCCGGTGACCTTGCCTTCGGTGAACTTCTCGACATATTCCTCGGACACGCGGGCAGCGCGTTCCAGCAGGCGCGAGTGCAGGTAGAACACGTCACCCGGGTAGGCTTCGCGGCCCGGCGGGCGCTTCAGCAGCAGCGAGATCTGGCGGTAGGCGACAGCCTGCTTGGACAGATCGTCGTACACGATCAGCGCGTCTTCGCCGCGGTCCATGAAGTACTCACCCATGGTGCAGCCCGAGTAGGCGCTGATGTACTGCATGGCAGCCGATTCGGAAGCGGTCGCGGCCACCACGATGGTGTGGGCCAGCGCGCCGTTCTCTTCCAGCTTGCGCACGATGTTGGCGATGGTCGAAGCCTTCTGGCCGATCGCAACGTACACGCACTTGATGCCGGTGCCCTTCTGGTTGATCACCGCATCGATCGCCATGGCGGTCTTGCCGGTCTGGCGGTCACCGATGATCAGCTCGCGCTGGCCACGGCCGATCGGGATCATCGAGTCGACCGACTTGTAACCGGTCTGCACCGGCTGGTCGACCGACTTGCGCCAGATCACGCCCGGAGCAACGCGCTCCACCGGAGCGGTCAGGTCGGTGCCCAGCGGGCCCTTGCCGTCGATCGGCTCGCCCAGCGCGTTCACGACGCGACCCAGCAGTTCCGGACCGACCGGCACTTCCAGGATGCGGCCGGTGGTCTTGGCGACATCGCCTTCGCGCAGGTGCTCGTAGTCACCCAGGACCACGGCGCCGACCGAGTCGCGCTCCAGGTTCAGGGCCAGTGCGAAGGTGTTGTTCGGCAGTTCGATCATTTCGCCCTGCATCACGTCGGCCAGACCGAAGATGCGCACGATGCCGTCGGACACGCTGGTCACGGTGCCTTCGTTGCGCGATTCCGCGGCCAGCTTGACCTTCTCGATGCGGTTCTTGATCAGTTCGCTGATTTCGGAGGGGTTGAGCGTGGTTGCCATCGTCAAGTCCTAGTGCCGGCAGCGGGGCCGGACGTTAAATGAATTCAGTTAGCGAGCGCGGTCTGCAGACGGGCCAGCTTGCCCTTCAGCGAACCATCGATGACCACGTCGCCGGCGTCGATCACGGCGCCGCCGATCAGCGAGGCATCGACCGCGGTGGTCACGTCGACCTCGCGGTTGAAGCGCTTGCGCAGCGCGACCTTGATCGCGTCCAGTTCACCGGCCGACAGTTCGGCAGCCGAGGTGACGGTGGCCTTGACCACGTGCTCGGCTTCGGCGCGCAGGGCGTCGAACATGCCGGAGATTTCCGGCAGCAGCGGCAGGCGATGCGATTCGGCCAGGATGGCCAGGAAGCGCGAGTAGGTCTCGCCGTGGGACACCGGCGCCAGCAGGGCGACGGCGTCGTCACGACCCAGCTCCGGGTTGGCGAGCAGGGCCGCCACGCGCGGATCGGCGGCGACGTGGGCGGAGAACGCCAGGGCGTCCGACCACGGCGCGAACGCGCCTTCGTCGCGCGCGGTCGCGAACGCGGCGCGGGCGTACGGGCGGGCAAGCGTGAGGGCCTGGCTCATCCTTAGATCTCCGAGGCCAGCTCGTCGAGCAGCGCCTTGTGGGCGTTGGCGTCGATTTCGCGCTTGAGCAGCTTTTCGGCACCGGTCACGGCCAGCGCGGACACCTGCTTGCGCAGATCTTCACGGGCACGGTTGGCGGCGGCGTCGATTTCAGCCTGGGCCAGTTCCTTCTGACGGGTGGCTTCGGTGATCGCTTCGTTGCGGGCAGCATCAACGATCTGGTTGGCACGCGCATGGGCCTGATCGATGATCTCGTTGGCCTTGGTGCGGGCTTCCTTCAGCGCTTCGTTGACCTTCTCCTGCGCCTGGGCCAGATCTTTCTGGCTGCGGTCGGCAGCAGCGAGGCCTTCAGCAATCTTCTGCTGGCGCTCTTCGATCGCGTTCATCAGCGGCGGCCAGATCTTGGTCGCGATGATCCAGATCAGACCAGCGAAGGCCAGCGCCTGCGCAAGAAGGGTGAAATTGATATTCATGGTTAGCTCGATCGCTGGTTTCGGGGTGGACGCGCCGCCGAAGCGGCACATCCGGCCTTCATCCGAAACCGGGTGCATCAGCACCCGGTCGTCTCAAACCGCTGTATCAGCCGGCCAGAGCCTTGGTGACGGCGCCAGCGAAGGCAGCCGACAGCGGGTTGGCGAAGGCCAGCAGCAGGCCAACGGCGACCGAGATGATGAACGCGGCGTCGATCAGGCCGGCGGTGATGAACATGCGGACCTGCAGGACCGGGATCAGTTCCGGCTGGCGGGCGGCCGACTCCAGGAACTTACCAGCCATGATGGCCAGACCCAGACCGGCGCCCAGCGCGGCCAGGCCGATCATGATGCCGACGGCAAGGGCGGTGGAGCTCTGAATCTGCGCGAAGTTGGTCAGGACGGCGAAGTACATGGTTATCTCCAGGAACTTAAGTTGCTAAGGGTGATGAAACGGATGAAGGTTGAAACGCGTTGAAGCTTGAAACTCAGTGAGCGTCTTCCGACAGGCTCAGGTACACGATCGACAGCATCATGAAGATGAAGGCCTGCAGCGGGATCACCAGCAGGTGGAACAGCATCCAGCCGAGGCCGAACACACCACCGGCAATGGCACCGAAGAAACCGGCACCACCCAGCACCCAGATCAGCAGGAACACGATTTCGCCGCCGAACATGTTGCCGAACAGTCGCATCGCCAGCGAGATCGGCTTGCTCAGCCACTCGACGATGTTGAGGATCAGGTTGAACGGCATCATCCACTTGCCGAACGGCGCCGTCAGGAATTCCTTGATGAAGCCGCCCAGGCCCTTGGACTTGAGCGCGAAGAACAGCATCAGGAAGAACACGCTGATGGCCATGCCCAGGGTGGCGTTGACGTCAGCGGTCGGGACCGGCTTCCAGTAGTGCACGCCCGCCCATTCCAGCGGCTTGGCGATGAAATCGGCCGGGATCATCTTCAGCAGATTCATCAGCAGAATCCAGAAGAAGATGGTGATGGCGATCGGCGTGACCAGCTTGCTCTTGCCGTGGTAGGTGTCCTTGGCCTGGCGGTCGACGAACTCCAGGCAGATCTCGACGAAGGCCTGCCACTTGCCCGGCACGCCGGCGGTGGCCTTGCGGGTGCCCAGCCAGAACGCGACAACGATCACCAGGCCCATCAGGACCGCAGTGAGGAAGGTATCGACGTGGATATGCCAGAACATACCCTCACCCTTGCCGACCGGCGCGGTCAGGTTGTGCAGGTGATGCTGGATGTAGCTGGTAGGGGTTAGAGCCTCGCCCGCCATGTGTCCGGAACCTTCAGTTAATTGAATTCTGTCAACGCCTGGCCATGGCCAGGACCTGGAACATCAAGCCGACGGCGATACCGGCCAACAGCGCCAATGCAGGCAGCTTGAAGACCAGGAACCCCACCAGCAGGACGCCGAAAACCACGACCCACTTGGCCACGATCGCAATGATCAGGCGAGCCATCGCCGATCCTGCGGCCACCGCACCGCCCCCCAGCGCCATCCTTGCCGCCACCCAGCCACCGGCCGAAATGGCCACACCGGACGCCAGCGCGCCGAGGGCGTATTTCGGACCGACCAGCAGGAAGGCCAGGGCCAGGACAGCGACCGCGGCCAGCGGGTAGACCGCGGCGCGCAGCATCAGTCGCCGACCCGCGTCAACGGAGTTCAGCACAGGACGTCCCGCGTGGTTGCAAGTGGAAGGCTGAGGCGGCTACAGCAGGGGGGCCTCATCGAGCCGCCAAATTATAGCAATGGGACAATTTG
Source organism: Stenotrophomonas maltophilia group sp. SKK55 (assembly GCF_057179845.1). NCBI lineage: Bacteria > Pseudomonadati > Pseudomonadota > Gammaproteobacteria > Lysobacterales > Lysobacteraceae > Stenotrophomonas > Stenotrophomonas maltophilia group sp. SKK55. The sequence goes on from NZ_JBXUHP010000048.1 coordinate 403,696, forward strand.
CGAGACAACCGCTGCCTGTTCATCCCGGGAAGCCGCAAGTTGCGGTAACGGTTACATTTTTGCGTACCACCCGGGGGACAATGACGTCCGCATGATGCTGCACCGCAGTATTGAACTTTGGTCGCAGGCGAGGAACTTTCGCCGGATGCGCGGGTCCGATCTTTCGACCTGCCTGCAGCATCCTCGTCGGCTCCACCCCGCAGGTCCCACGATGGCCCCGAAGCCCGTCTCCGGGGCCATCTTTTTGCATCGTCGCGACAGCACTGAACCGTGCACATGCCGTGGACCATACGTTCACGGATGGTGGACGGGCCTGTCCGGCACAGTGGTCTTCATTCTGATGAACCACTGCAAGGACTCTTCGATGCGCCCCGTACCCACCCTGCTCGCTCTCTCCCTGCTCGCCGCCGGCGCCTCGTTCGCCACCGCCGCCCACGCCGCCGAAGGCGACGACCGCTTTGCCCTGCGCCTGGGTGCGATGAACATCGACTCGGACAACACGCTCCGCGGCAAGACCAATGTCGCCGGCCAGGACATCGGCTTCTCCGAGGACTTCAAGCTGGGTGGCAAGGAGTGGGAGCCGCGCATTGACGGCATGTTCCGCATCAGCAACCGCCAGCGCCTGCTGTTCAACTATTTCAAGTACGACAAGGATCGCCGCGAGACCCTCGGCCAGGACATCTCCTTCGGTGACGTCAACGTGCCGTCCGGCAGCTTCGTCAAGGGCGAACTGAAGTACCAGGTGGCCAGCCTGGTCTATGACTACTCGGTGGTGGACACCGATACGTTCGACCTGGGCCTGCAGCTGGGTGCCGAGTACGCCAAGGTCAGCACCAAGGCCTACGCCGATCTGGGCACCGTGTACGAAGGCCAGTTCCTCAACGAGAAGACCGACGGCGTGGCGCCGGTGGTCGGTGCGCGATTGAGCTTCACCCCGTCCGAGAAGTGGATGATCACCCTGCAGGGCCAGTACCTCAACACGCGCTGGGGCAGCTTCGATGACTACAAGGGCGATCTGAGCCGCGCCAACGCCATCGTCGATTACCGCTTCACCAGGAACTTCGGTGTGTTCGCCGGCTACGACTGGTTCAAGCTCGATGCGGACAAGAAGGGCAGCGACGGCACCATCGGCCTGAAGCAGGAATTCAAGGGCCCGGTGGCCGGCGTCAGCTTCGTGTTCTGACACCCGCCCCTTCCACGGCATTCTCTCTCCTGGCGCGGCCTCCGGAACATCGGGGCCGCGCTTTTTTGTTTGCACGGTCAAGCAGAAGCGGGTTGGTCGAGCGCGGGGGGAGAGGGGGCTGCGTGCGAATGTCCCCCGGCGCCGGCCTGAGGCCGACGCCTCCTCCTTTACTTCGCACACAAGCCCCTCTCCCCCCGCGTATCAGGCATCCACGCGGCCTTTGCAGTGGCAGTGGCTCTACTTTCAGCAAGCCGAGCCGCTGCGAGCGGTGGCAGTTGCCGCAGATGCAAGCTGGGTCGAGCGCTGGAGGGAGCGGGGGCTGCGTGCGAATGTCCCCCGGCGCCGGCCTGAGGCCGACGCCTCCTCCTTTACTTCGCACACAGCTCCCGCTCCCTCCGCGTGTCATGCATCCAGGCGGCCTGAGCACCGACTCTCGACTTTCCGCAAGCCGAGCCGCTGCGCGGGTGGCAGGCATTTGGACAAAGTAAAGGAGGAGGCGACCGCCGCAGGCGGGCAACGGGGGACATTTGTCCAAATGCCTGCCACCCGCGCAGCGGCCCGAACGCTCGCAACGGCGTCGAACGAAGAAACAAAAAGCCCCGGCAGATGCCAGGGCTTTTCGTTCGTGAAGGCGCAGGCGCCTTACTTCTTCTTCGGCATGTACAGATCGGTGATCGTGCCGTCGTAGATTTCCGACGCCATCGCCACCGACTCGCTCAGCGTCGGGTGGGCGTGGATGGTGTGGCCGATATCTTCGGCTTCCGCACCCATCTCGATGGCCAGGCCGATCTCGGCCAGCAGGTCACCGGCATGCACGCCAACGATCGCACCACCGATGATGCGGTGGGTCTCTTCGTCGAAGATCAGCTTGGTGAAGCCCTCGGTACGGCCGATGCCGATCGCGCGGCCACTGGCAGCCCACGGGAACTTGGCCACGCCGACCTTCAGGCCCTTGGCCTTGGCTTCGGTCTCGGTCACGCCGACCCAGGCGATTTCCGGGTTGGTGTAGGCCACCGACGGAATCACACGGGCCACCCACTCCTTCTTGTGGCCGGCAGCCACTTCGGCGGCCAGCTTGCCTTCGTGCGTGGCCTTGTGGGCCAGCATCGGGTTGCCGACGATGTCGCCGATGGCAAAGATGTGCGGCACGTTGGTGCGCATCTGGCGATCCACCGGGATGAAGCCACGCTCGGTGACCTGCACGCCGGCCTTCTCGGCATCGATCTTCTTGCCGTTCGGCGAGCGGCCCACGGCCACCAGCACGCGGTCGAAGGTGCCCTGCGCCAGCGCCGGCGCCTGGCCTTCCTCGGCCGCCTCGAAGGTCACAGTGATGCCCTTGGCATCGGCAGTGACGCCCGAGGCCTTGGTCTTCAGGTGCACTTCGATGCCCTGCTTCTTCAGGCGGTCGGCGAGCGGCTTGACCAGGTCCTTGTCAGCGCCCGGCATCAGCTGGTCCATGAACTCGACCACGGTGACCTTGCTGCCCAGTGCGCTGTACACAGTGGCCATTTCCAGGCCGATGATCCCGCCGCCGACGACCAGCAGCGAGCCCGGCACTTCGGCCAGCTCCAGCGCGTCGGTGGAATCCATCACGCGCTTGTCGTCCCACGGGAAGTTCGGCAGCTTCACCGCCTGCGAACCCGCGGCGATGATGCACTTCTGGAAGCGCAGCAGCTGGGTGCTGCCGTCTGCGGCGGTGATCTCCAGTTCGTTGGCCGAGATGAACCTGCCGACGCCCTGCACGTTGCGGACCTTGCGCTGCTTGGCCATGCCGGCCAGGCCCTTGGTCAGCTGGTTGACGACCTTTTCCTTGTACTGGCGCAGCTTGTCCAGGGTGATGGTCGGCTTGCCGAACTCGACGCCGAAATCGCCGGCGTGGGCCACTTCGTCGATCACCGCGGCGGCGTGCAGCAGCGCCTTGGACGGAATGCAACCGACGTTGAGGCAGACGCCGCCGAGGCTGGCGTAGCGCTCGACCAGCACCGTATCCAGGCCAACGTCGGCGGCGCGGAAGGCGGCGGTGTAGCCGCCCGGGCCGGAGCCCAGCACGACCATTTCGCATTCGATGTCGGCCGGCTTGCCACTGGACAGCGCCGGCTTCGGTGCCACCGGCTCGGCCGGGGCGCGGTGCGAGGGGGTCACCGGCGGCTTGCTGGCCGGAGCGGCCGCAGCCGGAGCCGGCGCAGCGGCCTTGGCCGGGGCATCGGCGGCGCCTTCAGCGTCCAGCACCACGACCACGGCGCCTTCGGACAAGGTGTCGCCCAGCTTGACCTTGATCTCCTTGACCACGCCGGCCGCCGAGGACGGCACTTCCAGGGTGGCCTTGTCCGACTCCAGGGTCACCAGGCCCTGGTCCTTCTTCACCGTGTCGCCGACGGCGACCAACACTTCGATCACCGGAACATCGCTGTAATCGCCGATGTCGGGAACCTTGACTTCAATCGTGGCCATGGTGGTTTTCCTTGTGCCCGGCCGGCAGGGCCGGCGGGCTGTCACTGCATCTGTTCACGCGGCCGCGCCAGGGGCAGCGGCCGCACGGTGGGGGCGAAGCGATGCCTTACAGCAGCACGCGGCGCATGTCGGCCAGCACCTGCGACAGGTACGTGGTGAAGCGTGCGGCCAGGGCGCCGTCGATGACGCGGTGGTCGTAGCTCAGCGACAGCGGCAGCATCAACTTCGGCGCGAACTCCTTGCCATTCCAGACCGGCTGGATGGAGGACTTGGACACGCCCAGGATGGCCACTTCCGGTGCATTGACGATCGGAGTGAACGCGGTGCCGCCAATGCCGCCCAGCGAGCTGATCGAGAAGCAGCCGCCGCTCATGTCGGCCGGGCCCAGCTTGCCGTCGCGCGCCTTCTTGGCCAGCTCGCCGGTTTCCTGCGCGATCTGCACCACGCCCTTCTTGTCCACGTCGCGGATGACCGGCACGACCAGGCCGTTCGGCGTATCGGCGGCAAAGCCGATGTGGAAGTACTTCTTCAGGGTCAGGTTTTCGCCGCTGGCATCGAGCGAGGCGTTGAATTCCGGGAACTTCTTCAGCGCCGCGGCGCTGGCCTTGATCAGGAAGGCGAGCATGGTCAGCTTGATGCCGGCCTTCTCGTTCTCCTTGTTCAGCGCCACGCGCAGGGCTTCCAGGTCGGTGATGTCGGCCTGTTCGAACTGGGTGACGTGCGGGATCATCGCCCAGTTGCGGGCCAGGTTCGCGCCGGAGATCTTCTTGATGCGCGACAGCGGCTGGACTTCGGTCTCGCCGAACTTGCTGAAGTCGACCTTCGGCCACGGCAGCAGGTTCAGGCCACCGCCGGCAGCGACGGCAGCACCACCGGCAGCCGGCACACCACCGCTGAGCGCGGCCTTGACGAACTTCTGCACGTCACCCTTGGTGATGCGGCCGCCCTTCTCGGTGCCGTTGATCTGCAGCAGGTCCACGCCGAGCTCGCGGGCGAACACGCGCACCGCCGGGGTGGCGTACGGCACCTTGGCCGGCAGCACGCCATCGGCGTTGAACTGCACCGGCGGGCTGGACGGGGTGCCGGCCGAAGCGATCTCGCGCGCCGCCAGCTTGTCCGGCTGTGCCGGCACAGCGACCGGCTCGACCTTGGTGGCGGTCTCGGCGGCAGCCGGAGCAGCGGCAGCCGCCGCCTTGGTCGGTGCCGGCGCGGCAGCGCCTTCGGCCTCGATGATGGCAACCACGTCGCCCTGCGACAGGTTGTCGCCCACCTTGACCTTGATCTCCTTGACCACACCGGCCACAGACGACGGCACCTCCATCGTGGCCTTGTCGCTTTCCAGCGTGACCAGGCCCTGGTCCTTCTTGACCGTGTCGCCGACGGCGACCAGCACTTCGATGACCGGGATGCCGGCGTAGTCGCCGATGTCCGGCACCAGCGCTTCCACTGCGCCACCGCTGGTGGCCGGAGTGGCCGGAGCGGCCGCCGCAGCAGCGGCCGGGGCCGGCGCGCTCTGGGTGGCGGCAGCCGGGGCGGCAGCCGGGGCGGCGGACTTGGCCGGTGCCGGCGCGGCGGCTTCGCCTTCGGCCACTTCGATCAGCGCCACGACCTTGCCTTCGGACAGGCTGTCGCCCACCTTGACCTTCAGTTCCTTGACCACGCCTGCCACCGAGGACGGCACTTCCATGGTCGCCTTGTCGCTTTCCAGCGTCACCAGGCCCTGGTCCTTCTTGACCGTGTCGCCGACGGCGACAAGCACCTCGATTACCGGGATATCGCTGTAGTCACCGATATCGGGGACAAGTGCTTCCTTGATTTCGGCCATGGGGATAACTCCGGCAATCTGGTGTAGGGAAACGTCTATTGTGCGGCCAGCGGGGTCCAGCGCCAACCGTTACAGGTGTTTTCAGTACGCACGCAGCCGGGACAGGCTGTTGCCCACGGGTCCCGGCCGCGACCAGTCGGTAGCGTATTGTCCGGACGATGTCCGCTTCATGTCGCCAGTGCGTCTGCAACCGGCTGCCAGGCCTGGCGCAGGCGCGGCAACGACCACGCCGCATTGGCCGGGCTGGTCGAGGGCAATGCAACCACCTGTGGCGGGGCCTCCAGCTGCGGCAGCACCCAGCGCTGGAACGCCTGCCATGATGCACCGCCATTGCAGCCGATCAGCGTCAGCTCAGGCAACGTGGCGATCAGTTCCGGCAGTGCATTGGCCACTTCCGTGCCACGCACGATGTCCGCATCCAGGCTGCCTCGACGCTCGCAGCGACCGATCACATCCCACAGACCGATGCCCGCGGCATTCAATGCCTGCAGCCGCGCGGCGTAGGCCAGATCCGCCTCGAAACCACAGATGTCGGCCATCAGCGGCCAGAAGCGGTTGCGCGGATGGGCGTAATAGCGCTGCTCCTGCAGGGACGCCACGCCCGGCATCGAGCCCAGCAGCAGCACCCTGCACTCCACGTTCACCTGCGCTTGCAGGCCGATGCACAACGTTGCTGTGCTCACATCTTCTCCAACTGCATGAATGTCACCGAGCGCCAGAAACCCCATGAATAAAGGCGTTCCGTACCCGTCGCTGAACAAGGAAAACTATTTTTTAACGTGCGTCGGATTCGATTCATGTTGGGGCGACTACGGTGTGCTCGCCCCGCAACCGGGGGCCCAAAACAAGAAACATTAGGAGATACCCCCATGCGCTCCATCCGTATCCTGAGTCTCGCCCTGCTGACCTCCGCCGCCTTCGCGCCGGCCGCTTTCGCCCAGGACAGCAGCAGCACCGACACCGCGTCGGGCAAGCATTTTGCCGTTGTTGGCGGCATCTCGCTGCTGGAACCGAAGAACGACCCGATCTCCGGCGTGAAGAAGACCGATGGTGGCCCGGCGCCGACCGTCAGCTTCAGCTACTACATCAACGACAACTGGGCCGTTGAACTGTGGGGCGCCGCTGACAAGCTCGACAACAAGTTCAAGGGCCCGAACAACGCGCGCCTGGGCTCGGTCGAGCAGCAGCCGGTCGCGCTGAGCGGCCAGTACCACTTCGGCCAGGCTGACAACGTGTTCCGTCCGTTCGTGGGCGTCGGCTACTACCAGTCGAGCTTCAGCAACGAGAAGCTGGGCAACGGCGCTGACACCGACATCCGCTTCAAGGATGCCAAGGGCGTGATCGGCACCGTCGGCGTCGACATGAACATCAACTCCACCTGGTTCGCCCGTGCTGACGCCCGCTACATGCGCGCCCGCCCGGACATCAAGGTTGGCGGCGAGAAGATCGGCGAAGCCAAGATGGATCCGTGGACCGTCGGCTTCGGCATCGGCGCCCGCTTCTGATCCGGGCTGCACCTGCTTCACTGATGCAACGCGACGGGCCCTTCGGGGCCCGTCGTCGTTTCCGTCACCGGCGTTCTGCGTGTAGAGCCGAGCCCGCGCTCGGCTGCTTTTTTGTAGAGTCGAGCTTGCCCGGCTGACCCGGAAAGCAGCCGAGCATGGGCTCGGCTACAGACACAGGACGCGGAGACACGATGGACGACGTCGACCTGCTGGTGATCGGTGGCGGCATCAACGGTGCCGGCATCGCCCGTGACGCCAGCGGCCGCGGCCTGCGCGTGCTGCTGTGCGAGCAGCACGACCTGGCCGCGCATACTTCCAGCGCCAGCAGCAAGCTGATCCACGGCGGCCTGCGCTACCTGGAACAGGGCGAGCTCGGGCTGGTGCGCAAGGCGCTGGGCGAACGCGAGGTGGTACGCCGGCAGGCGCCCCATCTGGTCCATCCATTGCGCTTTGTGCTGCCGTGGGAACCCCATCTGCGCCCACGCTGGATGCTACGCGCGGGACTGTGGCTGTATGACCACCTGGGCCGTCGCAGCCCGGCATTTCCCGCCTCGCGCGCCCTGGACCTTCAGCGCGATCCGCTCGGCCCCTGGCTCTCGCCGGATCTGCGGCAGGCCTTCAGCTACGCCGACGCGCAGGTCGATGACGCGCGACTGGTGCTGCTCAACGCCCTGGATGCCGCGCAGCGGGGCGCACAGGTGCGTGTGCGCAGCCGCTGCATCGACCTGCAGCCCTTGCAGGGCCGGTGGCAGGCCGTGCTGGAATCCGCCGATGGCCAGCAGCAGGTGACCGCGCGCGCCGTCGCCAATGCGGCAGGGCCATGGGCCGGCGACCTGCTGGAACGGATGGAGGCACGCAGTGGCGGCCCCGCGCTGCGGCTGGTACAAGGCAGCCACATCGTCCTGCGCCGGCCCTGGCCCGATGACAGCGCGTGCCTGCTGCAGCAACCCGATGGACGCGTGGTGTTCCTGTTGCCCTTCGCCCACGACCACCTGCTGGTTGGCACCACCGACACCGACTATCGCGGCGACCCGGCGCGCTGCAGCGTGCTGCCTTCAGAGGTGGCGTACCTGTGCGAAGCGGCCAATCGCTACCTGCATGAACCCATCGCGCCGGAAGATGTGGTCTGGCAGTTCGCCGGCGTCCGTCCGCTGCTGGCTGATCCCGATCCGCGCGCGGCAAGACTCAGCCGCGATTACCGCCTGCAGCTGCAGGTGGACCCGGCACCGGCACTGCATGTGCTGGGCGGCAAGCTGACCACCTACCGGGTGCTGGCCGAGGAAGCGCTGGAGCTGCTGCGGCCCGCCCTGCCGCAGATGGGAGCGGCGTGGACAGCAAACGGAGACCCGCTGCCAGGCAGCGACTGGGGCGACGCCGCGCAGGCGGGCGCGCATCTGCAGGTATCGGCACCCTGGTTGCCCGCAGGTATCGCGCGACGCTGGGCCGGGGCCTATGGCAGTCGCAGTGCGGAACTGCTGCAGGGGGTACGGGGCCTGCGCGATCTTGGCGAGGGGTTTGGCGGCGGTCTGCATGCCCGGGAAGTGGCCTTTCTGCGCGAGCATGAGTGGGCGCGCACTGCCGAGGACGTGCTGTGGCGAAGGAGCAAGCTGGGGTTGCGGCTGGACGCTGCGCAGGTGACACGGCTGCAGGCGTGGATCGAACACTCCACTCTGTAGAGCCGAGCCATGCTCGGCTGCGTTGTGCAAATGCAGCCGAGCATGGCTCGGCTCTACAGAGAGAAAGGTAAGTTACCCTGACCGTTCTACCGGAGACGCTGCATGACGCCCCGCTACGTGCTGGCCATCGACCAGGGCACCACCAGTTCGCGCGCGATCCTGTTCGACCGTGCCGGCGACATCATCGGCAGCGCGCAGCGCGAGTTTGCACAGATCTTCCCGCAACCCGGCTGGGTCGAGCATGACCCGCGCGAGATCCTCACCAGCGTCTATGCCACGCTGACCGAACTGCTCAGCCGCGGGCAGATCGACCCGCGTCATATCGCCGCACTGGGCATCACCAACCAGCGCGAAACCACCGTGGTCTGGGACCGTGCCACCGGCCAGCCGATACACAACGCCATCGTCTGGCAATCGCGGCAGAGCCACGCCATCTGTGAACGCCTGAAGTCCGAAGGCCATGAAGCGCTGATCCGCGAGCGGACCGGCCTGCTGATCGATGCCTATTTCTCTGCGACCAAGGTGCGCTGGATCCTTGACCACGTGGAAGGTGCGCAGCAGCGCGCCGAACGTGGCGAGCTGCTGTTTGGCACCATCGACAGCTGGCTGGTGTGGAACCTCAGCGGCGGCCAGGCGCATGTGACCGACTACAGCAACGCGGCGCGCACGCTGTTGTTCAACATCCACACGCTGGACTGGGATGACGATCTGCTGGCCCTGCTCGACATCCCGCGTGCGATGCTGCCGCAGGTGCGCGACTCCAGTGCGGTGTACGCACACACCCGGCCGCAGTTCTTCTTCGACCACCCGATCCCGATCGCCGGCATCGCCGGTGACCAGCAGGCCGCACTGTTCGGCCAGGCCTGTTTCCAGCCGGGCATGGTCAAGAACACCTATGGCACCGGTTGCTTCATGTTGATGCATACCGGCGCGCAGGCGGTGCGGTCGCGCAACGGCCTGCTGACCACCATTGCCTGGGGCCTGGAGGGGCGCGTGGAGTATGCGCTGGAAGGGTCGATCTTCATCGCCGGCTCGGTGGTGCAGTGGCTGCGCGACGGACTGCGCATGATCGAACGCGCCAGCGACAGCCAGGCACTGGCCGCGCAGGTGCCCGACAGCGGCGGCGCCTATCTGGTGCCGGCGTTTGTCGGCCTGGGTGCGCCCTATTGGCGCAGTGATGTGCGCGGTGCGATGTTTGGATTGACCCGTGGCACGCGCAAGGCGCACTTCGTGCGCGCCGCGCTGGAAGCGATGGCCTACCAGACCCGCGACGTGCTCGATGCCATGCAGTCCGATGCCGCTATCGCACTGACTGAGCTGCGCGCTGATGGCGGTGCGATCGGCAACGACTTCCTGGCCGGCTTCCAGGCAGACATCCTCGGTGTGCCGCTGCTGCGGCCGCGGTTGACCGAAACCACCGCGCTCGGTGCGGCCTATCTGGCCGGCCTGGCCGTCGGGTTCTGGTCCAGCCGCGAACAGATCGCTGCACAGTGGGGCCTGGACCGGCGCTTCGAGCCACAGATGGAGGTGTCCCGGCGCGAGAAGCTGTATGCGGGATGGCAGCAGGCCGTGGCGGCTACCCTCGCCTTCCACGTCGATTGAAACCGCGCCCCCCGTCCTGCTGCGACATCTGGGTTGACCCTGTGGAGCCGAGCCATGCTCGGCTGCCGTTGTTGGGGCGCCGCAAAAAAGCAAAGCCGAGCATGGGCTCGGCTCTACAGGGAAGGCAGTATCGACCAAGGTCGACACCCACCATTCAAATCAACAGATCAGCCGCAATCAGAACGCCGGCAGCACCGCGCCCTTGTACTTGGTCTCGATAAAGGCCTTCACCTGCGGGCTGGTCAGGGCGTTGGCCAGCTTCTGCACACGGGCGTCGTCCTTGTTGTCCGGGCGCGCGACCAGGAAGTTCACGTACGGCGAATCCTTGCTCTCGATCGCCAGCGCATCCTTGGTCGGGTTGAGGCCGGCGTCCAGCGCATAGTTGGTGTTGATCAGGGCCAGATCGACCTGGTCCAGCACGCGCGGCAGCATCGCCGAGTCCAGCTCGCGGAACTTCAGGTTCTTCGGGTTGGCGGTGATGTCACGCTGGGTCGACAGCGCGTTGGCCGGGTCCTTCAGTTCGATCACGCCGGCCTTGTGCAGCAGGATCAGCGCGCGGCTGTTGTTGCTCGGATCGTTCGGGATCACCACGTCGGCACCGTCGCGCAGCTCGGCCAGCGACTTGACCTTGCGCGAGTACGCACCGAACGGCTCGATGTGCACGCCGATCACCTTCACCAGGTCGGTCTTGCGGTCGCGGTTGTAGGCATCCAGGTACGGCTCGGTCTGGAAGTAGTTGGCGTCCACCTGCTTCTGCACCAGCTGGTCGTTGGGCTGCACGTAGTCGTTGAATACGCGCACGTCCAGGTCCACGCCTTCCTGCTTGAGGATCGGCTTGACCACCTCGAGGATCTCGGCATGCGGCACGGCCGTGGCGGCCACCACCAGCTTCTGCGAGGGCTCGCCAGACTTGCCGCAGGCGGTCAGGGCCAGCGCAGCGGCGAGCAGGGACAGCAACAGGGTCTTCTTCATGGGGGACGGGGTTCTCGGGGGGAGTGTCAGGATTTTTCGTAGTTGCTCAGGGCCAGCTCAAGCAGCGCCTTCGCCTGCTCGCGCAGCATGATCGGCTCGATGATCTCGGCATCCGAACCATAGTGCAGCACGTCCATCAGCAACTCTCGCGAGACGCTGTACGGCACCTTCAGTTCGTAGCGGCCATCGGCCAGGAAACGACCCTGCTGCTTGGAATGCCAGTGCTCGTCGGCCACCCAGCGCGCAGCCTTGGCGCTGAACAGGATGGTCGCCCAGCCCTTCGGCGCACCCGAAAAAATGCCATAGCTGGCGCCGAGCTGCTCGTCCAGCTCGCTGTCGGCGACATCGCGGGCGGCATTGTCGATTACCCGTGCCTTGTGGATGCGGTCCACCGCGAAACTGCGCAGCGCCTCCCGGTCATGGTCCCAGGCATCCAGGTACCAGTTGTCGCGATAATGGGTCAGGCGCTGCGGCGAGACGGTGCGCTTGGTCGGCTCGTCGGTGGAGCGGGCGCGGTACTCGAACGCCAGCTGGCGGCGCTCCAGCACCGCCGAGGCCACGCTGCGGAAGCTGCCTTCGTCGAACTTGCGGCCACGGTGCGGAATCACCCGCACGCGGTCGACCGGCCAACTGGAAACACCGGCCTGCGCCGCCAGCAGGCTCTCGATGCGCTGCTGCAGCGGCGCCAGCACCGACGACAGCACGCCGCCGCCGGTACGCGCCAGCAGGTGCTGCGAGGCCAGCAGGGCATGCAGCTCCTCCGAGCTGAGCCACAGGCCGGGCAGCTCGAAGCGGTCGCTCTCGTCGGCCTGGTAGCGGAAGCCGGCCTCGCCGTCGCCCTCGATCGGTGCCATCAGCGCATCGCGCAGGAAGGCCAGGTCGCGATAGACGGTGGCACGGGAACAACCGAGCTTGTCCTGCAGGGTCGCCACCGTCACCGGATAGCGCGCGGACTTGAGCAGACGATGCAGGGCGGTGATGCGTTCGTATCGGTCCATACCCCCGATTATGTCCGAGTCGCGGGTCTTGTGTGGAACGTTTGGGCTATCGTGGTCGCCCCCACCCCATGGAATGCCCGATGCGCCGGTTGCCTGCCCTGTCCCTGCTGGCCTGCCTGCTGCTGGCCGCCTGCGATCGCGCGCCGGCGCCGGCGGGCACCGGGGCCCCGGTACCCGCCGCCGATCCGGCACAGGCGGTGCTGGGCGCCAGCCAGCGTTTCGCCGCCCTGCGCAGCTTCCACGCCGAACTGGAGGTGCTGGGCGCGCCGCAGCGGGTACGCAGCGCCATGGACTTCGTTGCACCCGACCGTTTCCGGGTGGAGACCCCGGCCGGGCCGCAGACCATCATCGGCGACACCCTGTTCCTGCAGGCCGACGGTGCGATCCGCCAGGTGCCGGCCCCGCCCGGCCTGCTCGAGCAGTGGCGCAACCCGCTGCCCGCCGACGCCCTGCCCGCCGACCTGAAGGCCGAAGACCTCGGCAGCCAGGCGCTGGACGGGGTCGAGACCCGTCACTACCGGCTGCGCGGCAGCCAGCCCGGCGAACGCCTGGAGTACTGGGTGGATGCCCAGGGCCTGCCACGCCAGATCGTGCGCAGCGGCAGCAGCAATGGCCGCAGCTTCCAGCTGCGCCTGCGCTATTCGCGCTTCAACGACCCCGCATTGCGTGTCGATCTGCCCTGAATAGGCGATCGCGGCAACGTTCGCTGAAGCACGCTTTGGATCGATTCGGACCGCCATCACGCTTCCAGTATCATCACCGGCTGTTAACCGTTCCGGAGAAGCCTCGATGTCCCTGCGCGTGTCCCTGCTGATCCCCCTGCTGCTGTGTGCGCCGCTCGCATACGCGCAGGATGCCTCCGAACTGGCGGCGATGTCCTCGCCGTGGAGTGGCAGCGGCGGCGAGCTCGGCTTTGCCTCGGCACGCGGCAACAGCAGCACCGAGAGCTTCAACGGCCGCCTGCGCCTGCGCTACACCGACGGCGACTGGGTGCACAGCATGGACCTGTTCGGCCTGCGCTCCAGCTCCAAGGTGACCGAGACCAACGACGACGGCACCACCACCCGCCGCAGCAACACCACCGCCAACCGCTACACCGGCAGTGCGGGCAGCGCGCTGCAGCTGGGCGAGCACCGCCAGCTGACAGCCACGGTGCGTACCGAGCGCGACGACTTCGCCACCTACGACCGCCAGAGCTCGTTCGGTCTGGGTTACGGCACCCGCCTGTGGAACACCGAGCGCTTTTCGTTCGACGCGCAGATCGGCCCCGGCGTGCGCCGTACCCACAGCACCGAGGATGACCGCACCCGTACCGGCATGATCGGCCGTGGCCTGTTCGACCTGAAGTACTCGCTGACCGACAACACCGACCTGGTGAACACGCTGCTGGTCGAGTCCGGTTCGTACAACACCTTCGGCCAGAACGACTTCGGTGTCTCGGTGAGCATGAACGAGCACCTGGCGCTGAAGGCCGGCTGGCAGGCGCGTTACAACAGCGACGTCGCTGTCGACAAGCGCAAGACCGATACGCTGACCACGATGAACGTGGTCTACAAGTTCAAATAAGCAGAACGGGCGCCCAGGGCGCCCGTTCTTCTTCCGGTAGTGCCGGCCGCTGGCCGCGGCACTACCTGCGATGGCTCAGACGTTCAGCAGTTCGCCAGCACCATCGTCCAGCAGCAGCTTCGCCACCTGCTGGCCCAGCGCTTCCGGATCGCGGGCCGGGCCCACCGCTTCGGCACGCACGGCGCGGCCATCACTGGCGCTGCCGACCAAGCCCTGCAGGTGCAGGTCGTCGCCCTGCCACTGCGCGATCGCCGCCACCGGCACGTGGCAGCTGCCATGCAGCGCGCGGTTCATGGCCCGCTCGGCTTCCACGCAAGCGCGCGTGGCGGCGTCATCAAGCGTGGCGAACAGCGCCATCAGGCGCGTGTTGCCTCCGTCACACTCTACCGCCACCGCGCCCTGCGCCGGCGCTGGCAGCCACTGCGGCGGTTGCAGGCGCGCGACGATGCGCTCGCCCAGGCCCAGGCGCTCGAGGCCGGCCACCGCCAGCACGATGGCGTCGTAGCCACCGTTGTCGAGCTTGGCCAGGCGAGTATTGACGTTGCCGCGCAGGTCCAGCAGTTCCAGGTCCGGGCGCAGCGCGCGCAGCTGGGCCTGGCGGCGCAGCGACGAGGTGCCGACCCGCGCGCCGATCGGCAGCGCGTCCAGCGAGACGTACAGGTTGGAGACGAAACCATCGGCCGGGTCGTGCCGGGTCAGCATCGCCGGCAGCGCGAAGGGCGCGTCCAGTTCCATCGGCACATCCTTCAGCGAGTGCACGGCGCAGTCGGCCTCGCCCCGCAGCATGGCCAGCTCCAGTTCCTTCAGGAACAGGCCCTTGCCACCGATGGCGGCCAGCGAGCGGTCCAGCACCTCGTCACCGCGGGTGCTCATCGGCACCAGTTCGACGTGCAGGCCGGGGTGGGCCTGGCGCAGGCGGTCGGCGACGTGTTCGCTCTGCCAGAGGGCGAGCGGGCTCTTGCGGGTAGCGATGCGGACAGTTTCCATCACTCCATTATCGCGCCTTCGGCGCGGATACGGCCAACGGCGGAGCCCCTCGTGGCTGGCTGGGGGGCGTGAAAGCAACAGCCGTGCTTGGCCGGGCGGGATGGACTGCGCAGGGGCCGCTGCAAGTACGTCCATGTAAGCTCGGTCGCCGCATCCATGCGGCTCACGCCCCTGCGCAGCCCATCCCGCCCGGCCTCTGACAGTTTCCGTGTGCGCCAGCCACGGAAGATCAAAAGAAAGGAGCAGAAGCAAAAGCAACAGCCGGCGGCTTCCGGGGTCAGATCCCTTTTCCGCAGGAAAAGGGATCTGACCCCTCTTTCCAAGCCAACAACACCAAAGGTCTTGCTGTCCGACGCAGTAGACAACGAGAGGGTTGGGCCGGGGTGGGGGCGCGGGACCGTTTGATCTGGCCCCCCGTCAGCGGACGCCAAGAAGCGATACTTTGATCGCACTTGGAGGTCCCTTATGTCCCGTATCACCCGTCGTAGCTACACCGATG